>DXLS01000004.1:0-141650 GCA_019414605.1 Collinsella sp.
GGGAGGCGCCGCGCGCTCGGGCGGCGCGCCAGGGAGATAGTGGACGAGATAGTCGAGAGGCGCGGTCTCAAGAAGGAGTAACATCGGGACTTGCAGCGACGGACCTCGGGACGCTCTTACACCACGTCTGCGCGCGCCACCATTTAGTGTCGTTCTCAGGGACTATTCTGGAGGGTCGTGGTCAAAAAAGGGCAAATATGAGTACTGTTGCAATTATGGTTGCATTTATTTTGCTATAAATAGTAACTCCTGATGAGATTTGTTCCCATTAAGAGCTACGTTTATTGAACATATGAGGAGAAATAACGTCGTCTGCGGACGAGTGGAACGTTGAATAGTTCCTGAAATGATCAAAATTGCTGCTACTAAACAGGTAGCAGTACTCATATTTGCCCTTTTTTGACCATTGCTCCCTCGGAAACTCTTTCCCGAGGCATCAAACAGCCATAATCCAAAGGTCGCCTCAAACAATTAGCCGGTTAAGAGCGTCCATGGCTACCCAAAAGTTGTACGCCAGCATCCAAAGATGTCGAAAAATGTCGACTTTGGATGCTGGTGTACATGTTTGGGTCGTATAGGTTGGGGCGAGCCGGTCGCAACGCGAGCGTTAGAGTAGGTTCTCCTGTACCCACGCGATGATGTCGCTCGACTCGTAGAGTGGCTTGCCGTCGATGAACAGGCAGGGAACCTGGCGTTTTCCGCCGACGGCGATGAGCGTCTGCTCGGCATCGGGGTCGGTCGAGATGTTGCGCTCAGGGATGGTCACGCCGTTATCGGCCAGAAAGCGCTTGACCTTTATGCAATACGGGCAGCCGGTCATAACGTACAGCGCGAGCTCATGATCAGTAGCCATAGGTCTCCAATCGGTTGAGGTTTTGATTGAAATACCCAAAGCTGCCGCGGTCTATGCGTGCGCCAACGACGACTCGATCGCCTGGACCAGAAACGCCGTGGCTCCGGTGCCGCAGGGCTTGTCGTAGTAGTCAACAAAGCGCTGGTCGGCAAGATAGCCGTGGGCGAGGCCCAGGTACGCTTCGTTCTGGGGTTCGCGTCCCCAGTTGAGACCAATCCAACGACGATGCATCGCGACAAGCATGCGAGCCTCGCTTCCATCCGCATCGCCGTCGCCCATGGCAATCGAGAGTTGACCCAGAATAGCGCGTTCAAGTTCCTTCATGTCGTTCCATGTCTGAGGATCCATGTCCAGTAACGTTTCGTTTGCTGCATCGATAGCCTCATCGCCATAGCGCGCCCGCGCCTCGGCACCGTAGCGCTCCTCGTTTTCCTGCACGGTGCGCCAGCGCTCCAGTTGCGGCAGGACGGCACCCATGAGCGAGACGGCTTCGTCGAGCGACATGCCGGTGTTTTGCGCCAGCCGCGGGGCACAATCCTCGATCATCGCCTCCATGGTGGTGTCGTAGGTGTACTTGCCGTGGTCGTAGCACCACTTGCAGTAATGGTCGGTCGTGGCGCCCGCAGCATCGGTACCGCAGTCGTCGGGCGTGAGTATCATGCCGCAGCTCTGGCAATAATGCTCGGGCATTTCGAGCAGGTGGGGCAGCGGCTCTCCGGTTACGGCGGCAATGAGCTTCATCATGTCGATACCCGGGGTGACTTCGCCGCGCTCCCAACGGCTGACGGCTTGGCGTGTGACGAAGAGCTTGGCGGCGAGCTGCTCCTGGGTAAGGTGATGGGCGCGACGGATGGCAATGAGCTTTTCTGCAAAGGCCATAGCGGCTCCTTTCTGCTGGTTGGCGGCTTAAGCATACGCGGCGGCCGGCTCCCCTCCAAGCAACCGTTGGTTGCACGACGGGGGCCGCGACAAAGAATTGCGCGCAACGCCCCACGCCTCCATGCCGTACAATGACCGGCATGGAACCTATCGCACGCATACATACCGACCTGCCGCAGAAGTTCGGCATTCCGCGCAACAGCTTTTTGGCGCCCCATCTGCAGGGACGAATCTTTTTTGAGCCGGAATTTGCCTCCAATGCAGCGGTTGAGGGCCTGGACTCCTTCTCTCACCTGTGGCTGCTGTGGCGCTTCGAAAACGGAACGCCCGGCGGCACGGCTAAGGATATTGCCGTCGACGCTAAAACGCAGGACAGGTCCGGCACCAACGCAAAATGGTCGAAAACCGTGCGCCCGCCGCGTCTGGGCGGAGCCGAACGTGTGGGAGTGTTTGCCACGCGCAGTCCGTTTCGCCCTAATCCCATCGGGCTCACCTGCGTCAAGCTTGATCGTGTCGAGCTCACCGACGATGGCCCCATCATCCATGTGTTGGGGGCCGACCTGCGCGACGGTACGCCCATCTACGACATCAAGCCCTACATTCCGTTTGCGGACTGCCACCCGGATGCGACCGGAGGCTGGATCGAGGATGCTCCGTGGCAAGAGCTCGATGTTGAGTTTCCGCAAGCACTGCAGGATATGGTCCCGCCCGCAAAGCTCCTCGGCTTGGTCGAGGTCCTTCGCCAAGACCCGCGCCGCGCGGGCAGCAAGCACGAGCCACACCGCGTCTATCATCTGGCTTACGCCGGGCTCGACATATCGTTTACGGTCGATGAAACCCAGCTAACCGTAGTTGCCGTCAACGACGCGCAAGACTAACCAGCCATTCGTCCGCACCCGTCAAATTAAGCGCCAAACCCCGCGCCAAAACCGCCCACGCTGGTGGACAATAACGCCTACCAAAACAATCAACTTTGCACGGGAGTCCAGCATGAAATACGACTTCACTTCAATCATCGACCGCCACGGCATGGATGCCATCGCCGTTGACTCTTGGGGCGAGATCCCCGGTATGGCTCCGAACGCACCCGACGAGGGCTTCGACCGCATTCCCATGTGGGTGGCCGACATGAACTTCGCCACGGTGCCCACGGTTCAGGAGTACATCATCAAGCGCGCTCAGCACCCCATGTTTGGCTACTTCAATCCGCGTCCCGAGTACTTCGACCGCATCATCGAATGGCAGAGCCGTCGCAACGGCGTTGAGGACTTGGCGCCGGAGCATATCGGCTACGAAAACGGCGTGCTGGGCGGTGTCGTGTCGACGCTACGCGCGTATGTCCAGCCAGGTGATGCGGTGCTAGTCCACAGCCCTACCTACATCGGCTTTACCAAGTCCATCGAGGCCGCGGGCTATCGTATTGTCCACAGCCCGCTTAAGCTCGACGATCAAGGCGTGTGGCGTATGGACTTTGAGGACATGGAGCACAAGCTCGCCCAAAACCACATCCATGCCGCGGTGTTCTGCTCGCCGCACAATCCCTGCGGCCGCGTATGGGAGCGCGACGAGATCGAGCACGCCATGGACATCTATCGCCAGCACGATTGCGTGGTGATCTCGGACGAGATTTGGTCCGATATCATCCTGCCGGGGCACAAGCATATCCCGACGCAGTCGGTGAGCGAGGATGCCCGCATGCGTACGGTTGCCCTCTACGCGCCCAGCAAGACGTTCAACCTGGCGGGCCTGGTCGGCAGCTACCACATTGTCTACAACGAGACGCTGCGTGACCGCATGTGCGCCGTGTCCGACAAGACTCACTACAACGAGATGAATGTCCTCTCCATGCATGCGCTTATCGGTGCCTATCAGCCGCAGGGCTACGAGTGGGTGGACGAGCTCAACCAGGTGCTTGCCGGCAATATCGAGTACTTCTGCACGTATGCAGAAAAGCACTGGAAGGGCGTCGCGTTTTCACGTCCGCAGGGCACGTACATGGTGTTTCTGGACTGCACCGAGTGGTGCCGCGAGCATGGCCGCGATATTCAGTGGTTGCTCGACGAGGGGGCGCGCGTGGGCGTGGGGTATCAGGACGGCCGCCCGTTCCACGGGCCCTGCCACATTCGCGTGAATCTGGCGCTGCCGCTTTCGCGCGTGAGGGAAGCGTGCGACCGCCTGGACCGCTACGTTTTTAATGCACGGTAAGCGTGCGCTGCATGTGGGGCCTTCTGCCAAGTTGGCTAGAAGGCCCCGTGTGGTAAGGCATCTGTAACCATTGGGCGCAGACCTGCTGCGGAGGTTTATTTTTCTTGAATCTGCTTGCCGCAAAGATGCTCAATCGTAATCTCGTAGAGCTGGACGCCCTTAATGTCCTTGGCGATTTCCTCTTCGACTTCTTCGGCAGAAGGGTAGTACTTAAGCGCGAGCTGGCGAACTTTATCCTCGATAAACGCGGGGGTGTCATTCGCCAGGCGACAACGGCCAAAGACTACGGTACTCATAACGTAGGGAGCCCAGTCACCGTCCTGGTACCACTCGTTGCCGTAAACGGTAAAGCAGACCTTGTCATCGCGCTTGAGTGCGTCGACCTTGTGGCCAGCCTTGGCGCCATGGAAATAAATCTTGTCGTGCTCGGCGTCAAAGAAGTAGTTGACGGGAATGGCGTACGGGTAGCCATCGTCGCCGTTGACGGCAAAGACGCCGCGCTTGCAGGTAGCGAGCAGTTCGCGCGCTTCCTCGTCAGTGATGGCGCGTTTCTTTCGACGTAAGGGCCTAAACATCGTTGGTTTCCTTTCTGGTCGTGCGTGGTGATTGAGCACAAACTATAGCGAAACGGATCCGTTTTTCTTGATGCGGGCGAGTATGTTTTTGAGCTTGTTAAAGTCGAGCGGTTTGGACAGATGGGCGTTCATGCCGGCATCGTGTGCCGCCTTGGCGTCCTCGGCAAAGGCGTTGGCGGTGAGCGCGATGATGGGGATATCGGCTGCATCGACCTTCTCGCTCAGACGAATCGCGCTGGTTGCCTCATAGCCGTCCATGCCCGGCATCATGATGTCCATCAGAATCGCATCGAAGCTGCCGGCGGGATGTGACAGGTACAGATCGACGACTTCGTTGCCATTGGCGGCGCAGGTGACCACGACGCCCTCGGATTCTAGCAGCGTCTGGGCAATCTCGGCATTCAATTCGTTGTCTTCGGCGAGCAACACGTTCATGTCGGCGAGCGAGCAGTCGAGCACCCTCTCGACCGTATCTGCCCGCGCCTGAGGGTTCTTGTCGATATCGAGCGGAATCTGGACGTTGAACGTACTCCCCACGCCAACCTCACTCGAAATCTCAATCGTACCGCCCATCAGTTCAATAAGCGACTTGACGATTGGCATGCCCATGCCGGTTCCTTGGAACTTGCTGCGCGCATCGTCACCTTCTTGGGCAAACGGCTCATAGATATGCTTTAAAAACTTGGGAGTCATGCCAATGCCGGTATCCGAAACGCTAAAGCAAAAGAGCGCGCGCCCGTTATCGAGTGGCTTGGTCTTTGAGCTAAAGGTGACGGAGCCGCCGTGCTTGTTGTACTTAATGCTGTTGTCTAATAGGTTGATCATGATCTGTCGGATATGGGTGGGACTGCCGATCATGTATGGCCCCGTGGCGTACGGCAGACTATTGTCCTGCATGGTGATGCCGTTACTGGACGCGCGGAGCTTGCACAGCACCAGCGTATTATCACAGAGCTCTTTGAGGTTAAAAGGCGTATGCTCCAGTGTTAGCTTGCGGTCTTCGATTTTGCCCATCTCGAGGATGTCGTTGATCAGCGAGAGCAGGTGATTGGCGGCAACGCGCGCCTTGGCACGGCTCTCGCGGGCGACCTGGATATCGCCTTCCTTCAATTCCTCGATCTCGATAAGGCCCAGGATACCGTTGAGCGGCGTTCGGATGTCGTGGCTCATGCGCGTGAGGAATGCCGTCTTAGCGGCGTTGGCAGCATCGGCTTTTTTGCGCTCGGTTCGAGCGCGCACGAGCGCCCAGATGAGCAGGACGATGCCGACCGACAACATACCGATGAGGGTAGCTGCAATGGCGGTGCGGTTGCGATAAAGGAATTGAAGCGTGTTGGATTCCTGGGCCGTGTACGACGTGGAGGAGAAATTGCTTGCGGAGAGCGATTCTCCGGCATTGATGATGCCCTTGTTGATGATTCCCAGCAGCTCGGGCTTTCCGCGCGAAATCCAGCACGAGAGCTCACAGGTGTCAGGGAGCTCGACCGTCTCGCAGTCCTCGAGATCGTAACGGTCACCGATGGTTTTTACGCGTGAACTGGGAGCGACGATGCAGTGCGCCGTTCCCTTCCTGAGGGCGTCGAACGCTTCATCGTCGGATTGGTATTCGGTTACGGTCGCTGTGGGGAACAGGCTTTCAAGTGCATTTTTGTTGACAAACGATGATTTGGTACAGGCGATGTTCTGAAGGTCTTTGTTCAGGTTGCTGCCGGTGTAGATGGCGGTGAGGGATATGGTCCCCAACGATATCGACTGCACAACGCCTGTTTGCTCGGCAAACCAGTAATCTCGGTATACCGGCAGCGCAACGTCTATGCTTCCCTTTGACAGGGCCTTTGACATCATCTTGTAGCTATCAAAGGCGACGGTTTTGACCGTAATGCCAAATTTATCGTGTAGCGTCGTCGCAAGCGAGGCGAGCGACCCTTCCATTTCGCCGTCGTCATTTTGCGTGCAGTAGGGGAGTTTGTTTTTAAGATAGCCGATCGTGATGGTGTTGTCGTTTGCTTTGAGCCAGGAGCGCTCGGGGCCGGTGAGCGATGATGAGCCGCTGTTTTGGGCCGAGTAATTCGCCTTGACCTCGTCGTTATAACGTGGGTTGACGCGGGCGATTGCCGTCATGGCGGCATTGATATCGTTCATCAGGTCGGGGCGGCTTTTGGGGACGGCAAAATAGTAGTCACTCGAGCCAACGTAGAACATGGGCGACGCATCGGGTGACGAGATGGTGTCGTTCATGATGACGGCGTCGACTTCGTCGTTTGCGAGTGCGTCAAAGAGCATGGAGCCTCCGTCATACTCCCTGTATGTGCAGGTGATTCCTTCGTTGGCGAGCCACTGCTGGCCAACGAAGGTTTGCATAACACCGGAGTTGCAACCGATGGTAAGGCCCTGGAGCGCTTGGAGGTCACCCTTGGCCAGGTCGTCGCGATCGGGCTTGGCGTAGATGTAGTAGCGCTCGGTGCCCTCGGGGTTCGAGGAAAAGAGCAGCTTTTGGGTGCGTTCCTCGGAGTAGGAGATGTTGGGCATGAGGTCGATTTCGCCTGCCTCGAGCATGTCCATAAGCTCGGTGAAGGTGCCGGAGACGTATTCGTACCGCCAGCCGGGCGTGTAGTACGACAGGGTCTGGAGGTACTCGTAACCCCATCCCGATAGACGCTCGCCGGGGGTGCCGTCCTGGAAGCCCTCGTTGTTGACGAGCCAACCAACGCGGACCGTCTTGACTGGCTGGCTAGAGTCAGCGGCAAAAGCCTGGACAGGCGCGATAGAACTCAGCACGGCAAGCGCGGCGAGCACAATGGCCAGGGCGCGACATATAACTGAACGAAGGACAGTGGCAGCTCTCACATGCAATCCTAACGAATCGAGACATTACCGCATAAGGATACCAGCCCAGCCTGCCCAGGCGGCAGCTGGTAGTCATTGGGGACGTTCTTAAACGACTAGTCATTGGGGACGTTCTTGTTTGACTAGTCATTTAAGAACGTCCCCAATGACTAGTTTCGTTTGCGGGAGAGGCGTGGGACAATACCGAGCGAATGTGATTGGACGTCTGAGAAAAGGGGTCGCGATGAAAAAGCTCAGGACGCTTGCTGATGTTTTGCGCCAGGCCGGTTTCGTGCGTATCACGGGCCTGTTCCTCATCTTCTATCTGCTGTGCTCGACGGCCGTCTGGTTGTCCGAGCCCACGACCCTTACGTTTGGCGATGGTCTCTGGTTTAGCTTTGAGACGGTCTCGACCATCGGCTTTGGCGATATCCCGGCCGAAACGCCGGTCGCCCGCGCGATTACCGTTGTCCTGAGCGTTATCAGCATCTTCTACATTGCCATGCTCACGGGCGTGGCGGTGAACTACTGCAATACGCTCATCAAGATGCGCCAAAAGGACACCATGGCGCGCTTTATGGACGATCTGGAGCATTTGGAAGAGCTCGATCGCGACGAGCTCGCCGATCTTTCGCGTCGTGTGCGCGAGTATCGTCGACGCCAGCGCTAGAACGGGCGCTGCGCGTCATGACGAGGGGGACTGAATATGAATATCACGGTATACCTGGGCGCCAGCGTTGGTAACGACCCAGCATTTCTGCCTGCGGTGCAAGAGCTGGGCAACTGGATTGGCTCCAACGGGCACGCGCTGGTATACGGCGGGTCAAAATCGGGCCTGATGGGCGCGCTCGCCGATAGCGTACTCGAGGCAGGTGGACACGTGACGGGTGTTGAGCCGAGCTTTTTTATAGAGGCCGAGTTTCAGCACGACGGCATCGATGACCTCATCGTGACGAGCGATATGGCCGAGCGTAAGGACAAGATGATCGAGCTCGGTGATGCGTTCATCGCATTTCCGGGCGGCACGGGCACGCTCGAGGAGATTGCCGAGGTCATGTCCGCGGTGTCGTTGGGGTACCTGAGTGCTCCGTGCATCCTGTATAACCTTGACGGTTACTACAACGACCTCAAGGCGCTGCTCGGGCACATGATTGATAAGGGGCTTTCGAGCCCGAGGCGCCAGCAAGGCATCTACTTTGCCGACGATTTGCGCGAGATTGTCTCGATTATCAACGGATAAGTCTTGAGCCTGCCCCACTATGACTCCCAATGGTGCCGTTTGTGGCGCAGATGGTTGGCTTGTCTGGGCAACGCTCGCTCTACAATAAAACGTAATTATGTCGACTTTGACCGCGGGAGGACCCGATGGACAACCTTGCCAAACCCACAAACCGCGCGCTGTTTTTAGTTAGCGTTGCCGTGACCGGTGCGTTCGCAGGTGCCGCGGTCTGGCTGTTCTTTTTTGCGATGGAGCACGGTATCGACTATCTGTGGACCGAGATCCCCCACATGCTGGGCGCGGCGTCGCCCGAACTCGCCAGCGGCCCGTTTGGCTTTTTGCCGTACCCGTTTTTCGTCTGCCTGCTGGGCGGCCTGTTAATCGGTCTGTACGAAAAGATGACAGGCACCAAGACCGATGACCTCAACCAGGTGATGGCTAAGGTTAAGCAAGACGGGCGCTACCCGTACGACAAACTGGGCAAGCTTTCGCTCGCGGCATTGCTGCCGCTGCTGTTTGGCGGAAGCATTGGACCGGAGGCCGGCCTGACCGGCGTTATCGCTGGTCTGTGCAGCTGGGTCGGCGACCGCATGCGTCGCTTTGGCGCCGAGTTTAGGGAGCTTACGCTGCTGGGTACCCAGGCTGCCCTGACGGCGCTCTTTACCGCGCCCGTCTTTGGCTTTGTGGCACCGCTTGCCGGTAGCGCCGATGGCCAGGGCGAAGACGCCGACGATGAGTCCGCGTCCGGCGAGATCACCATCAAGTTGCCCAAGGCGCAAAAGACGGTGGTCTACGGCATCGCGATTGCCGGCGGTCTGGGCACCTACCTGCTGCTTGGCCAGCTTGTGGGCGGCGGCATGGGCATGCCCAGGTTCGAGTCCGCCGAGGTGGGCAATCTGGAACTTGTCTGGCTCATTCCGCTGGCGTTGGTCGGCACCGTATGCGGTTGGCTGTACTTTGTCTCCGAGCATGCGAGCGAGGCACTGTCACATGCAATAGGGGAGCGTCCTGTCGTCAAGGCCATGCTAGCCGGTTTGGCGCTTGCTATCTGCGGCACGGTCCTGCCCTACACCATGTTTGCTGGCGAGACCCAGGCCGACGTGCTCATGGAAACCTATCTGACCATTCCTGCCGGCGTGCTTATCGCGACCGGTCTTGTTAAGGCCATGCTGACGCCCGCCCTCATCAGCCTTGGCTGGCTCGGCGGCCACTTCTTCCCGGTTATCTTCTCGGGCGTAAGCCTGGGCTATGGCCTTGCCATCCTCACCGGCGCAGATCCGGTCTTTTGCGTCGCCGTCTGCACGGCATCGACGATGGGCGCCGTCATGCGCCAGCCCGTCATGGTCGTGGGCCTGCTGCTCATGTGCTTCCCGCTCAAGGGCATCGTCTGCATGATCATTGCCGCAGCCATCGCCGCCGGCATTCCGCTGCCCAAGCCGCTGCGCAAGTAGCACGGTGACGCACGCCGGGGACATGCCGTTTGTCACGGATTTGCGGATGGGCGATTGCGACCGATAGTGGCCTGCATAGGTCGAGTTTCGCGTGCCTACAGATCGCGTACTTGATAAACCTTGGTGCTGACGGTACAGCTGACTGCACATAGCGCGAGGGCCAGTACGGCAATTCCTGCGCACAGGCAGCCAAGAACGGCAGGATCGGGATTCGCTCCGGCAATCGACATGAGCCAGTTGCTGATGGGGTTGGAGGAGCTCAGCGTGGCCATGGCAAGGCATCCGAGCATGGCAAACAGGCCAACGGATAGGCGCAGCGCCTCCATGTGTCCAAATCGAAAGAACAGCGGCTGTGCCAAAAACACCATCATGAGGGAGATGAGCATCGATGCTGCCGAGGCGATTGCGATTTCAAAGACCGTCTGTCCCGTCGAAGGAATGCCCGCGCCATTGAAGAGCGGGATGGAGGCGATGCTCAAAAGCGTAGCTGCACATGCCATGAGGGCGGAGAAGACAATAACGCTCAGGTAGCGTGCGCGGATGATGTCTTTGCGCGAGAAGGGCAGCGTTGCCCGGTAGCGCTCCCAACCGTTTTGATTGTCGAAACCGGCCAGTGAGTTCATGACTATGATGGGCGACATGGCACTGACGGCGCAGGCGCCGGCGCTCATACCGGAATCGCCATCCGACGCGTTGACGAGCGTCAGCACAACGAAGATGAACAAGCCGACGCCCGCAATGCTCGGGATGAGCGTGCGAACGATGGCGAGTTCGGACATAAAGGCGCGTTTCATTTCGAAGCCCCTTTCAGTATGAGGCGCAGATAGTCATCAATGGTTGCCCGATCGCAGGGAATCTCGGGAAAGGCCTCGAGCGTTTCGCGACGGTTGGGTACGAGTACGTCCACGCTGTAGGCGTGACGGGCGGCACGGGCGCCTTCGACGCAAGCCATAAGCTCGGCAGCCTGCGATTGGGTGCAGTGGGCGATGCCAGCGCGGTCGGTAATATCCTCACGCGGCAGGTCAAAAATAATCGAGCCATTATCGATGCAGATGACGCGATCAGCGGTGCGATCGAGGTCGGACGTAATGTGACTCGAGAGCAGCACGCTGCGCTGACCGTCGGCGACAAAGGCAAGCAGCTCATCGAGCAGCTCCTCGCGTGCCATGGGATCGAGGCCCGCGGTGGCTTCGTCCAAAACGAGCAGCTTGGCCTTGTGGCTGAGCGCACAGGCAAGCTGAAGTTTCATGCCCATGCCGCGGGAGAGGTCCTTGACCTTTGTCTTGGGATCGAGGCCAAATCGGTTGATGAATCCGGCGAACGTTTCGCGGTCCCACGTGGGGTACGCTGGGCCTACGAGCGACTCGATCTGGCCCACCTTGAGCGTGGAGGGGAAGGGGCACGTGTCCAGGACAAGACCGACGCGGGAGCGTAGATGGCGTTGCGACTCATCGGGCGCGTCGGCGCCACAGCGCTGCCCAAACAGGTGCACTTCGCCGGCATCGAGCTTTATAAGCCCGAGAGCAGCTCGAATCGTCGTTGTTTTGCCAGCACCGTTGGCACCAACAAAGCCGATGATCTGGCCAGGCTCCACGGCAAGCGTGACGTCGCGCAGCGAAAAGCGGTCGCTTACAGCGTGTGAGATGCCTTTGAGTTCAAGCAAGTTTTGCATGGTATAGCCTTTCTTGCAGATGGCTACTGCATGGTTTCGGGGGCTACCAGGTCGAGCATCTCGTGCAGTTTGTCGCGCGTGACGCCCAGGGTTTCGGCTTGGCTCGCCGCTTTCGCAAGTAGCTCTTCGATATGGCAGAGCTGGTTTTCGCGCAAGAGTTCCTGGTTGCCCTCGGCGACAAAGCAGCCCTTGCCCTGCACGGTGCAGATAAACCCGAGTTGCTCTAGGTCGGCGTAGGCGCGCTTGGTGGTGATGACGCTCACGCCAAGATCGCTCGCGAGCGCACGGATGCTGGGGAGTTTGGCTCCCGCAGTGAGCGTGCCCGAAAGGATTTGAGCTTTGACCTGCGAGGATATCTGTTCGTAGATGGGCTTATCGCTCGAATTGGATAGGATGATGTCCACAGCGGCTCCTTAGCTGTTGGGCTACACGTGTATATAACCGGTAAGCACAGTATATATACACTATGCACAGTTATGCAAGAGCTAAATGTGGAATAGACCATCGGCGCCGCGCTTGCTCCAAAACAATCTCAATCTGTAACATCTGGGTCCGTTTTTGGTCGCCAGCTGTTACAGATTGAGATGTTATTTTCCCGCCTGCCTATTTGTCTCAATCTGTAACAGTAAGAGTCGATTTGCGCGGCTAGATGTTACAGAACGAGACATTGGCTGCCTGCCTTTCCGTTTATCTCGATTTGTAACAGCTAGACCCAATTTGGGCGGTCAGGTGTTACAGATTGAGATTGTGCCGGCGGACAAGTTCGTTTGTCTCAATCTGTAACATCTGGGTCCGTTTTGAGTCGCCTGCTGTTACAGATTGAGACAGTCTGCTGCAGAATACTTTCGATAACTAGCCGTTCACGTTCTGACTGATGAATTTGTCCTGATAGGCGCCCTAGAGCGAGATTTCGCGGCTACAATAGTGCGGTTACAACGACGTAATGCACTCAATGCAAGAAAGGATCCGCATGGCAAGCCTGTCGGATGAAATCTCGTCGCGCCGCACATTCGCGATCATCAGCCACCCGGACGCCGGTAAGACCACGCTTACCGAGAAGCTGCTGCTCTATACCGGCAGCATCCAGACCGCCGGCTCGGTCAAGGGCAAGAGCTCGGCCAAGCATGCCGTTTCGGACTGGATGGACATCGAGAAGGAGCGCGGCATTTCCGTTACCTCCTCGGTGCTGCAGTTCACCTACAACGGCGCCTGCGTCAACATCCTCGATACTCCCGGCCACCAGGACTTCTCGGAGGATACCTACCGTACCCTTATGGCCGCCGACGCCGCGGTCATGGTCATCGACGGCGCCAAGGGCGTCGAGGCCCAGACCAAAAAGCTCTTTAAGGTCTGCACGCTGCGCCACATTCCCATCTTTACCTTTGTGAACAAGCTCGACCACGAGGCTCGCGACCCGTTTGAGCTCATGGAAGAGATCGAGAACGTCCTGGGCATCAATACGTATCCTATGAATTGGCCGATCGGCAGCGGCCGCAACTTCCGCGGCGTGTTCGATCGCCAGACCCGTCGCGTCATTGCCTTTGAGGGCGATGGTCACGCCAACGCCACCAAGAAGGTCGCCGAGGTCGAGGCCGAGCTGGGCGACCCCGCCATGGATGAGCTCATTGGCGAGGAGAACCATAAGAACCTAATGGACGATATCGAGCTGCTCGATGGCGCCGGCGACGAGCTCGACTTGGATGCCGTGGCCTGCGGCAAGCTGAGCCCGGCGTTCTTTGGCTCGGCGCTCACCAACTTTGGCGTGGAGCCCTTCCTCAAGGAGTTCCTGCGCCTGGCCCC
This sequence comes from Collinsella sp., assembly GCA_019414605.1. Classification (GTDB taxonomy): domain Bacteria; phylum Actinomycetota; class Coriobacteriia; order Coriobacteriales; family Coriobacteriaceae; genus Collinsella. Next base: position 13,481 of record DXLS01000004.1, read on the forward strand.
GACGCCGCGCGCCTATACCGATACGCTCACCAGCGAGCCGGTCGATCCCTGCCGCGACGACTTTAGCGGCTTTGTGTTTAAGATCCAGGCCAACATGGACAAGAACCACCGCGACCGCATCGCCTTTGTGCGCATTTGCTCGGGCAAGTTCGAGCGCGGCATGGATGCCTTCCACGTGCAGGGCAACCGCAAACTCAAGCTTGCTACGGGCACGTCGATGATGGCCGATGACCGTGCCATCGTGGACGAGGCGTACGCGGGCGATATCGTGGGCCTGTTCGACCCGGGTATCTTTAGCATCGGTGACACCGTGTGCTCCGGCAAGCGCCACGTGCAGTATCCGCAGATCCCGACGTTTGCCCCCGAGATGTTCGCTCGCATTACGCAGGTCGACACGCTCAAACGCAAGCAGTTCGTCAAGGGCATGGAGGAGCTTGCCCAGGAGGGTGCCATCCAGATCTTCCGCGAGCTGGGTGCCGGTATGGAGAGCGTCATCGTGGGCGTGGTCGGCGTGCTGCAGTTTGAGGTGCTTGAGCGCCGTCTCAAGGCTGAGTACCGTGTTGAGGTTCGTCGCCAGCCGCTGCCCTATACAGACATCCGCTGGATCCAGAACGACCCCGACACCATCGATATCCCGGGCCTTTCGCTCACGCGCGACACGCTGCGCGTCGAGGACATGCGCGGCGGCAAGCTGCTGCTGTTCACGAGCCCGTGGAACGTGGACTGGGCAACCGACCACAACCCCGACCTTATCCTGTCGGAGTTTGGCAACGTGGCCTTTTAACGCATCGGCGCGGTGACCCTGCGGGGCTGCCGCGCCATTTACTTGCCTGATGCCGTGTGAGCGGCTATCATACCCACCGTCGTCTCAAGACCGGGGCGTCCGAGCAGTTCGGGTCCGATATCCTGCTCGTTAAACCTAAAACCAAAGGAGTACATAATGATCAAGAAGGTCATGGAGGACTACAAGGTCCTGTTGCGGAGCATTCCCGCGGCAACGGTTTCGCTGTTTTTCGTGAGCGTTATCATGATGAACCTGCTGGCCAACAAAGAGCTTATCAGTCTGCCATATCTGGCACTCGATTGCGGCTTTGTGGTGAGCTGGGTTTCGTTTTTGTGCCAGGACATGATCTGCAAGCGCTTTGGCGCCAAGGCATCCATCAAAATTTCTATCCTCGCACTGCTGGTCAACCTGGCCGTGAGCCTGTGCTTTTGGGCGTGCTCGCTCACGCCCGGCATGTGGGGCGCTTACTACGACACGGGCATGATCGAGGTCAACACTGCTCTCAACGCCACCATCGGCGGCACCTGGTACGTGGTGCTGGGCTCTTCGCTGGCGATGCTCGTTTCTGCCGTGGTTAACTCCACGCTCAACCAGTCGCTCGGCCGTATGCTCAAAAAGAATAATTTTGCGAGCTTTGCCTTCCGCTCCTATGTGTCCACGGGTGTTGGCCAGTTTATCGACAACCTGGTCTTTGCCATTGTGGTGAGCCACACGTTCTTTGGTTGGACCTGGGTGCAGGTCCTTATGTGTTCGCTGACCGGCGCTGTCGCCGAGCTGCTGTGCGAGGTCTTCCTGAGCCCCGTGGGCTACAAGGTCGTGCGCGGCTGGGAGCGCGAGAATGTGGGTTCCGAGTACCTCGAGCGCCACGCAACCGCCTAAGGAGCAAGTATGCGGGTTTTGATCACGGGCGCTTCGGGCGGTATCGGAGCCGCGTGCGTGCAGCGCTTTTTGGACGAGGGCCACGAGGTCGTGGGCTTTGATCTGCTGCCGGCGGCGATCGAACACGAGCGCTACCGCCATCTGATCGTTGATGTCCGCGAGCCTGACTCGTTTCCAGGCGACCTTGAACCCCAGGTAATCGTGAACGTTGCTGGTACGCAGGATTCGGCCGACGATATTGCTGCCAACCTGCGTGGCACCATCAACGTGACCGAGCACTACGCCTTTGTGGGGGAGGGGCTTGCCGCCAAGCCGACACTGGCTATCAAATCCGTGGTCAATGTGGGGTCGGCGAGCGGACATACGGGATCGGAGTTTCCCGCCTATGCCGCCAGCAAGGGCGGTGTTATCGCCTACACCAAGAACCTTGCAAACCGCTTGGCGCCGCAGGCCATCGCCAACAGTGTGGACCCGGGCGGCGTTATCACGCCGCTCAACCGTTGCGTGATGGAAGACGAACACCTGTGGAACCAGATTATGGAGCTCACGCCGCTTAAACGCTGGGCCACCGCCCAAGAGATCGCCGAGTGGATCTACTTTGTGGGCGTGACCAACCGGTTTATGACCGGGCAGAGCCTGCTGATCGATGGCGGCGAGGCCGGCCGCACACAATTTATTTGGCCCGAATAGGAAACGCGCCCGATGGAAAGCCGTCGGGCGCGTTTTTGATGTATCGATTTTTAGCTGAGGCAAGTCCAGTTGACGGGGGTCGAGCCGTGCTGTTCGAGTAGCCGATTGGCAGCGGAGAAGGGGCGCGACCCCATAAAAGCGGGGAGTTCTGCCGTGGCACGGTTGGCCGAAAGCGGCGAGGGGTGCGTAGAGGCCAGGCAGAACTTGCCGGTTGCTTTGCCCGCGCCGATTGCGGCGAGCTTGCCTTCGACCATCTGCTGGGCAAAGCGACCCCATGCCAAAAAGACTACCGGCTGGGGCAGCTGGCAGCAGCGTTCGATAACGTAGTCGGTCAGGGTGCTCCAGCCCAGTTTGGCGTGCGAGTTCGCGGCATGCTCGCGCACGGTGAGCGTGGTGTTGAGGAGCAGGACGCCCTGTTGTGCCCATGGTGTTAGGTCTCCCGTGGCGGGAATGGGGCAACCCAGATCGGCTTTGAGTTCCTTATAGATGTTGCGCAGGCTCGGCGGCAACTTGGTTTGCGTTGCGGGGACCGAGAACGACAGTCCCATGGCCTGATTGGGACCGTGATAAGGGTCCTGACCCAAGATGACAACTTTGACCTGGTCGGCCGGCGTGTAGGCGAGGGCATTGAGGATGTCGTCTTGTGTCGGGTAGATGGTCTGCTCGGCACGCAGAAGGGCGATGCGCTCGAGTAGCTGGTTCGTAGTGTCACGTACCGGCTGCGGCGCATCACCCAACCAAGTTGCTATGTTGCGGTCGCGAGTTGCAGCGTCCATGGGGCTCCTTTATGGCAGATGCTCTGTTTGCATCTATTGTAAAGGCGCACCGGTTGCCTTTATGCCGCGGCTACATGAGGAGTGGGGCCTACGAGACATGCTCGGGCGCTGCCGCCATATGAGCATGCCCATGTGCGCGAAGGCGCGGAAGCTCGACAGTGGCCACCATGACGCCGGTGAGGATGAGGGCAGCGCCAAGGAAGGCGATGGGGCTCAGGACCTCGCCGACCAGGAAAAACGAGAAGACGGCGGAGCAGACCGGCTCGAGCGAGAAGGCGAAGCCGGTGGTCTCGGCGGGCACGTGGGGCTGGACGAGCGTCTGGGTGATAAAACCGTAGGCAGAGCAGATGAGTGCGAGCGCAACGACAACGACGATCTCGTTCGGCGTGCTGGGAAGCGTGAAGCCGCCAAAGGTGAATGCGGCGATGCCCGAGAACAGACCACCAAAGCCCAGCTGCCAAACGCCCAGAGCCAGCGGATCGACTTCTTCGACAAAGCGCTTGGCGATGATAATGTGGCCGGCATAGATAAAGGCCGAGAGCAGCATGACCATCGCGCCGGGATTCAGGCTGGTAAAGTCGGCGCCCGAGAGCAGCAACATGCCGCAGGTGACGATGGCGGTGCCGATGAGCACCTTGCGCTCGGGAGCGCGACGCAGCAGGGCCGCGTTGGCAAACGGCACGATTACGACCGTCAGGCTCTGCAAAAAGCCGGCGGTGGAGGCGGAGGTGAGGCTGGAGCCCAGGCACATGCAGGTGAGCTCGGTTGCCATGATGGCGCCGATGATGGCGGAACGAATCATCACGTCGCGGTTGATGCGCAGCGCGTGCTTGTGGAAGAGCAGCAGGCACGCTGCAAAGGCGATGATGCAGCGCAGCGCAACGATACTCGTGGCGTTCATGCTATCCATGCCGATCTTCATGAGGGGGTACGAAAAGCCCCATGCGACGGGAACGGAAAATGAGAGCGCGATTGCTTTTTTGCGATCCATGGGACTCCTTTTGTTACAAAACGGTTTCGCAAAAAGGATTCTGCGCCCAGATATGGATGTAGTAAAGCGAATGTATCTTCAGTATGATTAAGAAATACTAATGTAAGCAGAAAAGGTCCTGGCAAAACGTTTTACGGCTACATCGATGTGGAGGCACGATGGCATCGCGGTATCAGATTGTTTGTATGGTGGTCGATTGCGGCAGTCTTAAGGGTGCGGCCGACGAGCTGGGCTATACGCAAAGCGCGGTGAGCCAGGCCGTCAAGGCGCTCGAGCGCGAGCTGGGCACCACGATTATCGAGCGCGGCAAGCAGGGCGTTTCGCTTACGCGCGACGGTAAACAATATCTGCCGTACCTGCGCCAGATCGTGACCGCCGAGGCCGAGCTCGAGGGCAAGCGCCAGGAGCTGCTGGGGCTTTCGTCGACCGATATTCGTATTGCGACGTTTACCAACGTGAGTCGAACCGTGTTGCCGCGTGTGATCCGCGACTTTGGGGCGCTGCACCCGGGCGTACGCTTTACCCTCAAGCAGGGTGATTACACACGCAACGCCCAGTGGGTGCACGATGGCGTGGTTGATTTTTGTTTTACGGCACGCGGTTTTACCGCAGGGCTCGAGAAGCGCGTGGTCTATCACGACGAGTTGGTGGCGCTGTTGCCTGTCGGGCATCCGCTGACGGCAAAGGAAAAGGTGACGCTCGCCGATTTGGCGTCCGAGCCGTTTGTGCTGCTGGATGAGGGCGAGCAGAGCCTGGTGCTCGATGCATTTGCGGCGCATGGCCTGTCGCCGCACGTGACGAGTGAGGTAACCGACGACTACACCATCATGGCGATGGTGGAGGAGGGCCTAGGCGTGAGCATGCTCTACCGTCGTACTGTGGAGGGCATGCGAGCCGAAATTCGTGTGCGGCCCATCGTGCATGCTCCCTCGCGCGACGTGGTGGCCGCTTGGCGCAGCTGGGACACCATGCCTATCGCCACGAGGCGTTTTATCGACTATATGAGCTCGCATATTGTTAATTAATGACTGGCGTGACGTTGAGTGCGGTGTTTAGCGGGCTGTCGCTCTGGCTTGGGTGGCGCGATAGGTGCGTGCTGGGTGGCAAAGTAGCACCGCCACGACCATAAAGAACGCCGTGGTGCCCAGGCTGATGGGGTAGACCATCATAATGTTCGCAAAGGTGCGGAAGTGCGGGAACACGCAGAACACCCAATAGAAGCGGATGCCGCAGACGCAGATCATGGTGATGAGGGCGGGCGTGAGCGAGATACCAAAGCCGCGCAGGTAGCCTGACATGTTTTCGTAGAACATGCTAAAGGCGTACGCCGGGAAGATCGAACATACGCGGATATAGCCGATTGAGACGATGTTGGGATCGCTGTTGAACAGCGACAAGATCTCGCGCCCCAGGCCGACAATGACGACAATCGTGGTGAGCGCAACGATACCGCCTTCGACCAGGCAGACCTTAAGCGTCTTGGTGCAGCGATCGATCTGACGGGCACCGTGGTTTTGTCCCACAAAGGTGGTGCACGCCTGGCTAAAGCTGTTGAGCAGGTTGTAACACACGTACTCCAGGCTCATGGCGGCGCTCGATGCAGCCATGACCTCGGTGCCCAGGCTGTTGATGGCGGACTGGATGATGATGTTGGCGACGGCAAAGACGGCGCTTTGGATGCCGGCGGGCAGGCCAATCTTGACGATGCGCTTGAGAGCGACGGGGTCTAAGCCTAAGTCGCGTGGGGTGACGCGGACGACGGAGTCGGTTTTGAGCAGGCGGATAAAGAGTGTGGCGGCGCTGACGGTGTAGGCGATGGCGGTGGCGATGGCGACGCCCGCGACGCCCCAGTGGAGTACGGGGACAAAGATGAGGTCCAGGCCAATGTTGAGGACGGTGGACACGGCAAGCGCCTGCAGCGGCATGCGGGTGATGCCGACGGAGCGGAAGATCGCGGCCTCAAAGTTGTAGAGCAAGATCGAGGGCATGCTGAGCAAAAAGACGCGCAGGTAGAGCGAAGCGAGCGGCATGGTTTCGGCGGGAACGTTGAGCGCCGCGAGCATGGGCTCGGCAAAGATCTCGCCCAGCGCGATGACGACAAAGCCCACAAGCGCCATGAGAATCGAGGTGTGGACGGCGCGTTTGACCATGTTCTGATCGTTGCGGCCGATAGCGTTGGCGATGACTACGTTGGAGCCAAGCGACAGCCCAATAAACAGGTTGATCATAAGGCTGGTAAGCGGAACATTGGAGCCGACCGCCGCCATGGCGAGCGTTCCCTGGTCGCCCGAGAAGTTACCGATGATGACCGTGGCAATGAGGTTCGACAGCTGCTCTAGGATACTCGTGGCGGCGACGGGAAAGGCGAACAGAGGAATATTGCGCCATAGCGAGCCGGTGGTCATGTCAATGTGCTTAGATGCGGTATCAGCCATACGCTCTCAATCTTTAATATGCTTTTCCGTGCTTATTTGCGCAGACGATGATACTCCTAATGCAACCAGTCGGCACTTAGGCAGTCGGCACTTAGGGACGTTCCTTTTCTGCCGGCAGCTGGGGACACTCCTTAGTCATTCAAGAACGTCCCCAATGACTAGGTGGGGAAGGCGTGCGACAATGGTGGGCGTTGTGTTGTTCGCGCCAAGGAGTTGCCATGTTGTTGTGTCCCGTTTGCCATGAGCCGTTGGTGGACGACGAGCGCGGTGCTGCATGTGCGGGCGGACACCGGTTTGACCGTGCGCGCGAGGGCTATCTGTATCTGCTGCGCTCGTCCAAGAGCGGCGACTCCATGGGCGATCCCAAGTCGCAGGCGCGCAGCCGTCGCGACTTTCTTAACCGCGGTTACTATGCGCCGTTGCGCGATGCGATGGTCGAGCTGGTGCGCGAGCGGGTGTCTGAACGTGCCGCGTCTACGAACGGCCCCATGACCTTGCTCGATATTTGCTGCGGCGAGGGCTACTACACCAGCGCCATGGGTGCGGTGCCGGGCGTGGATGCTTACGGTTTCGACCTGGGCAAAGAGATGGTGCGCCTGGCCGCCAAGCGCGGCGATGCGACCTACTTCGTGGCCAACATGAAGGATATCCCTGTGGCCGATGGCGCCTTCGATATGGTGACCGAGCTCTTTGCCCCCTTTAACGAGCGCGAGTTTGCCCGCGTGCTGGCACCCGAGGGCTCGCTCTACACCGTGGTGCCGGGTGCCCGTCATCTGTTTGGGCTCAAGGAGGTGCTCTACGACACGCCGTACCTTAACGACGAGAAGCTGCCGAAGACGACCGAGCTCGAGTTGGTGGGAACGCAGCGGGTGTCTGCGAACATTACGCTCCAGACCCAGGCTGACATCGAGGCGGTGTTCCAGATGACGCCGTACTACTACCGTACGCGCCCCGCCGACAAAGAGCGCCTGGCAAACTTGGATACCCTTCAAACCGACATCGACTTCATCATCGCCGAGTACCGCCACTAATCTACCAAAAAGGGACAGGTTTATTTTGGCAGGTTTTATCTGGGCAAATGCAAAGGGCCGACCGCGGAGATGTGCGATCGGCCCTTTTTAGTTGCTTGGCTGCAGAGGCTATGAGAAGCGAGCGCTTACAGGCGGTCCTTGTTCTCGGCCTTGACGGCGTGCGCCTGCTGAACAAAGAACAGGTCGTACACCACGATGACAAAGGCGCCAAAGTTGATGGCGTCGCCGCCAAACGCGGGAAGCGTGAGCACCGCCTGGGCAAGCGTGGCGACTGCAGCAACGATACCGAGCTTAAACGCGCCGTCAACCTGCGAAGGCTTGTTGGCACCCTTGATGCCCGCAACGCCCGCGGCAAGATCGATGAGGCCCTTGGCGATAATCACGGCCGCGGCGAGCATGGCGTTCGATCCGTAGGTGGACTCGAACTTGCCGGTCGCGATGCCGGCGATTCCTATGACGAGACTGGCGATGCCCAGAACAAAATAAATCAGGGCAAGGATTTTGAGTGTCTTGCGAGTGAAGCTCATGGCTGGTCCTTTCGATACGAGTACGCCAACCTGGCGCACCCTATGTGCTGCACATATGGTGAAGCACATTGTAGTTCAACGCGGCGATGCATGCGCCTGAAAGCGTCTCTTGCCTGCACGGTTCAACCTTTCAAAAAGGAAAGCTGGACGTAAGTCAAATCGATGGCAGCGCATGCGCGGCGCTGCGATGATGAGGCCATGGTAAGAGCTGGACCGAAGGAGGAGCCATGATGTACGGAGTCAAGCAAGTGGATGAGCCGCGGTCGCTGGGAAGGCGCATGAGTGATTCTGTGATCGCTGCCGTGTGCACGGTATTGATGGCGGTGCTTTGCATTGGGATGCTGTGGACCATGTCGCATGTGGGACAATAACGGACGGTTGGGTGCCGACATGAATGGCGCCCATGTATTCGTTTTGTTTGCTAAGGAGTGTCCATGGGCGTCGTCGATCCCTTTTCTGTTGCTCGGGCTGCTGGGCTCGAGCTCGTGCGGACGTCCGAGGGCCTTACGCTCACCGACGGCACGATGGAGTTGCGTGCCGATTTTGGCCGCATGCTTCCACGGCTCAAGCAGGGTCGTCTGCAGCAAGAGCTGTTGGTAAAGGCTGCGCGCACAAAAGGCATCGAACAACCATGGGCGATTGATGCCACAGCAGGCTTTGGCGAGGACTCGCTGCTGCTGGCGGCCGCGGGCTTTACCGTCGATCTGTATGAACAGGATTGCGTGATCGCGGCGCTTCTCAAGGATGCCTTGGATCGCGCGACAGATGATCCGGCGCTTGCGACAGCCGTGGCACGAATGCGCTTGCATGCGGGCGAGGACAGCATCGCCGGCCTTCGCCATGTAGCTGAGCTGATCGGGCAGGGCGAGCTCACCGCTCCTGACGTGGTATATCTGGACCCCATGTTTCCCGGGCGCACCAAGAGCGCGGCGGTGAAAAAGAAGTTCCAACTCTTGCATCATCTGGAACAGCCGTGTGCCGATGAGGAGACGCTGGTCGAAGCCGCGCTTGCGGTGCACCCGCGTAAGGTCGTTATCAAGCGGCCGGTGAAGGGGCCGCTGCTTGCCGGCGTTAAGCCGAGCTATCAGCTCGCGGGCAAGGCCGTTCGCTACGATGTTTTGGTGCCGCCGCGCCCGTAGCTTGCGCACGATGGCCGGCGCTTCGCCAGCGCCGTGCCGATGCGGGGTCTATTTCCAGGGGTGCGACGTCAGATGCCATCCGCCGCAGTATTCGCATTTGTAGCAGGCAAGGCCGCGCCGCCCGCGGTTTTCGCAGTCGGCCATAACTGCCTCGGCCTCGGCGCGCGTGTCGTAACGGTTTTTGCGTTCGCACGACTTGTAGCGCCAGGCTTCATCGCGCTCGGCGTCTAGTGCGTCGCGGCGCTCGTCTTCGCGCGCAAACAGATCGCTCATATCGCCGCCGGTGGCAGCGCCCAAAAACTCGCTTTTGGCCTTTGACCAGGCGGCTCGCTTTTTGCTTCCCATCCGCTTCGCGCCCCTCTCCAAACGTTGGTATCATTGCTCAGTCAAAGTGATACCAATAAACGTGAGGTCGCCGCGTGATGATCAGAAAAACCCTCGATACCGACATTCCCGCCGTCATGGCTATCTATGACGCGGCCCGCGCCTTTATGCGCGCGCATGGCAACGCCACGCAGTGGCCCGAGGGCACGCCTTCGGCCGAGCAGCTGGCTGCCGATATCGCCGCTGGTGGCAGCTATGTGTGCGAAGTTGACGGTCACGTGGTAGCGACGTTTGCCTTTTTACCGGGTCCGGACGAGTGCTATGACGTCATTGAGGACGGTCGGTGGCGCAGCGACACTCCGTACGCCGTGCTGCACCGTGTGGCATCCGACGGCACCGTGCACGGTATCGCGGCTGCGATGTTCGCCTTTGCCAAAGAGCGTGCCGATCACCTGCGCATCGACACGCATCAGGACAATCTGCCCATGCAGCGTGCGAGCATCAAGGCGGGATTCGAGCGTGTCGGCATTATCCATGTGTCGGACGGCACGCCGCGTGTTGCGTTCGACTGGCTGCGCGAGGCATAAGCGCCCAGGCGCATACCAACACTCCATCTAAATGAAAATGGCCCCGGGTGGGGCCATTTTTTGGCAAAACGCGTTGTTGTGGGGCTCGCGTCGCTGCCGTTCCAGATGAACCCGGGCAGACAAAAAGGGGAGGTGCCGGCTTTCGCAAGGCGCGAACCTACGAAAATCGCTGCGCGGCAACGCGGAGCGATGAGCTCGGTCGGGGGATAGGGCCCGCTTCGCCCGCCGGCCCGTACATTGTATCATCCAGTGTGGAACGAGAGCGCCCGTTGCCGCGTGCGATGGGCTTGCAATAAGAGGAGAGCCATGTCGAAGCAAGCGGTCGTTGGAATCTTGGCGCATGTCGATGCCGGCAAGACAACGTTGGCCGAGGCCATGTTGTTCAACGCGGGTCGCATTCGCAAGCGCGGCCGCGTGGACGATGGCGATTCGCATCTGGACACTAACGCGATCGAGCGCGAGCGCGGCATTACGATTTTCTCGTCGCAGGCCGTGCTCGACCATGGCGATACCCACGTCATGCTCGTTGATGCGCCGGGGCATGTCGATTTTTCTGCCGAGGCGGAGCGCACATTGCGCGCACTCGACTACGCGATTTTGGTTGTGGGCGCCAACGACGGCGTACAAGGGCACACCGAAACCCTGTGGCGCCTGCTTGCGCGCTATGACATTCCGACGTTCATCTATATCAACAAAATCGATTTGGAGCATCCCGGCCGCGAGGTTTTGCTGGCACAACTTGGGCAACGTCTTTCCGAGGGCTGCCTGGATGCCAGCGAACTGCTGGCGGGCGGCACCGTTCAGGAGGACGCTGCTGCGTTGGACGAGGCGGCGCTCGAGGAGTTTCTTGAGGCGGGCGAGCTTTCTGTTGCAACGCTGTCGCGCATGGTTGCCGAGCGCAAGCTCTTTCCCTGCTTTGCCGGCTCGGCGCTCAAGGACCAAGGCGTTGACGAGCTGCTGGATGGCATATGCGCGCTGATGCGTGAACAGGCGTGGCTCCCGGAGTTTGCTGCGCGCGTCTATCGTGTCAGCCGCGGGGATCGTGGCGAGCGCTTGGCTTGGGTTAAAGTGACCGGCGGCACGCTGCATGCCAAACAGATGATTGACGGACGTTCCGGTGCCGAGGCATGGGAGCAGAAGGTCGATCAGGTACGCATCTATAACGGCGAGAAGTATGAGCTTGCCCAGGAAGTTGCCGCTGGCGGTATTTGTGCCGTGACGGGCCTTGCGCACGTTCGCCCAGGGGACGCCCTGGGCGCGGAGCCTGCGGGCGATGTGCCCGTCATTGCGCCAGTCCTTACCTATACGGTGCTTCCGGGCGAACACGACGTCCATGCGGCGTTCAAAGCGTTGACTGAGCTGGCGGATGAAGATCCCATGCTCGGCGTAAGCTGGAATACGCATCTCGAGCAGATTCATTTGCAGTTGATGGGCGCCGTGCAACTCGAGGTCGTGCAGCGGGTGTTGGCCGATCGCTTTGGCCTTTCGGTTGAGTTTGAGTCTGGCGGCCTTCTCTATAAGGAGACTATTTCGCAGCCGGTCGAGGGCGTGGGCCACTTTGAGCCACTGCGCCACTATGCCGAGGTGCATCTGCGTCTGGAGCCGTTGCCAGCGGGTTCGGGCGTGCAGTTTGGCACCGTGACCTCGACCGACGAGCTCGATCTTAACTGGCAGCGTTTGGCACTCACCAACGCCATGGAGCGCGATCACCTGGGCGTGCTGACCGGCTCGCCCATCACCGATGCGCGCATTACGCTCACGGGCGGCCGTGCGCATGCCAAACACACCGAGGGCGGCGATTTTCGCCAGGCCACGTACCGCGCGATTCGTCAGGGGCTCATGCAGGCGCGTGAGGCTGGCGCGGCGGTGCTGTTGGAGCCGTGGTACCACTTTGAGGTTGAGGTGCCGGGGGAGTGCGTGGGCTGGGCGCTCTCGGATGCCACGCGCATGGGTGCCGAGTACGAGCCACCGGCGATGGCGGGAGACCGGGCGAAGCTTGTGGGTCGCGTGCCGGCATCCGAGGTGCAGGATTACGCGCTGGAGGTGGCTGCCTACACGAGCGGTCGCGGGCATCTGTACCTGGAGTTCGCCGGTTATGCGGCCTGTCATGATGCCGAGCGCGTTATAGAGGCGGCCGCCTATGAGCCCGAGGCCGATCTGCCCAACACGCCCGACTCGGTCTTTTGCTCTCACGGCGCCGGTTACACGGTCAAATGGTACGACGTACCCGCCGCGGCACACGTAAAGGTCGATCCCGCCACCTTCCGCCCCTGGCGTGCAGCAGACGCGGAGTTTTTCGGCCACATGTGACAAAGGGACAACCCCTTTGTCACATGCTATTGGTATAACTCGGTATAAGTTGGTATAACTATTACCAGGGTTTGCCAATCCGAGGAGGCCGACATGAATCCAAATCCCTTTAAGCCCACGGCTGGCAAGCGGCCTCCGATGCTCATCGGTCGCGAGTCGGTCGTCGAAGATTTCGAGGAAGGGCTCGATAACGGCGCCGGAGCGCCGGGTAGGCTCATGCTCATTACGGGAAACCGCGGCTGCGGCAAAACGGTTCTCCTGCGGGAGCTGCAACGTCTAGCCAGCGAGCGCGGATGGGCGGTTATCTCCGATTCCGCTTCGCTTGGCTTATGCGACCGCTTAGCCGACGCGCTTCGCTCGAATAAACCCGTTGTGACGTCAATGGAGTTCGGGCCGTCGTTTGGCCGGATGTCGGTCGAGGCGGCGCGAGCAAAGGGCGAGACGTTACGAGGGCTGGTCAACGAGCGCCTCAAGAAGCTCGGTCCAGGCAAGGGCATACTGTTTGCGATTGACGAGGCGCAGTCTGCGTCTATCGAGGAGCTGGCGGCTCTTGCCGTTCTCTATCAGCAGGTGCTCGGAGACCAGGATGCCACGGGCTTGTCCGATAGCGATCAGCGCGGTCTTGCGCTGGTGCTCGCCGGCTTACCCAGCATGGTTGACGATCTGCTCGAAGAGCCGAGCGTAACGTTTTTGCGGCGTGCCCAGCAGCGTACGCTGGGGGCGATATCTTTGCCCAAGGTGCGCGATTCATATATCCAGACGGTCAAAGACGCTGGTCTTTACGTTGACGCGGAGACGGCGGACCTTGCGGCACACAAGAGCATGGGGCATCCCTATATGGTTCAGTTGGTGGGCTATTACATGTGGCGCTCTGCCGTCCGGCGTGGCTCTCAGGTCATTGAAAGGTGCGATGTCGAGAATGGCCATGCGGATGCCGTCTCCGAGTTCTACGAAGCGGTCGACGCGCCCCTGTATTATGGATTGCGCAGTCCGCAACGCCTCTTTATCGAGGCCATGGCTGCTGACGAGGGTAAACCGACGCGTATGGCGGATATCATTGAGCGCTGCGACCGTACTCAGAGTTGGGCGAGCAAATATCGCGCAAGCCTGATTCGCGAGCGCGTCATCGAGGCTGCCGGATACGGTCTCGTCCGGTTTACCGTGCCCATGCTGAGCAAGTACATTCGCGATTGCGTTTTAATGTGACAAAGGGACTGTCCCTTTGTCACATTCGATCAACAGGAAGGGGAGCGATGACGGTGTCGCAACAACCAAGTGCTATCGAGGTGCGTGGCGCGCGCGTCCATAACCTTAAGGACGTCGATATCGATATCCCGCTGGGAAAGCTCGTGGGTATTGCCGGCGTGTCGGGTTCGGGCAAGAGTTCGCTGGCGCTGGGGGTTCTTTATGCCGAGGGTTCGCGTCGCTACTTGGAAGCACTCAGCACCTATACTCGACGTCGCCTGACACAGGCCGAACACGCCCAGGTGGATGAGGTCTTGCACGTGCCGGCGGCGCTCGCATTGCATCAGCGCCCCAGCGTGCCGGGCGTGCGTTCCACTTTTGGCACCATGACCGAGCTCAACAACAGCCTGCGTCTGCTCTTTAGCCGCTGCGCCCATCACGTGTGCCCGCACTGCGGGGCGCGCGTGGAGCCGAGCCTTAACGTGGCTGCGGGCCTGTCGCTCACGTGTCCGATATGCGGCCGCGAGTTCTACGCGCCGAGTGCCGAGGATTTGGCTTTCAATAGCGGTGGTGCGTGCCCTACCTGCGGCGGCACCGGTGTCATGCGCGAGGTGGACGAAGCGAGCCTGGTGCCCGACGAGTCAAAGACCATCAACGAGGGTGCAGTGCTTCCCTGGGGTACGCTCATGTGGGATCTGATGAAGCAGGTGGCAGGCGAGATGGGCGTACGCACCGACGTACCGTTTAACCAGCTCACGCCTCAAGAGCGCGATATCGTGTTCCACGGCCCGGCGGTCAAGAAGCACATTCTCTACGTTCCCAAAAACGGCGAGGGCGCCACGCCGCTCGACTTCACCTATTACAACGCCGTCTATACCGTCGAGAATGCGCTCGCCAAGGTTAAGGACGACAAGGGCCTCAAACGCGTTGCGCGCTTTTTGCGCGAGGGCCCATGCCGCGACTGCAGCGGCACGCGTCTCTCCGAGGCTGCGCGCCAGCCTCAGGTGCGCGGTATCAATCTGGCACAGGCCGGGGCCATGACGCTTGGTGATGCGGTCGAGTGGGTGCGCGGGGTGCCCTCATCCTTGCCGGTCGAGATGCGGCCCATGGCGATGGATATCTGCGATTCATTTTTGGGCGCGGCCCGTCGCCTGGTCGACTTGGGTCTCGATTACCTTTCACTCGACCGCGCTGGTGCCACGCTCTCCACGGGTGAGCGCCAGCGCGTGCAACTCGCCCGCGTGGTGCGCAACCGATCGACGGGCGTGCTCTATGTGCTGGACGAGCCTTCGATCGGCTTGCATCCCGCCAATGTCGACGGCTTGGTGGGCGTGATGCGCGATCTGGTGGATGACGGCAACACCGTGGTTGTTGTCGACCACGATACGCGCGTACTGGTGGAAGCCGACTATCTGGTCGAGATGGGCCCCGTTGCCGGAGCGGGTGGTGGTAATGTGATTGCCGCTGGCACGGTAGACGAGGTCGAGCAATCGCAGGGCAGCCGCATCGCCCCGTTTTTGCGCGCCGAGCCCAAGCGCTTGCGTCCGCAGGTGACTGACGAGGAAATGTTCGACCAGGGCCACATCCGTATGGCAACCGATACCATCCATACCGTCAAACCGCTCGAAGTCGATATCCCGCGCGGCCGTCTCGTTGCGGTGACGGGCGTTTCGGGTTCGGGCAAGACGACGCTGGTGCTTGAGACGCTCATTCCGGCACTCAAGGCGCAGGCAGATGGCGAGCGTCTGCCAAGACACGTGCGCTGGGTCGATGCCGAAGGCATTGCCCGCGCCAACCTGATTGACGCCACGCCCATCGGCGCCAACGTACGCTCGACGGTAGCGACCTATGCCGACATCCATGATGAGCTGCGCCGCGCCTTCGCCCGTACGCCCGAGGCCAAGGCGGCAGGATATAAAGCGGGTGCCTTTAGCTACAACACTGGCGCTTTGCGTTGCCCCACGTGCGATGGCACGGGCTCGATATCACTTGACGTGCAGTTTTTGCCCGATGTCGAGATCGTCTGTCCTGCATGTCGCGGCTCGCGTTATGCAGACGCGGCCTCGCATATCCATCGCGAGGGCAGGGACGGGAGCCTGCTCACATTGCCGCAGCTCATGGACATGAGTGTGGACGAGGCCCTCGACGCCACGGTGGGACTCAAGAAAGTCCAGGCGCGCCTGCAGACCTTGCACGATCTGGGCTTAGGCTACCTGACGCTTGGCGAGCCCACGCCGGCGCTTTCGGGCGGCGAGGCACAGCGCCTTAAGCTTGCGAGCGAGATGGGCCGCGTACAGGATGACGCCGTGTTTGTGTTCGACGAACCCACGATCGGTCTGCATCCGCTCGATGTTCAGGTGCTGCTGAGTGTGTTTGACGGCCTCGTTGCCAAGGGCGCCACGGTTATCGTGATCGAACACGACCTCGACCTTATCCGCAACGCCGATTACGTGATTGACATGGGCCCGGGCGGCGGCGACGCGGGCGGGCAAATCGTCTGCGCCGGCACGCCGGGCGACATCGTGGCATGCTCCACAAGCATCACTGGCCGCTACCTATAACCGAATGTGACAAAGGGACCGTCTCTTTGTCACATTCCCGGAAAGCCTGTTTGGCGCAGAGCCTCGTAGAGGACGATGGCGGCGCTGTTGGAGAGGTTGAGGGCGCTGATGCGGTAGTCGTTCGGATCGACGAAGTTGCCGCGGATATCCTGCTGAAGGATGGCCTCGTGGCTGCCCTCGATATGCCCGAGCGATTCCTCGTGGGCTTCCCAGGCCTCGGCGTTGTCGAGCGAGTCGCAATCGCGTAGCATGGGAATGCGCTCGCAGCGCTCAGGCGCCGCAGCGAGCAGCTCTTCGGGAATCCCCGAGCTCTCGCTGCCAAAGACCAAAAAGTCGCCATCGCGGTAGGTGCTTTGTGCATAGGTGCGGCGCGCCTTTTTGGTCAGCAGATGCAGGCGCTCGTCGGCGGGGGAGAGATCGTTGCGCGCCAGGAAATCCTCCCAGCCGGCATACGTTGTCACGTCCAAGTTTTGCCAGTAGCCCAGGCCGGCGCGACGCACCGTCTTGTCGTCGAGCGAAAAGCCCAGCGGCTCTACCAGATGCAGGCGGGCGCCAGTAACCACGCAGGTGCGGCCGATATTGCCCGTATTGGCCGGAATCTCGGGTGCATACAGCACGATATTGAACATGAATCTCCTTGGCTCAGAATGAAAAACCACCACGAAGGGGACAGGCACCTTCGTGGTGGTTAGGCGGTTACGTGGGCGGAAAACGCCCGCTTTGATAACCTAGGCGCGGTGCCAGTCGGTCAGGCAGGCATCGAGGGCGGCGATGAGCGCATCCTTGTCCATGTGACGCCCGATGATGCACAGGCTCGTCATGCGGTCGCCCGTCTCGTCGTCCCAAATCTGCATGATCTCGGGGTTCTCGTCGATAATCTTCTGCTTCTCGCCCTCGGGCGCAGAATCGACAAACAGACCGTTCTCCATTAGGCGCATCTGGTGGCCGGCCTGCTCAAACATGTAGCACATGTCCGGATTGCCGGTCTGCCACAGCGGGCCCTTGACGCGAATGACCTCGTCGGGCCACTCCTGCTCAACAAAATCGGTGAACTTCTGCAGGTCAAACGGCTTGCGGCGCGAGTACACAAAGGTCTCGATGTCGTACTCGAGCACCTCGGGGTCGTCGTGCTCCTCGGGATGCTCCATGGCCTCGATCCAAGCGGCGGAGTTGTAGGCGCGCATAAAGTCGAAGCGGCCGGTGTCGAGCAGCTCCTCCATGGGGACCTCGCCGTTTTGGGCTTCGACGATCACGGCGTCCTTCTGCAGGCTGCGCACAATGGCCTTGAGCTCTGCGATCTGCTCGGGGGTGACGGTGTCAGTCTTATTAAGAATCAGCGTGGAGCAAAACTCGATCTGCTGGATGAGCAGGCTCTCGATGTCGTCCTCGTCGATATCCTCGGCCAACAGGTCGCGGCCGCCGTTGAACTCGTCGTACATGCGGGCGCAATCGACCACAGCCACGATGTTGTCGAGTGCAAGCTTGGGCTGGCCGCCCACCTTGGCCTCGTCGCAGAAGCTCGAGATGGTGTAGGCGATGGGGATAGGCTCGCAGATACCCGAGGCCTCGATGATGATGTAGTCGAACTTGCCCGAATCGGCGATGCCCTGCAGCTGGTTGGCAAGGTCGTCCGAAAGCGTGCAGCAGATGCAGCCGTTGGTGAGCGGGATGAGGTCGTCGGTCTCGGAAAGGCCGCCGTCGGCGATGAGGCTGGCGTCGACGTTGATCTCGCCGATATCGTTGACGATCACGGCGGCGCGGATGCCGCCGTCGTTAGCGAGGATGTGGTTGAGCAGTGTGGTCTTGCCGGCACCGAGGTATCCGGTAAGCATGATGATCTTCACGGGTTTGTTGGGCATGTGCCCTCCTTTGTTAGACATGGCTTACAGTTGAATCTTATGCCAAACGCCTGCTCTTATACCCACGCGCCGGCAAATAACACAGGCTACTCCCAGGCTCCCCATACATCGGGGCAATAACCGACGGTGGCCTTTTTGCCGTTGCGCACGATGGGCTCGGCTAGAACCTGCTGGTTCTCGAGCAACTTGTCGAAGCGCTGGCTAGGGGTGAGGTGCTGGATGAGCGCGAGCGTCTCCTCGTCCTTGGCCTTGGGGTTGAGCAGCTTGTCGATGCCGCCGACCGCCTGCATCACGCTCGTGAGCTCGCCTTTGCTCATCTCCTTTTCTTTAAGGTCGATAAACTGCACCTTAATGCGGCGCTCCTTAAAATAGCGCTGGGCCTTCTTGGTGTCGAAGGACTTCTTAGTCCCGAAAATTTGAATATTCATATCTATGTTCCGCCGTTCTACCTGATGAAGTTGGTCCTAGCGCGATCGGCCTGGGGGGCTTCGATGCCGGCGGCCTTTCCAGCCTCGATGCAACGTAGGAGCCAGGCCATGTTTTTGCCGATGTTTCGCATGGTGGCAAGGCCTTCGGCGTCCTGGGCGGCCTCGCCCGGCACGGCGCCAAAGACGTTGTTCCAGTAGGTGGATGCCACCACGGGCATCTGGTTGATGGTGAAGTACTTGTTGAGCACATCGAAGGTGGTCGACGTGCCACCGCGACGGGCAACGGCGACAGCGGCGCCCGGCTTGTGCGCAAAGGCCTTGCTGCCTGCATAGAATGCGCGGTCGAGTGCCGAGAGGATGCGTCCGCTGGGGTGCGCATAGTAGACGGGCGAGCCAAAGACAAAGCCGTCTGCCTGCTCGGCAGCGGCAATCAGCTCGTTGACTACATCGTCGTCAAAGGTGCAGCGGCAATCGAGCTTGCCGCACTGGCCGCAACCGATGCAGTCGCGAATGGGCTTGGCGCCCAGCTGAAACATCTGCGTCTCAATGCCCTCTGCGTTGAGCTGCTCGGCAATCTCGGCGAGTGCGCGGTCGGTGTTGCCGTTTGCCTTGGGACTGCCATTGACCAAAAGAACCTTCATCACAAACTCCCTCTGCTGTCGGTGACTTCTGCGGAGGATTATCGCACGAGCGGGCAGATGGCGTGGGGCGCGATTCCAGCGACCGCCCATCATGCGCCCCGTCTCGATCGGTAGCTTCATCCGAGTGTTTCTCGGGGCCGGGAAGCCGGCCCCGAGGGCCAACGGCGGGCTCGCTCACCAGGTACGAGAGGGACACGGTCCAGAGTATGTTGGAGCTCGGGGCCTCATGCAAGCCGATTGTGAGGAGTCTGGGCAGGTCGCCTTCGATGGCGAACTCTGAGGTCTTAGAAGGCGGGCTGCTGTGCGGCTTGAGGAATGACCTCGGCGGGCAGGAAGTGGCGGCGTGGCAGAACTGGCAGTTCGACAAATACGGAGATCGAGAACTCCGCAGAGGTTTCCCCGGAGGCCAATTGCTTTTCACGCTGCCGTCGCTTGCGGGTGTTTTCAAGCGGGTGAAGCTAACGGGTCGTCGACTCCTTCATGTCCCGCACGATGTAGTTCATAGTGCGGTAAATCTGCATGCACAGTTTTATCGCGCAGATGAATTCATGATAGGTGAATCTGATCTGTGCCCCCGTCCTGCGGTATGTGACGTATTCCGGCTTCGCCCCGTTTATATTTCGATCTTAAGGCGAGTGCCGCATGTTTAAAACGTATTGGGAAAACGTTTGTAAAAGAGCAAGCCAAAGGGTACAAATTCTCCAATTTCTTTCATATGGTTGATTTTCAATCTCAACGCAACAGCCTGAACGGGCCCCGCGTTTCCGCAGCTAGCGCAACGCGGAAATAGCCCCCGGCACCTGGCCGCCGCCCCGTTTCCGCAGGTGGGGAGGCTGTGGAGGCCGGTGCCCCCATGCCGCCGCCGCATGCTCCGCCAGCCCGCCGCGCAGCCGTTCCGGACTCAGCGCAACGGGCCCTCCGGCCCATGTCCCGGCCCGCCGCCTATCCCGCCAGCGGCCCCTCGCCCCTCGCGGCCCTGGCCCTGTCGATGCAGCCGGGCGTGAGGTCGAGCTCGCCGGGCGCCAGCTCCTCTATCCCGAACGCGTCCATGAGGGCGGATGCGTCCTCCCCGAGGGCCGCCCGCAGCACGCGCGCCGGCGTCAGGAACCCGAGCGCCCCCCTCGGCTCGGAGTTCACCTGCGACATGAGCAGCGCGCAGTCCGCCGCCGTCAGCCGGTCGAACCTGGCCCCGGCGCCCTTGGGCAGCAGCTTCCTGATCTCCACGTGGTTCTTCTCGCACGCGCCCTTCTGCTGGCTCTGCCGGGGGTCGCAGTAGAAGAGCCTGGTCTCGCCGTCCCGCTCGCCGAGCAGCGCCGCGATGGCGCCCTCGTCGGCGAACTCGCTCCCGTTGTCGGTGAGCACGGCGCCGAAGGCGCGCCTCGCGCCGTCCTCGCCGAGGACCCCGCGCAGGGAGGAGAGCGCCGCCAGGACCGAGGCGCACGTGCCGTCCGGCAGCGGCAGGGCCAGCTGGAAGCGGCTCGGGCGGTGCAGGAGCGTGAGGAGCCTGGCGGAGTCGCCCCTGGGGCCCTCGACGGTGTCCATCTCCCAGGCCGCGGCGCAGGCGTCCTCGCCGAGCGCGAGGAACGACGCGTGCGACCTGCGCGCCGAGTGGGACGTCGCCCCCTTCGGGGCCCGGCGCGACCTCGGCCTGTAGCCGACCTTGCGCCTGAGCTCCATGTTCGTCATGCCGTCGTAGCCGGCGTCCACCCACCTGTAGACGGTGGAGGCGCTGAGCCCGGGGGTCGCCGCCGCTATCTGCTGCGGGGAGAGCCCGCGCGCGAGCCCGTCCCTGATGGCCGCTAGCTTGGCGGCGGCGCCCTCCTCGGTCTCGTCGATCCCGGACCTGCTCGCCGAGAGCTCGGCGTCGGCCGCCTCCTGCGCCCTCCTGGCGCTGTAGAACACCCTGGGCCTCCTCGAGCAGCCGTAGCCCCTCCTGTGCGAGCAGCCGTTGCAGCACCTCGGCCACGCGGAGAGCCTGGGGCAGGCCCCCGACAGGTCCGCGGGCGCGGGCTCGCCGTAGCGCGAGCGCGGCGCGGTGACGTAGCGGTGCGCCGCCACCTCCCTGGTCACGGTCGATGGCGACCTGCCGAGCTCCGCGGCGATCTCGCGGGCGCTGCGGTTGAGGTCGAGCATCCTCTCGACCGTGTTCCTCTCGTGCCTCGTGAGCCTCCCGTACGACCTCCCGGACGGCTTCGGTCTGGACATTTCGGCCTCCCTCCATCGCGGGCCGGGGGATTCCGGCCCCTCTGGGGTTGCCTACCCGGATTCGCGCCTCAGGACTCAGCGCAACGCGTTGCGCTGAGTCCTGAGTCTGTTGCAATGAAGATGAGAATCAAGGATTCTTTCATATCGTCCTTTTCCTTTAAACAGACAAAGATGAGGCGAAAGATTGTCCTATAATAAAAAACAACAAATTGAGTTTTAGAGTGGGCTTATATAACGGTTTCCATGATTGGGGAATCTGTCATCTACTTTAGGTCCGAGGAAGCCGTCAATGTCTTTAATATGTAGGGCTCAAACTTACAGCTTTTGAATCCATTACATATTCATTACAAATAATTAGAAATAAACGAGAATTGCTAGGTCCATAATTGCAATTAAGTAATTTGTAAGCACGAAAGAGGGCGGATTCTATATGAATTATCTTAGCTCGGCCTCAGTTGATGTGACCTATCGATGCAATTTGCGATGTCGGCATTGTTTTGATTTCGGCGGGGAATGTGCCTATGAGGAAATGAATGATGACGAACTAATCAGCGTTTTTCGACAGCTTGCCTTGATTGATCTTTCGTCGATTTGCATTTGTGGCGGAGAGCCCATTCTTAGGTTTGATTTGATTCGCCGCGCGGTGAGGTTAGTTAAGGAGCTTAACCGAGGCACTCTCGTGTCAATGGTCAGCAATGGCATTCTTTGGACAGAAGAAATTGCTGACGCCCTAAAAAGAGACGGACTGGATTTAGTGCAGTTTAGCCTCGATGGGCTTTCAGATGCGTCTTATGACCATGTGAGGTTGAGTAACGGTAAGCTTCATCGAGTACTGGATGCGATTAAGATCGCACGAAGACACGGAATAAGGGTCGCAGTTGCTTCTCTTCCCCATGCTAGGAATATAAGGGAATACCCTTCAATAATTAGTTTTTGTGAAAAAGAAGGTGTAAGTGATTTTAGAGCACAGCCTTTGATGCCGCTCGGGCGAGGTGAGCTGAATTATAAGGATCTGTGCCTAACGCCCGAGCAAAATGATGCGCTTGCTGCATATTTGAGCGCGCGCAATGCTGTTTCTCAAATGCAGATTACCTGGGGTGACCCCGTAGACCATTTGTATATGTATAGGGAGACAGGGAGAATTCCGCAAATATGCGTCAATGCGTATGGGGAGCTCTCGGTGTCTCCTTACCTGCCGATTACCATTTGGAATCTAAATCGAAATACTCTGCGGGACTATATTGATCTCGAAATAGATAGATATGCGTTACGGCACCCAATTGTCGAGAAGTGCCTAGCTCGTATAGAGGAGCTTTCGGACTTCACAAGTATCCAACAGGGGCTTCCTGTTCTTTTCAAAGAAAGGAACATAGATATATCTCAAGAATTGGAGGATGCTGCACGTGTGCACGGGGGTAAGTTGCGTAAAAGCAGTTAGGGCTAAAGAGAGCGACTGCAAAGAGGTTTTGTCTTTTGTTTATAGAGCCAATGAAAGCATGGATCAATATGTCGTGCTTGACCCATTCTCAACTATACAAAATGGAAAGATGAGAGGACGTCTAATTAGGCAGACTCTATTTGATGGGCGTTATCAGGTTTGCCTGATCAGGGCTGATTCCATCGAACCTTGCGGAATGCTGATTACGGCTAAGGGCGCTGCACTAAGAGGCAGGTCTAGCAGTTTGGTTTTATTTATATTGGAAAGGGGGATTCAAATTACGGAGTTGCGCTGGGAAGGTTCGGAAACGCCATGTCGAGTAGCCGCTATCACTGAGGATGGCTGCGAATCTGGGCTCGAGCAGTTTGAGTTTAAACGGTCGGTGTCGGTAGAACTTGCGAACGGAATCATGAATTACTATTTCCTAGAGGTAGGGTAAGGAAATATGAAGAAAAGAGAGATGCTGGGTGCTGTTCCGAGAATGCGGTATGCCGTACGCGTAAGGCACACTCAGACCGGTAGCGTTTTGACCGCGAACAGCTACTATATTCGTCTCAATGAAGATGCGCTCGCTATCGTTAATTTGATAGATGGAGGACGGTGCATTAAAGATATCGCTAACGAAATTTGCGCCAATAAGAAGTTGTCCGGCAGCGATAGGTCAATCGTTGCCGAAAAAGTTCTAAATACAATTTTGAAAATATGGAAAACAGGCTTATTTCTCGAGGGCGATTTAGACGATCTTGCACCTAGATTTCTGTATCAGCGTAACAATATCATGTATATTCCCTACTACGCGAAAGCCGCTCCACTGAGATGTTCGTATCTGTCTCCGATTGTTGATGGGTCTATAGTTCAAACGGTCAATGACATCTCGGATAACTTCGGCTCATCATCAGTCGTATTGGAGCTTCAGGACAACCAGCAAGAGTGTATGACGCAAATTGCTTTTGTAAGAACGATTGTTGAAGATGCCTACTTCCTATATTCAATATTTGGCGTAATTCCGAACTTGCAGCAATGGCAGGGAATTCGAGACTACATGTCGGTCTTTGAGCTTGTTTTTAAGAGCGAAACGACTCAAGAGGGTTTGAAAAGTGATGGAATGCGAGATCTGAATTACCTGATCTATTCGGTGAGCGAAACAGATCGGTGTCTTTTGCCGCCCACTCTCTTGAAGGGAGTGATACCTAATGAGTTAATGGAAGGTGATATGGAGATTAGAGAATTGCAGATTGATCTGTAGTTTTGGAGACTATTGCCAAGTTAGAAAGAAGGTAAAAAATGGATTTTGATCCGCGGGTTGGTCCAGTTAACTTAAATGGTGGCAGTCAAGATCCGGAGCCAGCGGTGGGAGTTGCTATATTCCCGGCTGCAGTTTGGGCAGTTGCAGTTTATGACATCGTAGTTGGTGTTAACTACGGCGCAGTCGTTAATGCTGCTGCAGCGGCTATGGTTTATACGAAGGCGGTTGCTATCGAGTAATTCACACCTGGTTTGATTCGATTGTGAATGCGTAACAAGGACGGAAAGCAAAGGAAGTTCTATGGAAACAGGGGATGCTGTCTGCTTGATGACTTCGATTGCCCTGATTATCCTTTCAATCCAATACAGAAGAGGAAGATGGCTCTGCTCAATTGCTGGATATGATGTCACAAAAAGGGAGAGCGGGATTGATATACGCCCTTACGCAAAGTTGATTTCTTCTGTGACGTTATGGATGGGGCTGCTGTTTTTTTTGTTGGCGGTAGAGGACTGGGTACGTGATTGGAATACCAGTGTTTTTGAAGTTTTGGTTCTACTTCTGTTCAGCTTGGCCTCTTTGTCGTTCGTGCGGCTAGTTAGGTTTGTGTTTATGAGGCGATAGCCAGCGGAAGCGGGATGGACGACAAAATGGACCAATACAGTCAATTGTCAAAAGAATTTGATAGGGTTGGCTTAACAGATTTACTCGAGGGCATATCCGTGGCGGGGGATAGGTTTTATGTTGTTGAGCACTTATTTGCATCGGGTAAAGTAAACCAAGAATATCGAGGACTAGTGAGGCTTCTGTATCTTGGAGAGTCTGTAGCGCAAGCTGAAATGAAGCCATTTATTGAGCTGATTAAACTATTAGTGGACGCTGGCATCGTTGTTTTAGAGGACGGGATTGTCCACTCAACGGGTCTGGTTTTAAATCGATATAGAGGTGTCTGGATTGTCGCGGATGCTCCGCGGCCAAACCCTAAAAGATATTTCGGCCCAGATTCATTAGGACTTGCCAGGCGGCTGTCTCCTCAGCTCGGGAAGAAGGGGCTTGATTTGTGTGCGGGCTCTGGGATTCAGTCGCTGATCATGGCAGCGGGTGGCATGACGGTTACATCGGTGGAGATAAACGCCGAAACTTGTGCAACTAACATGCTTAATTCCAAGTTGAATGGGCTGGACGGTGCGATAAAAACGGTTCAAGGTAATTTGTATGAGAAGCTCGAGCCTGATAGTAAATACGACTATATTGTTGCAAATCCTCCGCTGGTCCCCATTCCCAATGGACTTGAATATCCTTTTGTCGGAGATGGGGGATTTGATGGGTGCCGAGTTAGCAACGAGATTATCGAAAAGCTCCCAGATTATTTAAGCGATGATGGTACCGCGTTGATGGTGGGAATGATGGCTTGTGCTGATAAGGACAGTCTGGATGCAGTCTCAATAGTGCAAGAAATAATGAGCAGCGAGTTGTCGGGAACAATGTCTTTGCTGGGATATGACGAGGTCTATCCATGCTCTTCGTTTGTTGAGGGTGTTGCATGGAGTGCGTATTTGGCTAATCCAACAAGGTGGACATCAGTGGATGAGGCAATTGATGATGTTTACGAACTCTATCGAAATGACCACACTGCAGGCGTTTATTACTATGTGTTACGGCTGCGAAAGGACAGTTCTTTGGATAGAGGGCTGAATATAATTGACAACTCAAATAAAAGGCCCTGTTCAGAGGCATGGTTGATATAATGATGCATTTCAAATGGCGGAGAGACGAGTGCGCGTTGTTCTGGCATGTGGTCAAAACAACGATGTCATGCCACGGTGCAAAGATGCTGATGGTCATGGTTCTGGTGAGCTATGCTCTGACATCGCTGTCACCGTATTTGAACGGACAGTTTGTTGATATGCTCGTTTACGGTCAGGACATGCATTCTATTTATATTTTAGCCTTTGCAATAGCATTATTGGGGATTATTTCGGCGGTCTTCTCTTACTTTGCAAAGATGCTCCAGACGTCAGTCCTGAACCTCTCGTATTTCAGTTTTTTAAAAGAAATCGTGTCAGACTTTCAACATTTGCCACTTACGGACATAGAGTCGACTTCCCCGTTGTACTCTGCTCAGAAGATAAACTCGGACACCTCTTCAATAACATCGTTTGTTGTCATAAACATAATTCCATTGTTCATGAATGCGATTACAATGATTGCGGTTTTTCTGCTAATCGCTTCTCTCGATTTATCGATATGCACCGTCGGCATAACGCTTCTTGGGGCGTATTGCATTATGGTGCTTATGCTCCAGCCTTCACTGCTTGCCGCTTCATTTCAAAAGAAAGAGGAAGATGGGTTCCTGTTCAGCTCCATAGCATCACGTATCGAACGGACGCTCGAGATTAAGCTGCTAGCCGGTTATGACAGCAGCTTCGAGCATGTAGAAAAACAGTTTGATGCTGCGTACTATCCTTCAGTTCTCGCACTCGCGAAAGTACAAAGTATAGTAAGTTCTAGCGATCGTATGGCGGCGGCAGGATTTCAAGCTGTTTTGTTGCTGGTTTCGGGAGCAAGAATAGCCACAGGAGCTATGACAATTGGGGAATTTACCATGATAAATTCTTATTATTCCCTATTGATGAGCTGTGGCAAGTACTATATCGGCGTCTTTCAGTCTTTGCAGGAAACGAGGGCATCAATAGCTAGGCTGAATGAAATAAAGGCGCGAAAACGGGATTACCGAAATTGCCTTGCGGTTAATAATGTGGGCCGCATACAGGTCCTAGATTTAGACTTCAGTTTAATTCGCGATGAAGAGCTGGTTGATATAACATGCGGGGCGAATCTTCAATTTGACGTGGGCAGAACGTATGTAATTACAGGCCCTAATGGTGTTGGAAAAAGCACACTATTAAAGCTGCTCCTGGGTTTTTACGAGCATGCAAATGACAATATCGAGTACGATTGCACAAAGTTGACCGCTATCAATCTTGACCGAGTTCGGTCGGAGTGTTTCTCTGCTATGCAGCAAACGGCTTTCGTCCCCGACGACACAGTTGAAGACTATTTGCATGAATACGGCATTAGCTATGAGTTAATGGCGTCGTTTCTCAAGGAATGCGGTTTCGAACCAATTGATAAAAAAAGATGGGAAAAATGTTCTAATCTATCTGGAGGAGAGCTGCAAAGGTTGCGCTTGGCTATGGCGTTATGCCGAAAAGCGGATTTTGTAATTCTCGATGAGCCGACCAATGATCTTGACGGATCGACATGTGGCTGCCTGATAGAGTACATTAAACAAAATAAGTGAGGTCAGGCCTTTTTGATCGTTTCGCATGATTCTAGATTGCTCGATGTCGCCGATCATATTTTGGTAATGAGCGGTGAGGGGGCTATTGAATTGGCCAAATAATGGATTCCTGGTTGTGCTGGAATGATATTGGGGCGTATATTTGGTTGTTTTTTAGGCGGGCATAATAATCGGGTGATCAACTCTTTCGCGTTCCGTATGAATTAAGCGCCTCTCGAACGAATGTAATGGGCGGCTCCGGAACCCCCGCTGTCCTAGCCTAGGGGAAACGGAATAGACGGACCGACCGTTCGACTTTGCCTGGGAAAAGATGTCGGGCGGTGGGCGGAGTATGGCCACCGGACACATCGAAACGCATCCCCGCCATTCTTTCAACTGGGAAAACGGTGCCCCGGGCCCGCTAGGGACTGCGGGGGGGCGTTCGGCTAACTGCGGGTACGACCTATTTGCCCAATGTGTTCGGTTGAGATCGGAAATTAACCATCATGCGCCCCATAACGCTAGTCCAGCTTGGTGCCCGGTACCTGCGGCGCCTCTTTAATCAGCGCATTAAGTTCGTTCAAAATGGAAACGGGCTGTCGGTCGACGGCGTCCAGATGAAGCGTCGCCACGCGAAGGGGCGGCTGATATTCAAATGAGCCAAGGAGCACGGGCGATCCCAAGAACCGTTCGATTTCGTCTGCAACCGCGTCGGTCTCTTCGGGATCAAAGTCGTCGAAGAGCGCCACGAACATCGGTCCGGTCGAGCGGAACAGACGACCCTTGCCGCGCGAGCAATCCATGAGGCAGGCGGCGCTTTCCGCCAAAACGCGGTCGCCTGCATCAAAGCCAAAGCGGGCATTGACCTGTGCGATTTCGTCGATTTTAATGGCGATCAAGCCCGCGTTTCGTGCCACGCGACGCATCTCGCCAATGGCGTTGACCAGGGCGTGGATATCGCCCAGACCGGTCACGGAATCGGTCGTATCTGCCAAGCTTCGGTTGGTGACAATGCCCACATACATGTTGGGCTCGGTATCGGTGCCGTCCAGGCGGTAACCCGTGCAGTCGCAAAGCGCGTATTTTCCGGCGGTATTCATGACGCGATACTGCATGCAGTGGAAGTGCCACGTGCCGTTTACCACCATATCGAGCTCGGCACGTACGTTGTCGCGGTCCTCGGGGTGAACACGGGCAAGCCATATATCGAGCGAGTTGTAGGGATGCTGGGAGGGTAGGTCAAAATCGCGCACGGCATTAACCGACCATTGCGATTCGCCGGTGTCGAGGTTAATGATGAACGGATAGCGTGTCTCGGAGCTCATGGAGATCGCTTGAAACACTCGGTCGTTGCAGGGGGGTTGTTCGGTGATCGGGCGTTGCAGCGCATCGCCTTCTTCCGGTTGTTGCACACGGTACATGAGCTTGTAGCGATACATTTTGCGGTCGGCGTCCTTTGTCATCTGGCGACGCGTATCGCCTGCAAGCGGGTCGACGCGCGAGCAGCCAAAGCTAAAGCTGGCGATCATGGGCGCCTTGCCGTCCGATGTTGCCTCGATAAGATTGGCACGCGTCCACTCCAGGCGCTGCTCGAGCTCGGCTTCGTTTGTCGTGGGGGATATAAGTACAAATTCGTCTCCACCGATACGGAACAGCAACTCATCGTGCTCCATTGTCTCGGTGAGTGCGCGGCAGATGCTCAGAATGTAGCGATTGCCCTCGGCGTGGCCAAACTTATCGTTGCAATGCTTGAAGCGATCGATGTCAATATAGGCACAGGTGAAGGGGGTGCCTTTGCGCCAGAGCTGATCGACATGGCGGTCGAGTCCGCCACGGTTGCCAAGATTGGTGAGCGAGTCGATATAGGCGCCGTGCTCAAGCAACTCACGTTCTTGTTGCAGGATGGCGAGCGTTTTCTGCAGTTGCTCACCGATGGCACGCAGCTCCGGGGGCAGCGCGGCAACATCGAGCTCGGTGGTTGAGGCCCCGTTCGCAAGTCGCTGAAGATGAGCGATGATTGATTGCTCGCCCAGGCGATACGACTCGTTCATGATGGATTGCCTCCTTGGATGGAACAATGGTTTGTATCTTACTCCCAATTCGGTTTAGATTGGAGTATTAGTTAGCTCATGGGAACAAACGTCCTCTTCGGCGGTGGCGTTTGCGTGCGAGCGTATTAGTTGTTGTCGCCACCATCGAGCAATGCCTCAAAATCCTCCGCCTGCATGGGGCGGTAGTAGAGGAATCCCTGAGCGTAGCGGGCGCCCATGTGGCGCAGCATGTTTGCCTGCTTGTCCGTCTCGACGCCTTCGATCACAACGGGCAGATGGAGTGACTGCGCCATCTCGAGCATTGATGAGATGATTTGCACGCTGCGGCCCTCATCGCCGTTATCGGGCACAAACGTGCGATCGAGCTTGATGACGTCGACGTTGACGTTCTTGAGCATCGCGAGCGTGGACTGGCCGGTGCCAAAATCGTCCATATAGGTCGGGAAGCCGCGGGTGTGCAGGTCGGCCGTTAGTTTATCCACGGCCTCGGACTCTCCCGTATAAGCTGTCTCGGTGATCTCGATGCGCATGAGCTCGGGCGGCAGGTTGTATTGGGCGGCGAGCGCTCCCATATGCTCGGCAACGTCGCAGGCAAGGATATCCACGCGCGACACATTAAGCGAGATCGGAACCACGCGAAGCCCCCGATTGATGCGCTCGCGCAGCCACAAGGCAACGCCCTGCCAAACGTATTTGTCGAGCGTCACCACAAAACCGCTTTCTTCGAGAGCGGGGATAAAGGTGGCGGGCGAAATGAGGGAGCCATCCTTGTCGATCCAGCGCGTGAGCGCTTCGGCGCCAATGATCTCGCCGGTTTCCATGTCGACCTGGGGCT
Organism: Collinsella sp.; assembly: GCA_019414605.1. GTDB lineage: Bacteria > Actinomycetota > Coriobacteriia > Coriobacteriales > Coriobacteriaceae > Collinsella. Next base: position 43,683 of record DXLS01000004.1, read on the forward strand.
GCAGGTAGTAGGTAATACGGCCGTTGGAGAGCGCGTACTGGAATTCGGTCAGTGTGCGGTGGAACGCGATTTCGCGCTCGTACTCCTCGGGGCGGAAAATGGCAATGCGCTCCTTAAAGTCGTTTTTTGCGCGCCGATTGGTAAACATGGCCTTGGCCTGCGCATCGATGGTGATTTTCTCGTTGGAGTCGATGGGGTAGACGCCCATGGACGGCCAGAATCCCACGCCGTCATCATACTTGGCCACGGCCTGGCGAACGCGGCTATAGATCTGATGGACGGTGTCGTGTTCAAAGGGGATGAGTATGCAAAAGTCGTCTTGGCCCCAGTACCCTGCGACGCCCATGTTGGCATTCTCGATGTCCTTGAGGACCGTGCCCACATCGGCGAGCATGCGGTCGCCCTCGGCCTGTCCGTGCCATTCGTTGAACAGTCGCATGTGTCCCATATCGACGGTGGCGATACACCAAGCGCCGTTGCGCCTTGTCTGGAGAAATGCGTTGGCGCGCCGCATAAACTCGCTGGGTCGACAGAGGCCCGTGAGCATATCGATGCGCTCGGCGATGGCGCTTTTGCGTTCTATCTCGGGTATGGGGAGGCTGTCGTTGGGAACAAGTCCGCCGGCCGTGCGAAGACGACGGTCGAGTTCGCCTAAAACGGCGGTCGCTTGGTTGGCTAGGCGCTCGTAGAAGGCCGGGACGACAAGACAGACGGGAGTAATGGTATCGCCCGCGATTCGAACGGGAGCGAAAACGGCCTCTTTTAGATGATGGACCAGTTGCTCGAATGCCTCATGGTCCAAATCGTTGCTGAGCACGACGAACTGGACGCTTCGTGAGCGGTAGACGCGACTCCTGCCACGGGTGATCGACAGCATACGGCCTGCGTATTCGGCGAGCATGTTGTCGACAGCCTCGGCTCCGTAAAGCTCGTTGAGCTTTGTCGTGCCGCGAACGCGCACCGCTATAAGCCCCGTCTCGCAACAGTCGCGACGGCAGGCATCGATAGCGTTGAGCAACATGCGCTGCGTTCCAAGGCCCGTGGCGGCGTCGACGGTCTCGGCAAGCGAGTGGTTGACGAGCTCGCCAACATAGAGCGAGGGGACATTTCCGTCGCCGTCGATACGAAACCCGCGAGCACGGCAGAGAACGTAGTCGCCGGCGGCGTTGCGTACGCGGTATTGCATGACGCGACGGTGCTTGGAGCCGTTATAGATCTGGTCGATATCGTCGCTATAGGCCTCGAGGTCATCGGGATGGACGCGCGTTTTCCAGTAATCGTGGCAGTTGTCTATATGCTCCGAAGGAAGGCCAAGATCGCGCATAGCGCCTTGTGACCAAAGGGTGCGATGTTTGTCCAGGTTCTCGATAAAGAAATAGCGGCCTTCGTTGAGCATCGAAAGGGCGTCGAAAATGCGATCGCTAACTTCGAAATCGTCGGCGTGGACTTGCGTGATATTGCATCGATCAAGGTGCACGGCATGGCGCAGCTTGTAGTCGTACATGCGATGGTCGGCATCGAGCGTCATGCGATTGGAGGCTTCGCCCAGGGCGGGGTCGGCGTGTGACACTCCGTAGCTAAACGAGTGAGGCATCTCGGAATCGTTATTTTTGAGCAGGACCTCTCGACAGTGCTCCAGACGTTCGGCAAGGTCATCCTCGGTCGCGATTGTGGACAGGATGGCAAACTCGTCGCCTCCCAGGCGAAATGCCGCCTCGTCCACCTTCATATACAGCTTGAGATAGAGGCTTACCTGCAAGATATAGCGGTTGCCCTCGTCGTGTCCAAAGATGTCGTTGCAGTGCTTAAGGTTATCGATGTCGATAAACGCCATGGTTACGGGCAATTCCTGCTCCCAGATTTCCTCGAGGGAACGGGTAAAGCCGCCGCGGTTGCCAAGACCGGTGAGCTCGTCGGTAAAGGCAGTCCTGATCAGATCGTCCTGACGCTCGAGAAGGTCACGGATGGTCTTTTCGAGCGTCTCGGTGTAATTGCTGGCGATATCCATGCTGTAAGCGGCTTCCTGAGGTCGGGGTGTATTGCGTCGGGCGAGCTCGTTGTACACACGCGTTGCTGCTCAACGCTTTGCGTGTATCCAGGCCCCCGCCTTGCTGCGTCGCTGGTTTAATATGTCGGTCCGTGTTCGCTGCTGATAACTATTGAGTAGTATAAACAACAATAGAGGATTGTATATGGGTGCCCCTGCCGCGGGCGGCTATTATTCGCCAATCGGTAGCGTGACGATGCGATGCTCGATATAAATGCGACTGAGTCGATATATGTTGGCGGGTATACTTGTTCCGCTTTAAAACACGGGAACGGAGATGGTCGCATGGCACAGCCAGACACGACGCGCACGGTGGGGCTTGCGCTCGAGGGAGGCGGCTACCGCGGTATGTATACGGCGGGCGTGCTCGACGTATGGATGGAGCACGGCTTAACCTGCGACCATATGGTGGGTGTCTCGGCGGGCGCGGCGTTTGGCTACAACTTTAAATCGCGCCAGATCGGCCGCGCCATTCGCTACAACAAGGCCTATTGCGCCGACAAGCGCTATGCGAGCGTGACGAGCTGGTTGCGAACCGGCGATATGTTCAATGCCGAGTTTGCCTATCATGAGGTACCCATCGAGCGCGATCCCATCGATCTGGAGGCATATCGCGCCTGCCCCATGCGGTTTACGTGCGTATGTACCGATCTTAAGACGGGGCAGGCCGTCTACCATGACCTGCCCTATGGCGACGAGCGCGATATTGAGTGGATCCGGGCGTCGTCGGCGATTCCCGTGGCGACGCGTCCTGTTGCCATCGAGGGTCGTAAGTACTTGGATGGCGGTGTTGCCGATTCCATTCCCAGCGCTTGGCTGTTTGCGCAGGGCTATGATCGCAACGTGGTGGTGCTGACGCAGCCGGCAGGCTTTGTAAAGCAGCCCAATAGCGTGATGCCTATGCTGCGTCGCGTGTATCGTCACTATCCGGAGTTTGTTGCGGCGCTGGAGCATCGGCACGAGGTCTACAATGCCACGCTCGATGGCCTGGCGCGTCGCGAAGCCGCTGGCGAGATCTTTGTGGTGCGGCCGAGCGAATCGGTGAAGGTGCCGTCGCTGTGCCGCGAGCCCGATGAACTCGAGCGCATCTACCAGATCGGCCGTCGCGATGCGGAGGCGACGCTGCCCGCGCTGGAAGCGTATCTGGCGGGGTAGGGACTACGCCGGAAACTGCATCCCGTAATCAGCGTTCAGACTGGGATGCAGTTTCCCACTGGCTCTCTATACGGAAAGCGCATCCCAGAATGGACGTCCAAACTGGGATGCGCTTTCCGCTCTTGAAGATATGAGGCTGCGGAGCAGCTGCTCGGCATAGGTCTATGCTTGCTGCCAGGTATCGACGAGCTCCTCGGCTGCGGCGTAGGGGTCGTCGGCGCTGCAGACGGCGCTCACCACAAAGAAGCCGTCGACGCCGGTGGACTTGAGTTGCGGCAGATCGGCCGTCTTGACGCCGCCGCCCACCACAATGGGGACGGGGCTTGCCGCATGGAGGGCGGCCAGGTCCTCAAAGCTCTTGGTGATGATGGAGCCGTCGGCCGCACGTCCGCAGTCGCGCTTGGTTTCGGTCTCGTGGAGCGGGCCTACGCCCAGGTAATCGACCAGGCTCATGTCGGCGGTCTTGACGTACTCGAGCATCTCCTCGCAGCGGGCCGAAAGACCCACGATGGCATCGGGGCCCAAAAGTTTGCGGCAGACCTCGACGGGGATGTCGCTCTGGCCAACATGCACGCCGTCGACGGCAATACCCTGCTCGCGTGCGGCAAGTACGCAGTCCAGGCGGTCGTCGATCAGCAGCGCGACCTGCCCGGTTTTGCCGGCCTGAGCGATGGCCTGCGCGGCATCGCCCGTCAGTGCGATGATCTCGCGGGCGCTTGCCACCTTGGAACGCACCTGAATGCAGGTAAAGCCGGCGTCGAGCGCCTGGGCCACCACATCGCCCACGGGGCGTCCGAGGGTGTTTTCGGGGCCGAGTACCAGATAGGCCGAGATATCAAGGTTGTCGCGGATGCTCATCGTGCTTCCTCCTGCTTTTTGATCTGCGCTTCCATACGCTCGAGTTTGCCGGTCATGGTATCGGTAAAACCGGGGCGAATATCGGCTTTGAGCACGACTTCGGTACGGATACCTTTGCTCGCCAACACAAAGGTTGCGTCGCGCACGACCTGCATGACCTCGTCCCAGTCGCCCTCGATCTCGGTGAACATCGAGGTGGTGCGGTTGGGAAGGACGCTCTCGCGAATGACGCGTACGACCTCGGCGACCTCGGCGGACAGCTCGTCGCCGGTGCCGCACGGGGCGATGGCCACGGCGACGAGCGTGTTCATGCTGGTATTGGTTGCGGGCTCGGACATGGCTTATGCCTCCTCGAGCTCGAGTCGGTTATCGGCGATGTCCTGGGCGGTTGCGCGGTAGAGCTCGTCGATAAAGGCGACCTTAAAGCTTGCCGGGGCATCGGCGACAGCGGCGGCACGCGTGCCGGCTACGTTGTAGACGGCGGTGCCGCAGACGGCTGCCGTAAACGGATCGGCAGCGCAGGCGTACACGGCTAGCACGCCGCCCTGCGAGCAACCGCAGCCGGTAATCTTTGACATGAGCGGGCTGCCGCCGTGGGATTTGGCTACGGTCGTGCCGTCGGTAATCAGGTCGACTTCGCCCGAGACCACCACAGCGCCGCCGGTGTAGCGGGCGAGCGCTACGGCGGCATCGCGGGCGGCATCGACCGTGTCGGTGGTATCGACACCGCGCACGCGGCTCAGATCGGCTGCCTCGCCCTCAAGACCCCACAGGCCGGCGAGCGCGATGATCTCGGAGGCGTTGCCGCGTACGATGGCGGGCTTGTACTGCTTGAGCTCGTTTACCAGCTGGGTGCGCAGGCTACCGATGCCCAGACCCACCGGATCGAGCACCCAGGGCTTGCCGGCGTCGTGTGCCGCCTTGGCCGCGCGGGGAATCGTCTGCTCGTAGATGGGGAAGAGCGTGCCCATATTGAGATAGATGGCGCCGCCAGCAACGAGCGCCTCGCCCTCGTCTGGCAGATAGACCATGGCGGCCGAACCGCCCACGGCGAGCTGCGCGTTGGCGACAAAGTCGATCGTCACCGTGTTGGTGATGGAGCCGGCCATCGGATTGGTGGCGCGAATCTCTTCCACGGCCTTGACCACATCTTGCTTAAGCTGTTCCGAATCAATCACTGCACATGCCTCCTTGGCATAGAAAAGGGGCGCTGTGCATAGACAGCGCCCCTGCAAAGGCGGCATGCTCCCTACGCCAGCATTAACTGACAGGTTCAAAGGATTGGGCCCCATGCCCTCTCAGCCTTGTGGTTTGCACCGCCGGCACTCCCGCATCGAATCTGTTGTTCCCTATACTAGCGCACCTGCCAAAAAGGGACAGGTTTATTTTGGCAGGTCGTTACAATAGGTAGGACCGATACGAATGGGGGCCTTATGATCAAACTTGTGCTGACCGATATGGACGATACACTGATTCCAGCCGGGCATGACGGCGCCAGCGACTACGCCATCGAGGGCATTCATGCCATGCAGGCGGCGGGTCTGCACTTTGGCCCGGTTTCGGGTCGCCAGCCGTCCGCGATGGGCTGGATGTTCAAAAATCGTTCCGAGTGCTTTTCGACCGGTGCGTTCTGCAACGGCCAGGTCATGTTTGTCGACGGTCAGGCGGTCGCTTCGCGCGCGACCGACAACGATGCCCTGATGCGTCTGGCCGATTACCTCGAGCAAGAGACCGACGATACCTATCTAAAGGTCTACAGCCTGGGTGACGACTTTTGGGATAACGATGCCTATTGCGTGACGAGCGACCCCGAGCGCGTGCGTCGCGCCATGGAGTCGGGCGGCAACGCATGGCTCAAGGGCGAAGAGGCTCCGTGCCGTCCCGTTGTCGATGATGCCCCGGTATACAAGGCGAATATCTGGAGCGCCCGTTCGCGTGAGGAGCTCGCGGAGCTACGTGAGCGCGTTGCCGCTGAGGTACCGGAGCTCTCACTCGTGTTTCCCAACAATCGTGTGCGCCTGTTCGATATCCTTCCAGCAGGTTGGGACAAGGGTTGCGCCGCGCTGGAGCTGGCGCGCGCTTTGGACCTGACGCTCGACGAGGTGGCCGTATTCGGTGATTCCGATAACGACCTGCCCATGATCGATGCCGTTCCCAACTCCGTTGCAGTCGCCAATGCCAACGAGGCTGTCACGGCTGCCGCGCGCTGGCATATCGGCGCTGCGGTAGACGATGCGGTTGCCGAGGCTCTGCATCAGATTGCCGCCTGCGCCGCGACGGGGGAGATGCCGCCGTTTATGCGTCAGATGGATGCGACGGGTTTCGACGTCACGAACGTCTAGGGAGGGCGCTATGAAGCTTCAGCAGCTCAGATATGTTGTAAAGGTTGCCGAATGCGGCAGCATCACCGAGGCCTCGCGCCGACTCTTTGTGTCGCAGCCTTCGATTACCGCATCGATCCGCGATCTCGAAAACGAGATGGGTGTGCACATCTTTGAGCGCACCAACAAGGGCGTCATTGTGTCCGAGGAAGGCGAGACCTTCTTGGGCTACGCGCGCCAGGTGCTCGACCAGGCCGACCTGCTCGAGGGCAAGTACAAGGGCGCGTCCGAGCAGGTGCCGCACTTTAGTGTGAGCTGCCAGCATTATTCCTTTGCCGTTAATGCGTTTGTCGACGTGATCCGTGAATTCGATGCCGCGCGCTATGACTTTACCCTGCGCGAGGAACAGACTCACGAGATTATCGAGGACGTCGCGCATATGAAAAGCGAACTGGGCATCTTGTACTTGTCCGAGCACAATCGCGAGGTCATCGAGCGCATGCTGGCGGCCAACGAGCTCGTGTTCGAAGAGCTCTTCTGCGCCACGCCGCACGTTTTTGTGTGCGCCGACCATCCGCTGGCGGGCCGCTCCAGCGTGACGCTCGAGGACCTGGAGGACTATCCCTTCCTGTCCTACGAACAGGGCAGCTACAACTCGTTTTACTATTCCGAGGAACTGACCTCGACGTTTGAGCGCCGCAAGAACATCCGCGTGCGCGATCGCGCGACGTTGTTCAACCTGGCCATGGGCCTCAACGGCTACACGGTGTGTTCGGGCGTGATCAGCCACGAGCTCAACGGGCCGGGTATTATCTCCATTCCGCTCGATGTGGACGAGTACATGGAGATCGGCATCATCACGCGCAAAAATACGACGCTCACGCGCTACGGTCGGGCCTATATCGACGCGATCCGCCAACATATCTAGGCTGCTGCGTTCTGCACAGGTCAAATCTCTTTAAGGCAGCCCAAACTGATATAGGAAGCATCTATATCAAACTGTTATAAACATATATTATACGATGGCCATAGGAGCGCTCATACTCTGTCCCAGTAAAGCAACCAATTCAAAGGGAGATATCTATGAGCACTTCGATTCAACCGAACGCGCCGTTTCGCGCCGATATCGTCGGCAGTTTTCTTCGTCCTCAGGCCGTGAAGGACGCCCGTGCCGCCTACGCCGCGGGCACGCTTGATGACGACGGCCTTAAGGCCGTCGAGGACGATGCCATTCGCGATTTGGTGGCAAAGCAGAAGGCCGCCGGCCTGCAGGTCATCACCGATGGTGAGTTTCGCCGCAGCTACTGGCACCTCGATTTTATGTGGGGCCTTAACGGCATTGAACGCCGTACCTCGCGTACGGGTTATATGTTCCACGACGAGGAGACCACAGCCGACACCGCCGTGGTAACCGGCCCCATTAGCGGCGAGAACCATCCGTTCGTCGAACACTTTATATTTGTCAAGGTGCTCGAGGGGGAGGGCCAGGTCGCGCGGCAAACCATTCCGGCGCCGATCCAGACGTTCTCCGAAGTCACGCTCGACCGCTGCGACGGCCAGCAGGAGAGCCTGCGCGCTGTCTATAAGACCGATGAGGAACTTGCCGACGCCATCGCAGCCGCTTATCGCACGGTGATCGCCGACCTGTACGCAGCAGGCTGCCGCAACATCCAGTTTGATGACTGCACCTGGGGCATCTACTGCGACACCGATTTTGTCGCCAAAACCGGCATGAGCCCGGTCGACCTGCAAAAGGTAAGCGAGCTGGGCGTGGCGCTCAACAATGCCGCCATCGCGGACAAGCCCGACGATCTGGTCATCAACACGCATGTGTGCCGCGGCAACTACCACTCCACCTATGCCTTCGAGGGCGGCTATGACCCCATCGCGCCGTACCTGTTCGCAAACGAGGATGTCGATGCATTTTACCTGGAGTTCGATACGCCGCGCGCCGGCGGTTTTGAGCCGCTCAAGTACGTTGCCCCGGGCAAGAAGGTCGTGCTGGGCTTGGTAACCACCAAGGCGGCAGAGCTCGAGAACGAGGATGTTATCGTCGAGCGTATTCACGAGGCTGCAAAGTATGTTCCGCTCGAGAACCTGTATCTGTCGCCTCAGTGCGGCTTTGCCAGCTGCGAGATTGGCAACAAGCTGACCGAGGATGAGCAATGGGCAAAGATCGCGCTGGTCAAGCGCATTGCCGAGCGCGTTTGGAAATAGCGCTAGTGTTTGCAGGTGGCGGCGCGTGCGAGGCATAGTGTATCGCGTACAATGGTTCGGATCGTATCGTTCGGGCAGGTTATCCGATATGCCTGATCGCCCTTCCATTCGAAAGGACATCCATGTCCCAGTCCTCGACGCCCGCCGTCAGCGATGCCATCTACGACGCATCGTCGCTCGGCCGCCCGCGCATGTTTCTGCTCGGCCTACAGCACCTGTTTGCCATGTTTGGCGCCACCGTGCTGGTGCCCGTGCTCACCGGCCTCTCGGTATCGGCAACGCTTTTGTTTGCCGGCTTGGGCACGCTGCTGTTCCACTTCCTGTCGCGCGGTAAGGTGCCGGCATTTTTGGGCTCATCGTTTGCCTTTATTGCCGGTTATGCCGCAATCGCGCCCAACGGCGAGACCGAGCTTTTGCCCTACGCCTGCCTGGGCGTAGCTTGTGCCGGTCTGCTCTATCCGGTGCTGGCGGCGCTCTTCCGCGCGTTTGGCGCCAAGCGTGTCATGCGTTTCTTTCCGCCGGTGGTGACTGGCCCCATCGTCATTTCCATCGGCTTGATCCTGGCAAGTTCCGCTATTGCTAACTGCCAGACCAACTGGCTTGTGGCTGTCATTGGCGTTGCCGTTATCGTCATCTGCAACATCTGGGGCCGTGGCATGGTCAAGATCGTGCCGATTTTGCTGGGCGTTGTGGTGAGCTATGCCGTTGCGGCTGCGCTCGGCGAGGTTGATTTCTCGGGCGTTGCCGCCGCTCCGTGGGTCGGTCTGCCCATCGTGTGGGACAACACCGTGTTTGCACTCTTTGGGCCGCAGTTCGATAGCGGTCTTGCCACGACGGCCATCATCACCATCATGCCGCTGGCCTTCGCGACCATGATCGAGCATATCGGCGATATCTCTGCTATCGGTTCGACTTGCGAGTGCAACTACATTGCCGATCCCGGTCTGCATCGCACGCTGCTCGGCGACGGCCTTGCCACGATTCTGGCTTCGCTCTTTGGCGCTCCGGCCAACACTACGTATGGTGAGAACACCGGCGTGCTCGCCCTGACGCGCGTGTTCGACCCGCGCGTAATTCGAATTGCCGCGTGTTGCGCCATCGTGCTTTCGTTCTGCCCCAAGTTCGCGGCTGTCATTGCGGCCATGCCGGCGTGTGTGATCGGCGGTGTGTCGCTCGTGCTCTACGGCATGATCAGCGCTGTGGGCGTCCGCAACCTCATCGAGAACCAGGTCGATTTCCAGAACAACCGCAACGTGCTGGTTGCCGCGCTGGTGCTCGTGCTTTCGCTCGGCATCGCGTACAGCACCGCCGGCGCCATCGTGTTGGAGCTCGGCGGCGTGACGATTTCGCTGTCCGGCATTGCCGTGGGCTCACTGGTGGGCATTGTGCTCAACGCCATCCTGCCGGGTAACGACTTTGAGTTTGATGTCTCCGAGCTTGAGGAGGCTGCTGAGTAGCAGCTGCGTTCAGCTAAAACAAGATATGGTGCCCATGCGTATATGCGTGTGGGCACCATTTTTAATGTGTCAGTATCCAGTGGATGCCGCGGGCCATGCGTAAGTCGGTTTGGGCAAAGTGATTGCCGGGGTTGAGCTCCAGCGTTGTTGGAATGCCGCGCTCGACGAGCAACGCTTCCATCGCGCGTGTGTCGTCGAGTACATGCCGCATCATGCGGTTGGGCGTCTTGGTTTCCTTTTTGCCGAGTGACAGGTAGACGGCTTGCGGGCTGCCGGCAAAAGGGGCCGTGCTGGCACGGTCGACAAAGTCGGGAAACCATAGCGACCCCGATGCGCTCGCGGCGCGGTCAAAGGCGTCGGTTTGCCAGAGGGACCAGAGTGCGAAGAGGCCCGCGAGCGAGTAACCGGCAATGCCGCGCCGGGTGGGCGGCTGAGGAAGCGACGACTCGACCTGGGGGATTATCTGATTCAGCAGCTCATCAAGAAAATCGGCAGCTTGGCCGCCGAAAGGCTCGGCATCGCGTACGGTCCCGTCGCATGCCCAGGGGCTCAGCTCGCGATTCCAATCGAGCCCGCCAATGGTGACGAGGGCGAATGGCGGACAGTCGAGCTCTCGGCAACACTTATAAACCTCGCTGCCGTCGCCCACGACCACAGGAAGGTAGATGACAGGCGCGCTTTCCGTATGATTCGAATAAACGGTTATCTGCTTTTGATGCGCTTCCATGACGGGCTTCTCTCAGTGTTGTGATATCGGCAGCCCCAATTGTCGCACGCCAGCGTATGCCGGTTGGGCTAGACCAAAGACAATCTCGTGCATCCCCTGCGGACGCATATGGAAAACGCCACCGCCGGAGGGGAGCTCGGCGGTGGCGTTGTTAAACGGTGCTGGGGCTCGGGGCCTTCGCGGGAGCTGCCATGTGCGCAGAGGCGTCTAAGAACGCTTACGGCTCGCCATGGTGCCTGCGGCGATAGCGGCTGTTCCCGCAAGGACGGTTGCCACGATGGCCGCACCCGAGGTGTCGCCGGTTGCCGCGAGCACGCCGGTAGTCTTGGCTTTCGTGGTTGAAGCCGCAACGGCCTTGGTCGGCTTTGAGCCCTCAGGCTTGGGGTTCTGCTTGGACTCCGCGGGCTTGCTTTCTGCGGGCTTGGTCTCGTCGGGCTTGGGGTCTTCCGGCTTGGCTACCTCGGGAGGTGCGATGGTCGTACTTTTGGCGACTGCTTTGATATAGAGGGAGTCGACCGTGGCGTCGCCCGTGCCGATGGCTTGGCCTGCCTCGTAGATGCCGTCACGGAGCTTGCGATAGTCAATGATCTTGCCGCCTTCGGGCGTCTGGATGGCGGCGTTCTCAATCTTGATGGTGCCGATTGTCTTGCCGTCAGCGCTCATGGCACGGGCAAAGATTGCCGCTGTATCTCCTTCGGCCGTTACCTTGCTGCGGATGATCGAGATGACTGCGGGTGTGACGCCCTCGCTGGTCTGGGCGATGATGCCGATGTTCTCGCCTTGGGGTTCGCGCCTCGTCTCGCCATCTTGGTTTTCGCTGTAGGGGATGGGGCCGTCGCCGTTCTCGACATAGCGGGCTATGGCCTTGACAACGGAGTCGCTGATGTAGATGTGGCCGCCCTTCTCGTTGGGTCGATCGTTTCTGGTGGAGAATGCAGCCGAAACCTCGCCTTCCGCAAACGCGTCCACGGTGGAGCCGTTCTTGACGACGATGTCGTCCTGGTAGGTGAAGAGGGCGTTGGCGCCACCGTATCTGCCTTTACTTGCACGGACCGTCACGTTTGCATGATCGAGGGTGATGCCCTTGTGGGCATAGACGCCATATTCAACACCGTTTACGTTGAGGGAGGCGTTTGTGGCTGCGAGGCTGCCCTTGGCCTCGACGGCAGCGTCTTTCTCGGAGCTTGCCTTGACCTGGCCGCCGTCCGAGATGTTGATATTGCCGCCGCTCCAAAGGGCCTCACCATCGGCTGAGCTTGCCTCGACCGTCCCGCCACCCTTGATGGTGAGGTTCTTGTCGGCTCCAATACCCTTGTCCTTGGTAGCCCTGGCGGTGACGGCTCCGCTGTCGTCAATCGTGATATTGCCGTTTGCCCTGATGCCATCCGATGCACCCGTGGCGTTGACGTTGCCCGAACCTTTGATAGCGAGATCACCTCCGGCATTGATGGCATCAAACCCAGTGCTCGTGGCGTTGACGGATCCGGCTCCGTCGATGTTGATATTACCCGTGGAGAGGATAGCGTCCTCAGTAGATGTCACGCTGAGCGTGCCGCCCTCGTCGCCTTGGATATTGAGCTCGGCATTCTCGTTAGTGCCATGAGAAACGTTGATGCTTTCGATCCATTCGGCAGTGACGATGTTGGTTCCCGAGTAATTCACGTTGAGCTTGCCTGCGGCCTGGATCTCGCCGCCGTTATAGTTGTTGAGCTTCAAGTCGTCGGCGCCGTTCCACGACCAGGTACCGGCCTCGTCGCTCGCCGCGGTGTTGTACTTGTTGCCGCCGACCTTGACCCATTCCGCTGCGAGCGAGACGCTCGGCATGAGCAGCGAGCTCACCGTGAGCGCGCACACGGCGCCCACGACGATGCGGCGCGTCACGCGGCGCCAGCTGCCGTGCGCGAGTCCTATGCGATGGCGAACGTCGGGTTCGGCAACATGGGTTCCGGCGGTAGTGTCATTGCGTTTGGGGGCCGTGAACAAGGCTGCCATGGTTGCTCCCGTTCTCATAGGGCCTATACGACTAGATTCAGCGTATCTGCTGGATGTTGCCGGCGGTAGTGCCGTTTGGAGGGCAAAATGGCCAAAATTGGGGAGAAATAGGCCGCACGCCGGCGCAGGGACCGGCGCTAAAAGAAAAGCGCGGGGCCGCATGGCGACTCCGCGCTTTATTGTTCAGCTTTTGCAGCCTTGCCCTTACGCTACGAAGAAGTAGACGAGGAAGGCAAGGGCCGCGATCCACCCGTCCCGTGCGAAAAAGTGTTTACGAGCGCTTGCGGCTCACCACGGCGCCCGCGGCGATGGCGGCTGTTCCCGCAAGGGCGGCTGCCACGATGGCTGCGCTCGAGGCGTCGCCGGTTGCTGCGAGTTTGCCGGCGATCTTGGCTCCCGTGGCTGCAACTGCAACGGTCTTGGTCGTCTTCGTGCCCTCGGACTTGGAACCCTCGGGCTTGGTCTCGCCTGGCTTCTCCTCGGGTTTGATCTCCTCGGGAGGCGCGATGACCGTGCTCTTGGCGACAGCTTCGTTATAGGGGGAGTCGATCACAGCGTCGCCCGTGTCGATGGTTTGACCTACCACGTAGAAGATGCCGTCATCGAGTTCTTCCTTGTTGCGATAGCCAATGATCTTGCCGCCTGTGGGCGTCTGGATGGGAGCGCCTTCGATCTCGATGGTGCCGATTGTCTCGCCGTCCGCGCTCACGGCAAGGGCGAAGATTGCCGCCGTGTCTCCCTCAGCTGTGACCTTACTGCGGACAATCGAGATGGTCGCGGGCGTGATGTCCTCCTTGGTCCGGGCAAAGATGCCGATGTTCACGCCCCTATGCTCGGGAATGACCGCGCCACTTTGGTCGTTGCTGTAGTGATCGGGGCCGTCGCTACCGGACTCGACATAGCGGGCTATAGCCTTGACAACGGAGTCACTAATGTAGATGTGACCACCCGCTTCGTTGGGGTAGTAGTTTCTGGTGGAGATTGCGGTCGAGAACTGGCCTTCTGCGAACGCATCCACGATCGAGCCGTTCTTGATGACGATGTCGTCCTCGTCGGTGAAGAGGGCGCTGGCTTCATCGTTCCCTGCACTTGCACGGACCGTTACGGTTGCGCCATCGAACGTGATGCCCTTGTAGACATAGATGCCATACCCAACGCCACTTGCGTTGAGGGAAGCGTTCGTGACCGTGAGGCTGTTTTACCGTCGATGGCGGCGTCTTCCTCGGAGCTTGCCTTGACCTGGCTGCCACCCGAGATCTCGATGTTGCCGTCGGCCCAAATCGCATTGTCTTTGATAGAGCTTGCCTCTACCTTGCCGCCGCCCTTTATGATGAGGTTCTCGTTAGCATCGATACCCTGATCCTCGGTGGCCTTGGCGGTGACGGTTCCGCTGTTGTCGATCGTGATGTTGCCGTCGGCCCTGATGCCATCCGAATCGCCCGTGGCGTTAACGTTTCCCGAGCCCTTGATGGTGACATCGCCCCCGGCATCGATGGCATCGTGCTCGGTGCTCGTGGCGTTGACAGTGCCAGCGCCGTCGATGTTGATGCTGCCGACGGAAGTGATGGCGTCACGAGAAGATGTCACGTTGAGCGTGCTGGACGCGTCGCCCTGAATATTAAGCTCGGCGTTCTCGTTCGCGCCATCCTTAACCTTGATGCCGCGGCCGTCGCCGTTAGTGACGATGTTGTCGCCCTCGTAGCTCACGTTGAGCTTGCCCGCTGCCTCGATCGCGCCGCCGTTATAGCCGTTGAGCTTCATATCGTCGGCGCCGTCCCAGGCCCAGGTGCCGGCGGCGTCTCCCGCGGGCCCCGCGGCCGCTTCGTGGCGGACGCCGCCGACGTCCACCCACTCGGCCGCGAGCGAGACGCTCGGCATGAGCAGCGAGCTCACCGTGAGCGCGCAGGCCAGGCCGCAGACGATGCGGCGCGTCACGCGGCGCCAGCTGCCGTGTGCGAGCAGCGTGCGACGGCACACGTCGGGCTCGACAAAATGGGCTCCAGAGGTTTTGTCATTGCGCTTGGGGGTCGTGAACAAGGCGGCCATGGTTACTCCCATCCTCATAGGGCCTATGCGATTAAGCCCAGCATATCTGCAGGATGTAGCCGGCGGTAGTGCCGTTTGGAGGGCAAAATGTCCAAAACTTGGGAAGCAAAACATCGCGCGTCTGTGCGTTGCCTGGCTTTAAAAGAAAAGCGCGGAGCCGCTCGATGCGACTCCGCGCTTTGGTGTTCTGTTTTAGCAGACTATGCCGTTACGCTACGAAGAAGTAGACGAGGAAGGCGAGAGCTGCGATCCACATGAGCGGCTTGATCTTGGAGGCCTCGCCCTTAAAGAGCGCGACGATCACGTAGGCGATAAAGCCTAGGCCAATGCCGGCAGAGATGGAGTAGGTGAAGGGCACGCCGGCGACAATCATGAACGCCGGGAAACCCTGCGACACGTCGGACCAGTCGATCTCGGAGGCCTCGCTCATCATGAGGTAGCCGACGTAGACCAGAGCACCGCAGGTGGCGGCGCTGGAAACGATGGTGACGATGGGGGAGAAGAACGCGGCGAGAATGAACAGCACGCCGGTGGTGACGGAGGTGAGGCCCGTGCGGCCACCGTCGGCGGCGCCAGAAGTGGACTCGACGAAGGTGGTGATGGAGGAGACACCCATGAAACCGCCCACAGCGGCGGCGGCGGAGTCGACGATTAGGATCTCCTTGATATTCTCGACGTTGCCGTCGTCGGTGAGGAACTCGCCCTGCTTGGCTACGGCCATCGCGGTGCCCATGGTGTCGAAGAAGTCACTCATGAGCAGCGAGAACGAGATGACGAGGAGCGCGGGGTCGGTAAGGACCTTGACGATGGCGGGCACGCCGCCGGCGTCGGCGATGGGGCCACCGATGCTCGAGAAGTCGAGCGGGGCGATGATACCGGTCGGAGCCTGGGTCACACCTAGGGGGATACCGGCGATGACGGCGACGACGATGCCGATGAGCAGCGAGCCGGGGACGTTGCGGCAGGCGAGGGCGACCGTCACCAGGATGGAGATGATGCCGACGATGAAGGTGGGGGAGGTGATGTCGCCCAGACCGACGAGTGTACCGGCGCCAGCGGTGATAATGCCGGCATCGCACAGGCCAATCATGGCGATGAACAGGCCCAGACCCACCGAGATGGCGTGACGCAGGACAACCGGGATGGCGTCCATGATGGCCTCGCGCAGGCCACAAAGCACGAGCAGCAAGATGACGATACCCTCGAGGAAGATAACGCTCATGGCCACGTGCCAGTCACCGCCGCAGACGGTGGTGGCGATTCCAGCGATCATCGCGTTGACGCCTAAGCCCGACGCGCAGGCGAGCGGGCGGTTGGCGAAGATGCCCATGCAGATGGTCATGATGCCGGCGCCCAGGCAGGTGGCGCAGGCGAGCGCTCCCGCATCGATGCCGGCGCCCGAGAGCACCGCAGGGTTGACGGCAATGATGTAGGCCATCGCCAGGAATGTTGTCAGTCCAGCGCGAAGTTCGGTCCCGATTGTGGACTTGCGCTCACTGACGTGAAAAAGTTCGTCCATGCATACCCTTTCCTTGTTCGGCCCCGAGTTTAGGCCGATTGACACGAACGTTCTCACTATAGCCCCTTTACGACGCTGTTGTTCCTCGCATGTTGATGTTCGGCGCTTTGTAGCAGACGGACGGTATTTTTCGCATGAAAATGTGTGGGTACCGTATACTTAAGCGGTTACAACGACCCCTATGGAGGAACGTATGATTAAAGAGCTTTGCCACGACGAGGCTATCCTGTCCCAGCGTTGCGAGGTTGCGACCGTCGAGGACGAGTCGGTTGCTCAGGACCTGATCGATACCATTAAGTCGCTCGACGATGCCGGCTGCCTTGCCGCTAACCAGATTGGCGTTACCAAGAAGGTCTGCGTCTACCTGGACGACGCCGGCGAGCCCCACGTGCTCTACAACCCCCGTCTGGTGTTTGGCCTGGGCGCCAGCAAGATGGAGGAGAGCTGCCTGACGCACGAGGAGGTCACCAAGTCCACGCGCTATATCAAGTGCAAGGTCGCTTATGACGTGATCGTCGACGGCAAGATGCGCGAGCGCAAGCAGGACTTCGTCGGCTTCGAGGCGCAGGTGATTCAACACATGATTGACCACTGTCTAGGAAAGTTGGTCTAAGGGGACCAAAGCACCGCACCTTGCCGCTCAATCGTCGCTCGCGTACCTTAAGTACGCTTCGCTCCTCTTTCGTGGCAATCTGCGGCACTTTGACCCCTTAGACGACCTGCGGGGTTAACTTGGTTGAGTTTATCCTGCTTGAATAGCCCGGGCATGACATTGTTGTCATGTCCGGGCTTTTGTGTTTAGCGCCTTTTTGTTTGGAGACAATGAAATTAGCAAGAACGTAAAGCTAGGAGGCGCTATGTGTACGAGTATTCGATTTACCGATAATTCTGGCCACATGTATCTGGGCCGCAACCTCGACTGGAGCTTTGACTACGGCCAACAGGTTCGCGTGATGCCGCGTGGGTTTCACATTCCGTATTCGTTTATCGACGACGCGACAGCGGCACACGCGGTGATCGGTATGTGCATCGATTACAAGAACTACCCTATGTTCTTCGATTGCGGCAACGATGCGGGCCTCGCCGTGGCGGGTCTCAATTTCCCTGGTTATGCCGAGTATGCCGATGACCCTGTCGACGGTAAGACCAATATCGCGGCCTATGAGTTTCCCCTGTGGGTGGCAGCGACGTTCTCGACGGTCGATGAGGTCGAGGCCGCGCTGCGCGACACGGTGATTGTCGCCAAATCTGCCGGAGAGGGGCTGGGCGTGTCGCTGCTCCATTGGATTATCGGCGACAGCCAGCGTAGCATCGTGGTCGAGATGATGGCTGACGGCCTGCATGTATACGACGATCCGGTCGACACCCTTGCCAACCAGCCGACCTTCCCGTGGCACATGGAAAACCTCCGCACCTATATCACTGCCACAAGCGATTTTCCGCAGACGGCGACATGGCGTGGCGCCGAGCTCAAGCCCTATGGCGCGGGTGCCGGCATGCGCGGTATTCCGGGTGACTGCTATTCGCCGAGCCGTTTTGTAAAGGCGGCGTATCTCAATGCCAATTACCCGCAAAAGGAGAGCGAGACCGAAAACGTCGTCCGTATGTTCCGCTCGCTCGAGGGCGTGGTGATGATTGAGGGGGCGTCCAGGATGGGCGATGGCAAGTTCGAGAAGACTATCTACACCGGATGCTTTAGCGCGCGCACGGGCAATTATTACTACGCGATGTATGGGGATCCGTCGATTCGCTACGTGAGCCTGATGGATGCCGAGGGCGCGAGCCCCGATAGACTCGTGGTTCCCGAGCCGCGTCGTTCGTAGCCGCTAGCTTTACTGCAATGCAAGGCGGCCCTGCGTCTCCCGTGAGATGCAGGGCCGCTGTCGTTGATTTGTGACGTCGCTAGAAGTTGGCGTCGTTGAGCTGGGTGCTCTCGAGTCCGTCGAGTTGCTGTTGCTCGGGCGTATCGGCGACGCTCTCGAGCAGCTCGGTGGGATCGACGTTCATACTCTTGCCGGCCTCGTTGCCGTTGACCAAGTCGTCCGAGAAGATATCGACTTCCATTTCCTCGGCCTCTTCGATCTGAACCTCGAGCGGCACCTGGGTGCGCACGAGCTTAACGGCCGGGCGCATGCGGGCAAACAGTGGCACGTACTCGATGATGATGGCCGAGTTCTCGAGACCATACCAACGTGCCGGGCTTCCGCAGGCGCGGCGGACGGCGTACTTGATGGCCATGACGCGATGGTCGTTGCGGTTGATGTCCGTTTCGGGGGCGAGCATCTTGCGCAGCATGCAAAAACGGAAGTCGCCCACGTTGCCGCGCGTCTCGTAGATGGAGTAGGTGTGGTGCTGCGGCGGCAGCTCGCCCGATGCCATCAAGTCGCCAACAATCTGGCGCAGGTAGGCATTGATGCGCTGGTTGACCTTAAAGCCCAGGTCCAAGCGCACGCGGAACAAAAAGTCCGTGCCAAAGGTCTCGACGGAATACTCGTGCGTATAGGGCTCGTCGGTAACGTGCACGTTGATGAACCAGTATGCCTTGGCGCGCTTGGGATGCTTATCCAAGATGGAATAGAGCACGTCGCGGTCGAGCGTGAGCGGGTCGGGACTGTTGGTAAGGAACACCAGATTGTCGGCGAGCACGGGGTAGGTCTCGTCGTTGCGCAGGCGGTCGAGCTGGTCAATGTACTTGGAGACGGGCAGCAGGATCGTCTGCGTGCGCTCGATGGCGGTGCCGCGGCGCCACACGTACATAAGGCCAAACAGCAGCGAGGCCAAGAAGATCATGACGTAGCCGCCGTCAAAGAACATGGTGAGGCACGAGGCGAAGAAGCACAGCTCAATGGCGCCAAAAAGTAGGGCAAAGACGCAGGCGCCCAGCTTGCGCTTGAGAATGCCGGCGATATAGCTCGTCAGCAGCGTGGTGGTCATGAGCATGGTCACGGTAATGGCGAGGCCGTAGGCGCTCTCCATGCGCTCGGAGTTTTGGAACAGCAGCACGATGAAGATACAGCCGACCCACATGATGTTGTTGACGAGCGGAATATAGAGTTGGCCCTTGGTGTCGCTGGGGTAGTGGATGCGCAGATGCGGCATAAGGTTGAGGCGCGTTGCCTCCGAAACCAACGAGAACGAGCCGGTGATGAGCGCCTGCGAGGCGATGATGGCCGCCACGGCCGAAAGCACGATGGCAAAGGGGCGCAGGGGCTCGGGGAGCATCATATAGAACGGGTTGACGATATCCATCGCGAGCATCTGGGGATTGGAATTGTTGGCGAGCAGCCAAGCGCCCTGACCCAGATAGTTAAGGATGAGGGCTGCCTTTACGAACGGCCAGGATGCGTAAATGTTAGCCTTGCCCACGTGACCCATGTCCGAATAGAGCGCCTCGGCGCCGGTCGTCGACAGGAAGACGAAGCCGAGCACCATGATGCCCGAGTGGTTGATGGGCGAGAACAGGAACATGATGCCGCGGATGGGGTTGAGCGCGCGTAGGATGGACAGGTTGCCGAGCATGTTGAACAGGCCGGCGCCAGCCAAGAACAGGAACCACAGCGTCATGAGCGGGCCGAACAGCTTGCCGATCGACGAGGTGCCGGCGCGCTGCATGGCAAACAGGCCGCAGATAATGATGATGGTGATGATGATGACGTTGGTCTGGCCGTCACCCAAAAGCGCATGGCCCCACTCGATAGTGCGCAAGCCCTCGATGGCCGTGGTAACCGTGACGGCGGGGGTGAGGATGCCGTCGGCGAGCAGCGCCGCGCCGCCGATCATGGCGGGAAGGATCAGCCACGGCGCCACTTTGCGCACCAAGCTAAACAGGGCGAAGATGCCGCCCTCGTTGTGGTTATCGGCCTTCATGGCGATAACCACGTACTTGACCGTGGTCACGAGCGTCATGGTCCAGATGACGAGCGAAAGCGCTCCTAAGATCATGTCCTCGCTGACGGTACCGATGCCGCCGTTGTTGGCGACGATTGATTTCATGGTGTACATGGGGCTCGTGCCGATGTCGCCGTAGACGACGCCGAGCGTAACGAGCAGCATGCCAGCGGAGAGGGGAATGGCTCCATGCCCGCCTTGACCACGCTGATCTTGGGGGCTTGCCTCCAGTTTGTTATGTGCCACGTGGACTCCCTTGGACATCCGGTTATCCGTCTAGGACAGATAACCTTTATGCCGTCTTTATACATACAAGAGCAGTTTGGCACATCAGGTTATTTTAGACAATAATCCCCAGCTGAGGATTATTTATGTACGCAGGTAGCATTTCAAAGCAGGGGCTTTAAGCACGTGCTGCCTGGGCGATGCCAGCCTTGGCGTTTGCGCGTTTGCCGGCGAGTTCGCAAAAGATCGCGCCGCCGATGATAAGCACGGCGCCCATCAGACGGACCGGTGTTATGGCTTCGCCCAAAAGGACGGCCGAGAACACGACCGCCGAAAGCGGCTCGAGGTAGCCGACGACGGCGACGGTCTGGACGGGCAGTTTGGCGACGGCGCTAAAGTAGAGCAGGCAGCCGATGCCGGTGTTGACGACGCCGAGCATGACGACGGCGCGCCAATCAATACTGGCGGCGACGCCGGCGGACAGGAATGAGGGGGCGCCCTGCGTGAGGAGCGTAAGGACCAGCGCGGTCAAAAAGGCGGCGCTCACCTGGAGCGCGGAGTTCTCGAGGCCCTCGATGTGCGGCGCACCCTTGCTGGCGATGACCATCAATGCATAGCAGAAGGCCGAGGCGATGCCGCAAGCGATACCCGCAATGGGCATATTGCCGCCTAGACCTTGTGCCGCAATGAGAAAAGCACCGCAGGCGACGGCGATAAAGCCGGCGACTTTGCTGCCGGTCAGCTTTTCGCCAAAGATGAGCGGGGAGAGCGCCATGACGATGATGGGGCCGCAGTAGTACAGCAGCGAGGATACGCCGACGCCAATCGTCTGGTAGGCGCGGAACAGAAAAATCCAGCTGGCGCCCAGCGCGGCTCCCGAGAGGAGGAGGGCTGCGGCTTCGCGGGGGCGGGATGGCGCCTGCAGCTTATGGCGTTGGGTGACGGCGAGGATGGTGACAAGCGAGAGTGCGCCCAAAAACGTGCGCAGTAGCACGATATCGGAGCTCGGCAGCGCGATGGCAGCGGCGATGATGCCGTTGGAGCCAAACAATAGCAATGCTGCTAAGTACGCAAACAGTCCGTTGTTCATGCGCTGAAATCCCCTCTATATCCGAGCATGTTCACTATGGGTGAACTGGCTATAGAAGAAAAGCGAATATAATTCATAGATAGCATGACAAAAGCTCATGCATATGTGGAGGGGTGCCGTGGAAACGAATGTTCAAAAGATGCAGGTCCTACTCGAGACCGTGCGCGCCGGCAGTTTTACGCGCGCCGCCGAGCGGCTGAGCTATTCGCAGTCGGGCGTGAGCCGTATGGTGGCCGATCTTGAGGCCGACTGGGGCTTTAAAGTGCTTGATAGAAGCCGCGAGGGCGTAGTGCTTTCTGCCGACGGGCGGCAAGTTATGCCGGCTGTTGAGGCGTTATGCGAGGAATTCACTCGCTTGCAGCGACGGGTGGATGAGATGCGTGGGCTCATGCGCGGCAAAATCTGCATCGGTACATTTTCGAGCGTGGCGACCCACGTGCTGCCGCCGGTGATTGCGCGCTTTCGCGCCGATCACCCGGACATCGATTACGAGCTGCTGATGGGTGATTACTCCGAGATTGAGCAATGGGTGGCGGAAGGTCGCTGCGACCTGGGCTTTATTCCGCGCGAACCACGCGGCGCCGGCATGGCGTCGCGGCCGTTGGTGCGAGACGAGTTAATGGCGGTAGTGCCAACAGGCTCTTTGCTTGCCGCGGCGGAGGTCGTCTCTCTTGCCGATTTGGCCAACGAGCAGTTTATTCTGCTGGAACGCGGCACAGATGATGAGATTACGCCGCTGTTTCGCCGCGCGGGCCTGGCGGTACGCTCTAAGCTGTCGACCTGGGATGATTATGCGATTATGGCCATGGTCGAGGACGGTCTGGGCGTGAGCATTCTTCCGGCGCTCATCTTGCGCCGCTGCCAGTTCGATGTTGCCGTGCGCCCGCTCGAGGGACATCCTCATCGGCAGATCAACGCCATATACCGCACCGCTGACGTTTCGCTTGCGGCGGCTCGTTTCCTTGAATATCTCTAAAAGCGCGTACCTGTTGTCTACTTTGGGACAATTCTCGGGGTTCGGTACATTTTCTTATGAAATTGAACTTTCGGATAATGCGCCGCGCTATACTGCTGCCTAAATTGAACTCAGGTTCAATTTGTGTTCTATAAATTGAACTTTGCCAGCAAGGAGGTTCTAATGGCCCAAGAGACGTTTAGCGATCGCCTGCGACAGACCATGTCCGATCGCGACGTTCGCCAGTCGGATGTAATCCGCGCATCGGAGATGCTCGGCAAAAAACTCGGCAAGAGTCAGATGAGCCAATATGTGAGCGGCAAGACGATCCCGCGGCGCGATGTGGCAGAGCTGCTCGCCCGTATTTTGGAGGTCGATGTTTCCTGGCTGCTCGCCAGTGACGCCGATCAAGTCGAGACGTCCTCGTCCCATAACGTTGCCAAATCCGAACCTAGTCTCTCAGCTCAAATTCCAAGGAGCACCACCATGCGTACTTTTTCTAAATCCACCAAGCTCGATAACGTCCTGTATGACGTGCGCGGTCCCGTCGTCGACGAGGCTGCCCGTATGGAGGACGAGGGCGAGCGCATCCTCAAGCTCAATATCGGCAACCCGGCGCCCTTCGGTTTTCGCACGCCCGACGAGGTTATCAAGGACATGCGCCAGCAGCTGCCCGACTGCGAAGGCTATTCCAATTCGCGCGGCCTGTTCTCTGCGCGCAAGGCGATCATGCAGTATTCGCAGATCAAGGGCCTGCCCAATGTTCAGATGGAGCATATCTACACGGGCAACGGCGTGTCCGAACTCATTCAGCTTTCGATGAACGCTCTGCTCGACAATGGCGACGAGATTTTGATCCCCAGCCCCGACTATCCGCTCTGGACGGCGTGCGCAACCCTCGCCGGCGGTCATCCCGTGCACTATCTATGCGATGAGCAGGCGGATTGGTATCCCGACCTGGAGGATATGGAGTCCAAGATCACGAGCGCGACCAAGGCCCTCGTCATCATCAACCCCAACAACCCCACGGGCTCGGTCTACCCGCGCGAGGTGCTCGAGGGCATCGTCGAGGTTGCGCGCAGGCATCAGCTGATGATCTTTGCCGATGAGATCTACGACCGTCTGTGCATGGACGGCTACGAGCACGTCTCGATTGCCTCGCTCGCTCCCGATCTGCCCTGCGTTACCTTTAGCGGCCTTTCCAAGTCGCACATGATCGCGGGCTATCGTATTGGCTGGATGGTGCTTTCGGGCAACCAGCGCTGCATGAGCGACTTCATTATGGGTATCAACATGCTCTCTAACATGCGCCTGTGCTCCAACGTGCCGGCCCAGTCGATCGTCCAGACGGCGCTCGGTGGCCATCAGTCGGTCAACGACTACATCCGTCCCGGCGGTCGTGTCTACGAGCAGCGCAACTTTGTGTATGAGGCACTCAACAAGATCGATGGCATCTCGGTGGTCAAGCCGCGCGCGGCGTTCTATATCTTCCCCAAGATGGATGTTAAGAAGTTCAACATCACCGATGACGAGCAGTTTGCCCTCGACCTGCTGCACGAGAAGAAGATTCTGATCACGCGCGGCGGCGGCTTTAACTGGGCCGAGCCCGATCACTTCCGCATCGTGTACCTGCCGCGCATGGAAGTGCTCAAAGAGTCGCTCGAAGACCTCGCCGACTTCTTCGATCATTACCGTCAAAGCTAAGGGATAGAGGCTCTATACAATCGAAAGCTCCCTGCAGTTGCTTGGCTGCAGGGAGCTTTCTTGAATCGGTGGAACTAAATAACGATTCCGTTGCAGTGGTCGATTTCGTGCTGGATGATCTCGGCGGTGTAGCCCGAGAAGTTTTTGATGCGGCGGACAAAGTTCTCGTCCAAATACTCAACCTTAATGCGGCGATAGCGGGTGCAGGGACGCTCGCCGATTAGCGAGAGGCATCCTTCGCTTGTCTGATAGGCATTGACCTGCTCAAGAATTTGAGGATTGTACATCAGGAGCGTCCTGTTGCCGTCCTTTACGCAGATGATGCGTTTGCGCACGCCGATCATGTTGGCGGCGAGGCCCACGCACTCGCGCTCATGCTCGTGGAGTGTATCTAGGAGATCCTGCCCGGTCGCGGCATCGTCGGGTCCCGCGTCTTCGGAAGGCAGACGCAAAAAGAACTCGGATTTCATGATGGGCTTAATCATGGCGGGCTCCTCATGTCTTATGCTTTCGTGGACTTTTAATAATAGCGCGGAAGGAAAGCTACGCGTCCGCGTTACAATCTTTCGACGTTGGACCATGTTGCCAGACTCGTCGTGTACGGCGTCTGGCGTAAGTCTAGGGCTCATTTTTCGCCCTGGACTGTTCCTCTGGGGCGATGCGACTGTCGTTCCAAGAGGAAGGAAATGCATGGGGAGCAAATCTCAGCAACAAGTTAGAGTAACGCCATCGGGCACTGCGGCGCTTCTCGTCGTAATGTATATTGCAGCCTTTGTCGCCGCGTTTAACGAGAACATCATTAACGTGGCGTTGCACGACATTATGGCGGCCTTTTCGGTGAGTGCCACCACGGCGCAGTGGCTCGTTTCGGGCTACATGATCGTGACGTCGATCTTTACGGCCATCATGGCCTTCCTGTCCGGCCGTTTCTCGACGCGCAAGCTGCTGTTTTTCGCATGCGGATGCATGGTCGCCGGCGAAGTCCTGTGCCTGGTCGCTTCGTCGTTTAGCGTTTTGCTGCCAAGTCGTATTTTGCAGGCTGCGGGATCGGGCATCTTGTTCCCGCTCATGATGAACGTGGTGCTGTCATGCGCTCCGCGCGAGAAGCTCGGCCTGTATCTGAGCCTGGGCGGTGCCTGCATTACGCTGGGGCCGGCGTTTGGACCCGTGATCAGCGGTCTTATGTGTACGTTGTTTGGCTGGAGGGCGGTGTTCGTAGTGCCGCTGGTGGGCGGCATTGTGGTCGCTGTGGCGGGCGCAAAGCTTGTTCAGAATGTTGGAGAGCGCTCGAACACTACGCTTGATATTCTGTCGGTTGTTTTGCTCGCGGCCGGCATTACGGCATTTGTGTATTCCGTAGGCGAGTTCTCGACCAATCTGATTGCCAGTATCGTGGCGCTCTTCACCGCCATTGTGCTGCTCGGCCTGTTTGCCGCCCGTCAGCTCAAGCTCGAACATCCGGTGCTTAACGTGCGTCCCATGGCGAGCGTTCGCTTTTGGCCTGCGTGCCTGCTTGTGGTGGTGTCGATGATGACGACGTTCTCGATGAGCGTTTTGTTGCCGCTCTATTTTGAGGGCGCATACAGAATGACCGCACTTGTTGCGGGCTTGCTCATTTTGCCGGCGATTGCCTGCAACGCCGTGACCTCGATTGTGGGCGGACGCGTGATGGACGCCCGTGGCGCATGGCCGCTGCTGCCGGTCGGCTTTGCCCTGATTGCCGTGGGGCAGACTGCCATCTCGATGACGGCGGCAAGCATGAACATCGGCGTCGTCGTGGCGCTGACCGTTGTGGTGTATGCCGGAGTCGGTTTGGTGCTGAGCCCCTCGCAAACGGCCGGCTTGGAGACGCTGCCTGCCGCTGAGCATCCTCACGGAACGGCATTGCTCAACACGTGGAACATGATTGCCGCATCGTTTGGCCCGTCGCTGTTTATCGGCCTGCTCTCGAGTTCTGCGGCGACTGCCGGTGTCGCTGGCGCTGCGACGGACGTTGCCCAGGCGATTGGATTTGCAGCTGCCGTGCGTGTGGCGGCTGTAATTGCCGTGGTTGGGTTCGCGACGTCGCTGGTGTACGCTCGTCGCGAGTCGCACATGTCGCATTAATGTGTGCACATAGATTCTGCAGCTAGATTGGATGGCGACACCATAAACTAATGGACGTTTTGCCGAGAGGCATGAATGTTTAAAGCGCAAAGAGTGCGCGACGGGCCCCGCGAATGGGGCGATGATGCCCGAGAGGGCCAAGAAGGAGTCTCATGTCTGAGAACGAGGAGATCATGAACGAGACCGAGAACGAGACCATGGCTGCCGAGGTCGAGGCAGTCGAGACCGTGGAGACCGAAGCTGCCGAGGTTGAGGCTGCTGACGAGGTTTCCGCCGAGGAGGAGGCCGAGGTTGTCGAGGCCGCCGTTGATTACGATGACGAAGAGCTGATGGACAAGATGCAGAAGGCCGCCCGCCTGCTGCGTAGCCGTCGCTTTGCTATTTCCAAGGAGGAGGAGGCCAAGGCCGAGCGCATGGCGAACATCGAGCGCGCCATCAAGCTTCTTGACCTCAAGCCCAAGATGGAGCAGAAGGAAATGTCCGACCTGCTGGGTATGCGCCTTCGTGAGCTCGATGGCCTGATGGCCGAGGCCGAGGCTGCCGATCTGGTCGGCCGCATCGACGACGCCGAGGGCGATATGCGCAAGATCGTCGTCTTCGCTGCCGAGGATGCCGCTGAGGGCCTGGTCGAGCTTGCCAACAAGAAGGAGAAGCTCCTGCCCGAGCTTTCTTACGAGGAGGCTACCGAGCTGATGGCCGCTCTCGATAAGGTTATCGCTCCGCTCGTCGCCATGGGCCTGGGCGAGGACCGCGGTCCTCGCGGCGGCCGTGACGACCGCGGTGGCCGTGGCGGCGACCGTGGCGGTCGCGGTGGCGATCGCGGTGGCCGCGGCGGCTTTGGTGACCGTGGCGGCGACCGTGGCGGTCGCGGCGGCTTTGGCGGCAACCGTGGTGGCTATGGCGACCGCGGCGGCAACCGTGGCGGCTTTGGCGGCAACCGTGGTAACGACCGCGGTGGCCGTGGCGGCGATCGCGGTGGCCGCAACGGTGGCGGCTTCCGCGGCAACCGTTTTTAGTTACGGCGTTTTACCAAACGCCGTAACGGGCCGACGCTGCGCGGGCCGCATTTGGACAATCTGACGTTCAACTTCAAGGGCGCGACCAGAAGGTCAGCGCCCTTTCGTTTCACGCCACCTTGTCACAAATGCGACTCGCTCGCTGACTTATGCTCAACCTATGGCGTCATCTCGCCCCAAAAGGGCCTCCCTCGCTCTGGCGGGTTTTCGCTGTCGGTACCAAAATATCGGCGTTGCCTTGATCCAAACCTACCAAAAGGGGG
Source organism: Collinsella sp. (assembly GCA_019414605.1). Lineage (GTDB taxonomy): Bacteria > Actinomycetota > Coriobacteriia > Coriobacteriales > Coriobacteriaceae > Collinsella. The sequence continues at coordinate 71,269 of DXLS01000004.1, forward strand.
ACAAGTTTATTTTGGTCGGTTTTATCTGGGCAAACGTGGCCGTCTATCGCAATGTAGTCGTTGGGAACGTTCTTGTTTGACTAGTCGTTTAAGAACATCCCCAACGACTACATAGCATGAGAGTGGAAATCTACGCTCGTTCGTTTTTGCCTACATTTGGAGGAAGAGCTCGTGGAGGCGGGCGTCGTCGTCGAGCTCGGGGTGGAAGGTGACGCCGAGCTGGTTGTCTTGACGGGCGGCGACGATGCGGCCATCGACTTCGGACAGGGCCTTGGCATTGCCGTGCACCTTGACGATGCGGGGTGCACGGATAAACGTCAGCGGCACTTCACCGTCGATACCGTCTACCCGCCCCTTGGTGCGAAAGCTGCCGAGCTGTCTGCCATAGGCATTACGCTCAACGAGCACATCCATGGTTGCCAGGCGCGGCGTCCCCTTATCGTCGTGGGCGGCAAGGTCGCGCGCCAGCAGAATCAAGCCGGCGCAAGTCCCCAATACAGGCATGCCTTCAACAATGCGGATGCGAAGCCCCTCGAGCATACCGAGTTCGGCAAGTAGCTTGCCCTGAACGGTGGACTCGCCGCCGGGGAGGACCAGGCGGTCAAAGTTCTGCTGCAAATCGGCCGCCTGCCTCAGCTCAATACAGTGCGCGCCCAGCTCAGATAGTCTTGCCTCGTGCTCGGCAAAAGCGCCTTGGACCGCCAGCACGGCGACCGTTTGGTCTGCATAATCGCTCATGTGCGATCCTTTCTGCTGGACTAGCGCCCGCGCTCCTCCATGATGATCTCGATCTCGTCGGCGTTGATGCCCACCATGGCCTCGCCCAGGTCCTCCGAAAGCCCGGCGATGAGTTTGGCATCGGTGAAGTTTGCCACGGCCTTGACGATGGCGGCGGCGCGCTTAGCGGGGTCGCCGCTCTTAAAGATACCCGAGCCGACAAAGACGCCCTCGGCACCCAGCTGCATCATCAACGCGGCGTCGGCGGGGGTCGCTACGCCGCCGGCGGCAAAGTTCACGACGGGAAGCTTGCCCGTGGCATGGACCTCGCGGACCAGTTCGACCGGAACCTGCAGCTGTTTGGCTGCCTCAAAGAGCTCATCATCGCGCAGAGCGACAACGTCACGGATCTGCTTTTGGATCTTGCGCATGTGGCGCACGGCTTGGACGACGTCGCCCGTGCCCGGCTCGCCCTTGGTGCGAATCATCGTGGCGCCCTCGGCAACACGGCGCAACGCCTCGCCCAGATCGCGGGCGCCGCAGACAAACGGCACGTCAAACTGGGTCTTGTCGATGTGATAAACGTCATCGGCGGGGGAGAGAACCTCGGACTCGTCGATGTAATCGATCTCGATGGCCTGCAGGATCTGCGCCTCGACAATGTGACCGATGCGGCACTTGGCCATGACGGGGATGGAGACGGCCTCTTGGATGCCCTTGATCATCTTGGGATCGCTCATACGCGAGACGCCGCCTGCGGCACGGATGTCGGCCGGGATGCGCTCGAGAGCCATGACGGCGCAGGCGCCTGCCTCCTCGGCGATGCGTGCCTGCTCGGGAGTGGTGACGTCCATGATGACGCCGCCCTTGAGCATCTGCGCGAGCTCGCGGTTGAGTTTGACGCGATCGGCCTTGCTGGTCTGTTCTACCATGGTTGCTCCCTTGGTTGGCATGTGCATTGCTTGACGGAACATCCTATCGGGGAGCTGGGTATGGCGAAATACTCAGTTTTCGAGATAATTACAAGGTCAGACTAATACCAGATTGAACAGCGCGATAAGGTCAGGTGGCAAACACATGCTTGACTACAATTTGGAAAAACGCGGCGAAGCATCGCTCTATGAGTATGTTTACCAGCAAATTCGAGATGATATCGTAGCTGGACGCATTGCGGCGGGGGAACATCTTCCGTCTAAGCGCGCCTTTGCCAGTCATCTGGGAATCAGTGTCATTACCATCGAGAATGCATATAACCAGTTACTTGCCGAGGGCTATATTTGCTCAATGCCGCGTCGGGGCTACTACGCTTGCGAGCTTCCGGATGCACCGGTTTTGCCTTCGGCTGCGGAGGGCATCGACCGAGATGCCGTCTCCGCGGGCCCCAGCGCACATGATATCAACGGACAGGTCGAGCGATTTGATGCGCTTTCTCCTTCCGCTTTGGAGGCGGCGCGGCTTTGGCAAAGCGCGCTGCGGGCGACGCTGGCATCCGAAGACGAACGCGAAATCTTTTCGACTGCGCCGGCACAGGGCACCGCTCGGCTACGACGCGCAATTGCTCACCGCCTGCGCGGGACAAGGGGTATGAATGTCGACCCCGACAACATCGTTATCGGTGCGGGCGCCCAGCTGCTCGATACCATGTTGGTTCAGTTGCTTGGAGCCGACAAGGTGTATGCCGTTGAGGACCCGGGCTATTTGCGTCTGACGCGCATCTATCAGGCTATGAGCTGCAAAGTTCGACATATCCCGTTGGATGATGAGGGCGTGGGCTTGAGCACTCTGCAGAAAAGCGGGACCGATGTCCTTCACCTGATGCCGTCCCATCAGTATCCGACCGGCCTTGTGACGAGCATTGCGCGTCGCTATGCCCTGCTGAGCTGGGCCGCCGAGCAGCCGGGCCGGTATCTCATCGAAGATGACTTTGATTGTGAGTTTCGCCTTGCTGGTAAGCCGATTCCCGCGCTCGCGTCGATCGATGCCGCCCAGTCGGTTATCTACACCAACACGTTTTCGAAGAGCCTGTCATCGGCGCTGCGTCTAGCGTACATGGTGTTGCCCGATGAGCTGATGGAGCGGTTTAGGCGCAGCCTTGGTTTCTACGCCTCGTCGGTGAGTTCTGTTGACCAGGTCGCTTTGGCACGTTTGCTGGAATCGGGTGATTACGAGCGGCATGTGAACCGCGTGCGTGTTCGTGCTCGCGAGGCGCGTGATGGCCTGGCGGCGCTTGTACGGAAAGCGTTTCCGGCAGGGGAGGTCTCGATCGAGCATGCGGACGCGGGCCTTTACTGCACTGTTGTTGCGGAGCGCGGAACGGGTGGAAGCTCTTTTGCGCGGGCTCTCACGCGCTCGGGTATTCCGTTTATCGATATCAGTGACTGTTATTGGTGTGCCGATGGTGCATTTGTCCCTGAAAACTCAAGTCAAATTCTTGTTCAGTATGACGATCTGAATCCAAAAGTGCTAACTACCTTGGAATTGCAGCTAATGGGGGCGCTCTGCAATCTAAGTGAGTAGACTTTTGGCATTTTGGCGACCAAGCCGTTTTACCACAAGCTATCTACCTGCGACTTTATAAAGCAATTTGGCTGGTCTGCACGGCAAGTTCGAAAAAGTCTACTCACTTGCCGCGCAAAGCTTCTGCATGAGAAAAAATGGGGTTTTCAACAGTGCTTCGTCCAGCTCTCGGCAAGCTTTTGGTCAGTTGGGGAGGGCTGTTGAAAACTTAGCAGTCCGTTCGGTGCCATTTTTGTTGCGTTCGCGCCAATGCGAGACCGATTGGGTTGAAATCCGTGTTTTCCTGTGCCTATGAAGGATCTACTTTGTGACATATCGGCTTTTAGGTACTGGCGTTTGCCTCCTCAAGTCCGCGCTTTGTGTCCGCCGTTTCCACGACCGGAAGAAGACCGGCAGCGATATGATCTCGCCCGCAACCCGACGGCTGCAGTCGCGCTCGGTTTTCCGTTGTATACATTGGTTCGGACGAGAAACAAACGGACCTGCCCTGTCAGCATTAGGCAGCGGCTGTTCCTTGGTGAGCTCCCCAGGGAATCTGTGTTGGAAACGGAGCATGGATTTTTGGTCACGTCTCCTCTACTGACGGCATTTATCATGTCTCGACATCTGACGGATCTCCAGCTTCTTTTTGTGTTGGCGGAGATGTGTGGCTTGTTTGCGGTGTGTGCTCTGCCGGTGGCGCTTGAGGCGGAGCTTTCGCGTGCAATTGATTCGGGCGCGATTTCGACAACGTTCGGTTGGGTGCGCTGCCCGTCCGAGGACGGCGCCACTTCAAATTTATGGCGTCGAGACGCTTTGGTTTTGGGCAGAGACCTTGACCGTTTTTGTTCAGATGTTTGCGGGATGCGTTACGGCAATAGATTTATGGCGGTATCGCAACTCGTCCCATTGGGTGCCGCGTCGCCTTTTGAGGTCGAGGCGTATTTGTTGCTCGGGCTGCCGCGAGCCCTGGGAGGCGAAGGTTTTTGCGGCATAGAGCTCAATGTCGAAGTGACGTTAAGCACAAGTGCTCGAGCGATTGTGGGAAAGTCCCGTGTATATATCGACCTACTACTTTCTTCGCTGGACGGCAGGCGACAGGTGGCCATTGAATGTCAGGGAAAGGCCTCGCACGGACGCGCAGGGGATGGCTTGCGTGACGCCGATCGCATGACGGCCCTTCAGGCCATGGGCTACGATGTACTTCTCCTGACACACAGACAGATATCCGATGAGGATAGATTCCGCACGATCGTTAAGGCCGTATGCAGGATGCTCGATGCTGAATATCGTGATAAAAGCCCGGATGAGCAAAGGGCTGAGGCATTACTCCGGTCTGAACTATTCGTTGACTGGACAAAATTGGGAGTAATCGACGGAAAGATGCACGTTAGACACAAAACAGCTCGATCGTGGACGGCTGCGGTTTTAAGTGAGTAGACTTTTGGCACTTTGGCGACCAGGCCGTTTTGCAACAAGTCATTTACCTGCGGCTTTATAAAGCAATATGGGTGGTGTGCTCGGCAAGTTCCAAAAAGTCTACTCACTTAGTTTTTGACGAGAAACCGATGCCTAAGGCGGTCTTATTTCAGGGCGTTAACGAGTTCGTGAGGCACGAAAAAGGCCCGAACCGCGCGGTCCGGGCCTTATCGAGCTAGAGATTGTCTCTCAGGCGGCTGGCTTAGCCAAAGTAGCGCTTGAGCAGGCCGGCGAAAGCCTTGCCGTGGCGGGCCTCGTCGCGAGCCATCTCGTGCACGGTGTCGTGGATGGCATCGAGGCCGGCGGCCTTGGCGCGCTTGGCAAGATCGGTCTTGCCGGCGGTGGCGCCGTTCTCGGCCTCAACGCGCATCTCGAGGTTCTTCTTGGTGGAGTCGGTCACGACCTCGCCCAGGAGCTCAGCGAACTTGGCGGCATGCTCCGCCTCCTCGTGGGCAGCCTTCTCCCAGTACAGGCCGATCTCGGGGTAGCCCTCGCGATGAGCGACGCGAGCCATGGCCAGGTACATACCGACCTCGGAGCACTCGCCCTCAAAGTTGGCGCGTAGGTCGGCAACGATGTCCTCGGAGACGCCCTCCATCTTGGCGACACCCACGACGTGCTCGGCAGCCCACTCGAGCTGGCCCTCCTCCTGCTTCAGGAAACGAGAACCGGGAACGCCGCACTGGGGGCACTTAAAATCCTCGGGCAGCTGGTCGCCGTCGAACTCTTCCACATAACCGCAAACGGGGCAAACAAACTTCATGATTCGATCCTTTCGATCGATGGCGATTGCGCGCTCGTCCGGTCCCGTAAGGGCCCTCTCCGGACGTGCGTCTTGACGAGTTCTATTATCCATAAATGCGACCAAATGTGAAGCCTATTAGGAATGATTTTTAATAAAACAATTTTGAGATATGAAGATGTTGATTGATTAACGATTGGCAGGCCGTCTTTGACCGCCGATGAGTACAATCGGTCGAGCAAATGTTGACCAATCAACAAATGAAGGAGTTTCCTTTATGCATCTAGCCCGTCGTGCCTGGTGCCGAACATATCAGACGGTTTTTCGCATTGCATTGCCGATCCTGCCCTATACCGAGCCGCGCATTTTGGAGCATGCCGAGGATGTGCCCGCGGTGCTTCAAAAGCGCTCGATCCAGAAGGCCCTTATCGTGACGGATCCCGGCATTGCCCGTCTGGGGCTCACGGCATCACTCGAGCGTGCGCTTACGGCTCAGGGGATTGGCGTTACGGTCTATGCCGAAACGCGTATGAACCCCACAGTCTCGAATGTGGAGGAAGCGGCGGCGCTGTATCGCGAGAACGACTGCCAGGCCATTATCGGCTTTGGCGGCGGCTCGGCTATGGACTGTGCCAAGGGCGTGGGAGCACGTATCGCGCAGCCAAACAAGCCCATCAACAAGATGCGCGGCCTGTTGCGCGTCCACCGTCTCCTGCCGCTGCTTATTGCGGTTCCCACTACCGCCGGTACGGGAAGCGAAGTCACGCTCGCGGCGGTTATCACCGATGACGAGACGCACTATAAATACCCCATTAACGACTTTGTGCTTATCCCGCGCCTTGCGGTGCGCGACCCCGAGTTTACGCGCGGCCTGCCCGCCTCCATTACGGGGCAGACGGGGATGGACGCCCTGACGCATGCCGTCGAGGCCTTTATCGGGCGAAGCACCACGCCCTATACGCGCAAGATGGCGCGACAGGCGGTTCAGCTCATCCACGACAATTTGCTCGAGGCCTATGAGCATGGCGACAACATGCACGCACGTCGCAATATGCTTGCGGCGGCGTATAAGGCGGGTGTTGCCTTTACGCGCTCCTATGTTGGATACGTTCATGCCATCGCACACAGCTTGGGCGGGCGTTACGGGATTCCGCACGGCTTGGCTAACGCCATTATCCTGCCGCATATGCTTCGCGCCTATGGCGAAGCTGCTGCTCCCAAGCTCGCCGATCTCGCCCGCATGGCCGGCATCGCGCCGGTTAACGCGCAGGACAGCCTGGCGGCCGAGGCCTTTATCGATTGGGTCGATCGAATGAACGCCGCCTTGGACATTCCCAAGTATGTGACGGGTATTCGCCGCTCCGATATTCCGCAAATGGCGGCCCATGCCGACGCCGAGGCCAATCCCCTGTATCCCGTTCCGCTTTTGATGGACCGCCTGGAGCTCGAGCATATGTACGAAGTTGTTGCAGGTGGTATGTTTGAGGGCGAGAACTAGGAGGGTCCATGAATACCGAGGAAATCGCGCGCATTGTCGGCGAGCAGCGCGCCTATTTTAAGACGCACGCCACGTTTGATGTCGATGCTCGACGTCGCGCCCTCGTGCGCCTGCGCGAGGCGGTGCGGGCACACGAGACCGATATCGCCCATGCGCTCAAGACCGATTTGGGTAAGTCGCATGACGAGGCATATATGTGCGAGATCGGCACGTCGCTTTCCGAGATTCGTCATCAGATTGCGCATGTGGCTCGATGGAGTCGTCCGCGCCTGCGTCCGTGTGACCTCGCTAATGCTATTAGTGTGTGCAAGACGCAAACCGTGCCCTATGGCGTCACGCTCATCATGGCTCCGTGGAACTACCCGTTTTTGCTGACGCTTGAGCCGCTCGCCGGCGCGCTCGCTGCGGGTAACACCGTGGTCATCAAGCCGAGCGCCTATGCTCCGGCATCGAGCGCGGTGCTCAGGCAAATCTGTGAAGAGACATTTGATCCGCGCCTGGTGACGGTTGTCGAGGGCGGGCGCACCGAAAACGAAGCGCTGCTCGACGAGTGCTGGGACAAGGTCTTCTTTACCGGTAGCGTTCCGGTCGGCAAGCTCGTTATGGAGCGCGCAAGTAAAAACCTTACGCCCGTGACGCTTGAACTGGGCGGAAAGAGTCCCTGCATCGTGGATGCGACGGCAAACTTGAAGGTCGCGGCGCGGCGTATCGCCTTTGGCAAATGGCTCAACGTGGGGCAGACCTGCGTGGCGCCCGACTATCTGCTGGTTGATACGCGCGTGCACGACGAGCTGCTGGGCCTCATCAAGGAAGAGGTCCGTCGCATGTTTGGCGAGCACCCGCTCGATAACGAGGATTACGGGCATATCGTCAACGCCAAACATTTTGCGCGCGTGCGTGGGCTGATCGATCCCGATAAGGTCGTGCTTGGAGGTGTCACGCGCGAGGCTTCGCTCAAGATCGAGCCGACGATTTTGGATGGCGTGGCCCCCGATGACGCCGTGATGCAGGAGGAGATCTTCGGCCCCATCTTGCCGGTACTGACGTTTGAGAACTTAGACGAGGCCGAAACGTTTATTACGGATCGTCCGACGCCGCTGGCCCTGTATATCTTTAGCCAGGACCGCGAGGTCCAGCAGCGCTTTGTGCGCTACGTGCCCTTTGGCGGCGGCTGTGTTAACGACACCATCATGCATCTGGCTACGAGCCATATGGGCTTTGGCGGCATGGGCGCGAGCGGCATGGGGCAGTACCATGGCCGCGAGAGCTTCGATGCGTTTAGCCACAAGAAGAGCATCGTGAACAAGGCAACCTGGCTGGACGTGCCGTTTCGGTATGCGCCCTACGCAAGCTGGAAGCACAAATTCGTGCGCATGTTTGTGCATTAGGAAATGGCAGGTAATACGAACAAGTGTTCCTATTACCTGCCATTTACGTTAGACTACTGCCATGGGGTACGGATGGGCCAGCTCCCTTTAGAAGGGAATTGGTATGAACGTAAGCGATGTTATTTCGTTACTGGCGTTGTTAATCGCGGCTATCGAACTCGGCCTGTTTATCGGCCGAATGAAATAGCCGCCCCCGCGTAAGCGAAGACGGCCACTTCTCACGATGTAAACGTGCACTGGAGTTGGCAAGACCCGCTGCAACGGGTGCCATCCGTGCCTCTATCTTATCTGCAAGCGCTCTGTCTCGCAAGCGTTGCGGCAACTGGGTGAAAGGCGCGAGCGGGTGAATTCGTGTCCGCACGGGCCCGTAAACTTCTCAGTAAGGTTAAGCGCCGGTTTATCCGGCCGTTAGAGGAGCTGCCATGTACGAGCCTTCACGTGTTCTTTTGTCGTTTCATATCGCAGGATTTCAGTATGCCGACGGTGCCTTGGTCCTGGGCGATCTTAAGGTCGGCGATAAGCTGACGCTGTGTGCCGAGCGCGATAATCCCCATGACCCTGAGGCGGTTGCGATCTATTACGGCAACACCAAGCTCGGCTATGTTCCGGGAAACGGGGTCGGCCCGCTATCCGTGATGATGCATTATGGACACGAGGGTGTATTTGAGGCGCGCGTGCAGCAGGTTGCCCCCGAGCGTAGCCCGTGGCACCAGGTGCGCGTTGGCCTCTACGTGGTGGATGCTCGCTAGTCGGTAAGGGAGGCTGCCATGTTTGATGACGATGGCCTGTTCGATCTGACGGATGACCCGTTTGAGTGGGATATGCTGCTCGACGATGATGAGCTGGAGCAGGACCGTAAGAAGCGGCAGGACAAGAAAACTCAGGGTGACGCTTCGAAAAAGCAAGACAAGCGCCGCCGCGGACTGTTCGGCGGGCTCTTTGGATAACCGCCGCATCGCTGCGTCTGTATACTTAGCACGAGTTGAACACGTTGCGAAATGAGGACAGAGACGATGATGTGGTTTACCGCCGACCTGCACCTGGGCGACACGAATATCCTGCACGACATGGACCGGCCATTTGGCTCGGTCGAGGAGATGAACCGCAAGGTCATCGATGCCGTGAATGAGTGCGTGGCGGCGGACGACCGTCTCTATATCTTGGGAGACTTTACCTATCGTTTGCCCCTGGCGGATGCTGTGCGCCTGCGCGAGCGCATCGAATGTCAGAACGTAACGCTCATCCGTGGCAACCATGACGGTGACTGGGAAGATCCAGCTGCGCCCCAAATCTGGGAAGACGTGCGTGATTACCTGGAGATTGCTCCCGGCTATGCCAAGGGCCATCGCCTGGTGTTGAGCCATTACCCCATGCTCAGCTGGAATGGCAAGGCGCGTGGCGCCATCATGCTGCACGGGCATATCCACAGCAGGGGAGACCGCACCAACGCGCGCAACTGCGATCGCGAGCGCCCCATTTATCGCTACGATGTGGGCCTCGACGCCAACGAGTACAAGCCCGTAAGCCGAGACCAGATCTTGAGCTTCTTTGGACTGTAATTCTCGAACCGTCACACAAACCGCCACAAAGGGGACAGGCACCTTTGTGGTGGTTCTGGCGCTGTTGCTATTATGGCGGCGGCGTCTTTTTTGTCCGTGCGGCGCGGTAGAGTGTAAGCGGTTGAAATTTGCGTCCATCGAGGAGCTGCTATGAACGAGATCAAGTGCCCGCATTGTGGCGAAGTTTTTAAGGTCGATGCGTCTGGCTATGCGGACATCGTCAAGCAAGTGCGCAATGCCGAGTTTTCGCGCGACCTGGATGAGCGTGTGAAGGCAGTCCAGCGCGAGGGCGAGCAGGCGCTGGAGCTTGAGCGCTCGCGTTCGACGGCTGCCTTGCAAAAGGCAGATTCTCAGCGCAACGCTCAACTTGTCGAGCAGAAGAACGCCGCGGAGCAGAAGCTGGCACAAGAGGTTGCCAAGCGCGACGCTGAGCTTGCCGAGCTGCGCGCCAAGCTCGAGGGCGCTGCCACAGAGCGCGAGAGCGCAAGTCAGCGCGCGGCGGTTGAGGCCCGTGCCGATGCTCAAAAGGAAAACGCCGAGCTTCAGCGAGAAATCGACAATTTGCGTGCGCAGCTGGAGCGCAAAGATGACGAAGCCAAGCTCGTCGAGTCGGTGGCGCGCAATGCTGCTCAAAACGATTTGGCTGCACGTGATGCTCAGATTGCCGAGCTGCAGGCCAGGCTTGCCGCGGCGGACAAGGCCCAGGAGATGGCGCTTGCCGCTGCCGCGGCAGAGTCGCAGCGCGAGCTCGATGCTGCTCGCGGTGAAGCTGAGCGCGCGCTTGCTGACTACCGCGCGACGGTACAGGAGAAGTTTTCCGCCGCAAAGGCACAATCTGAGCAAGAGGCCGAGGGTCTGCGTGCCCAGTTGCGCGAGCAGGAACTGATGGCAAAAATGAACCTGTCGGAGGCGGTCGCCGCGGTGGAGCGAGAGCGCGATGAGGCACGTGCCAAGCTGACGAGCGAGCTGGCGGTGCGCGATTCTCGCGAGGAACAGGCCAAGGCGGCACACGAGCTCGAGCTTGCGCAGGCCAAGCGCGCGAGCGATGACCTGATTCGCTACAAGGATGAAGAGATTGAGCGCCTTAAGGACATGAAGGTCCGCCTGTCCACCAAGATGGTGGGCGAGTCGCTCGAGCAGCACTGCGAGACCGAGTTTAACCGTCTGCGCATGACGGCGTTTCCTAACGCGTACTTCGAGAAAGACAACGATGCGTCCGAGGGTACCAAGGGCGACTTTATCTTCCGCGAGTGCGACGCGAGCGGCAACGAGGTCATTTCGATTATGTTCGAGATGAAAAACGAGAACGACGAGACTGCGACCAAGCACAAAAACGAGGACTTCTTTAAGAAGCTCGATCACGATCGTCGCCAGAAAGGCTGTGAGTACGCGGTGCTCTGCACGCTACTCGAGCCCGAGAGCGAGCTCTATAACGCAGGGATAGTCGACGTGAGCTATCGCTACGAGAAGATGTACGTGATTCGCCCACAGTTTTTCATTCCCATGATTACACTTCTTCGCAACGCCGCCATGGGTTCGCTGCGCTATAAGCAGGAGCTGGCGGAGTACAAGCAGCAGAATATCGACGTCACGAACTTCGAAGCCAAGATGGAAAAGTTCAAGAACGATTTCGGCCGCAACTGCGAGATCGCGAGTCGCAAGTTCCAAACGGCAATCGATGAGATCGACAAGACGATTAGCCATCTGCAGAAAACCAAGGAGGCGTTGCTGTCCTCCGAGAACAATCTGCGCCTTGCCAACAAGAAAGCCGACGATCTTACCATTCGCAAGCTCACATGGGGCAACAAGACCATGAAGGCGGCGTTTGACGAGGCGCGCGGGGCTGCGACGGAGACAAACGATGAGCCCGCCGAGGCGGATTCATATGAGGTCGAGGATGCCGAGTAAGGCATAGCAGATAGTGCAAAAGCGGGGCCGCTGGCGATATTGCCAACGGCCCCGCTTGTTTCGCTCCAGTATGTTCGGCTAGTCCTCGAGCAGGTCCTCGATAAAGCCGACGCGGTAGTTTTTGAAGATGACCTCGCCGCCGTCTTGCGTGGCGTCCAGATCGACATCGCCCATGATGCCAAAGTCGTGGTCGCCATCCTCGTCGGCAAAGATCTGGCGCACGTGCCATACGTGCGCGGTCTTCTCGTCGGACTCATCGATGGAAAACATCACGGCGCTGCGGGCATCTCCGTCGGTGAGGATTTCCTCGTGCTGCTCGTGGTAAGCGTCGAGTGCTTTTTGCCAGCGGATCTCGCTCATGCCCCAGTCGTCGTCGAGCTCGCCCAGGTCGCGAACGTGCTCGCGGGCGGCAAGGGTCACGCGGCGGAAGAGCGCGTTGCGCACCAACAGCGTGCAGCCGCGGCGGTCCGCCACGACCTCGTCGATGCCCTGCGGCGGCGTGGTGTCGAGGGCTGCCGGGTTGCCAGCGTTCTCCCACTCGTCCACCAGGCTCGAGTCGACCGAGCGCACCACAAAGCCCAGCCACGAGATAATGTCGCGCAGGCGCTCGTCGCGCTTCTCGATGGGTACGGTGCGGTCGAGCGAACGGTAGGCCTCTGCCAGGTAGCGCAGCAAAATACCCTCGGAGCGGGCGATGCCGAGCTTTTGAATGTAGCCCTTAAAATCGCTCGCGCTTTCCAGCATATCGCGCAGAACGCTCTTGGGAGAGAGCTGATAGTCGTTTGCCCAGGGTACTTCCTGGCAGTACTTGTCAAAAGCGGCGTCGAGCAAATTCTCGAGCGGCTTTTCGTACGTGACGTCTTGAATGCGCTCCAGACGCTCCTCATATTCGATGCCGTCGGCCTTCATCTCGGCCATAGCGCGATCGCGTGCTGCGCGCTCCTGTGCGCGCAGCACCTGCTTGGGATCCTCGAGCGTTGCCTCGACCATTGAGATTAAGTCCATGGTATAGGTCTCGCTCTCGGGATCGAGCAGCTCCAACGCGGCAAGCAAGAACGGCGAGAGCGGCTGATCGAGCGCGAAGTCCTCGGGCAGATCGACCGTCAGCGCATAGTCGATGTCTGGTGCGGCGTCAGCCGGGGCATCGGGTGCGGGCGGCACCTCGGCGCGCACGACGACGCCGGAATCGATGAGCGTGGCGAAGATTTCGTCGGCGCGAACCTCGAGCTTGGCCTTTTCCTCGGGCGTTTGCAGGCTTGTCTCGATGAGGTCGTGCACGCGGGCTCGCGCATCGCCGCCCTGCTCGACCACGCTAATCACCATGGAGTGCGTGATGCGCAGGCGCGGCTTGAGCGTTTCTGGCTGCGTCTCGATCAGGCGCTCAAAGGTCTGCTTATTCCAGGTGACAAAGCCCTCGGGTGCCTTCTTCTTTTTAATCTTACGGAGTTTTTTGGGGTCGTCGCCCGCTTTGGCCATAAGCTTGGCATTCTCGATCTCGTGCTCGGGTGCCTCGGCAATCACCATGCCCTCGGTATCGAAGCCCGAGCGGCCGGCGCGACCGGCAATCTGATGAAACTCGCGGGCGCGCAGACGACGCATCTTGTAGCCGTCGAACTTGGTGAGCGCGGTGAGTACCACGGTGTGGATGGGTACGTTGATGCCGACGCCGAGCGTATCGGTGCCGCAGATGACGGGCAACAGGCCCTGTTGTGCCAAGCGCTCGACCAGCAGACGATAGCGCGGCAACATGCCAGCATGGTGCACGCCGACGCCGCATCCGAGCAAGCGCTTAAGAATCTTGCCAAAGGCCGTGGAGAAGCTCGTGCCTTTGGCAGCTTCCTTAATGGCCTCGCGCTGCGCCTTGCTGGCGATGCCAAAATTGGCGAGCGACTGCGCCGTCGCAAGGGCGGCATCCTGGCTAAAGTGCACGATATAGAGCGGGGCCTCGCCACGGCGCATGGCGAGCTCGACGGTGCCCTCGAGGGAGGTCGTCACATAGTCGTAGCTCAGCGGAACAGGACGCGGGGCGTCGACAACCAAGTCGCAAGCAGCGCCGGTGTGCTCCTCGAGTGAGGCGGCGATGGCAGTGACATCGCCGAGCGTGGCGCTCATGAGCATAAACTGCGTGTGGGGCAGGGTGAGCAGCGGCACCTGCCAGGCCCAACCGCGGTCGGGGTCGGCAAAGTAGTGGAACTCATCCATGGCCACGCAGCCCGCATCGGCGTCCTCACCCTCGCGCAGCGCATCGTTAGCAAGGATTTCGGCCGTGCAGCAGATGACGGGTGCCTTGGTGTTGATATGCGTGTCGCCGGTGATCATGCCGACGTTATCGCGGCCGAGCACCTGCACAAGGTCGAAGAACTTTTCGCTGACCAGGGCCTTGATGGGGGCCGTGTAATAACAACGCTTACCCTGCGCCATGCCCATAAAGAGCATACCCAGCGCGACGAGCGATTTACCCGATCCGGTCGGTGTGCCTAAGATGACGTGATCGCCGGCTGCCAGGTCCATGAGGGCCTCTTCTTGGTGATCCCACAGTTCAATACCGCGATCGCTCGTCCATTCAAAGAAACGCTCGAAGGCCTGGTCGGGCGTGAGCCATGGCTCGGGCTCACTGCCATCCTCGGGCTCCCACCAGGTGGGGGAGAGCGCGCCGAGCGAGCCAAACTCGGCTTCGGTTCCCGTGCCGCCCGAGAATGAGCTGGCGGCGCCGGCGCCGGAGACGGTGCTGGCGGCGGTATCTGTCGTGGTCTGTGCCATGTGTTTGCTTTCTCTCGCGATTGTCCGCCAACTATTATGGCGTAGCGGCGGCGCGGAGCGGCAGCGCGCGAGAAAATGCAGGAAATGGGCGTGCGGTGCTAGCGTTCCTGAGGCAGGCGCTTCTTGCCTTTCCGGGCACGGTTTCTAAAGTTCTCGACGGCCTCTTCCATGCCGAGAGGCACGTAGGTGAGCTCATCGAGGTTATCGGGCAGGTAGCAGGCAAGGCTTTGCTCCTGCATGCGGCCCGCCGTGAGCTGTTCGTCGGTTGGCTGCGCACCGGGTGTGGCGCAAATGCCATAGACGACGGCGCCCATCTCGCGCGTGCGGCATTCATATTCGGTCTCGGGATGCTCGGGATGGTCGCGGCGTACGTCGTCACTTACCCAAAGCGTGTCGTAGCCGGCCGCGGCAAACTGCCCCAGGGCGTAGTCGCGCAATGGCTTGCTGTCGGTGCGCAGCGTGACGGTGGCGTCGGCTGCAAAGAGCGAGCGATAGAGCATTAGATGGTCGACATGGACGAGTCGTTTTTTGGCGTACTTGGCCTTGGGCTGCGGCGTGGGAAAGTTAATGGTGATGGCATTGAGCTCGCCTGCGGCAAACAGCTGCGGCAGCGATGCGGCGCCTCGGGGCAGGACGAGTGCGTTGGATAGCTCCTGCTCGCAGATTTTCTGTGCGGCATAGGCGATGCAGATGGGCTCCTGGTCCATGCCGATAAAGAGGGTGTTTGGCTCGTGGGCCGCGCGCTCTACAAGGTACGTTCCCTTGCCACAGCCAAGATCAAGGTGAAGGTGTTCGAAGGGCTTGCTGCCAGCTGGCGCACAGGCCTTGCGCCAATCTCCGGCATAGGCCTCGGGGTTCGTCTCAATCGCATCGGCGTAGCGCTCCAGGCGCTCCTCGAGCACAAAGTTCTTAGGCGTGCGAACGTGGACGGCTCCCATGAGGCTCCTTGGTCATAAGTATGGAACGCATAGCTGCACGTTCCGTCAATGGGTTGAAAAAGGGTGGGCGCAATGTGCCCGAAAGTTGCGGTGCGGCTCGGCGACGAGTCGTCAATGCCTACAGGCGCTTAAGAATCACATAGCGGTTGAGCTCGCCGCTGCGACCGTCGGCATGGAAACGCTCAAGCTCGCGCACGGGGACCTCGCCGCTCTTGTAGAACGTACGGACGCCGCGCACCAGGTCGGTGATCTGCTGATCATCAAAGTGATGGCAATAACGGTAGGCGTGACGGTCGTTTTGCCAGCCAATGAGGTGGTCGCCGGCTTCAAACTGCGCGGAATCGTAACCCTCAAACGGCGGGGTGAGCTCGGCGCGGGCTTCGGCGCGAACGGCCTTGCGCGCCATGCGCTCGTCGTTCATAAACTCCCAAAAACTGATGGCGATGATGCCACCCGGGCGCGTTTGGCGCACCAAGGCATCAAGTACGCGTACACGGTACTCGCACGACGGCACATGGTGCATAAAGCCAAAGCAGACCGAGATGTCGGCGAGCGGGGCGTCGAAAAGCACGTCGGGTGTCTCGGCGGGGTTGAGCTTCATAAGGGCGTCGAGTACGTCGAGTTCCTGGAAGTGCAGGTTGGGAATGCGCAGGGCGTGGCCGCGTGCATCGATGGCCAGGTCCTGGCACGAGTCGACACCATAGAACTCGAAGGGGCAGCTGGCGTCTGCCGAGGGGCTCGTGCCGTCCACGCCTTTGGCAGCCAGCGTGCCGCCGGCGGCAAAGTTCTCGAAGCGCATGTTGCCGCAGGCAAGGTCGAAGACGCGGACGGGATGCTCGATCGTGGCGACGTCGAGCTGTTCGAGCGCAATGTCCATGGTGCGCACCCAGCCGGGCCACGGGGCCTGACGCGTATCGGAAAAGGAGGCGGAGTGCTCGCGATAGAACGTGTTGTTGAGCTGGATGAGCGATGAGGCGAAATCGCGGTTCACGGCGCGGGACTCCCTCCGTTGGCGGTGCGGAATAAACAGTACGACCATACTACCGTTAACGCCGCAACGGGGACAACCAAGCTACGGGTCATTGCTTTGTTTGGACACATTTCCGCAGCTCATATGCACCCGCAACCGCCGGTTGTCAAAAATCTCACTAGAATAGGTGGCATGCTTTTGGCGGTGGCGGATAGATTTTTAACTGTGCAAGGCGCCTTAAGAACAAAAACGGTCCGGCGGCACGGCTGGCATCACATAGGAGGAACCATGAATGTAGAAACTGCGCAGCGGCTCGCCGACCTTCGTCGCAGCAAGGGTTTTAGCCAAGAAGGGTTGGCGCGAAAGCTGGGACTGTCGCGCCAGGCGGTCAGTAAATGGGAGCGTGCGGAGAGCTCGCCCGATACCGAGAACCTGATCTCGCTCGCAAAACTCTATGGCGTGAGTTTGGACGAGCTCCTCAATCCGAGTGACGAGATCGAGGACGATATCGAATTTGAGAACGAGGACCGCGCCCGTCAGCGCGAGGCCGAGGCCGCGGAGCGTGCCCGCACCCATGAGGCAGCGGCGCGCGCCACCGAGGCGGCAACACAGGCGAGTGATGCCGCGGCCAAGGCGGCGCAGGCGGCGAGTTGGAGCGCGCAGGCTGCCAATGCGGCGACGGCTCAGGTGACGGGTGCCGGTGCGACCAGCGTGACTCCGGTGAAAGGTCCGTTCCAGTCGTTCCCGTATTGGGCTGTGTGCTGGCTGCTGTTCTTTTTGCTGATGTTCCTGTTTGGCGCCGGCCCCTTTGCCGCACTGATCTTCTTTACGATTCCCATCTATCACTGGGTGGCGCGTGCGCTCGATGGTGATTGGGCGCGCGGGGATATTCAGGTTGGTCCGGCACCGGCGGTCGCTATGACTAAGGGGAAGAACGTTTCCGCTTCGGTTGACGCTGACATGGCTGCCGCGGCCACCGCTGAGCCGATTGCCAAAGAGGGTGATGAATGATGAAGCTTTCGCATGAATCCAAGGTACGCTTGGGTGTTGGCATCGGAGCGTTTGTGCTTATCATCGGGCTTGTCTTTGGTGCTTCGCAGCTATTGGCTCATTCCGATATGGTGCGTACGACCGGTATTCTATCTGGAGATTTGTCTGATTTTGACGATATGTTTGACGACGATGATCTCTTGGATAGCGGTAACTATTCCGCTCGGCCTCAGCAGCTTTCGAGCGAAACGTTTGATGCCGACGCGTTCCAATCGCTCGACTTGGACGTGACGTCGGGGACGGTCGAGGTTAAATGTGTCTCTGGCGGCCCGGTGCGTGTTATCGAAAGCGGTCGCGTTGCGAAGGGAACGTCTGCTTCTGATGCGGCTACCCGGAACCTTGCTGAGGTCAAGGGCTCTACGCTCAAGATCAGTCAGTTCGACTACGATGATAAGCGCGCGATTGACCGCACAATTACCATTGAGCTGCCGCGAGATGTTGCGGATAACCTGGTGGGCATTACGGCGAATGTAGGGTCGGGCGACCTGGCGGTCGCGGACATTGCGTGCCATGATCTGGTTATAACGTTGAATTCGGGAGACGTTGAGTTTACGGGCACCGTGACCGACACCCTGAATGCCGAGGTCGGTTCGGGCGACATGACGTTCGATCTCTACCAGGCGCCCGCGAAGTCGATGGACGTGAGTGTGGGCTCGGGTGATGTGGAGATGACGGTTCCGAACTCTACGGGCTTTAAGGCGAGCCTCACCTTGGGCAGCGGCGACTTCGAGAGCGATTTCCTTCCGCTTGACTACGACGGCGAGACCATTTTGAATCTTGAATTCGATAATGGCGATAAGTCCGCCACGTATCGTTTTGAGGTTGGTTCGGGCGACATGTCATTTGATTCAGAGTGACGGGCGGTTATCGAAGACTTATAAACCATAGCTGCGCTGTTTGATGGAGGCGCCGGAGCCGTGACGGGCTCCGGCGCCTTTGCCTTTACAATGGGGGCATGGAACAGATTATCTTGAACATACTTGAGGCCCTGCGTCGCGGCGAGACCGTGGACGACAAGGCGCTCGTCAAACTGATACATGCCGAGGCGCGCCGTGAGGGTGCCGACAAACGCGATTTGGCCAAGCGCCGTCTGCTGCCGTTCTACCAGCGGGTTAAACGTGAGGAGCCGGCTCGTTGGGCTGCGTGGAATGTCGATACCGAGCTGGAACGTCGACTGCTGCAGGTGCTGCGTATGAAGCCTCGTCGCACGGCTTCGGGCGTGGCGACCATTACCGTCATTACCAAGCCCTGGCCATGCTCGGGCGATTGCCTGTTTTGCCCCAATGACCTGCGCATGCCTAAAAGCTATCTGCACGCCGAGCCGGCGTGCGCCCGTGCGGAGCAAAACTGCTTTGACCCGTATCTGCAGGTGAGCGCTCGTCTGACCGCGCTTTCGCAGATGGGGCATGCGACCGACAAGATAGAGCTCATCGTGCTCGGTGGCACCTGGAGCGACTATCCGCAAGGGTATCAAACGTGGTTTATGTCGGAGCTTTTCCGTGCGCTCAATGACGATGCCGTCGCCGGCGTGGCGGCAAACCCCATGTTGGCGCGTCCGGGCATCAGCCGTGCCGAGGCAGGGCGCCTGCTCGATGACGCTCCCGCCGATGCCCTGCCGCCGGTGGTAACAGAGCGCCGCGAGCGCTATCGGGCTGCCGGCATTGCGACAGACGAGGCTGAGCTTGCTGCCGGCGTTGCCGACGAGCAGGGGCGTGTGGATGCTGTCGTTGGTGGCTATAACCGCGCAGTGCGCCGTCTGTACGGCCCCGGTACGCCATGGGGCGAGGCTGCCGAGTGGCAGACGGCAACGATGGAGGAGCTTGAGCGTCAGCAGCGCATCAACGAGACGGCGAAGCATCGCGTGGTGGGGCTCGTTATCGAGACGCGCCCCGATGCCGTAACGCCGCAGGCCCTCACGCTCATCCGCCGCCTGGGTTGCACCAAGATTCAGATGGGTATTCAGAGTCTTGACCAGCATCTACTCGATATCAACGAGCGCCGCATTTCGGTGGCGCAGATCGAGCGGGCGTTTTCGCTCGCGCGCCTGTTTGGCTTTAAGATCCACGCGCACTTTATGCTCAACTTGCTGGGCGCCACGCCTGATGGGGACAAGTGCGACTACGAGCGCTTTATGACCGAGGGCGCCTTTATGCCCGACGAGGTCAAGGTCTACCCGTGCGCGCTCATCGAGGGCTCGCGTCTGGTGGGCTGTTACGAGCGTGGCGAGTGGCGCCCCTATACCGAGGACGAGCTGCTCGATGTGTTGGCCGACGACATCGTGGTGACGCCGGCGTTCTGCCGCATCAGCCGCATGATCCGCGACTTTAGCTCCGATGACATCATGGTGGGCAACAAGAAACCCAACCTGCGCCAGCTCGTTGAGAACCGCTTGGCTGCTTGGGGTGACGGTGCGACGGTGCGTGAGATTCGCTATCGCGAGATCAGCACGGCGGGCGCCGACCTGGACGAGTTGACCCTTGACGAGGAAGTGGCGTACGAGACGCCGGTGACGCACGAGCGCTTTTTGCAGTGGGTGACACCGCAGGGCAAAATCGCGGGCTTTTTGCGCCTGTCGCTGCCCGACCGCGCGTTTGTTGCCGCGCATGCGGACGAGTTGCCGACGGTGTCGGACGAGGCGATGATTCGCGAGGTTCACGTGTATGGCATGGCGGCGCGCGTGGGCGATCAAGGCCAGGCGGCGCAGCATCACGGGTTAGGGCGTTTGCTCGTAGAACGTGCGTGCGAGATTGCCCGGGATGCGGGTTATGCGCGTATCAACGTGATTAGCGCGATTGGCACACGTGAGTACTATCGTCATCTTGGATTTTATGACCATGGCCTTTATCTGCAAAAGGAGCTCTAGATGAACAAGCCGAGTGTTTCTGCCGGCGTCGTTGCCGGCGTTGCTCTGGGGGCCGCGGCGCTTGGCGCGGCCGCTGTCGCTGTCCGTGCTGCCTGTCTGCAGGTTGCGCGAACCCGCCATGGGTTGGCGCGTGTGAAACGCGTGCACGATGAGGGAGGCGACGAAGTCCGTGTATTGGTGCAAGGCGGCGTTTACCAAAGCGCAAGCTACGTTGGCGAGCGTTGGGCGGAGCCCGTCTTTGCGTACTATCGCGCGTTTGACGACGTGTTTGAGGCTGAGGACGCAATGCGTGATGCTTACGGGCATGGTATCGACCGTATGCTCATGCTGGGCGGCGGCGGGTTTGCCTATCCCAAGTTTGCACTGATGTCGCACGAGAGCTTGCGCATGGACGTCATTGAGTACGATGCCGAGATTACGCGCCTGGCGCGCCGTTGGTTCTACCTGGACGAGCTGGAGCGCACGGTGGGCGATCGCCTGCGAGTGATTACCGCTGAGGCTCGCTCGTATCTGGGCGTGACGAGCGTGGGTCATCGTCGCTACGACGTGGTCGTGAGCGATTGCTTTGGCGGTGCCGAGCCCGTACGCGAGCTGGCGACGGTTGAGGCATTGCGTTTGGTGCGAGGCAGCCTGAACCCCGGGGGCATCTATGTTGCCAATATCGTGAGTGCGAACAGGGGGAGCGACGTGACGTTCCTGCGCGATTGCGTTGCCGCGGCACTCGAGGTATTCGCCCACGCCTGGGTGGTCCCATGCGGCGACGCGGAGTTCGGCGGCGAGGAAAACTACCTGCTCGTCGCCAGTGACGGCGATTATGCCTTTGCCGAAGCCGTGCCCTTCGACGCCGACTTCCTCGGCACCGTCCTTCACGACAAGTAAGTCTCTCCGTCCCAAAAAGACGGGTCTTAGGCGTGGTCGCTCCAGCTGCGGACACGCTGCTTCATGCCCTCTATGTCGAGCACGCCTTCGGCAAAGCCCTTGCGCACGAGCTCTTCGGGAACAAACTCGTCGTAGCGGTCAAA
Organism: Collinsella sp.; assembly: GCA_019414605.1. Lineage (GTDB taxonomy): Bacteria > Actinomycetota > Coriobacteriia > Coriobacteriales > Coriobacteriaceae > Collinsella. The sequence goes on from DXLS01000004.1 coordinate 92,659, forward strand.
ATAAGGCACCTCGTCGGGATAGACGAGCTCGATGGGATCGAAGTCCTTCTCGGCCTCGGCGGCGAGCACCTCAAAGAACGTCTCCTCGTCGGCCTTCATCTTAAACTGCATAAAGTACGGGCGTGATGGGTCGAGTCCGCGAAGGCCCAACTCCGCGGCACATTTAATCTTGAGCATGCGCTCGAGGGCCAAAAAGGCGTAGCTGCCCAGCCAGGGGAAGAGCACCCAGGTATCGCCGCCCAGGTTAATGAGCGGTTTAGTTCCCGCGCCCGAAATCTCGGCCGTATGACGAGCCTGCGCAAGGCGGGCCCGTGCGTTACCCATAAGGTACGGATACGCGGCGTGTTCGTTGAGCGCCTTGCGCATGCGCTCGAGTACGTGTGTATTGATGTCACCGGGACAGTCGCCAAAGTAGGCCGGCACCCGGCCCTTGACCTGCGTGGCAAAGACGGTGTGGCGCTTCCAGTCCACTTCCTCGACAATCCAGCAGTGTCCGGCGATGGCGATGCGCTCACCGGGCGGTGGCGGATTGACGATCGTGCCCAGCTCGGCCGATTCGCTGCGAACGGTGAACTCTTCGTTTTCCTGGAATACGGCGTAGAACTTAAAGTTGTTAATGATGCGCTCGCCCGCGAGACCCACGATGAGTCCGCCGCCCTCGGTGACTTGGATATGGTCGATCTTAATGAGGTGACGCAGCAGTACGCGATAGTCATCGGCCGAGATGCGATGGAAATAGCTGAGTGTGAGCACGCGCTGGGCAAGCTCTGCCGGCGTGAGCTCGCCGGTGCTGGCAAGCGTCGACATAGTCTGGTGGTAGAGCAGGCTGTAGGGGAGTCGATCGAGCTCGGGCGGCTCGACCCACTTTTCCTCGCGATAGAGTTGTACGAGCGCGATGCCCTGCAGGAGCTTCCACGGAATGGTCTCGGGCATCATCGTGCGCGGCTCGGGCTCTTCCTCGCGCATGACAAACCACATCTCGGGCGGAAGGTCGCGGCGTCCCGTGCGGCCCATTCGCTGCAAAAAGGAACTGACGGTAAATGGCGCATCGATCTGAAACGCACGCTCCAGACGGCCGATATCGATACCGAGCTCCAGCGTAGAGGTGGTGACGGTCGTTTGTGCCTGCTCCTCATCGCGCATGAGTTCTTCGGCCGTCTCGCGTAGCGATGCCGAAAGATTGCCATGGTGGATGAGAAAACGGTCGGGCTCGTGTCGACTTTCGCAGTAGCTGCGCAGCATGGAGCACACGGCCTCTGCCTCCTCGCGCGAGTTGGCAAAGACCAGGCACTTACGGCCGCGCGTATGTTCAAAGATATAGCCCATACCGGGGTCGGCGTTGTCGGGCGCCGTGTCGGTGGGGTTGAGAAGCGCCTGCTCGGTCGCTCGTGGGATGTCGACTTCGCCCTCGGGGGCCGAGGAAGTTTGGCGGTCCTTGGGAGCGGCCTTGCCCCGTGCCCGCTCACGACGTTGACGGCGCTCCTCTTGTGTGAGCTGTCCGCTGTGACGCATGTCTTGGGCGCCGGCGGGCAGTGCTGCGGATGCCGCCGCATCGATGCGCTCGCACGCAAGCACTTCGGCCTCTTGAGGACCTGTACCCATGAATCCCCGCTGCTGCGCCTGGGGGCCCGAGTTGTAGAAGTGCTCCATGGAGATGCGCCACACGCGACGCGGTTCCTCAAAACGGGGGATAATGCAGTCGCGCCCCGTTCCCTGTGAGAGAAAAGCGCCCGTGCGCTCGGGGTCGCCGATGGTAGCCGAAAGGCCAATGCGGCGAGGCTGCACGCCGGCCATGCGCGAGAGTCGCTCGATAAGGCAGAGCGTTTGCCCGCCACGGTCGCCGCGCATGAGCGAATGGACCTCATCGATGACCACGTAGCGCAGGTCGCAAAACATGCGCGGGATCGCCATGTGCTTATGGATTAAAAGCGCTTCGAGTGACTCGGGTGTAATCTGCAGGATGCCGCTCGGTTTTTTAATGAGCTTAGCCTTGTGCGACTGCGAGACATCGCCATGCCAGTGCCAGACAGGGATATCGGCCTCTTCGCAGAGGTCGTTGAGGCGGACGAACTGATCATTGATGAGCGCTTTGAGGGGGCCGATGTAGAGGGCGCCCACGCTCGCGGGCGGGTTCTCCCAAAACTCGGTCAGGATGGGAAAGAAGGCTGCCTCGGTTTTGCCGGAAGCTGTGGATGCCGTTAGGAGCACATTGTCTTGTGTGTTAAAGATGGCATCTGCCGCCGCAACCTGGATAGAGCGCAGACTCTCCCAATCGTGGGAGTAGATGAAGTCTTGGATAAACGGAGCATATCGGTCAAAGGCGTTCACGGGGCCTCCCCTCAAATACGAACCTCTCAATGCGGTTGGCAATGGTTTGCTGCATTGCTGTCTCAACGTTTGTGCAGATAAAAGCTGCCAAAATAGATCTGTCCCTTTTTGGCAGGTTAGATGGTGAATTCGGCGAAGTTGCGGTCGCCGTCTGCGGTGCCGGTGTCGCCTGTTGCGGCTGCCGGTGCCAGCGCGTCGCCGCCGACGCTTTGCAGCAACTCGGCCACGTTTGCATCGGGGTTCTGGCACAGGATATCGAGCAGCTCGATAAAGTCACGGATGACCTCACGCGGCGTCAGGTGCGTATCGGCTCCCACGCGGCCAAACTCAATCTTGAGAAAGTCTACCAAGTCGTTCTCGGTAAGCGTGGGCGTCCAGCCAAAGTATCCGGCATGGATCTGCATGAGTTTTTCGATCAGCACCAGCAACTCCTCGTAGGTGAGTGGCTGCAGGCGGATGATGGGCGCGAGCATGTCCTTAAGGTCCTCGCGTGCAAAGCGGCCCTGAGCGAGTCGACTTCGCAGGGCCTCGTAGGAGAACACGCCACGGCGGCGGTCTTCGATGGAGGTTGGCGTGCCGCCCATGATCATGCCCAGGTACTGCGCCTTGCCCTGGAGCGTGTCGTTGTACATGGTCAGGATCTTCTCGTAGTTGTATTGGCGCGTGATGGCGTTGGGAATCTTATACAGATTCACGAGCTCGTCGATGAGCACCAGCATGCCCTTGTAGCCGCTGCAGACCAAAAAGCGCGCAATGAGCTTAACGTAGTCGTACCAGTCGTCATCGCTGATGATGGTCGAGGAGCCCAGCTCGGCGCGTGCCTCACTCTTGGTGCGGTACTCGCCACGAATCCATTTGGTCACGCGGCTCATAGCTTCTTCGTCGCCCTCGGATACGGCCGCGCGGTAGCGGCGGAGCATACGGGCGAAGTCGAAGCCGTGGACCATTTCCTCGAGCGGGGCCAGTTGGGCATTGACGGCAGACTCATCGGCATCGGCACACGAGGCGACCCAGCGATCCAGGATAAGGTTGAGCGCACCGCCCTCGGGGCGCGTTTTAGTCGATATGTTGCGGATGAGCTCACGGTAGGTGGCAAGGCCCTGCCCCTGGCCGCCCTGCAGGCGGCGCTCAGGGGATAGGTCGGCATCGGCGACGACGAATCCCTCACCCATGGCGTGCGTGCGGATGGTCTGGAGCAAAAAGCTCTTGCCGGCTCCGTAGCGACCGACCAGAAAGCGGAAGCTCGCGCCGCCGTCGGCGATGAGACTCAGGTCGGTGAGCAGGGCGCGGATCTCTACCTCGCGCCCTACGGTGATGTAGGGAAGGCCGATGCGCGGGACCACGCCGCCCTTGAGCGAGTTGAGAATGACGGCGGCGACGCGCTTGGGCACACGGGGTGCTGCGGATGTGGTATCACTCATGGTCTAGGTATCCTCTCACGTCTGCTTCGTAGTCCTCGATAATGTGCGGTCCTGCCGCGCCAAATTCAATTACGGTGTCACCCACCAGGTCAAAGAGCGCCTCGTTGATGGTATCGACGAGCATGTCCTCGCTTTTGCCCGACTGTGCCACCGCCAATGCCGTCTGGGCCGTGTTCTGCTCGAGCAACGCGCGGAGATAGGCGTCTGCGGCAGGCGCGAGTTCGTTCGTGGCGTCAGCGGGCGCAGCAGCTGCGAACACGGGCGTCGGTGCGAGGAGCGGTGCCACGACGCCAAACTCTTCGGTGGAGACAGTCGGCTCGTCGGGTTCGTCTTGCCGTGTGGCCATCTCGCCAGGTCCGGCGGACATGCTGGGCGTAGACTCGGTGTTCGGTTGCTCGATAAGCGTCGCCTCGGCTTCCATAGGCACATCATCCTCGCGCTCCTCATCAATCAAAAGCGCTTCACGCGTTTGCGCGGCGGCGCTCCGAATGTGCCCCAGCTGACTCAAATCGATATCGATCTTGACAGGCTGGTGCGCGGCGTCCCACGAAAGCCATGCCACGATCTCGTCATCGATGATCTTGGCCAGATATTTGGGGACCTTCTCCTCCTTTAGGGGATGGGTGGGGTCTAGGGCCAGGCGCAGGCGTTGGTCGCAGGCGCGCATCATCTCACCGAGCTTGCTACTTTTTTGTCTGCTGCCGTGGATGCGCATGCATTCCCAAAAGCCATTTTGGCAGCGATAGATGTGAATGGGGTCCAGGCGATATTCGCAGTCCTCGTGGCGCTCGGGCGCAAAGAACACGGCCGAGGCAAACAAGGTGTAGGGCATGGCCGTCTCCTCCCCAAACAAGCTCGCTACGATGCCGGTCTTTCGGTGCGTGTCATAGTAGCGCGCCATACGGACATACACGGCGCATGCCACGTGGCGCAGGTCGCGATGGTGGGAACGGTCGAGCCGTGAGTTATTCAGGTTGTACGTGGAGAGGGCGTTTATAGCGGTCATGAGTCGCTCCTCGCCTGCCTCGTCGGGCGGAAGGGGGAGCGTGGGCTCGGAGGTCTTGCGACGCGCAGGCGCCAGGTCTGACGGCGTTGGCGCGGGCGCAAGGTCTCGCGCCGCACGCCGCAGCTCGATAAGGGCGTTATCGAACATGACGGTTTTAGAGTCGCGAAGCAGCTTGGGGTCGAGTCCGTGGAACACGGCGTAGTCCTGCAGCCACACGCGTGCGAACCGGTCGATGCCGGGTTCAAAGGCGCGATAGGCATCCCAAAAGGCCTTGATTTTGTTAAAACCATCGAGTGGGTCATCTACGCCAATGCCGCAGATCAGCTCATAGAGATACAGAAAGGCAAAGGACGTAGACGTTTCCTCGACGGTTCCGCGGCGCACTTGGGTGCGCCAGGTAAAATAGCCGCGCAGCTGCCGATCGCTCATGGCGTTATAGGTGGGAAAGTACGACTTGAATGTGCCGTTGTAGGGACAGTCGTCCTCAAAGTCGGCCATCAGCAGGCCTTGGCGGTAGAAAAGCTCGGCTTCCGAAAGCCAACGTCCCGCGCCACCCTTGGGGTCTTCTTGCCAACGCGATATCTCACGCATTTTGCGGTACTGGTCAGGAAGGAAGTTCTGCATCTGACGACCAGTTTTGAGAATCGGCTCGTCAGCATAGACTTCGTTTGAGAAGCGAGCAGACTGATGGGTCCGGGCCTCGGCCATAATGCGCTCGATGAGCATCTTGATGTCCTGGTCGGCCACCGTCTCTCCTCTCCTAACGCAGCTTCGGTGACCTCATATCATAGCACAGCATCAAACAGGTGTTCGAGATGCCGCCACGTAGATAGATTTAGAACAGGAGGGCATAGATGACGGCTATGACAACGGAGGGGAGCATATTGGCCGTGCGGAAGGTCTGAGGACGGATGAGGTTGACTCCGACGCAGAAGATGAGCATAGAGCCCACGAGCGATAGGCTGTCGAGGGCGGCGGCGGTCATGATGGGGGAGAGCGCACCGGCAAACAGCGTAATCGTTCCCTGGAATACGGCAACGGGAAGGGCGGAGAAGATGCAGCCGCGGCCGAGTGAGGCCGTCATGGTGCAGACGATGATGCAGTCTAGCGCGCCCTTGAGGGCAAGCGTGGACCAGTCGCCGAGCAGGCCGTCTTGGATTGATCCCACGATAGCCATGGCACCGATGCAGACGGTCAGCGATGTCGAGACAAAGGCATTGGTGAACTCGTTGTCTCCCTCGCTGCCGGTTTTGCGCTTGAGCCATTCGCCCAGGTTTTCGATGCCGGCTTCCAGGTTTATGGCCTCTCCGATGAGCGAGCCAAGGGCAAACGAGGCGATGAGCATGGTGGTGCCGGTGGTCGCCAGCGCTTTTCCGTCAATGACGAGCATCTTTTGCATGGTGCCACCCAGTCCGATAAACAGAACGCACAGTCCCGACGCCTTCATGAGCGTGTCTTGGATGCGGGGTGTGATAAAGCGTCCGCCTATAAGGCCCAGCAGTCCGCCCGCAATCAAAAGCGCGACGTTGATGATCGTTCCCAAACCCGGCATGAGCCCTCCCATATTGATGCCAACCTGGCAATCGTAGCAGACCGGGCTGCATGGTGCGTCATGTCTCATCCTATACGTTATATAAGTGGTATTAATGACGGCATTTGGTGCCCAAGTCTCAGCCTCCCATCACGACATAGGGGCTGAAATCGAAGCGCAGCGTCATGAGTCGCTGCGGGGACTCAATGGCCGCGGCGATGATATCGGCATCTCGAGCTCGGTCAAATCCCTCGAGCTCAATTTGATACGAGACGTCTTCCATTCTATGGAGTATCCGGTTACTCAGGAGGCTTTCACCGTCGAATTCCTCGGTTTTGCCTCCGTTCGAGGTTACGGCATACAGGTGCAGTTTTGCGGTGGTCGCAGGGTCGGCGACCGTGAGGTTGTCGATTTGGTTGGCCGTGCCCTTTGCCCCAAGCAAGGTGAGCAGGGTGGGGGCTACGACCTCGCCCGATGGTAGATAAACAACTTCGACGGTTTTGGGAAAAGCGATAATGGCTGCTTTGCGGACGAGCTTATCGGCGGCGGTGACCTCAATGCTCGCGGCGTCGACGGTTTCCGTGCGGTCGAGCGCGACCATCATGCAACAATTGCCCTCGTCGATGTCTGCCGGCATGGGATACCCCAAGTTCTCGCCAGCTTGCGTGCCGCCCACCGCGGCGGTTGTTTCGCTTGGCTCGTTGAAAATGGCTGAAGGATCGCTCGATGGCGGTGTTATGTTGCCTGGTGTGCCATTGTCCCCAGGCGTTATTTCACCGCTGCTCTCGCTGGAGTCGCTTGCGATGTCACCTGTCGAGGGGGCGAGCCCGACCGCTCCCGCTCCGCTCCATTCCATCTCGAGGAGTGCCGGATCGGCAAGGACGTGATGCACATCTTGCGTCTGGGTGCTGATATCGACAGGACCGGGATTTGCCCCTCGCGTTAGGCTGAGCGATCCGGTCCGCTGTTTGCCCCGAATCTTCTGGCTTTCTGTGCCGCTCGCGTAGAACATCAGAGGGATCTCGCCATTTGGTGTGGCGTCGGTGCCCGCCTTGGTCATTTTCAGCGATGCGGTGAATGAGATAGCGGGCTGCGTGCCATCGGTGCTCGAGGGGACGCAGCCCAGACATACACCTCCTCCGTCTTCGAAAAATGTGCTGTCGAAGGCGACCGTCGCCCCGTCCGCCGAGTCATCGGGCAGGGTGATGTCGAAGCGCAGTTCCACGTCGCAGGAATCGTCATCGGCATCGGTTGCAGCCGCACGCCATGTGCAGATGGCGCATCCCGTTAGAGGACCGTCCGTTGTGCGCGAGCGCTCGGTATCCACGACTATCGAGCTGTTCGTGCAGCGACGGAGGCACCCCGAGGTCGAAATGCTTGCCTGCGCAAGCGAGAAGCGTTGGCGCGCGATGGTGCTCATCTGGTTTGTGGCGAGACAGTTGACGGCAGGTAAGGGGGCGTCCACGGCGGGTGTCGCTAGAGCGGCAACGGGCATGCCGGTGGCAAGCGCACTACAGAGCGCGGCAACGGGCAAAAGGTTCTTTGAAGCCATGGGTTCTCCTTACCTATGCTGGACGGTCTCGATTCGTGTGGCTACCGGCTGCGTTTGATGTGCAGGCCAAGGCCGATGGCGCTAGCGCCTGCCGTGGCGATTCCTGCTGCCAGGAGCTGTCGCGTGTCGCTCGTTTGCGCGAGGGGTTCATGTTGGCCACTGCGTTCGAGTTCCGATAGATCGACAGTTACCTGCGTGGCAGCCTGCGCCTGCTCTTGTTGGGCAAAGGCGGCGATCGGGGCAAACGTTGCAACGCCGATGATGACGGCAAGGACAATTGCCTTAGGCCGTGTGCGCACCGGGCTCGACCGTCCACGTAATGGTTGCGACCTGGTCGCCCGTGCCGGTCACATGGAAGATGTCTCGCGTGACGCGGGCGACAGTGCCGCTCGTCTTAAGCTTAATCTTGTCCGTACCATCGGCGATGCCCTGGTAGCCCATGTCGAAGGATGCATTTTTGGAAAGGTCGAGGCCCGCTTCCTGCGTCGCGGCGTGGGCGTCTTGGAGTGCCTTGTCTGGGCCGACCTTAAAATCGATGGAGTTCTGGGCGGTCCCCGTCTTGGCGTCGGCGACGATGCTCCAGGACTTCTGGGCGGCAATCTTCATGTTGGTAACGTGGATGCCATAGGCCGAAAGATTGTCGATGGTGGTTGTATTCTCGGAAGGGCCCTGGAGCGTGCCGTCTGCCTTAGCGACGAACGGAATGACGGTCGGGGCTTTGAACTTGATGTTGTCGATTTCGGTCCTGATGGTCACGTTGGTGGTTCCAGTGCGTCCCTCCGCCAGGGCGGTGGTCGGCGCGGCGCCCATTGCGAGTGCGAGCGCCAGCCCTGCGCCCACGACGAGCACCCTGGCCCCATTCAAGTTCCCGGTGATGTCCATAATCGTTCCTTTCTATTCGTCACGGACCGTTTCCGTGAGGGTTAGACGAAAGCGGCACGGGTGCGCATTTTCATAACAGGTGGCAGGTCTAGTCTTCTGTCTGCGCAACTCGCACCTTGACGCGCGTGGGATTGCCATGGACGTCGTAGGTCTTGGCGTCGAGCGCTTGAATCTCGATATACGCCTCGCCTTCTTTGATGTCGCCTGCAGGGCAGGTCTCAACGGTCTTGCCGGTCTCGACCACGCCCGATTCATAGATGGTCTCGTCGTTTTGGATCACGCGGAAACGCTGGGGAAACTTGTTATCCTGGACGTTTTGCACGTTGATGCGCAGCTTGCCGCCTTTTTGTAGCTGGGCGACCGGTGCGACCGAGATCGTCATCATGTTGTCGCGGACGATGGCATCGAGCTCGTCCTGGATTTCCTGACGCGACTTACCCTCTGCCGCTGTGACCGAGGCACCCGTCTCGGCGACAGGCTTTGACTGCCAAGCGTAAAGGCCGACGGCGATAAGGGCGCAGGCGATGGCCAAACAGACGGCGCCGAGCCTTTTTCGATGTTTTGACCCTAGGGGGCTCGACTGCTTCCTTACGCTCATGCGGCATCCTTAGTGGTATAGACGCGCGCGAACGTGGACGGATCGGCGCCAAAGAGCATGTGGAGCATGAGGCGTCGCGAGTAGATGAGCCCGTCGAAGTTTGGGTCGAGTTTGATGTCGTGGATGTGGGCGATGTGGTGGGCGAGTGCCGAAAACGATTCGGGATCGCAAATCACGTCGGTGGTGACGTGATAGACAGCCGCATCGGGAAATGCCTCCTCATCGAAGGGCAGAAGATATGGGTCATCGTCAACTTCGATGGCGATGCCGTACTGGGGCCAGTAATATGCCATGGGAACCTCCCTGTTTTTGGGCCAAACCTTCTATTGGTTTTGGCTGTCGATGCCGACCGTATCAGCCACAACTTGACCAATTTCTGACCAAATGCTTGACGGGTTTACATCGCCGCAGGTGAGAGACGCTAAAAAATATCTCAAGTTTTTTCGAGCGCCAATTGTGTGCGTGGCTGCGATGGAAAGGAGCGCGTTAAATAGAGCGCCTGCCGAGAAAACGCCGCCGCTCGCCGAATTGCGCAAACGTAAAATTCGCCAATTATGGAGACGGTCTCAGTCACGTCGACGAAACGATGCGGTAACATCTCCCTGCAAACACTGTAGTTAACTAAAGGGGGAGTTCGCGTGTCTGCAGCCATCAAACCCTTCGGCGACGAGTTCGAAGAATATGGTCGCGATGAATCTCGCACATCGGGCGAGGCGTCGAGCATCTCGTTTCCGACAACGGAGGACGAAGTCCGCGCCATTCTGCGAAAGCTCCATGCCGAGCATGTTCCAATAACGGTCCAGGGTGCTCGGACCGGTCTGGCTGCCGGCGCCGTGCCTCACGGCGGGCATATCCTCAACACTTCTCGTATGAATCGCTACCTGGGTCTTCGCCGCGACGAGCGAGGCCGTTTTCTGCTGCGCGTGGAGCCGGGCGTCGTGCTTTCGGAGTTGCGCAAGCAACTGGGTAAGAAGGCATTGCCGACCGCTGACTGGGATCAGGTATCGCTTGAGGCCTATGAGGAGTTCCAGGCAGCTCCTGAGCAGTTCTTCCCCACCGATCCCACCGAGGCATCTGCCTGCCTGGGCGGCATGGCGGCGTGCAATGCCTCCGGTGCCCGCAGTTACGCCTACGGCCCCATGCGCCCGCACGTTACGGGGCTTCACGTGGCACTGGCGGACGGCGACCTGCTTGAGCTTCATCGAGGTCAGGCGCACGCTGACGCACGCCACTTGTCGCTCGTGACAGCGGAAGGCCGCGCGCTCGAGCTGGATCTTCCTGGCTATACCATGCCCAAGACCAAAAACGCGTCGGGTTATTTCGTTTCGGACGATATGGACGCCATCGATCTTTTCATCGGTGCGTGCGGCACACTCGGCGTCATTACCGAGCTCGAGATCGCCCTGCAGGCGGCACCTTCGGTCGTATGGGGCGTGAGCTGCTTTTTCGACAGCGAGGACAAGGCGGTTTCCTTTACCGATTCCGTGCGCCCCGTGCTGTCCCATGCCGCCGCTATTGAGTATTTCGATGCCGGCGCCTTGGATATCCTTCGCCGCCAGCGCGAGCAGTCGACCGCGTTTGTCTCGCTGCCGGCACTCGACGATGAGGCAAAGGTCTGTGTTTACGTGGAACTCGACTGCGACGACGAGGCGCAAGCGACCGAGGAGCTGTACCACCTGGGATGGGTTTTGGAGCTTGCGGGCGGCCGCGACGACGCGACCTGGGTTGCACGCACCGAGGTCGATCGCGAATGCCAGCGGTTCTTCCGCCACGCCGTTCCCGAGAGCGTCAACATGCTCATCGACGAGCGTCGCCGCACCGACCCCACCATTACCAAGCTGGGGTCGGATATGTCGGTGCCCAATGCGCGCCTGGCCGATGTCGTTGCCCTCTATCGCCGCACGCTGGCCGAAAGCGGGCTTGAGTCTGCCGCCTGGGGACATATCGGCAACAACCATCTGCATGTGAATATCCTGCCGCGCGATGCGCGGGACTACCGTCGCGGCGGTGAGCTGTTTGCCCAGTGGGCTGCGGAGGTAACGGCTATGGGCGGCGCCGTCTCTGCCGAGCACGGCGTCGGCAAGATCAAAGCGGGCTTTTTGGAGACGATGTACGGCCACGAGGCCATGGTCGAATCGGCTCGACTCAAGCTGCAGCTCGATCCTGCCGGGCAGCTGGGTCGTGGCAACCTGTTTTCGGAGAAGCTCTTGGATGAACTCGTCCAGAAAGGGGGCGCGTGAAGATGAGTGATTTCCATATGGTGGTGTGCGTCAAGGCGGTGCCGGGAAGCACCGAGGTCAAGATGGACCCCAAAACCAATACCATCGTGCGCGATGGCAAGCAGGCGGTCATTAATCCCTTCGATGCAAGTGCCCTCGAATGTGCGTTGGCGCTCAAGGACGACTTTATCGGCTTTGGCATGGATGTGCACGTGACGGTGGTATCGATGGGTATCCCTGCAACCGAATTGCTACTGCGCGACTGCATCGCCCGCGGCGCCGACGATGCATTGCTGCTCACCGACCGTGCTTTTGCGGGCGCGGACACGTTGGCGACCACCTATGCTCTCAAATGCGGCATCGAGGCGCTCGACGAGGACTTCGACCTGCTCATCTGCGGCAAGATGGCGGTGGATGGCGATACTGCCCAGATTGGCCCCGAACTGGCCGGCGCCTTCGAGATTCCCTGCGTGACCGATGTGAGCTGCGTACAGAGCGCGGGCTTTACGACGTGCGGCTCGCTGGCGCTTGTCCACGGCTGTGACGCCGGCGAGGAGACGGTCTATCTGGAGATGCCGTGCGCGATGACGACCGCCAAGGAGATCGGCCAGCTGCGCATGCCGAGCATCGCCGGCATTCGCGCGGCCGAAGATGCGGATGTGCGGGTGGTCAGTGCTGCCGATGTGCATGCCGACCCTTTGCGCTGCGGCCTTACCGGATCGCCGACGCAGGTCGTGCGCTCGTTTGTGCTCGACCGTGACCAAACGTGCGAGGCCATCGAGGGCACGCCGGTCGAACAGGCGGCAAAGCTTGCCAAGATTATCGAGGGGATGGCTTAGATGAGCGGACTGATAATCGATAGCGAGGCATGCGTTGGCTGTGGCCGCTGCGTTCGCGCCTGTGCCTCGGGTGGCATTGTGGTGGAGGGCGAGCGCCCCAACCGCTGCGCCCATGTGACCGACGGCTGCATCTTGTGCGGCGGGTGCGTCGACGCCTGTCCCGTCAACGCCATTTCGATCGAGCGCGACGAGGCCGCCGGCGCGGTTGACCTCGATGCGTATCGAGACATTTGGGTATTCGTTCAGACCGACGAGCACGATGACGTGGCCCCGGTGGCCTACGAGCTCATGGGCAAGGGCCGCGAGCTTGCCGATGCACGCGGCTGTCGCCTGGTGGCGCTGGTCGGCATGGGCCCCGAGGGCTCGCTTGAGGACCTGGAGCATCTGGTTTGCGCCGGTGCGGACGAAGTTCTGGTCTGTCGTGACGAGCGCCTGCGTCAGAACGACGCGGAGGTCTATGCTCGCCTCATCTGCGATTTGGTAACCGAGCGCAAGCCCGAAGCCATTCTGTACGGTGCGACCGCTTTTGGCCGCGAGCTGGCGCCTGGCGTTGCCGTGCGCCTGCGGACGGGCCTTACGGCCGACTGCACCGTGCTTTCGATGGATACGGAGACGGGCCTGCTGCAACAGACGCGTCCGGCGTTTGGCGGCAACTTGATGGCCACCATTATCTGCCCCAACCACCGTCCCCAGATGGCAACGGTGCGCCCCGGCATCTTTAAGGCGCCCGACTTTGACTATAGCCGCTCCGGAACGATTACCCAGGTATTACTTGCGGAAGACGCCAAGGCTCGTGTCGAGATTTCGATTCCCGCCGAGGAATGGGGCCAGCAGGCTTCGATTGCCGATGCCGAGCGTCTAGTTGTTGTGGGTCGCGGTATTGGCTCCAAGAAAAACCTACCCTTGATGCGAAAGCTCGCCGAAGTCCTGGGTGCCGAGCTCGGCTGCACGCGACCCGTCGTGGAGGCGGGCTGGCTGGAGTATCGCCACCAGATTGGCCAGACGGGCGTGTCGGTTTCGCCTAAGCTCCTTGTGAGCATCGGCGTTTCGGGTGCCATCCAGCATCTTGCCGGCATCGGCGGTGCGGAGTGCATCATCGCCGTCAACGAGGACCCAGATGCCCCCATCTTCGGCGTCGCCCAGTACAAGGTCGTCGGCGACGCCGTCGAGGTCGTTGAGGAGCTGCTGGCCCAGCTTGAGTGCTAGGCACTTGCCAGCCAGCTGCGCAGCTCGTCCTTTAGGCGCTCCCAGGTCGCTTGCGTGGCGGAATCGGTGAAGGGGCGCGTGATACCAAAGGGCGCGTCGAGCAGGCGGTAGATATCGCCCTGCTCGCGCGCCAGCGCGCGGCTTGCCGGATAGACAAGCTCAAACATAAAGCAGATAAGCCCCACCAAGTAGTCCGCGGGCTCATTGCGCTCATCGCGCGTGACGCAGCGGTGCTCGTCAAAGGCGGCCAGCGTCGGTGCCGAGAAGTGGCTGGCAAGAAACGCGTCCTCATTCACTTTGAGGATGGTGTCGACGGTACTGTCGGCGATGGTGCGCATGATGTCGATCTTGTCGCCATCGCGCACGATATCGCAGAAGCGCCGCGTGCGCTCGCCGAGCTGCGCGGGCAGACGGAAATTGCTGTGATAGGCAATGCTCGCTCGAATGAGTTCGTCTTCTACCGGATCGTCGATAAAGTCGCGGATACTTGTTGCCGCGGGCGCATCTGCAGGTGTTTTGCCAAAGAGGACCTCGACGCCCAACGCCGCATGGCTCACGCTTTCGGCATCCTTAAACGTATCCCAGCGTCGCAGCTGCTCAAAGCGGCCCATATCGTGCAACAGCCCACAAAGCCACGCCAGATCAATGTCCTGCGGTGACCAGCCCTGTTCGCGTGCCACGGCATCGCATGCCTCGGCAACGTGGTACGTATGCTCGATTTTGAGCGCGATACGCGGATTGGCGGCATCGTAGGCATCGGTGTAGGTCTTGAAGGCCGCGGCAGCCCGCGTTCGATCGATAGCTGTCATAATGACTTCCTAAAAAGTTGTGTCTTTCTGTGCCTTTCGATCCGGTGGCAATTGTAGGTGAACTCGGTTGCCATCGGGCGATGGTTCTGCCGCGTCGTTGCATGCGGCTCGGAAATCTTGTCGGGACGAGGAACGCTATGGTGCTCAAAATCGTTAAAACCGTCTGGCCGGTGATGCTTACCTATGTTGCGATAGCCGCGCCGTGCGGAATGATTATGGCGCAGACGGGAATGGAACCCTGGATGGTTTTTGCTCTGAGCAGCACGTTCGTGACGGGCAGCGGGCAGTTTATGATCTGCAATCTGTGGCTGGCGGGTGTGCCTGCGGCGTCGATCGTCGCGAGCGTCGCCGCAATCTCCTCGCGCTTTGCGCTTTACTCGGCATCGATCGCACCGCATCTGAGGGGTGCCTCGAAGCGTCAGACGCTGGCTGTTGCCGCGACGCTTACCGAGGAGGCATATGGCATCTCGCTTGCCAAGTTGGTTAAAGGGGAGGATTGGGGTCCGCTCGAGTCCTTTGTGCTCAACGTGATCCTCATCGCAACATGGGGCGTTTCGTGTACGACGGGCGCCATCGTCGGCGCCGTTGTCGATGTTCCCACCGCTATTGCGGGTTTTGTCTGCACATCGCTCTTTATCTGCCTACTCTTTTCGCAGAGACTGTCGCGCGGCAATGTCGTAGCTGCCGGTTTGGCTGCGGTGTCCGTCGCCATATGCAAGTTCTTGGGGTGGACGAATATCGCCGTGCCGGCAAGTGTGCTCGTCGGCGTTGTCACGGCACTCGCGTGCGATGTCCTCGCCGAGGGAAGGGGCGCTCGCGATGCCCGTTAATGAGTTTTTGGTCCTATGGCTGTCGTCATGGGCGGCCATCGCGTTTTTCCGCATTGCCCCGGCGTTTGCCTTGCGCGGGAGAACGCTGTCGCCCCGCGTTACCGAGGCCTTGGGTTATATTCCGCCTGCCGCCTTTGCGGCGCTGGTCGCCAACGATTTGATAAGCCCTGGCGCTTTCGACGCCGGCTTGTGGCAGGGCTTGATTCCCTGGATTGCGGCCGCCGGCGTCGTGGCGGTGGCAATCAAGACAAAGTCGATGTTGTGGTGCTGCGTCTCGGGCATCGTGTTCTATATCGTTTTGAGCTTCATATAAGAGCGGGGCACGTTTAGCGTCCCGGCACAACGAATTGAATTTCTCACCGAGCCGGTCTGCTTCTTCTGGTACCATGGTCAAACTTTACTGTAGCAAAGTGTGACGTGGGCTTTTGTTCTGCGTCAGCGGAAATGGGAGTTTCATGGCACAGGAAGCGACCGCCAACGAGCAAAAGAAATTCAAAGTCCCGCGTATCCCGGGTGACATCATGATCTACCCGATGATCGTTGGCCTTTTGCTCAATACCTTCTGCCCGCAGGTCTTCGAGATCGGCGGCTTCTTTACCGCCGCCTGCCGCGGTGGTTCCAACACCATCGTTGCCGCGATCCTGCTGTTTGTGGGTGCTGGCATCAGCTTTAAGTCCACGCCGGGCGCCATCAAGACCGGCATCGTTGTGCTGATTCCTAAGCTTGTGGTGGCAGCCGCGCTGGGTCTTGGTGTTGCGTATTTCTTTAACGACAACCTTTTGGGCCTGAGCTCGGTTTCCATCATCGGCGGCATTACGTTTTGCAACATGGCGCTCTACACGGGCATCATGGGCGAGTTCGGCGACGAGTCCGAGCAGGGCGCCGTGGGTATCCTGTTCTTTACGGCCGGCCCCGCCGTCACCATGATCATCCTGGGCGTTTCGGGTCTTGCTAACATCCCGCTGGGTACCATCGTCGGCTCCATCCTGCCGCTTGTCATCGGTATGGTTCTGGGCAACCTCTTCCCGTTCATCAAGAACCTGCTGGTTCCCGGCGCCAATCCTGCGATCGCTGTCATCGGTTTTCAGCTCGGTGCGTCCATGAGCCTTTCGAGCTTTATCACCGGCGGCATCTCGGGCATCCTACTGGGTCTCATCACGCTCTTTATCGTCGGCCCCATCACCTTTGCGTTCGAGCGCCTGTGCGGTGGTAACGGCAAAGCGGCCGTTGCCTGCTCCACTATTGCCGGCACGGCTATGACCACGCCGGTCGCCCTCGCCGAGGTCGCTCCGCGCTATGCCGAGCTTGCGCCCACCGCGTATGCGCAGATCGCCACCGCCGTCATCATCACGGCAATCATGGCCCCGATTCTGACCGGCTGGGTCGACAAGAAGTTCTGCCAGGGCAAGGAGGATCTGTCGCCTGCCGGTGTCGAGGCCATCGAGGAGGCCGTCGCGACCGACATCGATGGCGAATAGCAATCGCTACCAATCAATGATGCCGGAGTGCAATTCGCGCCGTTTGAGCGCCCGAACGATGACTGTTTTGCAGTGACGTTCGGGCGCTCTGCTATGATTCCCCTTACCCCTGCGGAGTAGGGGCGTTTATTGCCCAGACACGAATCGGGCGATTCTGACCACTTGGATATTGAAGGGAGGGCGTCTAGTGGTTAAGGCACTCAAGATTGAGATATTCGTGCTATGCATGATTGTTCTTATCGGGCTTGCCGCACGAAGCCGTCGCTCCCTGTTCTCGAGCACCCAGCAGCTTTTGTTTAGCATGCTGGGCTACACGTCTGCTGCCTACATTTTCTTCGATATGATCTGGACGCTCTCGGACGGCGTGAGCACTCCTGTAGGCATCACGGCCAACTGGATTTCCAACGCGGTCTCGTTTTCGCTGTTCGCCATCGCGTGCCTCATTTGGTTTTTCTATTCCGAGACAGTGCAGGGCTCTCGCCTTTTGACTGCGCGCTATAGGGTGGCGCTCGTGACGTTGCCAACCGTATTGGTGGTTGTACTGGCATTTACCAGCTACTGGACGCACGCTATGTTCTATATCGATGCGCAGGGCGTATATCGTCGCGGAGCGCTTTATATGATTCAGCCTATCGTGAGCTACTGCTACATCATATATACGTCCTTGCATGCCTTTATTCAGGCTCGAAAAGTCGAAAGCCTGCAAACGAAGGCCATTTATCGCACCCTCGCCTTTTTTGTGGTTCCCGCTCTGGTGGGCGGTACCTTCCAGGTTTTGTTTTCGGTACCGGGCCTTTGTGTCGGTATAACGCTGAGCATCCTGCTGCTCTACATCATCTATCAGGAGCAGCTCATCTCGACCGACCCGTTGACTGGCCTCAACAATCGCAACCGTTTTGAGACCTATATGCTGTCGCTCTTCTCAAATGTGGATCAGGCCGAAGATGTGCATCTGCTCATGATGGACGCCGACGGCTTTAAGCAGATTAACGATCGCTATGGACATGTGGAGGGCGACCATGCCCTCCAGGTCATATCTGCTGCGCTCAAAGAAGTCTGCTCGGCGTCTGGTGGCTTTATCGCACGTTATGGCGGCGATGAGTTCGTGGTGCTTCAAAAGGCGACGGCGGAGCAGAATATCATGCATCTGTGCGCGGCAATCAACGACGAGCTCGCGCGCGCCGAGGTGCCGTATCTGTTGCGGATGTCCATCGGCTACGCAAGGGTTGGTGATGGCGTCGATACCTGGCAAGACTTGCTTCGCGCTGCCGATGCGGAGCTCTACCGTGTCAAGGCCGAGAAAAAGAAAGCTGGCATCCAGATACGCTAGATAAAGGGGTGCAAGCTTGCGTGCATGGCGGCCCTCGGCTCTCCGATGTACTCCATTAAGCTAAAGTGTGCGAACATCCTCCCTAAAAAGGTGAGCTCGCTAGGCCTTTTTGGGCCTGTTGACGATGATGATGCCGCCGCAGACCAACAGCAGGGCAACAAGTACGGTAACAGGGCTCGTGCCAGCGCCCTCGCCGAGCAGCAGAGCGCTCAACAGTACGCCAAAGACTGGATTCATAAAGCCAAAGACCGACACACGGCTGACGGGGTTGACGGCAAGCAGACGCGACCATAGCGAGTACGCGACGGCGGAAATGAGTGCCATATAGATAATGAGTGCGATGGCGGGGATGATCGCGGTGGGGGAGAGCGCGCCGCCCATCAAAAACCCGATGGCGGTAAGGACCAAACCTCCGACTAAAAACTGCCAGCCGGCGAGCAAGACGCCGTCATGCTTGCGCGAGAAGATGCCGATCAGGCAGGTCGAAAGAGCACCCGCGACAGTGGAGGCTAGGATAAAGCCCTCGCCATCGAGCCTGAAGCCAAAGGTGCCATCTGCGCCCGAGAGGTTGACGAGCGCGACGCCGGCAAAGCCCAGCGCACAGCCAAGCACCTTGGCCGTATTGAGCTTCTCGGTGTGAAATGCCAGGGCGGCAAAGAGGATGGCTAGGAAGTTGGCGCTGGCCTCGATGATGGAGCTCGACATGGCGCTGGCGCGCGAGAGGCCCAGATAGAAAAAGAAGTACTGCCCGATGGTCTGAAAGAGCGACAAGATAAAGATGGGCTTGATATCGCGTACCTGTGGGACGAGCGGGCGGCGCTGGGCCGCACTCATGCCGGCGATAACCAGGATACCGGCAAGCGTGAAGCGCAAACCTGCAAAGAGCAGTTGCGAGGCGCTATCGTGCGCCGGGATACCAAAGAGTGCGTAGCCGATCTTGATGCAGGGAAAGGCTGATCCCCAGAGTGCACAGCAAACAAGACAGCCCAGGATAAGTCCGGGCAGGGTGGCGAGATACGGCTTGCGGCTTTCCATGATGTCCTTCCTATATGCGCGAAGCAAAAAAGAACCCGCCACCGGGAGTGCCGGTGGCGGGTGTTGTTACCCGAGGGGATTGTACCCGATGGGACGCATTAAGCGAAGTAGGCCACGCCGCTCTCAAAGATCGGCATGAACTTATCGCCGGGGACATGCTCGGGCACGTTGCGGTACAGGTTGTCGCCGCGACGCTCGGCATGGCCCATCTTGCCCAAGACGCGGCCGTCGGGGCTCGTGATGCCCTCGATGGCAAGTGCGGAGCCGTTGGGGTTGACGGAGAGATCCATGCTGGGCTTGCCGTCCTCGCCCACGTACTGCGTGGCGACCTGGCCGTTGGCGATCAGCTGGGCGAGCACTTCGTCATTGGCGA
Source organism: Collinsella sp. (assembly GCA_019414605.1). Classification (GTDB taxonomy): domain Bacteria; phylum Actinomycetota; class Coriobacteriia; order Coriobacteriales; family Coriobacteriaceae; genus Collinsella. The sequence continues at coordinate 112,096 of DXLS01000004.1, forward strand.
CAAAGCGGCCCTCGCCGTGGCTGATGGCGACGGTGTAGGGGTCGTCCAGGCTGCACTGCGACAGCCACGGGGACAGGTTGGACGAGATGCGGGTGCGCACCAGACGGCTCTGGTGGCGACCGATGGTGTTGAACGTCAACGTGGGCGCATCGGGCGTGGCGTCGACGATGTCGCCGTAGGGCACCAGGCCGAGCTTGATCAGGGCCTGGAAGCCGTTGCAGATGCCCAGCATCAGGCCATCGCGGGCCTTGAGCAGGTCGCGGACTGCCTCGGTGACCTCGGGAGCGCGGAAGAACGCCGTGATGAACTTGGCGGAGCCGTCGGGCTCGTCGCCGCCCGAGAAGCCGCCGGGGATCATGACGATCTGGCTTGCGCGGATGCGGCGGGCAAGCTCGTGGGTGCTCTCGGCGACGGCCTCGGGCGTGAGGTTGTTGATCACGAAGGTGTCGGCCTCGGCGCCGGCGGCGCGGAAGGCACGGGCGCTATCGTACTCGCAGTTGTTGCCGGGGAACACGGGGATAACCACGCGCGGGCGGGCGATCTTGGCGCCGCCGTACACGTGGATGTCCTTGGCGCGGAAGTCGATGGTCTCGACCTCGGGGGTCTCGTCGGCGCTGCGGTAGGCAAAGACACTCTCGATGCCGCTCTCCCAGGCCTCCTGGAGCTCGGAGAGCTCGATGACTTCGGAGCCGGTGTCGATGACATAGCCCTCGACGGTGGTGCCCAGGGGCTCGACGACAACGCCGTCGGCGACCTCGGGCAGCTCGGCATCCTCGGCGAGCTCGACGATAAAGCTGCCGTAGAGCGGGGTGAAGAGACTCTCCACGTCTACATCCTCGGCAAGCTCGATACCGATCTGGTTACCGACGCACATCTTAAAGAGGCTCTCGGCGCCGCAGCCGTAGCCGGGCGTGGAGATGGCCAGGGCGTTGCCGGTAGCAGTGAGCGCCTCGACGGCGTCAAACGCTGCGAGCAGCTGCTGAGCATCGGGGCGGTAGTCCTCGCCATAGATGGCGGGGGCGATGCGGACGACGCGGTGCGTGAGGCCCTTGAACTCGGGCGAGACGGCGCGGGCGGCCTTGCCCACGGCGACGGCGAAGCTGATCAGGGTCGGCGGAACGTTGAGCTCGCCGGCCTCGTCCTCAAACGAACCGCTCATGGAGTCCTTGCCGCCGATGGCACCGGCACCCAGGTCGACCTGGGCCATAAGGGCACCCAGGACGGCGGCCATGGGCTTGCCCCAGCGCTCTGCCTCGGTGCGCAGGCGCTCGAAGTACTCCTGGAAGGAGAGGTAGGCTCGCTTGTGCTCAAAGCCGGCGGCAACGAGCTTGGCGATGGACTCGACCACGGACAGGTAGGCGCCCGCAAACTGGTCGGCTTCCATCAGATAGGGGTTGAAGCCCCATGCCATAGCACTCGCCGTGGTGGTCTCGCCGTCCACGGGGAACTTGGCGACCATGGCCGAGCTGGGGGTGAGCTGCGTCTTGCCACCAAAGGGCATGAGCACGGTCGCGGCGCCGATGGTGGAGTCGAAGCGCTCGGAAAGGCCCTTGTTGGAAGCGACGTTGAGGTCGGTGACGAGCGAGATCATGCGCTCGGCGAGCGTGGTGCCGGCCCAGCTGGGCTGCCACACGCTACGGGCGCACACGTGGGCGACCTGGTGCTTGGGTGCGCCGTTGGAGTTGAGGAACTCGCGGGACAGGTCGACGATGGCGACGCCGTTCCAGGCCATGCGCATGCGCGGCTCGGCGGTAACCTCGGCGATAACGGTCGCCTCGAGGTTCTCCTCAGCGGCGTAGCCCATGAACTCCTCGACGTCACCGTCGGCGACGGCGCAGGCCATACGCTCCTGGGACTCAGAGATAGCGAGCTCGGTGCCGTCCAGGCCGTCGTACTTCTTGGTCACGGTATCAAGGTCGACATACAGGCCGTCGGCAAGCTCGCCTACGGCGACCGAGACACCGCCGGCGCCAAAGTCGTTGCAGCGCTTGATTAGACGGCAGGCATCGCCGCGGCGGAACAGGCGCTGCAGCTTGCGCTCGACCGGGGCGTTGCCCTTCTGGACCTCGGCGCCCGATGTCTCGATGGACTCGGTGTTCTGGGTCTTGGAGGAGCCGGTGGCACCGCCGATGCCGTCACGGCCGGTGCGGCCGCCCAACAGGATGATCTTGTCGGTGGGGGCGGGGCACTCGCGACGCACGTGGTTTGCCGGGGTAGCGCCCACGACGGCGCCGACCTCCATGCGCTTGGCGACGTAGCCGGGGTGATAGAGTTCGTTGACCTGACCGGTGGCAAGGCCGATCTGGTTGCCGTAGCTGGAGTAGCCGGCGGCAGCAGTGGTCACGAGCTTACGCTGCGGCAGCTTGCCCTCGAGCGTCTCGGACACGGGGACGGTGGGGTCGCCGGCGCCGGTGACACGCATGGCCTGGTACACGTAGCTGCGGCCCGACAGCGGGTCGCGGATGGCACCGCCCACGCAGGTGGCGGCACCGCCGAAGGGCTCGATCTCGGTCGGGTGGTTGTGGGTCTCGTTCTTAAAGAGGAACAGCCAGTCCTGGTCCTCGCTGTCGACATCGACCTTCACCTTGACGGTGCAGGCGTTGATCTCCTCGGACTCGTCGACATCGGTCATGACGCCGGTCTTCTTAAGGTACTTGGCGCCGATGGTGCCCATGTCCATGAGGCAGACGGGCTTGGCGTCGCGACCGAGCTCGTGGCGCATCTCCATGTAGCGGTCGAAGGCCTGCTGCACCACGGCGTCGTCGATCGTCACGTCGTCCAGGACGGTGCCGAAGGTGGTGTGGCGGCAGTGGTCGGACCAGTAGGTGTCGATCACGCGGATCTCGGTGATGGTGGGGTCGCGATCCTCATCGCGGAAGTACTGCTGGCAGAAGGCGATGTCCGCCTCGTCCATGGCAAGGCCGCGCTCGGAAATAAAGGCGGCAAGGCCGGCTTCGTCGAGCTCGCGGAAACCGTCGAGCACCTCGACGGGCTGGGGCTCGGGGGTCTCCATGTACAGCGTCTCGGGCAGGTCGAGCGAGGCGATGCGCGCCTCGACGGGGTTCACCACGTAGCGCTTGATGGCATCGATGGCGGCCTCGTCCAGAGCGCCCGAGATCATATAGACCTTGGCGGAGCGCACGGCGGGGCGCTCGCCCTGGCTGATGAGCTGCACGCACTCGCTGGCGGAGTCGGCGCGCTGGTCAAACTGGCCAGGCAGGAATTCGACGGCAAAGACGGCGCCATCGCTTGCGGGGAGCTCGTCGTAGGTCACATCGACCTGAGGCTCGCTAAAGACGGTCGGCACGCAGGAGCGGAAAAGCTCCTCGTCGATGCCCTCGACGTCGTAGCGGTTGATGATCCTCAGGGCCTCGATGCCCTTGATGCCGAGAATTTCGCTCAGCTCGCCCTTGAGCTGCTGAGCCTCGACGTCGAACCCGGGTTTCTTCTCCACGTAGATACGAGAGACCATTGGTTCCTGCCTTCCTGATCGGTTGGGCGTACGGTACGGTATGCGGCAGCGGTCGGTTTGCGGGGTCTGCCCTGCGGTCGCCTTGAGCCACATGTTTGTAAACCTCACTATGATACGACAGCTCGTGGCGCGTTGAGGACGGCGAGGGTGCTACAGTGATGCGCAATCAAGAGAAAGGCATCACATGGCATTCGTTTCGCTCGCCATCATCGCACTCGTGGCCTTTGCAAGCCCCTTCATCGCCTCGGCGATTCCCGGAAAACCCGTTCCCGAGACGGTCTTTTTGCTCGTGCTCGGCGCGGTACTGGGACCCCATATGCTCGGCGTCATCCATGTAGATGCCGAGGTCTCGCTTGTGTCCGAGCTCGGTCTGGCCTTCTTGTTCCTGCTTGCCGGCTTTGAGATCGACCCCAAGAGCATCACGGGCGTCGAGGGGCGCTACGGCTTGGCAACGTGGGTCGTCACGTTTGGTATCGCCTGGCTTGCCGTGCGCTTTACCCCGTGGTTCTCGGTCAGCCATTTCGACGGTATCGCCGTGACGCTTGCCCTTACTTCTACGGCGCTCGGCACGCTCGTGCCCATCATGCGCGAGCGTTCACTTGCCGGAACGCGCGTGGGCGACTCGATTCTCGCGTATGGCACTTGGGGCGAGCTCGGTCCCGTGCTCGCCATGTCGGTGCTGCTGTCTGCCCGCACTGGCATCCAAACGCTCGTAATCCTTGGCTTGTTTGCGGTGGTTTGCGTGTTGCTGGCCGTGGTCCCAAGCCGCTCCAAGCGCGTCGGCAGCCGCTTCTTTGCGTTTGTCGAGGAACGCGCCGATACCACGTCGCAGACCTTCGTACGCCTGACGGTGCTCATCCTGGTCACGCTCGTGGCGTTCTCGGCCGTCTTTGATCTCGACATCGTGTTGGGTTCTTTCGCCGCCGGCTTTGTCTTGCGCTACATCATCCCCGAGGGCAACCATACGCTCGAGACCAAGCTCGACGGTCTGGCCTACGGTTTTTTGATTCCGGTGTTCTTTACCGTATCGGGCGCAAAGATCGATCTGACGGCCGTGGCGTCGCGCCCGGGTCTGCTCGTGGGCTTTATCGTGGCGTTGCTGATTATTCGTGCCGTGCCCATTCTTATTTCTATGAGCATTTGTCCTGCGACGCGCGATGTGTCGGCGTATGGTCGCATTACCGTGGCCCTGTACTGCACCACGGCGCTGCCGATCATCGTTGCCGTGACAAGCGTTGCCGTCAACGCGGGCGCGCTGTCGCAAGACATCGCGTCGGTCATGGTTGCCGCCGGTGCCATCACAGTGTTCTTGATGCCATTACTCGCGCAGCTCTTCTACCGCGTGGTGGATGCTGCGCCGGTCGCCGCCGTGGCAGAGGTTGCCGAGCATCCATCCGATGCGCTCGACATCTTGCGCGCCCACCACGACCTAGCGAGCTTGCTCGCGCGCGAGCACGAGCTGCTGACCTCGCATGGCCATGGTCGCGTATTCGAGGGCCTGCCTACGCTCGATACGATTGCCGAGCGTCTTTCCGCCGAGGCAGCGAGCGGCCACATCGATGCCCGCATCGTGGACGCGGCGCACCTGCTTGCCGATAAGACCTATGGAGACGAGGTCGACCCGTCCGAGCTGACTCCGCGTGAGCGCCGCCGCCTGGAGCGCGCCAAGCTCGCTGTGCGCGAATACCGCCGTCGCATGCTGGAGCTCTATGCGCGCGAAGAAGCCGAAGACGACGACGGTAAGTAGTCGATACTTTCTCGGGGAAGCCGCGTCCCGCTTTGAAGGCTCGGAACGGGATGTGGTTTCCGAAACGGGGGCCGTTGGGAAGCTGTGTCCCGGAATGGGCGCTCAGAGTGGGATGCAGTTTCCGCAAGGAGGTCCTGGGGGAAACCGTGCCCCGTTCTGATCCGAAATACTGGGACATAGTTTCCCTTTCATAACAGGAGAAGGCGCGCTGTCTGCAGTTGATTCAGACGGCGCGCCTTTTTGGTTGAGCTATGTTGAAGCTTGAAGCCAAAGCTTGTGGCTCCTTAGGAGCGGGCGGCTCCGTCGACGGGGAGCACGGCGCCCGTGACATAGGAGGACATGTCGCTCGCCAGGAAAACAAAGGCGTTGGCGACATCCTCGGGCTCGCCCATGCGGCCCAGCGGAATGGTGGCGATGATGGGCTTGATGACTTCTTCGGGCAGGTTAGCGACCATGTCGGTCTTGGTCACGCCAGGTGCGACGGCATTGACGCGAATGCCCATGGGGGCGAGCTCGCGCGAGAGCGACTGGACCATGCCGTTGACGGCAAATTTGGACGTGGGGTAACCGACGCCGGAGGGCTGGCCGTACTTGGCGACCATCGAGCTCGTGGTGGTGATGGTGCCGCCGTGGCCGGCCTCGGTCATGATCTTGGCGGCAGCCTGGTGGCCATTAAAGACGGCGACGACATTGAGGTCCATGACCTTTGCAAACTCCTCGGCAGTGTAGTCCAAAAGGGGCGAGCGCTGGGAGATGCCGGCATTGTTGACGACCGTGTCCAGGCCGCCCATATCGGTGGCAGCTTGGGTAAAGGCCTCGGTTACGGCCTCGAGCGAGGTGAGGTCGCAGGAGCGGCCCCAGACCTTGGCCTCGGGATAGGCGGCCGCCAGCTTCTCAACGGCTGCGTCGGCAGTTTCCTGGCGCGAGCCAAAGACGGTGACGGCGGCGCCCTCCTCGATAAAACGGCAGGCGATGGCATAGCCGATTCCGCGCGTGCCGCCGGTGATGATTGCTTTCTTGCCCTCGAGCAACATAGTGCTTCCTCTCTTTGCGGGCGGATATATGCAGCACAGCATAACGGCAGCCAAAATCGGCTCCGGCTGCATGTCGGCGAACGGTACCCCCGGCTGTCAGGAGCGGCCAAGTCGTTCAAATGCGGATTGCGCCAATACGCCCCATGCGCGCAAGCAAAGGGGCTCCCGTCCACTGCTGAACGGGAGCCCCTCACACATATAGGTCGTAGAGCGAAAATCGAATTAGTTGGCCATGACGCCTTCGGACCAGGCCTCGACGTCCTCGATGCGCAGGACGTTGGCGACCTCGGCCACGCAGTCGACGCTGGCAAGCTCGGCGGCGGCAGCCTGGACGTCCTTCTCGAGTGCGCGGTGCGTCAGGAAGATGACCGAGCAGGCATCGCTGACGCCCGACTTGCCGTCCTCGACCTGGTTGATGAGCGAGATCGAGATGTTGTGCTTGGCAAAGATGTCGACCGTCTCGGACAGGGCGCCCACGCGGTCGGCGACCTTCAGGCGCACATAGTACTTGGTCTGGAGCTCGTCCATGGGCTTAAAGGCGAGGTTGTGACCATAGGGCTCAATCTCGGGCAGCGGAGCCACGCCGCGGCTGATCTGCTCGGAGAGCGACAGGATATCGCCCACGACGGCGCTCGCGGTGGGGAAGGAGCCTGCGCCGGCACCGTAGAACATGGTCTCGCCCACGGCGTCGCCCACCACGTAGACAGCGTTCATGGCGCCGTTGACCTTGGCAAGCATGTGGTCGGCGGGGATCAGCGTGGGATGCACACGGACGTCGACGCCGGCGTCGGTGTTGCGTGCGATGCCCAGCAGCTTGATGGTGTAGCCGAGCTCGCGGGCCTGGGCAATGTCCTCGGCGCCGATGGTACGGATACCCTGCTGGTAGACATCGTCGGTGGTCACGCGGGTGCCAAAGCCGATGGAAGCGAGGATTGCCGTCTTGCTGGCGGCGTCGAAGCCGTCGACGTCGGCGGACGGGTCGGCCTCGGCATAGCCCTTTGCCTGGGCGTCGGCGAGCACGTCAGCGTAATCGGCGCCCTCGGCGTCCATGCGCGACAGGATATAGTTGGTGGTGCCGTTGAGGATGCCGGCGATGGTCAGGATCTTGTTGCCCACCAGGTCGTGCTCGAGCGTGCTCACGATGGGGATGCCGCCGCCGCAGCTGGCCTCGCACTTAATCTGCACGCCGCACGCGCGCGCCTTCTCGGCGAGCGTCTCGACATGACGGCCCAGCAGGGCCTTGTTGGCAGAGACGACGTGCTTGCCGTTCTCGAAGGCGGTGGTGAAGATCTCGGTCGCGGGATGCTCGCCGCCGATGAGCTCGACGACGATGTCGACGGCGGGGTCGGTGACGACGTCGTGCCAGTCGCTCGTAAAGGCCTCGCGCTCAATACCGGCGGCTTCGGCCTGCTCCCAGGCAAGCGCGCAGGCGCGGGTCAGCTTAAGGTCGATGCCGTAGGCGGCCAGGTACTCATCGTGGTGGCTCTTGATCAAACGGGCCACGCCGCCGCCGACGGTTCCCAGACCGATCAGACCGACGTTCACGGTGCGCAGGGGTTCGCTCATAGATAACTCCTTCGTGCATCTTATGGATGGATAAACCGCTTAAAGGTTGAGTGCATTCTAGCGTGAAGTGCGGGCGCGTGCTTGCCAGGCAGCTGGAGCTGTGCAAAACGCTACCCCCGAAACGCTGCGGAAATATTGGAAACACACTCGCTACAAACGAACTTCCGTAACAAACTGTCAACGTTTGCGCCATAAGGTTTGCCCTGTACCGCAAGACGGCCGCACCGCGGCCAGCGAAAAGGGGGACACCATGTTTAGCATCAACAACGTACTTAACCGCAGAAGTTTCCTTGCCGGAGCCGCGGCGCTTGGAAGCGCTGTCGCGCTCGCCGGTTGTTCTTCGGACGGCGGGTCCGCCGATGACGGCAAGACCTTCAAGATCGGTGTCATCGGCCCTCTGACCGGCGCCGCGGCAACCTATGGCGTTTCGGCCGAGAAGGGTGCCAAGCTCGCCGCCAAGGATTTTTCGACCAAGGACCTCAAACTCTCGCTTAAGTCCGAGGATGACGTCGCCGACGGCGAGAAGGCCATCAACGCCTTCAATACCCTGTGTGACTGGGGCATGCAGGCTCTCGTCGGCCCCGTCACCACCGGTGCCGCCGTCGCTGTCTCTGGCGAGATCGCCGACGATATGCTCATGGTCACGCCTTCGGCCTCGTCGCTCGATGTCACCAAGGGAAAGACCACGGTCTTCCAGGTTTGCTTCACCGACCCCACCATGGGCACCAGCGCCGCGAAGTTCTTGGCCGAGAAGTACGCGGACGCCAAGATCGCCCTGTTCTACAACTCCGGCGATACGTACAGCTCGGGCGTTGCCGACGCCTTTGCCGAGCAGGCCAAGGCATCCAAGCTCGATGTCGTCGATACCGAGACCTTTAAGGACGACTCTTCCACGAGCTTTACCAACCAGCTCACCAAGGCCAAGGAGGCCGGCGCCACGCTTATCTTTGCTCCGATCTATTACACGCCGGCGTCCGTTTTGCTCAAGAACGCCAAGGACATGGGATACGACATGACGCTTATGGGCACCGACGGCATGGACGGCCTGCTCTCCGTTGAGGGCTTCGATACCTCTCTTGCCGAGGACGTGCTGCTCATGACCCCGTTCTCTGCTGACGATGAGAAGAACGCCGACTTCGTCAAGGCCTATAAGGACGCCTACGACGAGACGCCCAATCAGTTTGCCGCCGATGCCTATGACTGCGTCCATGCGATTGCCGAGGCTATCGATAAAGCGGGCATCGACATTACGGCTGACGGTGCCGATATTGCCGACGACCTTGCCCACGCCATGCGCAAGATCAAGATCGAGGGCCTGACGGGCGAGCTGACGTGGAACGACAAGGGCCAGGTCGAAAAGCCCGCCACAGCCTATGTGATTCAGGACGGCAAGTACATCGCCGCCTAAGTGCGCATAAAGCGCGACCGGTGAGGCCGTTTTATTCAGGGCAGGGACGCCTGTAACAGAACGGAAACATTACTTTCACACAATAAAGTGGCATTACTGCATAAAGTAATAGAAATACGCAGAATTATGGATAAACGAACAAATCCAAAGAAAAGTTGAAATAATCGCCACTTTCCTTAACTAAAGCGTCTAGTATTTTGCGAACGCCGAACACGGCGAAGGATGGCCTGTCGGGTAACCGAAACCCGACGAGATTTGAGAGGAGAGCCGCATGTCGAGCCTCACCGGTAAGTCATTGAACCCTGTTATGAATCGCAGGAGCGTTATCGCGAGCGCAGCAGGTCTGGGGGCGATGTCCATTCTAGCTGGCTGCTCCTCCAACGGCGGCGACAGCGGTTCCGCGTCGGGCGACGCTTCGTTTAAGATCGGCACCATCGGCCCGCTGACCGGCGCCAACGCGTCCTACGGCAAGTCCGTTACACAGGCTGTCGAGCTTGGCTGCAAGGATTTCTCGACTAAGGAGCTGCCGCTTGTCAGCAAGGCCGAGGACGACCAGGCGGACGGCGAGAAGGCCGTCAACGCCTTCAACACCCTGCTCGACTGGGGCATGCAGGCCCTCGTCGGTCCGACCACCACGGGTGCGTCGGTCGCCGTTGCCGCCGAGTGCGGCAACGACCCCGAGACGTTCATGATCACCCCGTCCGCGTCCTCCGAGGACGTTACCAAGGGCAAGGATTGCGTCTTCCAGGTTTGCTTTACCGACCCCAACCAAGGTGTCAACGCTGCCAAGTTCCTGGCAGAGAAGTATGCGAACGAGAAGTTCGTGCTGTTCTATAACTCCGGCGACGCCTATTCTTCGGGCATCGCAGATTCCTTTAAGGCCCAGGCCGCTAAGTCTAAGCTTGAGATTGTCGACGAGGAGACCTTTAAGGACGACTCCGCCACGAGCTTTACCAACCAGCTGACCAAGGCCAAGCAGGCAGGCGCCACCATGATCTTTGCGCCGATCTACTACACGCCGGCGTCCGTCCTGCTCAAGAACGCCAAGGACATGGGCTACGACGTCAAGATGATGGGCTGCGACGGCATGGACGGCATCCTGGGCGTTGAGGGCTTCGACACCTCTCTGGCCGAGGGTCTGCTGCTCATGACCCCGTTCTCCGCCGACGACGAGAAGAATGCCGACTTCGTCAACGCTTACAAGGATAAGTACGGCGATACCCCCGACCAGTTTGCCGCCGACGCCTACGACGGCGTGCATGCTGTGGTCGAGGCTCTTAAGGAGGCCGGCCTGGGCGTCGACGCCGACCCCACCGAGGTTGCCGAGAAGCTTCCCGAGGCTATGCTCAAGATTACTGTTGACGGCCTGACTGGCAAGCTCTCCTGGAACGACAAGGGTCAGGTCCAGAAGGACCCGACGGCGTACGTCATTACCGACGGCAAGTACGTACAGGCCTAATAGGCCGCCTTACATAGAGCGGTTTTGATCCCAAGCAGGGGAGGTTTTGGCCTTCCCTGCTTGCTTGGTATCTAGGGACGATGTAACGTCCCTGTTTCATACATCAACTGGAAACCTATTCGAAAGGGGGATGTGGAACATGACGGTCTTTATCCAATACCTGGTCAACGGCCTGTCCATGGGCAGCGTCTACGCCATCATCGCGTTGGGCTACACCATGGTCTACGGTATCGCCAAGATGCTCAACTTCGCTCACGGCGACGTCATCATGGTCGGTGCCTATGTCTCGTTCTGCGCCACGTCGTATCTCGGCCTCCCGGGCTGGGCATCTGTAATTCTCTCTTGTGTGGTCTGCACGGTTCTCGGTGTTCTCATCGAGGGTCTGGCATACAAGCCGCTGCGTCAGGCGGGCCCGCTGGCCGTTCTGATCACGGCCATCGGCGTGTCCTACTTCCTGCAGAACGCCGCGCAGCTCCTGTGGGGCGCCACGCCCAAGAACTTTACTTCGCTCGTCACCTTCCAGGTGCCGGAGTTCTTGGCCAAGTTTAACGTAAGCGCCGTCTCGCTCGTCACCATCGTCGCCTGCCTGGTTATCATGGCCGGCCTGATGTTCTTTACAGGTAAGACCAAGATGGGCAAGGCCATGCGCGCCGTGTCCGAGGACAAGGCCGCCGCTCAGCTCATGGGCATCAACGTCAACCGCACCATCTCGATGACGTTTGCCATCGGCTCTGCCCTTGCCGCCATCGCCGGCGTGCTCCTGTGCTCCTACTCGCCGGTGTTGCAGCCCACCACGGGCGCCATGCCTGGCATCAAGGCCTTCGACGCTGCCGTTTTCGGCGGCATCGGCTCCATCCCCGGTGCCTTTGTCGGCGGTATTCTCATCGGCATCATCGAGGCGATGGCTCAGGCTTACATTTCCACGAGCCTTGCCAACTCCATCGTCTTTGGTGTTTTGATTATCGTCCTGCTCGTCAAGCCTGCCGGCCTCTTGGGCAAGTACGTCCCCGAGAAGGTGTAGGTGAGCGTTATGAAGTTCCTTAAAGACAAGCAGACGCGTCACGACTTTGTCACGTACGCCATGTGCATCGTGGCATTCGCCATCGTGTTCTTTATGCAGTCCAACCATATGATCCCGCGCATGATCGCCGGTCAGCTGGTTCCCATCACGGCCTACATCGTTATGGCCATCTCGCTCAACCTCGTCGTCGGTATTGCGGGCGACTTGTCGCTGGGCCACGCGGGCTTTATGAGTGTCGGCGCCTATACGGGCATCGTTACCGCCGTCGCGCTGGAGAGCGCCGTTCCGTCCGATCCGATGCGCCTGATCATCAGCATTGTGGTCGGCGCTATCGCTGCCGCCATCCTGGGCTTCTTGATTGGCATCCCGGTCCTTCGCCTGAGCGGCGATTACCTGGCTATCGTGACGCTGGCCTTTGGCGAGATCATCAAAGAGATCGTCACCTGCCTCATTGTGGGCGTCGATTCCCGCGGTCTGCACGTGATCTTTAACATCACGGGCAACTCTACGATCGACGACCTGCACCTGCTTGAGGACGGCACCGCCATCATCAAGGGTGCCCAGGGCGCATCGGGCGTGTCGACCTATTCGACCTTCCTTGCCGGCGCCATCCTGGTTATGGTCGCGCTCGTGATTGTACTCAACCTGGTTCGCAGCCGTACCGGCCGTGCCATCATGGCCGTGCGCGATAACAAGATTGCAGCCGAGTCCGTAGGCATCTCCGTCACCGAGTACCGCATGATCGCCTTCGTGGTTTCCGCTGCCCTCGCCGGTGCTGCCGGAGCTCTCTTCGGCGGTAACTTCTCGCAGCTCTCCGCCACCAAGTTCGACTTCAACACGTCGATCCTCATTCTGGTGTTCGTGGTCCTGGGCGGCCTGGGCAACATGCGCGGTTCCGTCATCGCGGCGGCGTTGCTCACGGTGCTTCCCGAGCTGCTCCGTCAGTTCTCGGACTACCGCATGCTCATCTACGCCATCGTGTTGATCCTGGTCATGATCTTTACCAACAACCCGCAGCTCAAGGCGTTCTTCGCACGCATTAAGGACCGCTTTGCTTCCAAGAAGGAGGTGGCAGCCGATGCCCAGTAAGTTTGAGTTCAACAAGGGCAAGATGGTCCCGTATCCTTCTGGCGCTATCGTTCCCGACCGCGACCTGGGTCAGCGCCCGGCGCTCGAGTGCATCCACTTGGGCATTGAGTTTGGCGGCCTTAAGGCAGTAGACGACTTTAGCCTGACCATCGGCAAGACCGAGATCGCCGGTCTCATCGGCCCCAACGGCGCTGGCAAGACCACGGTCTTCAACCTGCTCACCAAGGTGTACCAGCCCACGCACGGCACCATCCTGCTCGACGGTGAGGACACCTCGGGCAAGTCGGTCTACCAGGTCAACCGCATGGGTATTGCCCGTACGTTCCAGAACATTCGCCTGTTCAACACCATGACGGTGGAGGACAACGTTAAGGTCGGCCTGCACAACCAGGAGCGCTACTCCGGCTTTGAGGGCGTTCTGCGCCTGCCGACGTATTGGAAGCACGAGAAGGCCGCCCACGAGCGCGCCATGGAGCTGCTGTCCATTTTTGACATGGAGCACCTGGCAAATGAGCAGGCCGGATCGCTGCCTTACGGCGCCCAGCGTCGTCTGGAAATCGTCCGCGCGCTTGCCACCAACCCCAAGCTACTGCTGCTCGACGAGCCTGCCGCCGGAATGAACCCGTCCGAGACCGCAGAACTCATGGCGAACATCGTCAAGATTCGCGACACCTTCGGCATCGCCATCATGCTTATCGAGCATGATATGTCGCTCGTTATGAACATCTGCGAGGGCATCTGCGTGCTCAACTTTGGTAAGGTCATCGCCAAGGGTACGGCCGAGGAGATCCAGAACAACGACGCTGTTATCGAGGCATATCTGGGCAAGCAGGATAAGGGGGAGAACTAAATGGCAGAGCCGATGCTTTCCGTCTACAACATCAACGTCTGGTACGGCGCCATCCACGCCATTAAGGACATCTCCTTTAACGTCAACGAGGGTGAGATCGTGGCCCTGATTGGCGCCAACGGTGCCGGCAAGTCCACGACGCTCAAGACCGTCTCGGGCCTGCTGCGCTCTAAGACCGGCTCCATCAAGTTTATGGGCGAGGACATTACCCATACGCCCGCCGACAAGCTGGTTGGTAAGGGCCTGGCTCAGGTGCCCGAGGGTCGTCGTGCCTTTTTGCAGATGACGGTCGAGGAGAACCTGGAAATGGGTGCCTATACGCAGCCCAAGTCAACGGTGGCTCCGGGCCTCGAGCGCGTCTACGAGCAGTTCCCGCGCCTGAAGGAGCGTCGTCGCCAGGTCGCCGGTACCCTTTCGGGCGGCGAGCAGCAGATGCTCGTTATGGGCCGCGCCCTTATGAGTAACCCTAAGCTGCTCATGCTCGACGAACCCTCCATGGGTCTGGCGCCGATTCTGATCGAACAGATCTTCCAAATTGTCGAGGACCTGCACAAGGCCGGCACCACGGTGCTCCTGGTCGAGCAAAACGCACAGATGGCTCTTTCCATCGCCACACGCGGCTACGTGCTCGAGACCGGCAAGATCACCATGACCGGCACCGGCCAAGAACTGCTGCACGACGATAACGTGCGTAAAGCCTACCTGGGCGGCTAGATAGTTACGGCGTTTTGCCAAACCGCGTAACCTATTGACGCTGCGCGCCGCCCAGGGCGACAATTTGTCATTCAAAAGGCGAGACATGACCAGAAGGTCTATGCCTCGCCTTTTTCATGCCAACTTGTTCGCCCTGGACGTCGCTCGCTGTCCGTCCTCTACCTGCGGCGTTACTTTGGTTCTGCCCCCTTTATGTTGCGGTGGAATAGGGACTAAATGGGAGCCTCAGAGGCCAAAACAGTCCCTATTCCACCGCAACTTCATGGGGGCGTGCGACAATGCCCATCGGAAAACGTTTGCCATCTGGGGGTCTATCTATGCTGTACGAGTTTTGTGCCGAGAACTTTGAGCGGGTGCCGGCGGCTATCGATGCCGGTGCAAAGCGCATCGAGCTGTGCGACAACCTTGCCGTCGGTGGCACTACGCCCTCGGCTGGTGTTATCAGCGCTACGGTCAGCTATGCTCACGAGCATGACGCACGAGCGATGTGCATGATTCGCCCGCGTGGCGGTGACTTTCACTACAACCAGGACGAGCTGCGCATGATGGAGATGGACTTGGGTCTTGCCGTGAGCGCCGGCGCCGATGGCTTGGTCTTTGGCTGCTGCAAGCCTTGTGCCGGCGGCTGGGCGCTCGACGAGCTTACGTTGGGCGCCCTCGTGATGGCCGCGGGCTGCGCGACCGAGGAGTGCAAGCGCGAGTCCCTTGACATCACCTTCCACATGGCGTTTGACCAGCTCTCGCCCGAGGCTCAGCTCGATGCCGTCGACACACTCGCCGACTGCGGCATCACGCGTATCCTGACGCATGGTGGTGCTGCCGGAACGCCGATCGAGGACAATCTGGAGCACCTATCGCGTCTTGTCGAGTATGCGGGCGACCGCCTGACCATCCTTCCCGGCGGCGGCATTTCCACGGCCAACCGCGATACCGTGGCGGCGGCATTGGGCGTCTCCGAGCTCCATGGCACCAAGATCGTGCCGCTGGAGGCGTAACCCGTGGCGCTGGTATTTGACGTTCAGCAGGCGAGCGGCAAGCCCGACGACAACCGGCGCCCTGGCACCGCGTGCCCCTTTTGCGATACCGAGGGACTCGCCAATATCATCCGGCGCGACGGCGACTGCATCTGGCTCGAGAATAAGTTCAAAACCCTGCGCGCCACCAGTCAAACCGTGCTGATCGAGTCAGCCGATCACGATGCCGACCTGGTGACCTATGAGCCAGATGAACTCCACCATGTGATGAGGTTTGCCCTGGATTGCTGGCAGCAGATGATCGATTCACGGCAGTATCGAAGCGTGCTCATGTACAAGAACAAGGGTCCTCTCTCGGGCGGTAGTCTCGTTCATCCGCACATGCAGATTGTGGGTTTGGAGCAGGAAGACGGCTATGCTTCGTTGACTTCCGCCAATTTCGAAGGCATCAATGTCTGGCAACAGGGGAGAATCGCGGCCAACATCTCAACCGAACCGATCATGGGGTTCTTTGAGGTCAACGTTTCAGCCCCGCAGGGAATCGCCGCCAGCGATGACACAAGAGACCAAGCCGAGGCAGATCTCTTCGCCGATGCGATCCAGGTGGCTCTGCGCTATATCCTGAACGAGCACCACGGTGGTCGCGCAGAGTCGTACAACTTGTTCTTCTATCACCTGGGCGGTCGGACCATTGCCAAGGCGCTGCCGCGTTGGGTGGTTTCGCCCTACTTTGTCGGCTATCGTTTGGCCCAGGTCAATGCCGAGACAACGCTCGATATCGATGCTGAGCGCTTGCGTGCGCATCTGGAAACGCTCGTATAGCAAGATTAACACCCGTGTAATGCGGACAGTCTAGCGCGCCATGGCGTCGCGGCCGGCCTCGACACGCTTGCGCTGGGCGGCGCGCTCCTCGCCGGTCAGACGCTCAAAGAGATGCCCGATAAACGAGGCGAGTATCTGCTGAAACAGCGTTCCGCACATGACGGGAAACACGACTTCGCCTGGAAAGTACTGTGTGGCGATGACGGCGCCCGAAGAGATGTTACGCATGCCGCAGGTAAAGCACATGGTAGTCGTCTCGCTATATGGCAGATGCAGCGCACGGGCGACCAGAAAACCGACGACAAAGCCGCTGATGGCGAAGGTCAAAATAAAGAGGGCGACTTCCAGACGCATCGCGTTCATGTGCAGGACGTACTCGCTCATGGCGGTGGAGTTGGAGGCGATAATGCCCATCATCATGAACTTGCAGGCGGGCGAGAGCGCGGGGGAGAGCTTCTCGTGTCCCCATCCACGTGTGAGCTCGTTGATCACGATGCCGAGCACGGCGGGGATGGCGATCATAAAGGCCATGTCCTGCATCATGCTCGGCACATCGATCGAGACGGTGGCACCCAGCAAGAGCTTCAGCGTGAGCGGAATCGTCACAGGCGAGATAACCGAGGACGTCAGGATGATGGTGAGCGCGAGCGGGCCGTTGCCGCCGAACATGCTAATCCACATAAAGGCAGTGACCGCCACGGGTACGCTGTACTCGAGCACGATGCCGCAGACAAGGTTGGGATTGGAGCCAAAGAACAGCGATCCCATGGCATAGGCTGCTATGGGAATAAGCACCGCCGAGACGAGCAGCGCCAAAATCAGGTGCAGGGGACGGCGGAACACCTCAGCGACCTGGTGGAAGGTGTTGCTGAGCGCACCTTGGAACGTCATAAAGGCGAAGAGGGCGGGAACGATGGGCTTGAGTACGCCGATCTGCTGGGGAAAGAGCACGCCGAGCGTTACGCAAATCGGAACGATGACCTGCATATGCCCCGCGAGGAACTTTCCCAGTCCAACCCATTGCTTCATATGCCCCGTGACTCCCTTTATCCGCGAACTCGTTTGAATGGATATGCTAGACGCTCGCATGCGTCCGTGCGTCAGAAACGCTCGATTATTTCGAGGCTATTACCGGCCTCGTTTACCGAAACCAGGGCGTGCCGCGAGGCTCTGCGTCCGTGCCGCACGGTATAATAAATCCGTTCAACAGATCTGCCTGCCGAAGCGGGCATACACAGAGGACTCATCGCTATGAACCGTGAGAGGTATCGCGGCGACCTGCCCCTATCGGGGGTGGGCGCCTATGTCATCGCTTAAGACGACGCATCGCTGGGCGGTCGCTCAGCAAAATCCCGAGCTCGAAAAGGAGCTTTCGGCTGGTCTGGGCATACCCGGGCTGGTGGCGCGCATTATGGTTGCGCACGGCATTACATCCATCGAGGAAGGCCAGCTGTTTTTGACGCCTTCGCTCGATCGCGACTGGGCGGACCCGCTTGTTATTCCGGGCATGGCGGTCGTCGCCGACCGCGTTGAGCGTGCTATTCGCAACCACGAGCGTATCGCCGTCTTTGGCGATTTTGACGTCGACGGCATTACGTCGACTTGTCTGTTGACCGAGGCGCTACGTTCGTTTGGCGCCAACGTCACGCCGTTTATTCCGCACCGCTTTGACGAGGGCTACGGCCTGTCGCGTGCGGCGCTCGACCGCGTCAACGAGCTTGCTCAACCCAACCTGATTGTGACCGTCGATAACGGTATTGCTGCCAAGGAAGAGGTCTCCTACCTGGAGAGCCTGGGGATTGATTTGGTGGTCACGGACCATCACGAGCCGTCCGACCAGGTGCCGCAGGGCGTGCCCCTGACCGACCCCAAGCTCGAGGACGAGGGCCCCTCGCGCGAGCTTGCCGGTGCCGGTGTGGCGCTTAAGCTGGTACAGGTCCTGGGCGAGCGTTTGGGCAAGCCGTCGTATTGGCGTTCGCTGATAGAGGTCGCGGCGCTGGGCACCGTGTCCGACATGATGCCGCTCACGCCCGAGAATCGCGCACTGGTCGCCGAGGGCATCCAGCAGATGCGCGTGACGGCCCGCCCCGGTTATATCGCGCTTGCCGCACTTGCCAAGGCCGACCTTTCTACCATTACGGCCGACGGCCTGTCGTTTTCGCTCATCCCTCGTCTGAATGCTGCCGGCCGCATGGCTGATCCCAAGCTGGCGCTCGACCTGCTGCTTGCCCGCGACCCCATCGAAGCGAGCGCGCTTGCCGCCGAGCTCGAGGAAATCAATCGCCAACGCCGCGAGATCGAGGCCGAGCTTACGCGCGATGCCATGGCGAAGGTCGAGGAGACTTATGACGGCGGGCGCGCGATTGTCGTGGGCGGCGAAGGTTGGCACGAGGGCGTCAAGGGCATCGTGGCGAGCCGCCTGACCAACCGTTATCACGTGCCGGCGCTGCTGTTCTCGATCGAGGACGGTATCGCTCGCGGTTCGGGTCGCTCGGTGGGCAAAGTCAACCTGTTCGACGCCGTAGAACGCTGCTCCGACCTGCTGATTCGTCGCGGCGGGCATGCCGGTGCGGTGGGCGTGACCATCGAGGCATCCAAGCTCGATGAGTTCCGCCGTCGCCTTTCGGCCGTGCTATCGGAGCTTCCTGCCGATGACTTTGAGGACACTGACGAGGTTGCCGCCACCGTTGACCTCTCCGAGCTGAATATCGAGACCATCGAGCAGATTTCCCGTCTTGAGCCGTTTGGCCAGGGCAATAAGGTGCCGCTTCTGGCCGCCGAGGGCGTGACGATGTGCGATCGCGCCGTGGTGGGCAAAACCGGCGAGCACATGCGCTTTGTGGCGACCGATGGCGCCGCGAGCGTGCCGGCCATCATGTTCCGCGTGCCGCAGATCGATAAACTCATCAATTGCGACAGTGCCGT
Organism: Collinsella sp.; assembly: GCA_019414605.1. Lineage (GTDB taxonomy): Bacteria > Actinomycetota > Coriobacteriia > Coriobacteriales > Coriobacteriaceae > Collinsella. Next base: position 131,177 of record DXLS01000004.1, read on the forward strand.
CGACTTGGTGTTCGAGGCCGTGGCCGAACATTGGCAGGGACGTGTGAAGCCCAAGCTCATGATTAAAGATGTCTTGGTGCGCGATACCGCGGCGCCCAATATCGACGATCCGGCATGTGAGCTTCGCCGCGGCGTGCAACCAGCGGATTCTGGCCTGCGCCTGGAGTCGCGTAAACGTGAGACGCTCGCCCAGCTTTCTTATACCGAGCTCACGCGCTCGCTTATCCATAGCTTTATCGGCTCGAACCAGCCGCATCGCGCGCAGGTCGAGGCACTCGACGCGCTCGCCGACCACCAGAGCGTCTTGGCCGTTATGGGGACGGGGCGCGGCAAGTCGCTCATCTTCCATGTGCACGCCGCGCGCGAGGCGGTCCTTCGTGGGCGGGCGAGCATCTTTGTCTATCCGCTGCGCGCGCTCGTTGCCGACCAGGCTTATCACCTCTCGTCGACGATGGCTGCGCTCGGCATTGGCGTGGGCGTGTTGACCGGCGAGACCGTGGAGGCAGCGCGCGATGACGTGTTTGCCGGCCTGGCTTCGGGCTGCACCGGCATCGTTCTCACGACGCCGGAGTTCCTGTCTATCCATCGCGATCGCTTTGCACGTTCTGGACGTATTGGCTTTGTCGTTATCGATGAGGCACACCATGCCGGTCTTGCCAAAGGCGGCGACCGGAGCGCCTACCTCGACATGCCCGATATTCTCAAAGCCCTGGGCGACCCCGTTGTCATGGCGGCAACGGCTACCGCGACGGCCCCGGTCGTGGCGGAGCTTGCTCGTGTATTGCCGATTACCAGGACGGTGGTCGACGAGACCGTTCGCGAGAACCTGCAACTCGAGGACGACCGTGACCTTGCGAGCCGCGAAAATCGCCTGGTGTCAATCGTGGCGACGGGGGAGAAGACCGTCATCTACGTCAACTCGCGCGACCAGTCCGTGGCGCTTGCCAAGACGTTGCGCAAACGCGTGCCCGACTGCGCGACCCATATTGCGTTCTATAACGCCGGGCTTGCGCGCTCCGATCGCCGCCGTGTCGAGGAAGCGTTTCGCGACGGAAGCCTCAGTTGCATCGTTTCGACCTCTGCCTTCGGTGAGGGCGTCAACCTGCCCGATATCCGTCATGTCGTGCTCTACCACATGCCGTTTGGTGCGATTGAGTTTAACCAGATGAGTGGCCGTGCCGGCCGCGATGGACAGCCCGCCGTGATTCACCTGCTCTATTCGTCGCGTGACGCTCGTATTAATGAGCGCCTGCTCGATTGTTACGCGCCCGAGCGCGATGAGCTTGTCACTCTCTATCGAGCGCTGCAGACCATGTGGCGCTCCAACCGTGGCAAGACGGGGGACGATTCATTCTGCGCGAGCGATATCGACATTGCGCAGATGTGTCTTGCCATCGATGCCCGCACGCCGGTCGACGAGCGCTCGGTGGAAAGCGGCCTGGGAATCTTCGAAGAACTCGGTTTCTGCCGCGTTTCGGGGTTTGACGATACGCGTCGCATCGCGATGGCGGAAAACCCCGGTCGCGTGCAATTAAGCAGGTCAATTCGCTATTTGGAGGGCTTGCGCTCGCGCATGGAGTTCACGGCTTTTCGGAGCTGGGCACTCGATTCGTGCGCTTCTGATATGCTAGCCAAAGTTAACCGCCCGATCGTACCGCGGGCCTAGGGGAAGGGGACCTCGATGGACGCCGCAGCCCGTACCGCCCATGATTCCACCCTCCAGCCGTTTTCGGAGATGGAGCACTATAAACATGCCGATGAGCTGCCGCCCGAGATTATGGCGGACAGCTACGACAAGCTGGAGCGTCTGTGCCTCAAATATATGAACGAGGACGACTTCTCCAATGTGGAGCAGGCCTACTGCTTTGCTGCCGAGAAGCACTGCAACCAAAAGCGGCGCTCGGGTGAGATGTACATTAACCATCCCGTCGAGGTAGCTATCATTCTGGCTGACCTCAAGATGGACTGCGATGTGGTGTGCGCCGCGTTGCTGCACGATACCGTCGAGGACACCGAGACCTCGCTTGCCGATGTTTCGGGTCTGTTTGGCGAAACCGTGGCAGGGCTCGTCGACGGCGTGACCAAGCTCACCAACATTGAAGTCGACAGCATGGACGAGAAGCAGGCGCTTACGCTGCGCAAGATGTTCCTCGCCATGTCCAAGGACATCCGCGTCATCATCGTCAAGCTCGCCGACCGCCTGCATAACATGCGCACGCTTGCCGCTCTGCGCGAGGACCGCCGCCTGTTTAAGGCACGCGAGACCATGGACGTGTACGCGCCTTTGGCCGACCGCCTGGGCATGAGTTCAATCAAGTGGGAGCTCGAGGACCTGTCCTTTTTCTACTTGGAGCCCGATGCCTACCAGCGCATCGCGCGCATGGTATCCGAGTCGCGCGAGGTTCGCGAGCGTTATCTGGCCGAGACCATCAAGACGCTCACCGATGAGCTCAATCGCATTGGTCTTGAGGGCTTTCAGATCAACGGTCGTTCCAAGCACTATTGGTCCATCTATCAAAAGATGAAGCGCAAGGGCAAGGAGTTCTCCGAGATTTACGACCTGGTGGCGCTGCGCGTCATCACTCATTCGGTGCGCGATTGCTATTCCACGCTTGGTGCCGTGCATACCCTGTGGCATCCCATGCCCGGTCGTTTTAAAGACTATATCGCCATGCCCAAGGTCAATAACTACCAATCGCTTCACACGACGGTTATCGGCCCCACGGCCCGTCCGCTCGAGATTCAGATTCGAACCTACGAAATGCACGAGCAGGCCGAGTATGGCATCGCTGCCCACTGGCTGTATAAGAAGTCGGGCGGATCGTCTGCCTCCAAGACTAACGATGCGCAGCGTCTGGACGACCAGATCAACTGGCTCAAGCACTCACTCGACTGGGCGGCGTCTGACGAGATCACCGATGCCAAGGAATACCTGCATTCGCTGAAGGTCGACTTGTTCGACCAGGAAATTTTTGTCTTTACGCCCAAGGGCGAGGTCATGGCGCTTCGTGCCGGCTCTACACCGCTCGACTTTGCCTACGCCGTTCATACCGAGGTCGGTAACCACTGTGTCGGCGCCAAAATCAACGGTGCGGTGGCGCCGCTCACGCACGAGATCAAGACGGGTGACCGTGTCGAGATTCTGACTAACAAGAGCTCTAAGCCGTCGCGCGATTGGCTCAAGATCGTCAAGACACCTTCGGCCAAGTCAAAGATTCGCCGTTATTTCACCGCCGCGACCAAGGATGACGACGCTGCCGCCGGCCGCGATATACTGGCCAAGGACCTGCGTAAGCGCGGGTATGGCATCTCTACGCCACGATCCACGCGTGCGCTCAACGCCGTGGCGGAGCAGTTTAACTTCAAGCAGCTCGAGGACCTTTTTGCAGCCGTTGGCGCGGGCAAGGTCGCCCCGCGCGCTGTGGGCAATAAGGTCGAGCAAATCTTGGACCCCAAGCCCGAGGAACAGCTCACCAAGGCCGAGGCTATCGCCGAGGTCGTAAAGCAGCCCGCTCGCGGCTCCAACCGCAAGCCGCAAAAGCGCGGTAAGAGCGCCAGTAACGGCATTATCGTCAAGGGCGAGAGCAACAGCGGCCTGCTGGTCCGTCTGGCTCATTGCTGCAACCCCGTGACGGGCGACGACATCGTCGGCTTCATCACGCGCGGTCGTGGCGTTTCGGTGCATCGCGCCAACTGCCCCAACGTCAAGGGCCTTATGGAACATCCCGAGCGCATGATTGACGTAGAGTGGGATGGTGCTGCCGATACGCTTTTCCAGGTCGAGATTGTGGTCGAGTGCCTGGACCGCATGGGCCTGCTCAAGGACGTCACCATCGCCATTGGCGATGCAGGCGGCAATATTCTTTCCGCCGCCACGTCGACCAACCGCGAGGGTATTGCAACCTTGCGCTTTATGGTCGAGATCTCGGACGCGAGTGGTCTGGATCCGCTGCTGGCCTCTATCAGCAGCGTCGACTCGGTCTACGACGCGCGCCGCCTGATGCCCGGCGAGGGTGGAGCCCAGCTTAAGCGCCGCGTTTAGTCGCGACGAACGTGTCACATTATCGATATTCGCTACACTCGAGGCATCGTTTGATGCCTCGAGTTCTATAGAGAGGAGAGGGACATGAGTGCTGTGTCCTTGGATTTAACTCCCAAGGGATCGGTCGAGATTGAGACGCTCGTAAACGGTCCCATTCAGACCAATAGCTATGCTGTTATTTCGGACAATGAGTGCGTGATTATCGACCCCGCATGGGAAGGCGAGCGTTTGGTGGAGCATATTCGAGCCGAACATGCCGGTGTACGCGTGCTTGGCGCCGTATGCACTCATGGCCATGCCGATCATGTTGGTGGTGTTGCCGGCGTGCGAACCACCGTTGGCGAGGGCTGCCAGTATGAGCTGTGTGCCAAGGATGTGGCGGTGCCGCATGCGAACATCGAGGAACAGCGAGCTATGTGGGGCATTGAGACGCCTGACCCCGGGGAGCCGACGCGCCTGCTCGCCGAAGGCGATGCTATCGAGGTGGGCGATATCTGCCTGCAGGTGATCGAGACGCCAGGGCATACGCCGGGCGGGATCGTCTTGTTTGCTGCCACCGAGCAGGGGAACATTGCCTTTGTGGGCGACACACTATTCCCGGGCAGCCACGGCCGCACCGATCTTTCTGGAGGAGACGAGGCGGCGATTCTGCGCTCGCTCTCCAAGCTCGCCCGGCTTCTCCCGCCCGATACCGTTTGCCTAACCGGCCATGGCGATTCGACCACCATGGCACGCGAGCTCATGCAGAACCCTTTCATGCAGGTGTAGCTTTATAGTCAGCTCCTGAAGCACGAGAAGCGTCCAAACGTCAAGCTATTTTTCCCCAACGGGTCGATTCCGTAGGGCAAACGGTCAAAAAAAGTCTGTTTGGACGATATTCGTGAACAAACGAACGTTTATGCTCGGGTACGCCGTGGTAAAATCTCAGGCGTTATCGGAGCAACCTTACAGGAGGTTTCTTTTATGCTCGTCAACGCAGCAGACATGCTCAAGAAGGCCGAGGCCGGCAAGTACGCTCTCGGTGCCTTCAACACCAACAACCTCGAGTGGACCCTGGCTATTCTCCAGGCCGCCGAGGAGGCCAAGTCTCCGCTGATCCTTCAGTGCACCGCTGGTGCCGCTAAGTGGATGGGCGGTTTCAAGGTCTGCGCCGACATGGTCAAGGCTGCCGTCGAGGCCACGGGCGTTACCGTTCCCGTCGCCCTTCACCTCGATCACGGTTCTTACGAGGACTGCTTCAAGTGCATCGAGGCCGGCTTCACGTCCATCATGTATGACGGCTCTCACGAGGAGACCTTCCAGCTTAACCTCGACCGCACCAAGGAGCTCGTTGAGCTTGCCCACTCCAAGGGCATGTCCATCGAGGCCGAGGTCGGCGGCATCGGCGGCACCGAGGACGGCGTGACCTCCAACGGCGAGCTCGCTGACCCTGCTGAGTGCAAGCAGATTGCTGACCTGGGCGTCGACTTCCTCGCCTGCGGCATCGGCAACATCCACGGCGTGTATCCCGCCGACTGGGCTGGCCTTTCCTTCGAGCGTCTGGGCGAGATCAAGGCTCAGACCGGCGACCTGCCCCTCGTTCTGCACGGTGGTACCGGCATCCCCGAGGATCAGATCAAGAAGGCCATCTCCCTGGGCATCTCCAAGATCAACGTCAACACCGACCTGCAGCTCGTCTTCGCCAAGGGCGTCCGCGAGTACATCGAGGCTGGCAAGGATCAGCAGGGCAAGGGCTTTGATCCCCGCAAGCTCCTCAAGCCTGGTCGCGACAACATCGTTGCCCGCACCAAGGAGCTCATGGAGGAGTTTGGCTCCGTCAACAAGGCGTAAGCGTCGTTAAACTTCCCGCCGGAAGCCCCGTCCCCCTACACTGTTTCCTTTGCGCTCACCTGGCTTTGCCAGAAGTCACGCCAAGGAAACAGTTCCGGGGGACGGGGCTTCCTTCGTTTAACGCCGCAGGGTTACGAGTCTGAATTAAGGTGGCTACTGGCTTCGCCAGAAGTCGCGCAATGGGAAAAGCTCCGGGTGAACGGGGCCTCCTTTGTTAACTCGCTACAGGGTTACTGGGCTGAATTCATTTTTATAGGTACCGTTCAGCGGCGTTGATGGCTCCCTTGTTGGGGCTTTCTTTCTATCTCGTTACAATGGACTCCAGGAGTTCGAATGACTTGGAGTTTGGTGTGGCTGTTATTGATGTGCTGCCTTCGGATGGGAAGGTTATTGACGAGGGTCCTGTTGGTTGCTCTGTTGATGTTTGCTGTGATGATTTTCGCCATCTCGATATTGGGCTACCGCCTGAGATTCTTCGTCTTAAGGATGCCGGGTATTTGACGCAGGCTGTTGCCGCCTGCGATCGCCTTTTGGAGCAGAACCCTGAGCCTTCGCTGGCTGCCTGCGTTCGCGCCGAGCGGTATCGCATGATCGAGACGCCGCTTCATTTTTCGGTGTCGCGTGATCGGGCTATCGAGATGATCCGCGAGGAGTGGCCTGAGTTTACCGAAGAGCAGTTTGACGACCTGATTGACCGCAAGCGTATCGATTGGCGCTTTATCGATGGCGAGCTGTTCGTTCTTGACAACTTCCTTGATTCTTTGCGCGTGTATCCCAAGGAGGTTCCGGGTCTGCGTCCCGATTCTGCGGATGGAATTGCGCTGCGCAACCAGATGCTCGAGGAGATGGAGTCGCAGGGCGGGCTGTCTCGCACCATTACGCTTAAGGCATGCGTGTCTGTCCCCGGTGCTTTGGAGGGGGAGACCGTTCGCGCGTGGCTTCCCGTTGCCGCCGCCTGCCGCCAGCAGTCCCAGGTCGAGATACTTGATATGACGCCGGAGGGGGCCATTGCTCCTGCGAGCGCCTCGGCGCGTACTGCCTCGTGGGTCTCCTCGACCGATCGCACATTCTCGGTGACCTATCGCTATCAAATCGATGCCGCTTATCGCGATATCTATGGGGGTGCACTTCCAGCGCATCCCTGTATGGACGCGCCGTTGCCCGAAGATATTTCCGAGGACCGTCCGCACATTGCATTCACGCCGTATCTGCAGCAGCTGACGGCCGGTGTTGTTGACGGACTCGAGGATCCGCTCGATCGCGCCCGTGCTATCTATGATTACCTGACGCAGCATATCGACTATCGCTATCAGCCGCCGTACCTGCTTTTGGGATCTATTGCCGATGACTGCGCGCATTCGCTCCGTGGCGATTGCGGCGTTATGGCGCTCACGTTCATCACCATGTGCCGTATCGCGGGCGTGCCTGCCCGTTGGCAGAGCGGCCTGTATGTTGCGCCCGATTCGGTGGGGCCGCACGACTGGGCAGAGTTCTATACGCCGCAGACCGGTTGGCTCAACGCCGACGTGTCATTTGGATCTTCTGCTCGCAGGATGGGGGAGGAGTGGCGCCGCCATCACTACTTTGGCAATCTCGACCCGTGGCGTATGGTGGCCAACAATCGATTCCAGGCAGAGTTTGAGCCCTCTTTCGACGGCATGCGCGAGGACCCTTACGATAACCAGATGGGTGAGGCTTCGGTCGACGGTCGCGGATGCCGTCAGCGTGAGATGCTCCGCACGGTCGAACTCATCGAAATGCTCGAAGTTCCATTTTCGGACTAATCAACAGAAAGCTGTGATAAACTAACTCACGCATTACGTGCCCGAGTGGCGGAATTGGCAGACGCAGTGGACTCAAAATCCACCGTTGGCAACAACGTGCGAGTTCGAGTCTCGCCTCGGGCACCATACATGCAACTGAGCGTTCAAGGGGGTCAAGACCCCCTTTTTCGTGTACGTAATGTGATAGCGCACTATACGTGTTATTATTCGCAAGGCGTTGTTCCCGCAATGCCCTAAAGAGGAACCCGAGGGTTCCCACCTTTTGGCGCCAATGAGCAGCTGACTGGTCATACAACTTAGATTCCCTTCCTCGTATCGAGGATATCTATGTGTACGACCTGGTTGCAAAGAAGCGCCGGGTTATTTTTTTATGAATGGAGGTAGGGAAAATAGCTAAGTCTGATGACACCCGCATCAACGACGAGATCACTGCATCTTCGTGCCGTTTGATTGGCGTCGATGGCTCTCAGCTCGGCCTGTTCGCCATCCGCGATGCCCAGCGCGTCGCTGACGATCAGGGTCTCGACCTGGTCGAGATCGCTCCCAACGCGGAGCCGCCGGTCTGCAAGGTCATGGACTACGGTAAGTTCAAGTACCAGCAGGCCATGAAGGCCAAGGCCGCTCGTAAGAACCAGTCTAAGGTCGAGGTCAAGGAAATGAAGTTCCGACCCAAGATCGACGTTGGCGATTACGAGACCAAGAAGGGCCACGTTCTGCGTTTCCTCAAGAAGGGCGCACGCGTTAAGATCACCATCATGTTCCGCGGCCGTGAGATGGCTCACCCGGAGCAGGGTCTTAACGTTCTCGAGCGTCTCGCCGAGGATCTCAAGCCTTACGCTACGGTCGAGTCCAAGCCTAAGATGGAAGGCCGTAACATGCTTATGCTGCTCGCCCCGATTAAGGGCGCCTTCGATGAGGATAAAGCGGCAAGCGATACCAAGTAACTAGTGTTCTGTAACCGATTAAGGAGTATTTCATGCCTAAGATGAAGTCCCACAGCGGCACCAAGAAGCGTTTCCGCAAGACTGGCACCGGCAAGCTTATGCGCGCCAAGGCTTTCAAGAGCCACATCCTGAGCAAGAAGTCCACCAAGCGTAAGCGTGGCTTCCGTCAGGAGACCGAGATCGCCGCTGCCGACCGCAAGGTCATCAAGTCGCGTCTCGCCTAAGTTCGCGTTCCCGTTTTTCGTTTTACCGTCTAGGAGTTGATAGAACATGGCACGTATTAAGCGCGCTGTTGCCGCCAAGAAGAAGCGCCGTACCGTTATGCACCGTGCGAAGGGTTACTACGGTGCCGCTTCGCGTACTTACAAGCATGCTAAAGAGCAGGTCCAGCACTCCCTGCAGTATCAGTATCGTGATCGCCGCAACAAGAAGCGCGAGATCCGCTCTCTCTGGATCACCCGCATCAACGCTGCCGCTCGCCTGAACGACATCTCTTACTCTCAGTTCATGCACGGCCTGAAGGTTGCCGGCATCGAGCTCGACCGCAAGGTTCTGGCTCAGATGGCTTACGAGGACATCGAGTCCTTCAACGAGCTGGCTGCCATTGCCAAGAAGGCTCTCGAGGCTTAATTGCTTCTTGCATCTTAAAGGGGCGCTTCCAATCCGGAAGCGCCCCTTTTTGATTGATTAGGGATGTGATCGATTTGGGACGTAGCCAAACCGATCAATTCGATAGCGTCCGAGTTGCAAGAAAGAGCAGGTAGCGTATGTGTCAAAGATTTTTGACACTCTAATCTGCGCGCAGCCATCCGTATGGGTTTGATTTTGGGATTACGCTTTGCTTGCCGGCTTCTGTTGTGTAGCCGCCCAATAAGAGTTGAGATGCATTCGAAGGGAACGCCATGCAGCTGCCAAAACACCTTAAACAGTATCGACTCGATGCTGGTTTGTCCCAGGAGGATCTTGCAAGGCGCATTTTTGTAACACGTCAGACCATCAGTAATTGGGAGCGCGGTAAAACGTACCCCGACATCCAGAGTCTCCTACTGCTGTCTGAACAACTGGATGTAACGATTGACGAGCTTGTTAAAGGCGACATTTCAATAATTAGAGAAAGGGTTGAACGCGATAGGGGCACGCTCTATCGCTTGGGTGCGGGGATGTTGGCTGGGCTTCTTGCGTTTACCGTCTCTATGGCCTGGCTCATGTGGCAACAAAACCACGGGTGGGGGATGGTCCAGTGCGTTCCGACGATGGTGCTGGCAGGCGTCTTTGGTGCTGGCGCAATGTGCTGCGCGCTTGCAGCGGAACATATCAAGAAGAAGAATGATTTGGTGACGTATCAAGAGATATCCGACTTCTTGTACGGAAAGAAGGCGGACAGCGAAGAGACGAGGACGGGCTGGGCTTACGAGCATCCACAGCTTGCGAATGCCATCAAGTTTGCCGCAGCGGCTCTTATTGGACTAATCGTTTTTGAACTCGTTAACGCTGCTATGTCCCATTTCTAATGGGTATACAGCCATTAATGCGGCCGAAGCTTAACCGTTGGAAAACCGAAGGGCCGCTCTAATAGGGGGGCCGCGGCCCTGTTCTTTCTAGTCTCTCACAGAGAAGGTCCCATCCTCATTTGTGTAGGAACCGTGGAGGCCCAGATTCCCGCCACCGGGGCCCCTCCGGTCTGGCAATATATCTCCTTGCCGCGCGGCCCGGTGAGACCGGATCAGCCGCGGGGCGTGCACCTTGAGAACCGGATACTGCGAGGATGGACACATTCAGTGTCGCATCCGGGCAGACATCGAACCATTTGAAATGGTCTAACTTGGATTTGTTTTTCGCAAGGCCGCCGAGAGGCGGCCCCGAGAAATTCCTTT
>DXLS01000040.1:0-35919 GCA_019414605.1 Collinsella sp.
CCAGAATCGTCCTCGGACATGTCGGAGGCCCCGCTGCGCACTACGTGCGGCGGGGCCTCCTTCTGTCCTGCGGAAAGATTCTGGGGCTAACGGGCGGGGCCCGCCGGCTCGTTGTCGTGGCGGGCGCTGTTCGGAAGAGCTCGATGGGTCATCTCGCTAGGTAAAAAGATGGTTCGCGGTGGTATCGTTGCTGTGGGTTTAATTCGATATGAAAGGGTGACTTTGGTGTCCAAGATGGATTCTACGCTCTCCTATATTACTGACCAGTTGAAGGCGCTTACCTCGATTGCTTCGCCTACGGGCTATACCCGTGCGGCGACTGATTATCTAATGGAAACGTTGCGCGATATGGGCTTTGGGCCCGAGCGCTCCAATAAAGGCAACGTGCTCGTTGAGCTTGGTGGTGAGGGTGAGCCGCTCGTACTGGCGAGCCATGTCGATACCCTGGGCGCCATGGTGCGTTCCATTAAGGACAATGGCCGCCTGCGTCCCACGACGCTTGGTGGGCACCAGTGGTCTACGGCCGATGGCGAGAACTGCACCGTCTACACGCGTGACGGTAATGTCTACACGGGCGTGGTCCTCAATACTGAGCCTTCGGCGCATGTGGCCGATGAGCCGGTCAAGACCATCGAGAAGAACATGGAAATCCTGCTCGACGAGAACGTTGACAGCAAGGATGACGTGCTTGAGCTGGGCATTCAGACGGGCGACATCATCGCTATGGATCCGCGCACCACGGTGACGGAGAGCGGCTACATCAAGAGTCGCTTCCTTGACGACAAGCTGTCCGCGTCGATTCTGCTGGGTTTGGCCCGCGCTGTCGCCGACGGCGAGTTGACCCTTTCGCGCAAGGTTTCGCTGCTCTTTACGGTGTACGAGGAGGTCGGCCACGGCGGCGCCTTTGTGCCGGCCGACACGCGCGAGATGATCAGCGTGGACATGGGCTGCGTGGGCGACGACCTGGGCTGCACCGAGCGCATGGTTTCGATTTGCGCCAAGGATTCGGGTGGCCCCTACAATTACGATCTGGTGACCACGCTGTCCAACATCGCGCGCGAGCTGGAGCTCGATTACGCCATCGATGTGTACCCGCACTACGGCTCCGACGTCGAGGCCACGCTCTCTGCCGGTTACGACATCCGTCACGGCCTGATCGGCCCCGGTGTGTACGCGAGCCACAACTACGAGCGCAGCCACATGGACGGCGTGCGCAACACCTTTGAACTGGTTCGCGCCTACGTTCAGCGCTAGGGGAGCAGCGGCCTCGGTTGGCGCAGCAGTACCGACCGAGGCCGCCCACTGTAAGTTGCGGTGAAATAGGGACTGTTTAAGCGTTTAAAACCGCCAAACAGTTCCTATTTCACCGCAACTTAGGGGGCAGTGCTGTTATCTCTGCACGTGCCGTAGCACCTCAACGGCGGCGCTTACCTCTATCGTGCGGCGCTCGAGACCGCGGCGGATGGCCTTGAGGCGATTGCCTGCTGTTGCCCATGCGCTTTGTGAGAGGATTTCGACTGCCTCGTCGACGAACCCATCGAGATGCGACGCATCGAACCAATCGAGCGAGTCAGCAAATGCTAGCTGAGTGGAAGGGTCCGGACCAAACGGTTTGGCGGCAAATCCAAACTCCCCGGCAACGAGCACGGCGGTTGGCACGTTGTACCACAGGCAATTGCCACTATCGAACAGCGGTGCAGGCCGCATTTCCAGCGTGTCGACATTGCGGATGATGCCGAAGTTTCGCCAATGGCGGTCGCTGTTGGCCAGGAGGGCATCGCAGACAATCATCTGCGACATGGATTTTCTTACCGTGGCTTCGTCAGCCCCGTGTCTGCCAAGAAAGCGACAGTATCGATCGTATGTTGAGTTTCCTCGCTGGCCACCGAGTGCGTCCCTGATATAAGCGGCCGGCACGTATTCCTCACGGCCATTAAGAAAGTCATCGCATAGGCATACGGGCCCGTCGAACATGCGCTCGACCGTATAGGGAACAAACTCACCTTTGGATAGCAGACGCCGATGTAGAGCTGTTGCAACCGCCTCGTTAAACGGTCGCTGATCGTCCATTCCGCATCCTTTAACCAGGATGCGAACGCCATTGCGGATCATCCAGGATTTGGGGAGCTCGCCCTCGGACGTATTGTCAGGATTTTTGAGTCCGATGCCCTCAAGCCAGCCTGAACGATGCTCGGGTGCCGACCGTTCAAAATTGTTTTCGAAGTAATTGAGGTGCTGCCAATTGAACTCGTCGCAGTCGACCGGTCTTAGCCAATAGCAATCCGAAAGCGAAAAACCCAGGCAACGAACGGGCACTTCAATACCGTTGTCAATTCCCAGCTCGCGATAGCGCGAGATGAGTCCGGGGCGGACGTCGGGCACCGACCGGTGACTCCACCACGTGTTGAGTGCTCGTTTATTCACCGTTGGAGAAGAACTCGAGCACGTGCCAAACGGCATCCTTCGTGCATCGAGTATGTCGGCAATTTCAAAGGAAAACTCGCGCGGTGGATCAAACGAGACATGCGCGACCTCGTGGTCGGCTGACATCAACGTGAACTTGCGCCCTACGTCAGCTGCGGGACGGCGCCCACGCTTACGGACCTTTTGATAACCAATCGCGGAATCGTACTGAACCATTTTCCGCCCACCGACGATATCGCACGCGAGCGTTCCCGATGCAGCCAGTTGCGATATACGGGCCTTCGTAACGCCCAGCAGGCGCGCGGCGTCACCCATGGCTATATATATTTGGAAGTACTCATCTGCTGCATCACCTCGTTAAGTATTCTAATCGTTAAATATAGCAAGCACAAATATCATAATACTTAACAAAGTTGCGGTGAAATAGGGACTGTTTAGCGGCTTGAAACGCTTAAACAGTCCCTATTTCACCGCAACTTATCGAGGAGTGCTGTTATTTGATGGCTGCCGTAACGGTGCCGCCGCCGAGGACGATGTCGCCGCGGTAGATTACAACGGCTTGGCCGGGGGCGATGGCTCGTTGTGGCTCGTCAAAGGTCAGCAGCATTTGTCCGTTGGCGTCACGCGTAAGGGTTGCTGCCTGGTCCTTTTGACGGTAGCGGTACTTGGCGCCCACGCGAATGCCGCCGGACGTGAGCTCTGCCTCCATGTGGTCGGCAGGGGCACTCCAGATCCAGTCATTGGCCGTGAGCGCTGTGGCCGTCAGGTCCTCGGCCTCGCCCAGATGCACAATGTTGTTGGCGGCATCGACGCCCGTTACGTACACGGGATGCGCCATCGCGACGCCCAGGCCCTTGCGCTGGCCGATGGTGTAGCGCAGCGCGCCGTTGTGGCGCCCGACCACGCTGCCGTCGCGCCACACAATGCCGCCCGGTGCAGTGGGATGTCCGCAGCGGCGCTCGATATAGCCCGCGTAGTCACCGTCTGGAATAAAGCAGATATCCTCGCTCTCGGCCTTCTTGGCGTTGATGAAGCCCTGCTCGGCGGCAATGCGGCGCACGTCGCGATCTTTGTCCAGTCCGGCCAGCGGAAAGATCGTGCGTGCCAGGCGCTCTTGTGTGAGCGAATACAAAAAGTAGCTTTGGTCCTTTTTGGGATCTTCGCCGCGGTTCAGCTGCCAAGTGCCGTCGGACGCCTGGCTCGTTTTGGCGTAGTGACCTGTGGCGATGTAGTCGCAGCCCATATCGAGTGCCGCATCGAGCAGCGCGCCAAACTTAATATGGCGGTTGCAGATGATACACGGGTTGGGCGTCAGTCCCTCCTGATAGGCAGTCACGAAGCGCTCGATAACGTTGCGGTCGAAGGTCTGCTGCAGGTCGAGCACGTGGTGGGGTATCCCCAGGCGCTCGGCGACGGCCTTTGCATCGGCGATGTCGCGGTCGACTTTGCTCATGCCCGTGACGGGATCGGGCGCGGGGCAGGTGAGGCGCATGGTGGCACCGACGCATTCGTAGCCCTGGCGCTTGAGCAGGTACGCGGTCACGCTGGAATCGACGCCGCCGCTCATGGCGACGAGCACGCGCTTGTTGTGCATGGGGAGGTTCTCCTTGGTGGCATGTGGCCAAAAAAGAAAAGCGGCGCGGGAGGCTGGTTCCGCGCCGCAGACATTGTAGCAAGTTCGGATGACTCGTGGGACGCCCTGATGGGATGGGCTCAGACTGCCGGGAGAGAGGAGACCGGCTCGTCCCTGGGCTCAACCTATGGGCGACAGACCTTAGTCCTGGAAGAGTGCCGTGGACAGGTAGCGCTCACCGGTATCGGCGAGCAGTGCCACGATGGTCTTGCCCTCGTTCTCGGGGCGCTTGGCCAGTTGCAGTGCGGCCCACACGGCGGCGCCGGACGAAATACCCACGAGCACGCCCTCCTTGTGGCCCACGGCGCGGCCGGTGGCAAAGGCGTCCTCGTTCTCGACGGGGATGATCTCGTCGTAGACCCGGGTGTCGAGGACGTCGGGCACAAAGCCGGCGCCGATACCCTGGATCTTGTGCGGACCGGCCTGGCCCTTGGAGAGCACCGGGGAAGTGGCGGGCTCGACGGCGACAACCTGAATCTCGGGGTTCTGCTCCTTGAGGAACTCGCCCACGCCGGTCACGGTGCCGCCGGTGCCGACGCCGGCGACGAAGATGTCGACCTTGCCGTCGGTGTCATCCCAGATCTCGGGGCCGGTCGTGGCCTTGTGGATGGCGGGGTTGGCGGGGTTCACGAACTGGCCGGCGATAATGCTGTTGGGCGTCTCCTTCTGCAGCTCCTCGGCCTTGGCGATGGCGCCCTTCATGCCCTTGGAGCCGTCGGTGAGCACGAGCTGCGCGCCATATGCCTGCATCAGCTTGCGGCGCTCGACGGACATGGTCTCGGGCATGGTGATGATCACCTTGTAGCCGCGAGCCGCCGCCACCGAGGCGATGCCGACGCCGGTGTTGCCGCTCGTGGGCTCGATGATGGTGTAGTCGCCGCCGCGCACGAGCTTGCCGGCCTTCTCGGCCTCGTCAATCATGTTCTTGGCGACGCGGTCTTTAACGGACCCGGCGGGGTTGAAGTATTCCAGCTTGACGAGCACGCGGGCCTTGAGGTCCTCATCGGCCTCAAAGTGAGTGAGCTCCAGAAGCGGGGTGTGGCCGATAAGCTGATCGATGGACGTATAAACATTGCTCATGGTGAACCTCCAAAGTGTTCAAATGACTGGATACTGTGTGTTTTCACGGTGTGTGTAACAGCCAAACCCATAAACCTTATGGGTTGTTCTTTTTGCTGTTGGCAAGCATAGTAGACAGTAAAGCCTAGTAACGCAATAGGAAATAGAAGATTATTACGAGGCGATTAACCAGCTTGACGGGAATAGGTATTTTCAAAGCCAATTTTTCGGCTAGAATTGCTACGGATTAAAAGACCGAAAGGCAGCAATATATATGTTGGTTTCCACAAAGGGCAGATATGCCCTGCGCGTTATGGTCGACCTGGCCGAGCACCAGGCAGCAGGCCGCATTCCCCTCAAAGAGATCGCCGCGCGTCAGGGGATTTCGGAGAAATATCTGGAGAACATTTTGGCCACGCTCGTCCGCGCCAATATGCTCTCGGGCATGCGCGGCAAGGGCGGCGGCTACGTGCTCACGCGTCCGCCCGAGCGGTACACGGTGGGCGAGATCTTGCGCCTGACCGAGGGCAGTCTGGCACCGGTCGCATGCCTAGACGGCGACTGCAAGGGTTGCTCGCGTTCGGACGAGTGCCCTACACTCGGCGTGTGGAAGAACCTGGACAAGCTCATTAACGACTATCTTGACGGCGTGACGCTCGATGCACTCGTAGCCCCCAACGAGGGCTACGACTACGTCATCTAGCCCCACCTGTCATTTGGGGACGGGGTGGAAATGGCAGATTCTCTCGCCCTTTGAGACTTGGCAAATAAGAAGGCCGCCCATTTTTGCGATGGGCGGCCTTCGTTTTGGGCTGTTGAGACGGGCGCGGCTGGAATGGCCGTTTTAGCCCTCGGCGATGCTGTCGAGGATGCTGCGCATGATGGACACCAGGATGCTGCCCATAAAGGCCGATCCAAAGCTGGCGATGGAGATACCCGCGCCCAGCAGATTGACCGACAGATAGCTGGCCAGCTCGAGCATAAAGCTGTTGACTACGAGCTGAAAAATACCCAGCGTAATGATCGTGAGCGGCAGCGAGATGACCGTCAGGAACGGCTTGACGAGCGAATCGACGATGTTCAGGAACAGTCCCACGAAGGCGAAACAGACCCAGGCCTCGGCAAAACCGAAGGGCTGGATGCCGGGAACGAGGAACGTGGCAATCGCGATGGCGATCGAGGTAAAGAGCCAGTTAAGCATAAAGCGCATGGTGTGAATCCTTTCTTGCGCAGGGTGCGTCGGTGTCGCGTGAAGCGGTTTGCTGCGGCAGCTTGGACGGCCGCTCGGGTGTGCCGCCTTGTTCGGCCGCCCATTGTCTCAGATATTCGTGGAGCTTACGTGCGCATTCGGTTTCAAAACGGCGTTCGTCCTAGAAAATGCGCCGCTGGCAGAGAGTTTTGTCGCTTTAGTTTGGTGGTGTGCTAAACTGCTACGGGCAAAAGCCACACGCGTTGCCCTATTGCATAGAACGGGCGAACGATGCCCGATGTCAGTATCAACTTCGATGCCTTTTGGCGGGTTTGGCGGTGATCGATGAATATCGAGAACATGTTTGACAAGCCTGATGTCAAGCAGCTGGTCCACGCATTTAGTCTTTTGGATGACGAGAAGGATATCCAAGCGTTTTTGACCGATATCTGCACGCCGCGCGAGATCTGCGATCTATCGCAGCGTCTGCAGGTTGCGCGTTATCTGGATGAGGGCGAGCCTTATGTTGAGGTTCAGGCCCGCACCGGCGCTTCGTCCACTACGGTGAGCCGCGTTTCAAAGGCACTCAACGGCGAGTACGGCGGCTATCGCAAGATCCTCATCAAACTGGAGGATGGCGAGTAGGCCAGCGGCAACAAACGAATTGCGCAGAACCGTCCCTTCGGGGGCGGTTTTTTGATCCTTTGGGGACGGAGGAAAACGGATCGCTGGGTTAGACTGACCTCCTCGGTGATCCATTTTCCTCCGTCTCCAAGGGGTCAAATCTGTTGGCGTGGGGCAAATCTGTCCGCGCGGGCGGGTAGGATGGAAGCATTGAATATTGCGAACGGTTTGAGTGGAGGACCATGCCTGTTCGAATCTATACCACCAACGCCGGCGCGGATTTGAGCGATGCCGAGGCGGCGCTGCTTGCCGACCTTATTGCCCGCCACGGGCGTGCCGTGCTGCTGGCGCCAACGTTTGCCGAGCTCGACCTGTGCCGTCATGATGCGGCGGAAGCCGGCGTTTCGCTGGGTATTGACTACAAGACGCCTACATCGTGGCTTCGCTCGCTTTGGGAGCTTTTGGGCGACGGGCGCGGTTTCGTCGACAACCTGCAGCGCCAGATGCTGTTTTCGGACATGGTAGCGCGTCTCGACGACGCCGACCTGCAGCCGCTTTCGCGCAGCCAGGGCACGGTGCGTATGCTTGCGCGCATGGCCCGCGATGTGCTGCCGGGTGTGGCGGGGACGGGTGCCGAACGATGCCGTGGCGACAACTGCCAGCCGGAGCCAAAAAGCGATGCCGAGGCTCGTGTGTTCGAGCTTTTGCGTGCCTACGCGCGCGGTTTGGATCGTCGAGATATGGTCGAGCCCTGCGAGGCGGCTGACATTATGGCCGGTGCCCTGGCCGATAGCCTGCCGGCGTGCGCCCGCGCCGTATGCGCGCGCGGTATCACGTCGTTTACGCACGGCCTGCTCGAGCTGCTGTCTGCCGTGGCGAACAATGGGGGAGAGGTCGTCGTGCTGCTTGCCCGCGAGCAGGCGGCGATGCGCGAGGAACTTGCCGCGGCATTTGATGCCCGCGGCGTGCTGTTTGAGATCGCGCCGCTGGGGGAGGGCGCCGTCGCGTCTGATGCCGCTTGCGGGACCGCCGCTCAGCCTGCCTTTATTGAGGTCGCCGGCCCCCATGCTCGTGCTCATGTCTATGCGGACGCCATCGATAAGTTGGTGAAAGCGCACAAGGAGTCCAAGGCCGATAAAACTACGGCAACGCCCGCCGACCCCGTGCGCGTGCTCGTTGTTTCTGCCCGGGCACCCCAGCTGTTCGGTGAGCTCGCCTCTCGTCTGGCGGCTCGTCATATCGCCGCCGAGACAGTTGAGTTCACGGCGTTTTCCCAATCCATTGCGGGCAGGCAGTTTGCGGCGCTTGCCGGCCTGATCGAGCGCATGAAGGCCGCCGATGAGGGTGCGGCGTCAAAGACCGAGTGGTGGCCCGCGCCGGAGCTTACCGACTGGATCTACAGTCCGCTTTCGGGCGCTGATGCCGTCAATGCCCGTACCTTCGATAAGAATATGCGTCTCTCGCGCAGCAAGACTACCGCGGGCGTTAAGAGCCTGCTGCAGAGCGTCCAAGGCCAAGTGAGGGGCGCGCGCAAGGCGGCGAGCGACGAGAACTGGTTTAAGAACGTGCCGTGTGTGGTCTCGGACGTGTTTCAGGCGCTGTGGCGTGACAAGCCCGTGACGGCGCTCAAGGCCATGCTTGCCGTTGCCGAGGCGTTGCCCGATCGCTCGCTGGGCAGCTTGGATGGTCAAGCCCGCCGCCAGGCGGAGGTGGCCCTGCTGCGCCACGTCATCGACATCCTTATGAATGGCGCCCGTGCGCTCGACGTGTCGCAGGCCGCGACCGTGCCCGTGCTCGATGGCATTCGCACCAAGGTGGACAAGCGTAGCACCGCCTACGATTACGAGACCTACGAGGTTGACCGCGCGCCGCGTGCTCAGGTTCGTTTTGCTTCGCTTGCCGATGCGGCGGCTCTGCGCCCCGGCAGCTACGATGCCGTGCTGTTTGCCGATGTCGATCTGGACAGCTATCCGCTCTCACACGAGGAGGGGCCGCTGGCCACGCTGACGGCGAGCCTTGGTCGCGAGGGCGTGACGCTTGAGCCCGCGGCCTTGCTGCGCGTGCGCTTTGGCCACGCGATGCAGGCGACACGCGGCCCGGTTGCGCTTGCGCGCGTGACGCACGATCGCCAGGCGCGCGAGTGCTATCCGGCTGCCGTGTGGACCGAGTTGCGGGCGCATGCCGAGGCCGCTGAAGCTGCTAAGGTAGCTGACGACGCTAAGGCCGCTGACAACGCTGAGGCCGCTGGCGCCGACAAGGCGAAGTGCGTGGGTGAGGGCGATATCGTAAGGGACTTCGATCCCGCGGCAGGCGAAGGTCTCAAGCGTGAGTGCGTGACCTGTGAAGCCCCTCAGCATCTGAGTGCCGAGGCCGTGCCGTATTTGGTCTTGCGCCGTCGCGATGGCGAGGGCGAGGACGCGCCGCTCGTACCGCGCCTGACGTCCGCCTCGCAGATCGAGGCCTATTCCACCTGCCCGCTGTGCTGGTTCGTGTCGTATCGCGTCAAACCCCAGTCCATCGATGCGGGCTTTGACAACATGGAGAAGGGTAACTTCGTCCACGACGTGCTGGAGCACTTGCATGCGCGTCTTCCGCAGGAGGGCTTGGAGCGCGTGACGCCCATGAATCTGCCACGCGCGCAGGAACTGCTGCGCGAGGTCTTTGACGAGTCTTTGGCCGAGCATGCGGGCAAGCGCGGTACCGAGGGCCCGCTGGTGCCGCTCTCCCCGGTGGAGGAGCGGCAGGTGGCCGAGATTTTGCCGCAGCTGGAGGGCGTGCTTGCCTACGAGTCCGAGGCGCTTGCCCCCTTTGCCCCGCGCTACCTTGAGTTTGCCTTTAATGAACTTAAGGTCGAGTATGCCGGTTGGCCGCTCGGTGGGCGCATCGACCGCGTTGACGTGGATGCCGAGAATCGCGCCGTGGTGATCGACTACAAGCATCGTTCGGGTGTCGATGAGTTTAAGCTCGCCGACCCCACGGTGCGCGACGAGGAGTCGGGCGAGGCCCCCATCGACGACCCGCGCTGGCTACCGCCCCATACCCAGACGCTTATCTATGCGCAGGCCATGCGCCGGGCGCTGGGCCTAGATACCCGTGCTGCGCTCTATTTTTCGACCAAGGGCGGCAAGCCCGCGCTGCGCGGCGCGGCGAGTGCCGAGTTGCTCGAGAAAGAGCGCGGCGACGGTCGCATCCCGGGCCTCAAGAAGGGCTTTCCGGGCGAGGGCGGCAACATGGACTTTGATGCGCTGCTCGACCGCGTGGAGACCGGCATTGCCGAGCGCCTGCGCGAGCTCGAGGCGGGCGACGTCGCCGCTGTCGATTCGACGTCGGCGCAGGCCGCGCATGCGCGCTGCTCGTATAACCACCAAGGAACGTTTGTAAGGAGGGACGTGTAGACCATGGATCTTTCGACTTTGATGCCGCAACAGCTGCAGGTCGTCAAAACGCTCGACCGCCCGCTGTTTGTCTCGGCGGGTGCCGGCTCGGGCAAGACCTTTACCCTCACGCGCCGCATCGTCTACGCACTCTCGCCCGAATCCGGTCCGTTTGTCGAGCATCTGGACCAGGTGCTCGCCATTACCTTTACCAAAGACGCCGCGGCCGAGATTCGCGACCGCGTGCGCCGCGCGCTTATCGAAGAGGGCATGGACGAAGAGGCCCTGACGGTCGACGACGCTTGGATCTCGACCATCCACGGCATGTGCTCGCGTATCCTGCGCGCGCACGCGCTGGAGCTGGGCATCGATCCCGAGTTCACGGTGCTTACCGATACCGATGAGCTTATGGATCAGGCTGTCGAGCATGTGCTGGGGCGCGCGACGGCGCCCGATGCCGCGCCCGAGCTCGCCGCTTCGCTTAAGGCCCTCTACGCTTGGTATCCCATGGCGGGCGAGGGCGGGCCGTTTGGCGCCGGTACCACCATCAAAGGCCTGGTGCGCGACCTGTTGGAGCTATCGAGCCAGCTTCCGGGCGGCATGGACGATGTGCGCGTGGCACGTGGCCAGGCCGACACCTCGGCGCTTGCCGATGCCTATCGTGCGGCGCTGGGCGCAAGCAAGGCCACGACCGAGAAAGCGCAGGTGGCACTCGACGCCATCGACGCGTTTGAGGCGAGCGGCAAGACCATGGAGGATGCGGCGCGACTCATGATGTCGTGCAGCATGCCTCGGGCGAGCAAGGCGTTTCCTAAGGAGCAGGTGGAGCTACTCAAGGCAGAGGCCGCCGATGCGTTTATCAATATCGTGCTTGCCTGCGGTGGCCCGGCGGTCGATGCGCTGGTGGGGCTTGCCCGTGCTGTGGAGGCGGAGTACCGCGCGCTCAAGGCCGGCCAGTCCGCGCTCGACAATAACGATCTGTTGCGTATGGCATACGAGGCGCTGCGCGACTATCCTGCCATCCGAGCTGCCTATGAGGGCCGCTTTAAGATGGTCATGATCGATGAGTTCCAGGATACCGATCAGATGCAGGTCGATTTGATTCGCTATCTGACGGGCGAGGGGGAGCGCGCGCTGTGCACCGTGGGCGATGCGCAGCAGTCGATCTACCGCTTCCGCGGTGCCGAGGTCGAGGTGTTCCGTCGCCAGGAGCGCAAGGTGGGCTCCTCTGCTGCGCCCGAGACGGCTGTCGCATCCGATGCCCCCGCCGGCGAGCTCGTCAAGCTTGTACGCAACTTCCGCAGTCACGACGAGGTGCTGCGCTACGTGGCGCGCGTCTTTGACGGCGACACCGGTGGTTTGATGCAGGGGTTCTTGGATCTTGAACCGAGCGACAAACGTAAGGACAAGCTCAAGGCAAAGGCGTCGCGCCGCCAGGCGCTGTTCGTTGCCGGTGGCAGCACGCAGGAGCGAACGCAGGCGAAAGCTCGTGCGATTGCCGAGCGTTTCCGCGCGCTTGCCGATAAAAAACAGCCCCAGGGCAGCATGGTCCTGCTGCTGGGCCGCATGACCAACGCCGATGTCTATGCGCAGGCCTTCCGCGACCAAGGGCTCGACTGCGTGATCGCAGGCGGCTCGGTCTTTGCCCAGGCAGCCGAAGTACAGACGGTGCGCGCCCTGGTGTGCGCGCTTGCCAATCCGGCCGATACGGCCCAAGGCCTTATGCCGCTGTTGGCCTCGCCGATGTTTGCGCTCGGCGCCCAGGAGTTCTTGGCACTGGCGACCAAGCTTGACGAGCAGACGGGTGAGACGTCGCGCCGCAACATCGATGTGGGCATCATGAGCGATTCCGATGTGCCGGGTTTGCAGAACCTGCCGCTCGTGACGCGTGCCCGCGAGGTGCTGCGCTATGCACTGCGTCGCGTGGGGCGCGATTCGTTCGCCGCCATCGCGCGCGACGTGGTCAATGCTTCCGGCTGGTTCGTGCGTCTGGCACAGCATGGCCCCGAGGGCAAAGCCATTGCCGCTAATGTGCTCAAGGCGCTCGATGCCGTGGCCGAGGCAGAAGCCGAGCTCGGCAACTCCCCGCGCTCCATTGCGCTCGCCTTCGACCGCTTTTTGGCGGGCAAGGAGGCTCCGGGCGCACTCAACGAGGAGGGCGATGGCGCGGTGCGCATCATGACGGTGCATGCGTCCAAGGGTCTGGAGTATCCGGTCGTGGCGGTCGCCGAGTGCTTTGGCGTGCGTAAGTCCTCGGGTGCGGCACAGATGGGTCGCGTCGAGGGCGGAGCGCAGGTCGTAGCGCTGCCGGCACGCTTCGATGGCGTCAAGCTTGCGGACGGCACGTTCGTAAAGGGCGATGACGTCAAAAAACAGTTTGAGCATGCGTTTAAGGGTAAGGGCACGTCGCTGTGGTTGCCGCCGGAGCTTATGGAGGACGTTTGCGCGACGGGTTCTCCCGCCGAGGCATTTGCCCGCCTGCGTAACGACGACCTGCAGCTTTCGCTCGAGGAGCGGGCTCGCTTACTCTATGTTGCCATGACGCGAGCGCGCGAGTTGGTCATTCTGGCGATGGATGCCGGCGTGAGCCGCGGCAAGCTGTGTGCGCCGACCTTCGATGTCGAGACGGATCTGACCTACGACGTGCTGCGCCGTATTTTGCCTACCGACGCTCTGGACATGCCGCAGCTCGATAGCGACCGTTTGGTGTTCGACAACTCCCAGCCGGGCGACTACGAGCTCATCTCGCTGGCGGACTTTACCTTTGGCGAGCAGGCGTTTGAGGCCAATGCTTCACTGGATGCCGAGGGCAGGCTTGTTCGCGGCGATGTCGATGTCGCTGATAATGCTGCGCGTTCAACCGTCCCCGGTCCTGCCGACCCCGAGCCCGATGCGTTTGAGCTCGTGTATCCCCTGGCGGTGGGCGTGCGCATGGGCACCTGCCCGCATCCGGCGCGCGATTCGTATAGCTATTCGTCAATTGCCGCGGCGCTGCATGCCGAGTCCGAGGACCGTGTCGCCGAGGCACATGTGCCCATGGACGAGGCTGGCGATGACGCGGAGTCGGATGGTTCCGAGATGACGGATGCAGACGTGGCCGCCGTTGAGCCCGCCGGCAACCCCATGGCGTTGGGCTCGGCCTTCCACGCCGCTTGCCAGTGGCTCATCGAGACGGGTGCCAATGAACTGCCCGCCGCGCGCGCCGATGCGCTGGCGCGCCTGTGGTGTCTGACGCCAGAGCAGCGCGAGCGCTTTGACGTCGCCCTGAATCGCTGGCTTGGGTCATCGGTCCGTGCCGAGCTGCTTGCCTGGCCGTGTGTCCGTGCCGAGGTACCGTTCTTCTCGCTGGGCTGTGAGGACAAAGACATTGCCTGCTACGGTGCCTATGCCGAGGGCGCCATCGATGCGCTGGCAACCGACCCGGCCGATCCGTCGCGCGCGCTGGCCATCGACTACAAGACGGGTGGCACGCCGGATGAGACACCCGACCAGCTGCTCGAGAAGCACGCCCTGCAGGCGCGTGTCTATTCGGATGTTCTGCACAAGGCGGGCTTTGAGGGCGTGACCGTCAAGTTCGTCCGTGTGGAGCAAGTCGACCCGCTTTTCCCTACCGAGCCCCAAGTGGTCACCTACAACCTCTAGCCCTCAACTTCGTGCGGTGGAATCCCTCTCGATTCCACCGCAACTGCAAAAAGACTACCCGTGTGGGTTTGGCTAGGTTCGGGTGCCGTCCGCGCCGTGGGGTAAAATCGTTCAGTCAGAACACGAACCCGCATCGGAGCTCATCACATGGCATTTGTCCATCTGCACAACCACACTGTCTTCTCCATGCTCGACGGCGCAACCCGTATCCAGGATATGGTCAACCGCGCCGTTGAGCTGGGCATGCCCGCCGTGGCCATTACCGACCACGGCTACATGTATGGCGTGCCCGACCTGGCGCTGGCCTGCGACGCCGTCAACCACAACACGCCCGAGTACAAAACGTGGAGCCACGACAAGGCCTTCTTGGAAAAGGACCGCCGCGACGAGCTGGTGGAGCCCGATCCCGAGGCAAACCCGCGCGAGCATGCCCAGTATGTGAAGGACATGGCCATGTGGGACGAGAAGGGCAACATCGACGAGCTCAAGCCGCCCCTGGTCATCAAACCCATCTTTGGCTGCGAGGTCTACTTTACGCCGGACGAGACGCTCGCCCGCGACCATAAGCCCGAGCTTTACCACATGATTCTTCTGGCCAAGGACCAGGAGGGCTACGTCAACCTGATGCAGACGGTCTCCGAGGCCGCCGTGCAGGGCTTTTACTACAAGCCGCGCGTGACGCTCGACAACCTGCGCCGCCATGCCAAGGGCATGATCTGCACCAGTGCCTGCATCGCGGGCATCATTCCCAAGTACATCGACCGCGGTGACATGGAGGGCGCCATCAAGTGGGCCGAGACCTTCCGCGACACCTTCGATCCCGGCGACTTTTATATCGAGATTCAGGAACACGGCATTACCACCGACAACGGTCTGACCGACGAGCAGATGGACCGCACGCTCATCGATATCGCCAAGCAGGTGGGCGTCAAGGTCATCGCCACCAACGACTTCCACTACCTGCGCCGTGAGGATGCGCCCGTGCAGGACGTCATCATGTGCATCGGTATGAACGCCAAGGTCGATGACCCCAACCGCATGCGCATGACCGGCTCGGAGTTTTACATGAAGACCGAGGAGGAGATGCGGGCGATGTTCCCGTATTGCCCCGAGGCCTGCGACAACACGCTCGAGATCGCCGACAAGTGCTACGTGGAGCTGGACTGGGACTCCATCATCCTGCCGCGCTTCCCGTTGCTCGATCCCGGCGAGACGCACGAGAGCCAGTTCCGCCGCGAGTGCGAGAAGGGCCTGCGCCAGCACTATGGTGACGACTGGGCCACGCGCGAGATCGGTGGCGTCAACATCAAAGAGCGCTTTGAGTACGAATACAAAGTCATTTGCGACAAGGGCTTTGCCGCCTACTTTTTGATCGTTGCCGAGTACGTGCAATGGGCCAAGGACAACGGCATCGGCGTCGGTCCCGGCCGTGGCTCGGCCGCTGGCGCTATCGTCGCCTACGCCATGAACATCACCGCGTTCGATCCGCTCGAGAACGGCCTGATGTTCGAGAGGTTCCTGTCCCCGCAGCGTACCGAGATGCCCGATATCGATATGGACTTCGACGATGAGCGGCGCCTCGAGGTCGTGGAGCACGTTCGCCAGCTCTACGGTCCCGAGAAGGTCACCCACGTCATCACCTACTCGACCATTAAGGCCAAGCAGGCCATCAACGACGCCGCGCGCGTTCTGGACTATCCGGTCTACATGGGCCAGCGCCTGTCCAAGATGGTCTCGAGCGACCCCAAGGTCAAGCTCAAGCAGGTGCTCGAAAAGCAACCCGGCAAAGAGGATTTGTTTAACCCCGATTTTGCCGAGGCCTATAAAAAGGACGACGACGCCCGCCGCATCATCGACACGGCGCTCTCGATCGAGGGTCTCACCCGTGGCGAGGGCGTGCACGCGTGCGCCGTTCTGATCTGCCGCGACCCCGTCAACGAGCACGTGCCCACCAAGCTCGACACCAAAGGCGGCGTCGAGATTACCCAATACGAGGGCCATACCGTTGCCGACATGGGCCTGCTCAAGATGGACTTCTTGGGCCTGCGCACGCTGACGGTTATCTCCAAGGCCAAGGCAAACATCAAGAAGAACTTCGGCATCGACATCAAAGAGGAAGAGATTCCCTTTGACGATCCCGAGATCTTTAAGCTCATGGGTTCCGGCCACACCGCCGGCGTCTTCCAGGTCGAGTCCGCCGGCATGACGGCCACGATCAAGAACATGAAGCCCACCGAGTACAAGCACGTCGTGGCATTGATCGCCCTGTACCGCCCGGGTCCGCTGGGCGCCGGCATGGTTTCGTCCTACATCAACCGTATGAACGGCAAGGAGCCGGCGGTCTCCTACGACGACCGCCTGGACGACATCTTGGGCGAAACCTACGGCACCATGGTCTACCAGGAGCAGGTTATGCTCATCTCCGTCGAGATGTGCGGCTTCTCCAAGGGCGAATCGGACTCGCGTATCCGTAAGCCCGTGGCTAAGAAAAAGATCAAGCTGCTCACGTCGACGGTGCTCCACTGGGAGGATGGCTCGGACGAGACCACCTACGACCACTGGATGAACGGCGCTATCAAGAACAACTACACGCGCGAGGTCGCCCAGAAGATTTGGGACGATGTTCTCGAGTTCGCGTCCTACGCCTTCAACAAGTCGCACTCCGCCGGCTACGCCATCCTGGTTATGCAGACGGCGTGGCTCAAGGCGCATTATCCGCACGAGTACATGGCGGCCGTTCTGACGTCCTATACGGGCAAGACCGACAAGATCGTTCACTACGTCTCGGCGTGCCGCCACGACGGAATCCCCGTGCTGTCGCCAGATGTCAACGAGTCCGGTACCGAGTTCACGGCTACCAAGGAGGGCGTGCGCTTTGGTCTGGCCGGCATCCGCGGCGTGGGCACCGGCGTGGCGCAGGCGATTATCGCCGAGCGCGAGGCGGGCGGTCCGTTTAAGACGCTGCATGACTTTGTTGAGCGCGTGGACTCGAGCCAGGCCAACCGTCGCGTGATCGAATCGCTGATCAAGGCAGGCGCCTTCGACTCCACGGGGTATCCGCGTCGCCAGATGATGCACTTTGTGGATAAGAACAACCCCGAGAACATCATCGATGCCGCGGTGAAGCGCCAGAAGGATCGTGCGAGCGGCCAGACGTCGTTCTTCGACATGTTCGGCGACGTTGAGGGCTCAGGCTTTGAGGTGAGCGTGCCCGATCCGGATGGCCAGGAGTGGGACCGCCACCTTAAGCTGAGCCAGGAGAAGGAGGTTCTGGGCATCTATGTCTCGGACCACCCGCTGCGTCCGTTTGAGTATGCACTCAGCAAAGCGCGCGACTTCTCGTTCTCGCAGATCGACACCGGCTACGAGGTGCAAAACCCCACGGGCGGTACCATCAACCAGGAGATTCCCGAGGGCAAGGCACTGTGGTGGGCCGGCATGGTCTCGAGCGTGTCCAAGCGCGTGACCAAAAACGGCGACCCCATGGGCATTGTGCAGCTCGAGGACATGGAAGGCGAGGCCACGGTCGTGGTGTTCCCCAAGACCTACAAGGAGGCCGAGGGGTACCTGTACGGCGAGGTCGATCCCGAGACCGGTGCGCAGCTGTCCGATGCGTTTGTGCGCATTAAGGGCAAGCTCGAGCGCTCGGACCGCGGCGATCAGATCATCGCGCAGGAGATTGTGCCGCTGGAGCTTAATGAGGAGAACAACAAGCCCAAGGTGTTTGAGGTCATGGTGCCCAACAGCCGCTTTAGCCAGGGCAATATGGCGCGTCTTGCCACGGTGCTTACCGCCAACCCGGGCGGCGACCGCGTGGAGATCTTTATCGAGCAGGTGGACGGGCGCGTGCTGCGTGCCGAGGTGCCGGCCAAGGTCAACGCGCGCTCGATTCCGCTGTTGGCCGAGGCCAAGGCCATCGTCGGCAACCAAGGCCGCGTGACGGTTATCTAAAATGATTTTTCTGGGACGGGGATTAAAAAATCATTTTGGGTGACGTGTGGCGGTAGACCGGTCTTTCTGGGACGGGAATGATTTTTTCATCCCCGTCCCAGAAAAATCATTTGGCATGCGAGATTGGAGGAAGTGATGGCGCAGGGGACGTTTGTACAGGCGCTTCGTAAGGAGGCAGCGCTCAGCAGCACCTTTATGAAGGGGCGCTCGCTCATGCTCAACGGCGCCGTGCTGTCGTTTGAGGACTCTGGCTCGCGCTTCTCCAAAAACGTGAACATCGAGGGCACGGTGCGTGGCTCGCGCGGCGACCTGTACAAGACGCACGTGGCGCTCGACATGGACGAGCACGAGGTTATCGACTACGACTGCGATTGCCCGGCCGCCTTCCGCTATTCCGGCATGTGCAAGCACGCCGTCGCCACGGCGTTGGCGTATCTGGATGCCAGCGGCGCTGAGCCCGTCGAGGGTTTGCGCACGCCGGTCCGCGCGTTTACGGTACCGCCCGCACAGTCCAAGCAGCCCACACGTCCCGCGCCCACCGCATCTGCGGTCAACCCCAACTTTCCCTTCCCGGCACCCGTCCCCACGAGCCCGAGCCTTGTGGCGGCGCTTTCCGATCTTTCGGACGCGCGCATGGGCGAGCTCGCGGCCATGCGCCGCAAGCTCGCCGGCACCATCGACCCCGATGCGCCCAAAGCGATGCTGGAGCCCTCGCTGGTGCCGTACTACAATCCGCTGTTTGCCGATCGCTTTAGCTGGGCGCTCGAGTTCCGCATTCGTAGCGGTTCGGTGTCCTACGTG
Organism: Collinsella sp.; assembly: GCA_019414605.1. Taxonomy (GTDB): domain Bacteria; phylum Actinomycetota; class Coriobacteriia; order Coriobacteriales; family Coriobacteriaceae; genus Collinsella. The sequence continues at coordinate 18,698 of DXLS01000040.1, forward strand.
GTTAAGGATATCGACGGCATGGCCGATGCCTATGTGCGCGGCGGTACGTTCTCCTATGGCAAGAAGCTTACGTTTGCCCATGTGCCCGAGGCTTTCGATGACGTGTCGACAAAGCTGCTCGACTTTATCGCAATGACGGTCGCCTACCTAGGCGATATTACGAGCTCGCGCTCGGCGTCGTATGACTTTGCCCGCAACGGTTTTGTCGCCGAGCGTCAGTTGCCGGTATCCGAGCATTCGGTCGTGTCCGTGCTGGACCTGCTGCGTGGCAGGACCATGTCCTTTGAGCCTGCTTGGTCGCGGGGGACGACGACGCATCGCGCCTACGAGGTGGCGGTCGAGCCGTCGCCGCAGGGGGAGGGCGAAGTCCCGTCCAAGCGCCCGCCGCTCCTTGCCGCCAAGATTGCACCGGCGGCGGGAGGCAGCTACGACTTGCGCCTGCCGGCCGATACGTACTGCTTTGTCGCTGGTGACGCAGCCTATCTGGTCGATACGCGCCGCGCGCGCCGTACCGACACGGCGTTTGCCCAACATGCGGCGCCGTTCCTGTCGCACTTGTTGCCCTGCCGCACGCCGGTCCATATCGCCGCCGACCAGGTGGGCGAGTTCTGCCGTATGGCGCTGCCTATCTTGCGCGACTACACCGACCTCACCGCTCCCGCCGCGCTCGACGCCGTGGCGCCCGAGCCGAGTTTTGCCATGGCGATTGGCGTCGACGACGGGCTCGTGACCTGCAAAATTACGGTGACCTACGGCGATTGGTCGTCAGATCTCTTTAGCCTGGGTGCTCCGGGCAGTCCTTTCGAAGAGCAACGCCCCGGCGTTCCGCCCCGCGATACGGTGGCGGAGTTTCGCGTTATGGACACAGCGGCCCTGTACTTCGATTTCTACGAGGGCGGCCTGGCATTTGAGGAGCGCGATGACGCTCGCCTGTTCTGCCTGCTGACCGAGGGGCTGGCGGCTTTGTCCGAGCTGGGCGAGGTCATGCTCAGCGATCGCCTGCGCCAGATCTCGGTACGCCCTGCGCCTAAGCTCTCGGTGCGTGCAACCGTCAAGAGTAACCTGCTCGACGTCGAACTGGGCGCGAGCGGTCTTTCGGCGGCAGATCTTGCCGTCTATCTGGACTCGTACAGGCGCCACCAGACGTTTGCGCGTCTCACGTCGGGCGACATCATTCGCCTGGACGAGGGAGCGCGCGCCGCGTTTGGCCTTGCCGAGGATCTGGGGGTCGATGCCGTCGACCTGCTCGACGGCGTGTCGCTTCCCGCGTCGAGCACCCTTTTTGTCGATAGCATGCTCGCGCGTACGCCGGCGCTCGAGGCCGATCGCGACGCTGCATTCCATCGTACCGTCGAACGCCTGGACACGCTCGGCAAGATGGACTTTACGGTACCCGCCTCACTCAAGGCCACGCTGCGTGGCTATCAGGTCGACGGCTATCAGTGGCTTGGCTCGCTTGAGCACCTGGGCCTTGGCGGCATCCTGGCCGACGATATGGGCCTTGGCAAAACGCTGCAGATGATCGCGCATGTTCTGGCGCGCGTGGAGGCGGGGGACACCAAGCCCACGCTCGTGGTATGCCCCGCGTCGCTCGTGTACAACTGGACTGCCGAGCTGGAGCGCTTTGCCCCCTCGCTTGATGTGTGCGCCATCGTGGGCGTCAAGGCCCAGCGTCGCGTGCAAATTGCCGGTGCCGCCGAGCACAACGTGGTTGTGACGTCGTATGACCTCATGCGCCGCGACATCGACGAATACGTCGAGCAGGACTTTGCCCGCGTGGTGCTCGACGAAGCCCAGTACATTAAAAACCCGCTCACCCAGGTGGCCCGTGCTGCCAAGCGCCTGCCGGCCGGCGTGCGCTTTGCCTTGACGGGAACGCCCATCGAAAACCGACTGTCCGAGCTCTGGAGCATCTTCGACTTTTTGATGCCGGGCCTGCTTGGCACGCGCGAGTCGTTTGCCAAGCGCTTCGAAAGCCCGGTCGAGCACGCCGAGGGCGACAGCGCCGCTCGTCTGCAGGCACTCGTGTCGCCGTTTGTGCTGCGTCGCGTAAAGGAAGACGTAGTGGCCGACCTGCCCGAGAAGATCGAAGACACGGTGATGGCGCAGCTTACCGGCGAGCAGCGCAAGCTCTACCTGGCCAACCAGGATCGCATTGCCCAACAAGTTCAGCACCGCGAGGCGGGGGAGTTTAAGAAAGACAAGCTCAAGGTGCTTGCCGAGCTCACCAAGCTGCGTCAGATCTGCTGCGACCCGCATCTGCACTACGAGGATTACAGGGCGGGAAGCGCCAAGCTCGATACGTGCATGGAGCTCGTCCATGGCGCGCTCGACGGTGGTCATCGCATCTTGCTGTTCAGCCAGTTTACGGGCATGCTCGATATCATCGGCAAGCGCCTGTCTAAGGAGGACATCGCCTTCCTTAAACTCACGGGCGCTTCGTCTAAGGAGAGCCGCGCCAAGATGGTCGCGCAGTTCCAAGCGGGCGAGGTTCCGGTCTTTTTGATTTCGCTCAAGGCGGGCGGCGTGGGCCTTAACCTGACGGCGGCCGACGTGGTCATCCACTACGACCCGTGGTGGAACGTGGCCGCGCAGGACCAGGCGACCGATCGCGCCCACCGCATTGGCCAGCAGCACACCGTGACCGTGTACAAACTCATCGCCAAGGACACGATCGAGGAACGCATTATGCAGATGCAGGAGTCCAAGCGCGATTTGGTCAACAGCGTGCTTGGCGGCGACGGCATCTCGTCGGCGCTGTTCACGCGCGAGGATGTTCTGGCGCTGCTCGGTGGCGACGGTCGCTAGCTGCGCGCGGGCTGGGGCTGCCGGGTTGGGCCAGGTTACCGGTTCGTCTTAACCCGACCGCTTGTCCCACCCGTTATGTGTTCATTTGCCATGCCGTGGATGGTTCGCCTGTCTTTGGGCATAAGAACCATTGAGAACATTGGCACATCAGCAAAGGAGAACATCATGGCGAAATTTTTTAAGGACCCCGACGGCAAGCTTATCGCCGCCCTTGGCGACGACGTTGCGACCCCTGCCGGCTGCACGGAGCTGACCGCGAACACCGAGGACGCGGCGCACGAAAAGCACGTGCCGGTCGTTGAGAGCGAGCGCGACGGTCACGTGATCCACGCACGCGTGGGCGCGACGGAGCACCCCATGTTGCCCGAGCACTACATCGAGTGGATCGCGCTTGAGGCCGAGGGCCGCCTGGAGGTCCATTATCTTAAGCCCGGCATGAAGCCCACGACGTTTTTCGCTGGCGGCTCCAAGACCGGTACCGTCTATGCCTACTGCAACCTGCATGGGCTGTGGTCTGCGACGTTCTAGGAGCGCACCCCCGCTCGGGGTATCATAGCTAGCATATGCACATGCGAGCGCCGGCTGCATTATGCGGCCGGCGCTTTTACTACGACAACGATGGTTTACGACGGAAAGGGCTGGGCCATGAAGCTCGCACTTGCACAGATCGATATGCGCCTGGGTGATATTGAGGGCATCTGCGGTCGCATCGAGGACCAGGCGCGCCTGGCTCATGAGCGCGGCGCGCGCGTGCTGTGCGTTCCGGCCCCGCTCTTTATGGGCGCCATGCCCGGTGGCCTGGTGGGCGCTGCCGATTTTGAGCACGATATGTTGACGGGCCTGACGGGCGTTGCCGAGCGCATCCAAGAGCTCGATATGATCTGCATCGTGCCCGCTGCGGTTTCGTTTGAGGGCCAGCCCCTGCTTGACTATATGATGCTTAAGGATGGTCGCGTGGTGCCTGCGCGCGCAAGTATTGCCCTGCAGCGTGGCGAGAGCAACGATGCGCGTTGGGCACCGCCGGTGTTTGACGTGGACGGCGTGCGCATCGCCGTGGTGTTTGACTTGGACCGCGAACTCGAGATGTTGCCGACCGGCGTCGACCTCATTGCCTATTTCCAGTTCAACGCGTTTGACATGACAGACCGCGAGACGGCCGCTATTGCCGCCGTGCGCAGCGGTGCTTACCGCAAGATCGCCTCCAAGCGCAGCGTGTGGTTTGCCTGCATGGCACCGGTCGGTGCCTATGACGAGTCGGTGTATACCGGCGGCTCGTTTGTGCTCGACGACTGCGGTCGCGTGGTGGCCCAGGCGCCGTGTTTTGAGGAGAGCCTGCTGGTTCAGGAGATTCAGCGCGGCGTGATGCTCGATGCCTTGGAGGACCACGAGCTGCCCGAGTTTCGTTCCGAGGAGTGGTTGTGGCAGGCGCTGGTGCTCGCTGTGCGTGATAACGCCCGTGCCCATGGTACGTCGCGTGCCGTGGTGGCGCTCGAGGGCGATCTGCCGTCGTCTTTGCTTGCGGCGCTGGCTGTCGATGCCTTGGGTCCGCGTAACGTGATCGGTCTGGTGTTGGATCGCAACCGCATCTTTACGCCGGCGCAGGAGGAGGCCGAAGCCGCCCGTTGTTCTGCTGTGCGCTCAATCGCCGAGCGCTTGCACATTCGCACCGTCGAGCGCGATGCGCCAGATGCGGCGCGCGTGTTCGACCGCGACGTGTCGGCGGGCGATGCCGAACGCCTGCGTTCGCGTGCGCTGGGCCTGATGCTCGAGGATACGGCGCTCGAGCTGGGCGCCATGGCGCTGAGCCCGCTGTCCAAGACCGAGTATGCGCTGGCGGCGCCCGCGCTGTCCGGCGGCTACCAGGGCGACTTCGCGCCCTTTGGCGACGTGTATCTGTCGACGCTCGAGTTTGTGGCACGCGTGCGCAACCGCGCCTCGGCCGTGGTGCCCCAAGAGCTCGTGACGCTCAACGCGGTGGAGGATTGCATGAATCGCGTGCTGGCGCAGGCACTCTCGACGCTCGCCGGTCCGGTTGATATGCTCGATCGCGCGGCGCAGCTGCTGGGCGGGCTTGAGCCGGGCGAGGTCGATGGTGCGCTTGAGTCGCACGTGGACCGCAACCGTCCCTTTGATGACATCCCGATTGCCGCGGGCAAGCCCGAGGCCTGCTCGCTGCTGTTGATGCTCGTGCGCCAAGGTGAGGCTGCTCGTCACATGCTGCCGACGGTGCCGATCGTCTCGGCCCGTTCGTTTGCCGAGCGCGCCTGGCCGTACATGCTTGCGTGGTCCGATCTGGGGCTCAACGGCAAGGAGCGCATGACGGTTGATTCGCTGGCGCGCGCCGAAGTGAGCCGCTTTGCCGACGACGATACGAGTGACCGTATGCGCGGCGAGATGATGGGCCTGTTGGGCGAGCTGTTGGGTATTTCGCCCGAGCAGATGGAAGAGCTGCGCTCCGAGGACGGTCAGCGTCGTCTGCATGAGGGCATGAAGCGGTTTGAGGGCGAGGTCCAGGACGCCATCGACAAGATGATGGGCGGCCAGGGCGGACCGCAGGGTGGGCCCCAGGGTGGTCCGATGCCACATCCGCCGGTGGATCCGAGGCAGTTCCCATTCTTCTCGCAGAACTAAACTGGGGATGGGATTCGCTCCCAACCCCGACACTTCAACTAAGTATCTTGGCCCCGTTGTGTTATTCTAGAACAGACGTTCGTGAATAGTGCGCGGGGCCTTGTCTCGCGCCGTGCTTGTGGCGAAGGGAGGTTGGCTTGGTTTTTTTGGGTATCGACCCCGGTTTGGCCCATACGGGTTGGGGGATTATCGAGGAGCGGCGCGGCGAGGTTCGCTGCCGTGCCTACGGTTGTATCGAGACCAGCGCAGGCAGTCCGCTCGCGGTGCGCCTGTCGCATATCGCCCGCGACCTCAAGGGTGTCGTGGAGCGTTATCGACCCGATACCGCTGCTATCGAGAGCATCTACTTTGGCGCTAACGTTCGCTCGGCCATCCCAACGGCGCATGCCCGCGGTGCTGCGCTCGTGGCGCTTTCGGAATGCGCGCTCGAGATTGGCGAATACACGCCCATGCAGATCAAGCAGGCCGTGGTGGGCACCGGTGCCGCAGATAAACGGCAGGTTGCCTACATGGTGCGCACGCTCACGCAGCTCGATCACGACCCTCACCCAGACCATGCCGCCGATGCGCTGGCCTGCGCCATCTGTCACGTAAACCTCAGCCGCACCCGGGCGCTTACCGGCGGCGAGTTCTATCAACAGAGAGGAACCGGATACTGATGATCTCCCAGCTCCATGGAACGCTTGTCGAGGCCACGATGAGCTCGGCCGTTGTCGATGTATCGGGCGTGGGCTTTGAGCTCGGCATCTCGGGCAGCACTGCCGCCACGCTGCCTACACCCGGCGGCGAGGTGCGCCTCTATACCCGTATGCAGGTGCGCGAGGACGCCATGACACTCTTTGGCTTTGCCTCCAAGGACGAGCGCACGATGTTTGACCGGCTCGTGTCCGTGTCGGGTGTTGGCCCGCGCCTGGCGCTTGCCGTGCTTTCCACCTATACCGTGGGACAGCTGTATTCGCTGGTGATGGCCGAGGACGACAAGGGCATGGCCAAGGTGCCCGGTGTGGGCAAAAAGACCGCGCAGCGTCTGATCCTGGAGCTCAAGAGTACCTTTGCCAAGGACAAGGGCTTTGTTCCGGTCGACGTAATCCCCGGTCAGGTTGCGATGCCGGTTCCCGCCGCCGCTCCCTCGGCCATCGATGACGCCCGCGCGGCGCTCCTCTCCATGGGCTTTAGCCCGCAGGAGACCGAGGTTGCCCTGAGCGGGTATGATGAGCAGGATATGCGTGTCGAGGATCTGCTCGGCGCGGCGCTTAAGCGACTCGGAATGGATGCGTGATGTGGGAAGCCGATGACTCTCAGGACCTGTGGGCGACGCCCGGCAACTCGCCGGCGGCATCCATGGCGCACGGTGAGCGCATGGTGGGCTCGGAACTAACGCCCGAAGACCTCGATGTCGACCGTACCCTGCGTCCCCAGCGCCTGGACGACTACTGCGGCCAGGAGCATATCAAGCAGAGCCTTCGCGTGCTGATTGAGGCGGCGCAGAGCCGTGGCGAGACGCTCGACCACGTGATCTTCTCGGGCCCTCCGGGTCTGGGCAAGACTACGCTGGCCACGGTTATCGCCAACGAGCTGGGCGCTCAGATCAAGACGACGAGCGGCCCGGCCATCGCGCGTACCGGCGACTTGGCGGCTATCCTTACCAACCTGCAGCCGGGTGATGTGCTGTTTATCGACGAGATTCACCGTCTTAACCGTTCGGTCGAGGAAGTCCTGTATCCCGCTATGGAGGACTTTGCGCTCGATATCGTGATCGGTAAAGGCCCGGCCGCACGTTCGATTCGCCTGGATATCCCCAAGTTTACGCTGGTGGCGGCAACAACCCGCTCGGGTATGCTGACCGGCCCGCTGCGCGACCGCTTTGGCATTTCGTATCGCCTGGACTACTACACGGTCGAGGAACTCGCTCAGATCGTGACGCGTTCGGCGACCATCCTGGGTGTGACGATCGACCATCCCAGCGCACTTGAGATCGGCTCGCGCTCGCGTGGCACGCCGCGCTTGGCCAACCGTCTGCTCAAGCGTGTGCGCGACTATGCGCAGGTGCGCGGTAACGGTCCTATTGAGCTTGATATCTGCCGTCAGGCGCTCGAGTTCTTCGAGATTGATGAGCTTGGTCTGGACTGGATGGACATTCGCATCTTGGAGACGCTTGCCAAGACGTTCTCCGGCCGTGCCGTGGGCCTGACGACCCTTGCCAGCGCGGTGGGCGAGGATCCGGGTACGCTCGAGGATGTCTATGAGCCCTATCTGCTGCAGTGCGGCTTGATGATCCGCACGCCCCAGGGCCGTCAGGCAACCTTGCGCACCTTTGAACACTTGGGGATTGAACCTACCGTTTAGGGCGCTTTGTTTTGGCGGGCTGTTAGGCTATCGCTGGGCATTGGGTAAACATATCGCCGTTCGTCGGTTACGGGTGTTTTACTATTGCGCGCCCGTGCTATGCTGAATTGGTCTTTTTCTCATCCAGTAACGAAAGGACCGTCCATGCCTACTGATATCGAAATCGCGCGTTCCGTCACGCCGCTGCCCATTACCGAGGTTGCCAAGAACGCCGGCGTCGACGTAAAGCACCTGATTCCGTACGGCTTTGACAAGGCAAAGGTCGACTACTCTCTGCTCAATGAGCCAACTGATCACCAGGCCAAGCTTGTCCTCGTGACCGCTATCAATCCCACGCCCGCAGGAGAGGGCAAGACCACCACGACCATCGGCCTGGCCGATGGCCTGCGCCGTCGCGGCGTCAAGAGCGCCGTGGCCCTGCGTGAGCCTTCGCTCGGTCCCGTGTTTGGCGTAAAGGGCGGTGCCGCCGGTGGCGGTTGGGCTCAGGTCATCCCCATGGAAGACATCAACCTGCACTTTACCGGTGACTTCCATGCTATCGGTGCCGCTAATAACCTGCTGGCTGCCATGCTCGACAACCATATTCAGCAGGGCAACCAGCTCGGCATCGATGTTAAGCGCATCACCTGGAAGCGCGTCGTCGACATGAATGACCGCCAGCTGCGCCACGTTATCGACGGCATTGGCGGCAAGGCCCAGGGCGTGCCGCGCGAGGATGGCTTCGACATCACTGTTGCCTCCGAGGTCATGGCGATCTTGTGCCTGTCCACGAGCATCAACGACCTCAAGGAGCGTCTGGGCGAGATCGTCGTCGGCTACAGCTTTACCGGCGAGCCCGTCCGCGCCCGCGACCTCAAGGCTCAGGGCGCCATGGCTGCGCTGCTTAAGGACGCGCTCAAGCCCAACCTGGTGCAGACGCTCGAGGGTACGCCTGCGTTTGTCCACGGCGGCCCCTTCGCCAATATCGCCCACGGCTGCAACTCCATCATGGCCACCCGCATGGCCATGCGTTTTGGTGACGTCGCGATTACCGAGGCCGGTTTCGGCGCCGACCTGGGTGCCGAGAAGTTCCTCGACATCAAGTGCCGCATGACGGGCGTTCGCCCCAGCGCCGTCGTGATTGTCGCCACCGCCCGCGCGCTTAAGTACAACGGCGGCGTTGCAAAGGCCGACCTTAACGACGAGAACCTCGATGCCCTCAAGGCCGGCATGCCCAACCTGCTGCGCCACGTTGACAATATCCAGAGGGTCTATGGTCTTCCCTGCGTGGTCGCCATCAACCGCTTCCCGACGGACACCGAGGCCGAACTCGAGCTCATCGAGTCCGAGTGCCAGAAGCTCGGCGTTAACGTTAAGCTTTCCGAGGTCTGGGCCAAGGGCGGCGAGGGCGCGCTCGATTTGGCCGACGAGGTCATGCGTCTGATCGAGCAGCCGAGCGAGCTCAAGTTTGCCTACGAGGACGGCGCCGATGTTGCCGATGCTCTGGAGGCCGTTGCCACCAAGGTTTACCGCGCCGATGGCGTCGACTTTACGCCGGCTGCCAAGCGCCAGCTCGCCGAGCTGCGCGAGAACGGCTTTGGCAACCTGCCGGTGTGCGTCGCCAAGACCCAGTACAGCTTTAGCGATAACGCCAAGGCTCTGGGCGCTCCCGAGGGCTTCCGCATCACCGTGCGCGAGCTCAAGGTTTCCGCCGGCGCCCACTTTGTGGTCGCACTGACTGGCAGTGTTCTGACCATGCCGGGCCTGCCCAAGGTTCCCGCGGCTGAGAACATCGACGTCGACAACGACGGCAACATTACCGGCCTGTTCTAAGCCTGCTGTCCATAGCTGCTAGTCCGCCCCGCCGTGCCCCACAGCACAGCGGGGCTTTTGGTTCTAGGCGCGCTTGTCTTGTAGATACCGACGGCCTTTGCCCATCATAGGCTTTTGCGCGGGTAGAATGCATGGATAACTTGATGCTTGCAGGCGACGGAAGGGAAACGTTGCATGGACCAGGACAAGACGACCGTGATGGGCGGATATGGCTCCCCGCGGACGGGCAATGGCGCCGATGAGACCCGCGTCGTGCCGAATCCCGGCTACGCTGCTCCCGATATGACGCAGGCGTCGGCCGAACCCACACGAGTTATGGGCCATGGCGATACACCGCGGGATCCGTTTGATTATGCACCGCCGGACCCGTATGGCAATGCGGCGACAGATGCTTATAACAACCTGCCGCAAAATCCCATTCCGCAGCCTCAGCAGACGACGTATATGCCGCGTACGGCACAGACCCAGCCTCGTTATGAGTCGCGCGATCCGTATGCGCGCCAGCCTTATCGCGAGTATCCCAAATCGATTCCGCAGTATGGCGAGGACGAGGAAAAGGCGCCGTCGCGTTCGTCGAGCGTGATCAAGAAGATCCTCATTGTGCTGGCGATCTTCTTTGTGCTGTCGGTTGTGTTTGCCATCGTGTCGGGCATGCTCAACAAGCGAGGTGCTACAACCAGCACGACGGCCGAGCAGACAGAGGTCGCCCAGGCGGGTGCAGTAGAGCTGGGCGATATCCCGGGACAGTACTGGTCCAACGCCAAAAAGATTCTCAAGTCGCGTGGCGCCGATCTTTCGAATGCCGTGGTCCTGACTGACGACGGCTCAACGCCCGTCGTCGATGCCAACTGGGTTGTTACTTCTGCCTATTATAACGACAACGGTAACCTCGAAATTCAACTTACGCACAAGAACAGCTCGGGCAACTCGTCCGACGGCCAAAGCGGCACCGACAGCTCGAGCTCCAACATGCTGGAGGACCTGAGCAATAAGGCGCAGGAATTGGGAGACAAGGCGCAAGAGTTGGGCGATACGACACAAAACCTGGGCGATACCGCGCAGAACTTGGGAGACATGGCGACAGATGCCTGGAACGCCCTACAAAACGGCATTTTGGGTGCACAGGGAAACTAGCGGCCGAGCGGAGCGGGGCTACAGCTGCTCGGCCGGACGGTCGGGCGAGCTGAAGCCCGAGTCAAACGTGACGACGCATGACGCATCGGGTCGGCGCTCATGCACGATGCGCGTGACGAGCTCCAGCAGCTCCTCGTCGGATATGTCAAAGTCGTCGGGACGCACCAGGTCAAACGAAACGAACCCGTCGTGCTCGTGCAAGTCGTGGATGGAAAGTGCGGGGTCGATCTGCGCTACGCCGCGCTTGACCCAGCCTCGTAGATCGTCACCGGTTGTTGCGATAGGGTCGCAGTGTAGCGTGATATCGATGCCCATCTGGTGCTTGATATCGTGCTCGATGGTGTCCAGAATCTCGTGGTGCTCAAACGCATCGCCCTCGCCGGGCATCTCCACGTGTGCGCTGGCAAACTGACGGCCGGGGCCGTAGTCGTGCACCATGAGGTCGTGTGTGCCTAGGACCTGCGGATATGACATAATCCTATCGCGGATTTCCTGGACGAGCTTGGGGTCGGGCGCTTGTCCCAGCAGCGGGCTGATGGCGTCGCGCACCAGGCCCATGCCGCTGATGCAGATGAAGATGCCCACGCCCAGGCCCGCCCAGCCGTCGAGGTCAAAGCCGGTCGTTTGCGAAATAAGCGCCGCCACCAAGACCGAGCCCGAGGTGATGACGTCGTTTTTGGAGTCCTGCGCCGTGGCGATGAGCGTCTCCGAGTCGATGCGGTCGCCCAGCGTGCGGTTGAACGCGGCCATCCAGAGCTTAACGAGCATGGATGTAGCCAGTGCCGCAAGGGAAACGAGCGTGTAGGCGGTGGGGGAGGGTTTGATGATCTTGGTAACGGACTCGAGCACCAGGTTGATGCCGACGGCACAAACGAGGACGGCGACAAACAAGCCGGCGAGGTACTCGTAGCGGCCGTGACCATAGGGGTGGCCTTCGTCTGCCGGGCGGCTGGCAAGGCGGAATCCGAGCAGGCTCACGATGTTGCTCGAGGCGTCTGAGAGGTTGTTGAAGGCGTCGGCGATGAGCGAGACAGAGCCGGCGAGCAGGCCCGCGATGCCCTTGGCTAGGCACAGGGCAATGTTGAGGCCAATACAGATGAGGCTTGCGGCAAAGCCCGCGTTGGTGCGGCGGGAAGCATCGACCGGCTCGCCCTCGCTGCCGGGAACAAGCGTATGTACCAGCCGATTTACAAATAGCATGGCGATCGTCCTCACAATCATGGTTAAGGGGATAGTGTAGCTCGCACAGACGCAACGTGTACCGGTGCTCAGAAAATGCAGCAATGGTCTGCTGGAGCTAACGAGTGGGGCTTCTTGTCCGACCGGGTGCTCCATTTTGGGCCACATGGGTATGGGCATGTGCCTGTTTGCCCGACATACTTAATGTTGACAGCCCCTGTGCAAAGGAGGACGTTTCCATGGACGAGATGTTTGCCATTAAATGCCAAAACTGCGGCGGCCCTATGTACTCGCACCAGTCTAAACGCAGCTTTGAGTGCGCCTATTGCGGCACGGTCGTTCCATGGCAGGCCGATGCGGGGGAGCCTAAGAGCGCCCTGGGCATTCGCCATGCGCCGCTGACGGTTGTCGATGGGCTGCTTAAGCTCACTCATGTGTCGCAGCTCGAACGCCCGGAGGACCCGGACTGGTATTTCTTCAATTCGCATTGGCGCAACCAGTCGGTTTTGGAGCATCTGCTGTGGGAAGACCGCGGTACGGCTCAGGAGTTCCAAGAAGCCACGCGCGTGAGCATTCCCTGCCCCTCCTGCGGCGCGTCCTTTGAGGGGTCATCGACCCAGCGCGTGTTTGAGTGCCCGTCCTGCGGCAATAAGATCGGCGTTGCCGACCTGCTTAAACCCGGTACCTTTAGTAAGCGCCTGACCATGGGCGTGGGTGCCGAATACGTTCCCGAACAGGGCGTCCCCTGTGAGATATCGCCGCAGCAGGCACGTGCCAACGCGCTGCAGCTGGTGCGCCAGTACCCCGACGCCTTTGCCGGGCACGACGTGGAAGACGCGATTCAAAATGACATGATGCTCTTCTACTTCCCCATGGCGCTGGCGGACTTGCGCATGATGGCGTCCTTCCCGGGCAAGGGCCTGAGCAAGGAGACCTTGGTGTACTACGAGGTACTCGATTGGGCGTATCCGCGGGCAAACTACCTGGACGTTCGTCTTATGGGCATTTTGGAGCCGTGGGACTTTGGCAAGGTGGGGCCGTTCGATCCTGCCATGCAGGAGGGCGACTTCCGCGTTGTCTCCGTCGATGCGTCTACCAAGGACCAGGTGGTCATTGATAAGCTGGCGCTCGACGTTGCCGGCAACGATGCCGAGGCGGTGCTGGGGCTCAATAAAAAGAGCATCCGCACCTGGGCGCGTAAGGCCCGCAAGCATAAGGACGGCCTGGTGATGGTACCGGTCTACTTTGTCGATCGCCCGGCGTCGGATAGCCGCGACGGCGAGCAAGTGCGCATCGCCGTGAACGGCCAGACAGGTCGCGCGGCCGCGGTAGTGTTCAGCGACAAGCGCGAGACGCATGTGGTGGCACCGCTCAATCCCAAAGTGATACTGTCGAGCGAAAGCACCGTGCACGCCACGCCCATCGAGGTCAAATACGTTAAATCGCCCTTCCTATACCAGATCGTGCGCCGTGGAGGCGGCGAGCAGCCGCGTCAAGTGGCAGCGGCGGCCGAGGGTTCCTGCCGGGAGGAGAAGCCCAAACGCAAGGGATTGCTCGCTGCGATTTTTGGTAAGTAGGGGAGTGGCGCCGGTTGACATGACGGCGTGATAGCCAGGGGCACGGGGCAGCTCACGGGAATGCGAGCTGCCCCGTTTTTATTCGGCGGCAGGACCCGCAGGCACTCCATTAAACGCTCATGCTCACAGCGCAAACGTTGTGCAACATTACGTTTGCCGATAGCTATTAAAAAATGTCCGTTCGCGGTAGTAGTATCAAAAAAAGAGGGGCTCCAAATGGAACCCCTCTGGCAAGTCAATTTGTCCCCTACGGGACGCCTTCCGAGGAAGGCATTTTTGGCAAAGCCGTATTTTGACTCGCAGTGTCGATGTAACTGGTAATCGACAAGGCAACTGTAGCACAGCGCGGAAGGGCTGGTCGACATGAATTTAAGAAACTACTCTGGCGACTACAATATCGGCCTCGACATGGGAACCGGCTCCGTTGGTTGGGCGGTGACTGATGCCCAGGGCAAGCTTCTGCATTTTAAGAAGCAGCCGACGTGGGGTAGCCGCTTGTTCGATAGTGCGCAGCCGGCATCCGAGGCGCGCGTTCATCGTGGCCAGCGTCGTCGTTACGTGCGTCGTCGCTGGCGTCTCGACTTGCTGCAAAAGCTGTTCGAACCCGCGATGAGCGAAGTCGATCCGGGCTTTTTCATGCGACTCAATCAGTCACGAACCATCGAAGGCGACCCGATCTTTACCAAGGACTTCACGAAAGCCGATTACTACGATCGTTTCCCGACCACCTACCATCTGCGCGCCTATCTTACGGATACCGATGAGCAGGCCGACCTGCGCCTGGTGTATCTTGCAATCCATAACATCGTTAAGCATCGTGGCAACTTCTTGCGCCAGGGAGAGAAGCTGACGGCAAAGACGGCGAAAACGTCGGATGCCCTCGAGCGTCTTAGCGACTCCCTGCAGGCTTGGTGCGAGTCGAGGGAATATGATGTTGCAAAAATCAATAAAAGCGCCGTCGCAAAGATCCTCGCTGATGAGAGGTCTTCTCGTTCGCAAAAGGCAAAAGACATTCAGGCCCTTGTAGTGGTTGACACAGGAGACGCGACTGCGAATAAAAAGCTGGCGAAGGGTTTGTCGAACGCTGTCGTTGGCCTTCAGTGCGAGTTCAAAGACGTGTTTGGCGAGTTTGAGTGCGAGGCAACCAAGATCGCGCTTTCCGATGACGAGAAGCTAGAGGCGCTGCAGGCCGCATGTCCCGATGACTGCGCCGAGTTTCTCGAGGCGATCTGCGGTGTTTATTCCGCCTATGTTCTCCAAGGTCTTCTTTCGTACGCCGAGGGTCAGACGATTTCTCATAACATGATTGAAAAGTACAAGCAATACGATCACGACCTCGAAACACTCAAATATTTGGTCCATGGTGCCCCGAAAGATGACGCTGATACGTTTGGCGGCTATGCGCCCGGGTCGTATGATGCGTTTTTCCGCGGGTCAACATACCATGATGCGAATGCAGACGATCCTTCGCGCGACTATGATGTCTCGAAGGCCCAGGGCTACACTGCCTACGATCTGCATAAGCTCTCCTACGATGACTTTGCCAAATCGGTAAAGAAGCTCTTTGCGGGAACGGGCGCGGAGACGGATGTGCGCTATATCGCCATGATGGACGCATTCGACAAACAGCGCTTTTTGCGTCGCCTGAAGACGAGCGATAACGGCGCCATCTACTACCAGCTGCATCTTGAGGAACTTCAGGCTATTCTTAAAAACCAGGGGCGCTTTTATCCGTTCCTTAAGGATGAGGCTGCAAAAATCGAGAGTCTGGTCACGTTCCGTATTCCGTACTATGTGGGGCCGCTGACGTCTAAAAACGCTGCCCAGGACAAACACGGCAAGCCTCGATTTCAATGGTCCGAGCGCAAGCCCGGCATGGAAGATGCAGCAATCACGCCTTGGAACTGGGATACCGTAATCGATAAGAACAAGAGTGCAGAGAACTTTATCCTGCGCATGACGGGTGACTGCACTTATCTCGCAGACGAGAAGGTGCTTCCCAAGCAGTCTCTGCTCTATGAGGAGTTTTGCGTCCTGAATGAGCTCAATGGCGTTCGCTGGTCTGAGGATGGTGACGATTGGCGGCGCTTGGAT
The DNA here is from genome assembly GCA_019414605.1 of Collinsella sp. Taxonomy (GTDB): domain Bacteria; phylum Actinomycetota; class Coriobacteriia; order Coriobacteriales; family Coriobacteriaceae; genus Collinsella. The sequence goes on from DXLS01000040.1 coordinate 34,279, forward strand.
GCCGCGCAGCGTGAAGGCATTGTCCATGAACTTTTCCATAAAAAGCGCCGCGTTACTTACAAGATGATTGCCGACTGGCTTGTAAAAGAGGGTGACGCAACAAATCCGGTTGTCCGAGGTGGCCAGGGCGAGAGCGGTCTTGAATCGAAGATGGGCTCGTATATCTTTTTTGCCAAGGACATCTTTGGTGTTGACGAGTTGAGCCGTGCCGAATATCCGGTTATCGAGAAAATCATTCTTTGGAACACGTTGTTTGAGGACCGCTCAATCCTTAAGGAAAAACTACAGGATGAGTTTGGTCCAAGTGGCAATGGAATGCTCGACGCCGAACAGATTAAGAAGATTTGCAAAAAGCGCCTGACCGGTTGGGGACGTCTGTCGGAGAAGTTCCTGACGGGTATCAGGATTGATACACAAGCCGGTCGATCTATGAGCATCATGGACGTGCTGCGAGAAGGAAATCCCAGCTCAGAGCGCCGCTTGGGCGAGACTATGGTGATGATGGAGATTCTCCACGACAATACGTTGGGCTTCCAGGAAAAAGTGGATGAGTATAATCGCAAATACTATGCCGAAAACGAGAAGTCTCTCGGCGTAAATGAGCTCCCTGGATCTCCTGCGATTCGCCGCAGCCTGAATCAAGCGATTCGCATCGTTGACGAAATCGCTAAGATTGCGGGATACGCGCCGGCTAACGTATTTGTTGAGGTGACTCGCGACGAGGACGAAAAGAAGAAGGGCAAGCGGACCGCGAAGCGCTGGGACGCCATCGAGGACGCTCTCAAGGCGTTTAAGGCCGAGGGCGGCGACTTGGCTGTTATGGGCGATTTCAAGGAACTCAAGGCGGCAAACGTTAACCTTGACGAGCGCTTGACCCTCTATTTGATGCAGAACGGAAAGTGCTTGTATTCTGGTCGCGCTATCGACCTTAATAAGCTTATGGCGGGCTCGGGTGAGTACGAGGTCGACCATATCATCCCGCGTGCATACATTAAGGATGACAGCCTTGAGAACAAGGCGCTGGTATACCGCGAGGAGAATCAGCACAAGACCGACCAGCTTTTGATTGATAAGAGCATTCGCTGGAAGATGGGCGAAACATGGAAGCAACTGCACCAGGCGAAGCTCATTGGCGATAAAAAGTATCGCAACTTGCTGCGTTCTTCCATTAACGATAATGCGATGAAGGGCTTTGTGGCTCGCCAACTTGTAGAAACGAGCCAGATGGTCAAGATGGCTCAAGCGTTGCTGGAGGCGCGTTATGCCGGCGAGGGAACTAAGATCGTTCCTGTTAAAGCAAGCATGTCGCACAACCTTCGTGAAGCTGCCGGTTTGGTCAAATGCCGTGAGGCAAATGATTTTCACCATGCACATGATGCGTATCTGGCATGTCGCTTGGGTCTGTTTATCCAGATGCGCCATCCGGGTATGTACGAGAACCCCATTGGCTACTCGCATGTGATTAAGAAGTACGTGCGCGAGCAGTCCGAGCTGTTTAAGAAAGGCTCTGTTAGACCAGTATTGACATACATGTGTCCCCACGGTGCCATATCGTTGACCCCGTAGACCGCGATGATGGGGGCAGCATGAACGCCGAAGACCTGGTCCTCAACTTCAAGAAGGACATGGCGAACCTCAGCA
>DXLS01000041.1:0-4216 GCA_019414605.1 Collinsella sp.
CGTGCCAGTAAGATATCGGTCTTCATGTGTTCTTTTTCCGGCTTCTTTATCGAGAAAAGGATCCTTGTACCCGTTAACAATCGAATAATAGCCTTCACGTTCCAAAATCCACGGAGTGCGCATGTCAGTCTGCAGACCACGCCTGTTAAGCTGCTGCACTTGGCTTTCTACTGCCATAAATGGTCTATACATAACGCCTCCCTAATGCACGAAAACCGTTCCCTATCTAGGGAACGGTTTTCGCGAACTAGACAACGCCTAGCTTTATCGCATCTGGTAAATCTACTCATGAATATCAGCAATGTCAATTCAGCGTGTCTCAACAGGATTTCCGTTCTGGAGAAAGCGCAGTGCATCTCACACTAACGGATTCCTGCTATGCAGGCTATTGCAGAGACATTGAAAGATGGAGAGCCGGAACACCCGGAAACAGACCCTGCGTCAGCTCTTTTGGTTGGGGACGAGCATGATCTCACCGTCGGCTATGCCCTTGAGATGCTGGCCGTAGGGGCTCTTGCCGTAACGCTCCGCGGACTCCATGAGCTGGTCGCGCGTGATCCAACCGTTCTCGAAAGCGATCTCCTCCACGATCGCGATCGGCAGGCCCTGCGCACGCCACTGAGCCTCTTGCCCCACCGTCCAAACACCAAGCTTATGGCGGACACCATGCCGAGAAAACCTGCCAAGAGATAAAAGATCCCGGAAGGAAACGACGAATTTTGTTGCACGATCCCGATTTTCGGGGCAAATTTCGAATCGTGCGACATTTTTCCTGCCGAAATGCGGTTTTCCCACCTATTCCATACCCCCGAACCGGCTTTTCCGACACTTCCACGCGACTACGGGGGTGTGTGATGTAGCACGATTCCAAAAAACGGCCGAAAAATGGAATCGTGCGACATTTACGGAGTGCAGAACGTGCCGAAACAGACGAAACCATGTGACCATGGCAAGGAAAACGCATTCCAGGTTCCACTTTTCATACATTTCGACGACCCGGGCCTCCCTATCGGGAATAGGGACCAAGAGTCCCGGAAACATCACCATTTCGTATATGTCAGCAAAGAACAACTGACTTTCTACATATTTTGCTTTCAACTGCCCAAACACGCGACTAGACTACTTGAATTCAATATGCTGAAAAGACTTGAATATCTGCACGTAGTCAATGCGCATATTCCCGCACAAGGAGAATGATTCAAAATGACGGAAACCATTGCATCACTTATCGGAGCCATTGTTGGAGCAATCATCACTACATCATTCTGGTTTGTTCAGCACCGCATTGAGCAAAAAGACGTTCTCAATAACGAACGAAGGCAAGACAAAAGAGAACTCGTTAAAAATATCATGCGCAACAGGATGGATCAACGAGCACTCTGCGTTGAACTTAACCAAATTCCGCTTACTTTTTACGATGATCCACAGGCCAAAGAACTTTATAGAAAACTTCTGGAGCCACATGACGTTGCTACAAGGGATACGATTTTGGCAGATCTGGTGAATCATCTGGCTGAAACAATGAATTTCGATGGTGAAATTCGTCCTTCGGATTTCAGCAGAGGACTATACGTCGAATGACATATAACGAAAATAATTCCTGAGCATTATGCGCAAGACTCGAATAATGCCCGTGTCTTACCGCACGTTCCCGATACACTGGTTAGTAGAGCAATATATCACGTTCCTTGGGACCGAACATACGAAAAAACTTTCGCTTAGTTCCCAAGGAAAAATTCGCAGTCCTTTATCGAGGCTAAAGTTCTTTAATTAAATCCCGATAAGCTGATGCTGTAATTGATATTACATACCAAACCCAACCAGCTAAATGAGCAATGAGAAATATCACTAAAGCTGAAAACCACACGGGGAAGATACCCTTTTTATCACACAACCTAAGTGATGAGGCTAGTCCAATTACTAATGTTATGATCAAGGACAAGGCGGATGCATAGACAACTGAATAAAACATCTGGTCAATCATCTCTATAACTGCCGTTTTCTCCATTAGAGGACTAGATGCTTCTGACGCTCGTCTATGTTTTGCATCAGAATATGCCATTCGCAATTGGAAAACAAATATTGCATGAGCAAAAAGCAACCCACCAAGAACTCCAACTCCTGACACAATAATGTCAGCATTGCCCACTTGCATCTTACGTACGAAAGAAAGCACCGAACAACCTATTGGAATCAATAAGACAATAACAATTGCCAGCAAATCAGGGTGACGTTGTTTCCTTCCTTTTGGGACAAGCATATTCAAACATTGTCTAAAAACTCCCATTTCCCCTCACAATATTTGCGAAGTATTCCACCTAAATTTAAGAGAATCTTCTGACCATTCACTTTGTTCATATGCAGTAGACCATTCCAAGCCAAGACACTTATAACGACTCGCTACCAATTCTGCTGCTCTCTGCTGAAAGGCATCATCCCCGAGAGGTAAATCGCCTTTCTCAGTAAGAACTTCTCGGAAAACTGGCGCACCAACTTTGCCGAGTTCTATAGTCTTCGTTCTCCCTTCATGTTCAAGCGTAATAGTGCATTTCTTATCCAACGAATCAGACTCTTTATCTTCAGACTCTTTATCTTCAGACGTTTTGTCTGGCGAATCAGACACTTCAAAAAGCTCAACGACATCAATCTGTCTGTTGAGAATCTTCTTTTTAATCCAAGGTTCGAATTTGTGCTCCCCTTTAGGAGGGGTAAGCGTTTGACTCAAATTTGCAATAATAGGTTTGTCCTCGAGACCAGCGCGATGTGACAAGCTCTTCTTATAAGCAACCACATTAATCTTGACTAAATCGCTGACTTGTGCCCAATCATCAGCCTCATAAATATTGCTTGACTGATACGTATATGAATCATCATATTGTTTCATTGCTGCAACAAAACTATTAAGCAAGAAATAGCCTTTGGAGTCTCCGACTTTTTCAACAGCGAATATAGCCATGGGCGCCGATGGCGGCTGATACATGACCACCCTGCTACTGATAGTCATGGAATCCGTATACGCCTTTGGATATTTCATAGCACCAGTTTCTACATCATAAACTTTTCCATCATCCCCAAATGCGCCAGATTCGATTGTCACACATACAGAACTACCCGCACATTTGACACTGGTAACCCGCATATAAAGATCAGATTCATCACTCTTCAGCCCACTCTCGGGGATGCTCATGATGAACGCATGAAAGTGTTCCAGTAAAGATCGTCCTTGAATGGTGGGGCAACCGGCTTGCTCGCTTAATCTCCGATGCTTTGCTGTCAAACCTTTTAGTTCCAGCGTAGTCTTCTGCATTCACAGTCCCCTTTGCCGAAAAAGAACGATGATATTACTTATCATTCTATGACTTTAACAAGATACACTTTTGACGTTTCAGAAAACTAAACGCACATTATTTCAATATTTCTTAAGCGATTTCCTCATAATTTTAGCGATACAGGTTATTGGTTCTCAGCGGAAATTACACCGTATAGCCGTTAAAACGATAATATACACGGAGTTTACCGTGCCCATACACCCCGAAACGCAACCAGAAAAGCAAGTACCATCAATCCCAACCGCCGGCGCTTGGGAATACCAACACCCCAACAACAAGATATCAAATAGCTAGACCGTTGGTGAGTGCCAAAGTCAGAAAATGCGAAAAAGCCGGGCGCGGACTACGTCATGGCAATTACACGAATTAAAATTAGAATATCGCATATTTTATACAAAAATTAAAGAAAATAACGACAAAACCACCATTCTTCACATACGCAATTACCATAAAACGGGCGGCAAAAAACGACCGACGACAACGGAACAGTGCCACGACCGCACAATCGACGGAAGCGACATGGCAGCATGGCAACACGGAATCGCGACCTATGACACGACTCCGACTACCGCACTTCGAGGGTGGCGAGGAGTGCGCGGTGGTCGGAGCCGGGGATGTATGCGGTTTTGAGGTCGCCTACGGTCACGCCTTTGTCATACACGATATGGTCGATTTCGGCGATCGGCATCATGGCCGGGTATGTCATGTGCAGGCCTTCGCCCGCCTGCTGGCCGGAATCCAGAAAACGGCTGCCGAGCAGGTATCGGAAGCTGGCGTGGTCCCATGTGGAGTTGAAATCGCCCATCAGCACGTACAGATTGTCGTAATGCTGCAGTTGGGCGAGCGAGTCGAGACTACGGTTCCACAGACCTTGGTTGCGGGGGCGC
>DXLS01000042.1:0-2287 GCA_019414605.1 Collinsella sp.
TTTCAAATGGTTCGATGTCTGCCCGGATGCGACACTGATTGTGTCCATCCTCGCAGTATCCGGTTCTCAAGGTGCACGCCTGCGCCGGTTCCCGGTTCGACCGGGCCGCGCGGCAAGGAGATATATTGCCAGACCGGAGGGCCCCCGGGGGCGGGAATCTGGGCGCACACATTTCCTACACAACCAAGAATCATCCGCCTTTAAATCCAAAAAGGAGGGGACCTCGTATCCGAGATCCCCTCCTCCGCCTATCTATGGAAATAGGATTTCAAACCCTTAGGCCAACAGCTTGCGACCAGATTCCTCGATGGAATCAAGCACCGCATCCGCCTCAGCTGCATCCGCGCCCTTAGCGAAGATGTACAGCTTGATCTTAGGCTCGGTACCAGACGGACGGACAATGCCCTTGTTGCCGCCCTCGAGATCGAACTCGATGACGTTTGCCTTGGGCAGGCCGTTCACGCAGGTGTTGTAGTCCACAACAGCCTCGATCTTGGACCCTGCGAGCTCCGCAGGCGGATTCTCGCGCAGACCGGCCATGATGCCCGCCATCTTTGCAGCACCCTCAGCACCCGGATAGCTCAGCGAAATCGTCTTGTTGTGATAGTAGCCATACTTCTCGTAAAGCTCGTGCATCGCGTCGGCGAGGTTCTTACCCTGCAGCTTGTAATACTGAGCCATCTGGCAAATCAGCAGCGAAGTGCTCACCGCGTCCTTGTCGCGTACGTGATCACCGGCCAGATAGCCGTAGCTCTCCTCGAAACCGAAGATAAAGCGATCGACTTCACCAGCATCGGAAAGCGAGGTAATGATGTCACCGATGTACTTGAAGCCCGTCAGGCAGCGACGGAGCTCAAAGCCATACTCCTCGGCCAGAGCATCGACCATGGCGGAAGAAACAATGGTAGTGACCGCGACCTTCTTTGTGAGATCCTCGCCGCGAGCGGCACGGGTCTTGCAAATATAGTCGAGCAGCAGGACGCCCATCTCGTTACCGGTCAACAGCAGGTAGTCATCACCATTCTTGACAGCAACGCCAACACGGTCGGCGTCGGGATCGGTCGCAAGCAGCAGATCGGGGTGAACCTGCTCGCAGAGATCGATGCCCTTCTGCATAGCCTGACGGATCTCGGGGTTAGGATACGGGCAGGTCGGGAAATCGCCGTTAGGCTCCTTCTGCTCGGGAACAACCGTGACATCGGTGATGCCAGCGCGCTCAAGAACCGTGGTAACGGGGATAAGGCCCGTACCGTTGAGCGGCGTGTAGACAAGCTTAAGCGGAGCGCCGGCAATTTCCTCGGCAGAAAGGTTCGTCACGCCGCGAGCGAGGACGGCCTCGTAATAACGCTCGAGACAGGAGTCGTCAATCCACTTGACAAGGCCCTGCTCAACAGCCTCATCGAAGTCCATAGACTTCACGCCGGTAAACGCATCGGTCTCGGCGATAGCCTTAGAAATTGCATCGGCGGCCTCACTGGTGATCTGGCAGCCGTCGGGGCCATAGGCCTTATAGCCGTTATAAGGCGCCGGATTATGGCTAGCGGTCATGCAAATACCACCGGAGCACTTAAGGTCGCGGACGGCCCAGGAAAGCGTCGGCACGGGAGAAATCTTAGGATACACGAGAGCAGTCACGCCGTTTGCTGCAAGAATGGCAGCCGTCGTCTTAACGAACAGCTCACCTTTATTGCGGCTATCGCGAGCGATGGCGACCGTCGGATGCTCGAAGGTCGCATTGAGGTAGTCAGCGAATCCCTGGGTCGCACGACCGACCGTATAGATATTCATACGGTTAGTGCCCGCACCGATAGTGCCGCGAAGGCCAGCAGTACCGAAGGCGAGATCCTGGAAGAAAGCGTCGGTGATGGCGTCCTCATCACCCTGCTCCTTCATCGTGTTAAGCTCAGCGAGGAGCTCCTCGTCCTTGACATTGGCAATCCAAGTATCAAGCAGCTCATGAACATCTGCCATGTGAGTCCTTCCGTCACAATCAATAAAACGACCCGTGTAAAACAGGACAAGCGCAGCAGTGCGCTAAAGCAAATATTAGTCCATTGAGAACAGAGAACCGACAAAAGAACGGTGAACGTCTATATTCAGCGGTGGATGATTAAATTGATTTAATTGCAAAAAGAATGTTGCCTATAAACGCAAAAAAGGGGGAGGCCGCGAGGCCTCCCCCTTCTACATTCCCAATGGCGGCTCGGTGCCGTCCACCGGTCAGCGGCGCCCTGGCCTCCCACGGGCTGACCCCGCAGTACTCTCGGCGCGATGGGGCTTAGCTTCC
>DXLS01000043.1:0-5879 GCA_019414605.1 Collinsella sp.
CCTCTGAGAAGTGGGCTTCGCGAACTTCTCAGAGGAAGGCGCCCGCCCGGAGGCGGCCCTCTCGACCGTTTCGATCTGCGGGGACTGATATTTTTTAATGTAATGGGGACTTGGCTGTTGCTGCCTTGGAGACCGCGCACCTAACTATGGTCAGCCAAAATTACATTGCCGGGTCCGGGGCGGGGTGCTTGGTTTTGGAAGTTCGCGAAGCCCACTTCTCAAAACCAAGCACCCCGCCCCGGGTTTCGTCTGTGTATTTCCCGCTGAGCGAGCTATAGATGCCATGCACCGATGCGCTAAAGCGGCGACTTGAAATTGGTGCTATATTTAGCTCGAGTTGTTAAGTGTTAGTACGGGAGTCTGATATGGGGCTGTTCAAGAAGAAAAACCCGCAGGATGCCTTTGATCCCGATGTGTTTACCATCACGGACACGATTTTGGACCCGCCGCGCTTTACGTTTTTGCCGGCTATCTACCAGGATGCCACGCGTCGCAAGTGGGCCGTGCATCAGCGCGGCGCGACCCCGAGGATTTTTGACTACGCGGATGTGCTGCAATGCGAGATTGTAGAGACCGGAAATCCCGAGGATGTGCCGCAGCTCAGCAATCGAGAGCTCGCTCAGCAGATTTTGATTAACCCAGCTCAGGCTACCAAAAACAATGCCGCCAAGCGTAACATGTGCCTTGGTATGGGTGTCGTCGTTGCCGTGCAAACCGGCGAGGATGAGATTTCGAAGCTTGAGATTCCTGTGACTGCGGGCGAAGTCAAGCGAGACTGCGGCCTATATTGGTCGTATCGGAACGTTGCGGAACAGATCAAAGAAGCCTTCGACGCCATGGGGCGTTCGGAGCAATGATGCCCGCAGCATCAAGCGGTCGAGGAGCCTTACCCATGTCGAGTGAACCATATGCGATTCTGCCCAAAGATCGCGCCTTTGAGGGCATTCTTTGGTATATCAAACATTATGACCTGCAGGGTGGCGACCGGCTGCCCGCCGAGCGCGTGCTCTGTGAAGAGCTGGGCGTGTCCCGCACGGCGTTGCGCACTGCGATCACGCGTCTCATTTCGTGCGGAACCTTGGAAAGCCGCCGCGGTTCGGGCACCTATGTGTGCCCGCCCAAGCCGCTGAACATCTTTCAGGAAACGTGGAACTATACGCAGGCGGTGGAGAGGGTCGGCTCAAAGTCAACCGCACGCCTGGTATGCTCCAAGGTCGTGTACGCCGATATCGACCTGGCCCAAAAGGCCCAAATCGAGCTGGGCATGCCGCTCTTCTGCATTCGGCGCGTGCGCGTGGTCAATGGTTCCCCGGCGTCGATCGAGACGGCATACGTCAATCTGTCTTTGTGTCCCTCGCTTCCCGATCACGATTTCGAGCAGGAGAGCCTCTACGACGTTTTGCTCAAAGAGGGGAATGTCCGCGTGTCGCACGGCAAGGAGCATATTTCCATCAGCCGTCTGAACGCCGACGAGGCCAAGTTGCTGGATGCCCAGGAGGGCGCCCCGGTGTTTTATAAGGCTTCGCACGAGCGCGATGAGAACGATGGCTTTGTCGAGTATTGCAAGTCCGTGACCCTGCCGACCAAGTATCGATTTGCCGATAACGGTGAGGCAGACGGCGTTGCGACGAAGGTGGGTGTCGAATGGCTGAGGCAGTAGAAGACTTGCCGGTTTACAAGCAAATTCGCCGCTGCATTGCGGAGCGAATCGAGCGCGGTGACTATCCGACGGGCTCGATGATTCCGTCCGAAAATGAGCTGGCCGAGGAGTTTGGCACGACGCGCCTGACCATCCGCAGCGCCATGGATGAGCTGGTCAAAAGTGGCCAGATTCGTCGCGTGCAGGGCAAGGGCGCCTTTGTGGGGCACAAGTGGTTTGACGAGCACGCTCGCAAGGGCGGCTTCCGTCAGTCGGTTTTAGCTTCGGGCGCGACGCCGTCGGTGCGCATCCTGGCGCGCTCCAAACGCTATGCCGGCCCGTATTATGCCGACTTGTTTGGTATCGGCGAGGACGATCTGCTCTACTCGGTGCGCCGTCTTAACTGCATTGATGGTGAACCCGTGTCGATCGAGATGACGCTGATCCCGTGTCTGCTGTTCCCTGGCATCGAAGACGTGGACATATCGGTTTTCAGCCTGTATGAGACCTATGACATGTTGGGCCGAAAGCCAGATAAATCGATTGAGAAGCTCGATATTGAGGCACTGGGTGCACGCGATGCGAGTTTGCTCGATCTTGAGCCGGGCGACCTGGCCCTCGTGCTGGAATGCCTGACCTATGACTCGAGTGGACAGGTTATCGAGTGTGCCAAGTCTTTTACCCGCGGCGATGCCGGCGGATATACCTACAACTATTAGTGTTCAGAGCGTCCTTGTGTACGGCAGGGCGCTCGTCTTTTATGGCCATATGTCGCTTGACCGATGGGCGGCAAAAACTGACCGTCTACCGAGAGAGGAGGATGAAATCGAAAAATCGGTATTAAAAACGGCTAACCTGTAATCGTTCACTGGTATTAAGAACCTTTGAATTGTTGAGCTTGGGGCCAAGATGACCACAAGGTTAGGCGGTGCGGCGGGACGGCAAGCCCGTCCGGGCCGTGTGACAATTCAAACTGCTCGTGAAAGGAGCGGGAATGAAGGAGACCGAGAAGATCGAGATCATGCACTTCGACCAGGAGGGCTACCTCGAGGACGGCAGGAACGTCTACGAGGCGGGCAAGAAGATGACCGCGCTGGCCGACCGCGTGCACGAGGAGGGCTACGACGCCGTCTTCCTGATGGGCGTCGGCGGCACCTGGGACGAGTTCATGCAGCTCGAGTACCTCATGAACAAGTTCGGCGACCGCGACCTCGAGGTCTACCTGATCCACGCCGCCGAGTGGAACGTCATGGGCCACAAGCGCATGACCGACAAGTCCGTCGTGCTGACCGCCTCCGAGTCCGGCACCACCCCCGAGGTGCTCGAGGCCATCGGCAAGATGAAGGAGATGGGCGTGCGCGTCTACGCCATGACCAACCCCGAGGGCAAGATCGGCCGGGCCGTGGGCGCCGAGAACTGCGTCATGATGGCCTCCGACCACGGCGCCGGCGGCTGCGAGAAGGGCTACTACCTCGCCGACTGCTTCGGCCTGCGCCTGCTCAACCGCCGCGGCTGCTTCCCCAAGTTCGACCTGTTCATCGAGCAGACGAAGGACGTCTGGAAGGACATGCTCGACATCCGCAAGCGCTTCGAGCCGCGCGCCGAGGAGCTCGCGAAGAAGTACGCGCTGGCCGACTACACCATGTTCATCGGCTCGGGCGCGCTGTGGGGCGAGACCATCCTGTACTCCATGTGCCTGCTCGAGGAGATGCAGTGGAAGCGCATCCGCCACATCACCTCGCACGACTTCTTCCACGGCACGCTCGAGCTGCTCGAGCCCGGCGTCCCGGTGTTCCTGTTCATGGGCGAGGACGAGTGCCGCGCCCTCGACGAGCGCGTTCGCGCCTTCCTCACCAGCGGCGTGACCGGCGACGAGGACTACGTCATCATCGACACCGCCGAGTACGCGATCCCGGGCCTGGACGACGACTTCCGCGTCATCGTGTCCCCCTGGATCCTGTCCGTGCTGACCACCGACCGCCTCTCGCGCAACTACGAGCTGGTCACCAAGCACAACCTCAAGTACCGCCGCTACTACCACCAGTTCGACTACTAAGAGCTGGTCGCAGGTCCGATATCTTGGCTGGTTGATATCTCGACCCTACACAAGGGCGTCCGCATTTGCGCGGGCGCCCTTTTTGCGTTGCTGTCGGCGCAGGGTGTCTTCGGCGGAAAGTTCATCCCGGACTTGTGGCTCGGAGTGGGATGCGCTTTCCGACTGGGCTGGGGGAATCGCCAGATTAAGCCGAGGGCCTGCCCCTATGTTTCAAAATGAATACGCTGTGAGCCGAGGGAGACGATTTTCCCCGCAAGCACTCTAGTATGCTAAAGTACCCAGAAGACCGGCGGAGCTATGCCGGTCTTCTGTTCTATATGAAACACAGCATGAGGAGGCTCACCAGATGACGGCCACACCGTGGGGATTCCGGGACATATTGCCCGAGGAGGCTCAGGCGCGCGAGGAGATCGCATGTACGGTGAAGGGCTGCTTTAGGGAGCATCATTACCTGCCGGTCGAGACGCCTCTGCTCGAGGACAAGGGTTCGCTCGAGGAAGGTGGCCGCATTGCGGACACGCCGTTTAAGCTCTTTGATGACGACGGTCGCCTGCTGGTGGTCCGTCCCGACAACACGCTGCCGATCGTGCGCTTGGTTTCGACCCGCATGCGCCCGGCCGATCTGCCACTGCGTCTTCGCTACGAGGCGCCGGTGGTTCGTGAGTGCCAGCGCAATGCCGGCGGCTCGCGCCAGTTTACACAGCTGGGCTTTGAGCTTATCGGTGCGGGAGATACCGCGGGCGATGTCGAGATTGTCTCGCTGGTAGCCGAGGCCGTGCGCAAGCTGGCGTTGCCCGATGCGCGCATTATCGCAGGTAGCGTGCGTCCTTTTAAGGAGTTGCTCGCGGCGTGCGAAGATCGCGAGCTGGCTGCCGAGGCCCTGCGCTGCGTGCACGCCAATGACTTTGTGGGCCTCGATGCCCGCGTGGCGGCAAGCGCCGAGTCCGAGGCCGTCAAGGCCGCCATTAGCGAGCTGCCGCGCTTGCACGGCGGTGCCGAGATACTCGACCGTGTGGATGCGCTGCTGGAAGCTGCCGGTATCGTCGCGCCGCTGACGCGCGAGCTGCGTGCCCTGGTCGAGGGCCTGGCTCCCGAGGACGCCCAGGTGCTGTCCTTCGACTTCTCCATCATGAACTCTTTTGATTACTACACAGGCCTGGTCTTTAAGGCCTATGCCGGCGGCCTGCCCGATCCGGTTGGTTCGGGTGGACGCTACGACTCCATCTTTACCGGCGCGTTCGGCGATGGCATCGAGGTACCGGCGGCGGGATTTGCCTTTTCGCTCGAGCGTCTGGAGGCCGCGCACACTTCGGCTGAGGACGCCGCTTCCGACGGCGACCACGCCGCGGGCCGTGGTGCCGAGGGTTCGCTGCGCATCGCCGTTCCCAAGGGCTCGCTTAAGGCCGACACGCTCGACGTGCTCGAGGCCGCGGGCCTGGACGTCTCCGAGCTGCGCGACCCCGGCCGTCACCTGATCGTGCGCGGTCGCGATACGCGTGCCGGCGAGGGCGCGGTCGGCGATATCGAGTTTGTCATCGTGCGCCCCAGCGATGCGCCCGCTTTTGTGGGCTGCGGTGGTGCCGATTGCGGCATCTGCGGCTGGGATTCGCTTATCGAGGCCGACCTCAACCTGCTGCAGCTGGTCGATTTGGGTTACGGCCTGTGCACCTTTATTGAGGCTGAGCCCGCTTGGCGCGCCGGTCAGGCCGAGCGCAACTATGCCCGCCGCGGTTCGCTTCGCGTGGCAACCAAGTACCCGCGCATCGCGAGTGCCTGGTATGCCGAGCGCGGCGTGAACGCCGACATTGTTTCGCTGCACGGCAACATCGAGCTGGGACCCATCGTCGGTATGACCGATCGCATCGTGGATATCACCGCCACGGGCGCCACGCTGCGCGACAACGACCTGGTCATCACCGGCCGCATTATGGACTGCACGGCCCGCTTCTTCGTCAACCCGGGTGCCGCGCGCCTGGATCCGCGCGTTCGCAACCTGGCCGATCGCCTGGCGGCTGCCGTGAAGGACAAGCATTTTGAGCCCGTCGCGGGCTCGGCACAATAGCGCGAGCGCGCACGGGCGCCCCAACGTACGGGCTGCGGGCCGACTGGCGCCGCCGCCTGGCCTTTCGTTTTTCGAACACAACCTCGACCGATAGGGGATACCGATATGAAGACCATCAAGCT
>DXLS01000044.1:0-2598 GCA_019414605.1 Collinsella sp.
GAGGCGCCGCGCGCTCGGGCGGCGCGCCAGGGAGATAGTGGACGAGATAGTCGAGAGGCGCGGTCTCAAGAAGGAGTAACATCGGGACTTGCAGCGACGGACCTCGGGACGCTCTTACACCACGTCTGCGCGCGCCACCCCAACGCCTCTAGAGCCGCTCGTTTTTTTTTACAGGATGCGGCCCATGGTGCCTGCCTTTCGCCCAAAATCCAGTATGCAGGCACCCTCGGCTGCTGAATACTCCCAAAAATGCACGCCGCATCCTACCCTAGGCACCCGTAGCTACTCTGCGGGTGCGTGGCCTGATAGTAAGTTGCGGTGGAATAGTTCCTGTTTGGCATAGCAGAGCCATGAAACAGGAACTATTCCACCGCAACGTATTGAGAGGGCTCTTGGCTGTTATGCGTACTAACATTTGTCATGAAATGGCAGGCCATTAGGGGGTTGCTACTCGTAGTTGCGGTAGGGTTGGGGCAGATTCTAACTAGAAATGGTGGTCGCTACCGGTTATTCTCGGCATACTCGGCTCATTCGATTACGGTCGCCACATGAAAGGAACCACTATGGATCTTGCGATGGCACAACGCCTCGTCGATCGCCGCAAAGCTGCCGGTCTTTCCCAGGAGGCTCTTGCTGCCCAGTTGGGCGTAAGCCGCCAAGCTGTCAGCAAATGGGAACGCAGCGAATCCTCGCCCGATACCGATAACCTTATTGCACTCGCCGCGCTGTATGGCGTGTCACTGGATGAGTTGCTATATGGGGAAGCGGCTAGCGATGTCGACACCTCGGCCGACGATGACGTTGACGCAAATAATTACGACGAGACTGAAGGCACCGAGTCTTCTACCGAGCACGTGGATCCTGACGGCAAGCCACTTGTCGACATTTCCCTTGCACGCGGCATTCACGTCGTCGACCCCAACAAAGGTGAAGAGGTTCATGTTGGTTGGAGCGGCATCCACGTGGCTAACGAGCGCAAGGGTGAAGAGGTCCATGTGGGGCCGGGCGGATTGCATATCGATACGCTAGAGGACGATGGACACAGCGTACATACCAATGCCGACGGCACCGTCACCATCGACGGCGAGACGTTTTCCAGCTGGAAAGAGGCACACGACAAGCTCGACCATCATGGCAAGCATTTCCACACCAAGATCGGTCGCGCATGGAACGAGTTTCCCTTTCCTGCACTTGTCGTCCTCGCCTATCTCGCGCTCGGCATCATCTGCGGCACGTGGGGTATGGGGCTCTTTCTGGTCTTTCTGATTCCCGTCTACGAGGCGATGGGCGACTTTATCGACCGACATCATCTCTCCAAGCTGATCGGCGTCGTCTATGCAACAGCCGCCATTGCCTGGTTCCTCTATATGTGGCTTTGTTTGGCACAGCCCCATCCCGCATGGGTCATCCTCATCACGATTCCCTTCATAGAGGCACTCATGTGCTGGTGCCGAAAGCAATGGAAGCGCCGCAAACAAGCCTAAGCCGTTCCAACCCGTCAACAATGCTTGGCCAACGCCGCTCGCCCCTTCCAAGTTGCGGTGAAATACGGACCGTTGAGGACCTTGGAGCGTCTAACAGTCCCGATTTCACCGCAACTCACGAATGGACAGGGCAATTCCAACACGGGAACTGGCATTTAACTCGCCGCATGCCAAGAAAAAGGCCGATTTACTACGATGAACTCGATGAGGCCGACCACACCCATCTTTTTCAAAAATCGGCAAGCTTTCTACCTGCGGTTTTACTTTCACCCTTTTCGGCATGGTCGAAGGCATTCGAATCATCGTAGTAATTAGGCGCATTTTGTAGCAAACGGTTCATTCAAGCTCGAACTCGAAGACCGATGGTCCCCTCATCCACGGCTGTGAGCGAAAATACCAAATAGAATAAAAATCGAATGGCTAAGTCTGTTTGGTGAACGGAGGCAATATGGGCGAGGTAACTGAAAGCGACTGGAAGCTGTTTAAAGAGCTGCTCCCAAAATGGCAAGAAAGCTATATGGAAATGCTCATCGGCCAGTACATCGAGATACTGAACGGTGGCAGTGAAGCGTCCAGTAGATTTTGGGCGTTAGAAGAGCGTATCAATAGGGACAAGCTGTCCTCAGGAGTGCTTGTGAACGATATTCGCCGCAGCACCATGCGTTATGAGATAGCCAACTTGCTTTCCGATAACGTTATCACGCTCGACGACCTTGACGGTTTCACCGAGGACATTAAGGGCTACGCACGACGTTGCATCGGTCGGCAAGAACGCTGAGCGACATGCGCATCCACAGCCGCTGTACTGCATAAACCGCCCCGCCGGATGCATATTTCGGCTGGGTGGTTGCTTTTTGCCCACGGGTACCCCAGGGGGCGGCGTGCAAATCCCGGAGTATTCAGCATCCCGGAGTCCGCGGGCGCGGGAATGGGTGCACAAAACCGCGTTGAAAGCCTTGATTATGAGCCTCGGCAGGTAGCGCGCAGAGATGTGGTGTAAGAGGCGGGGAATGCCCCGCCTCCGCCCTTTCTTGAAAGGGAGGGGACACCGCCTAGAATTCGTCGTTGGAGTAATGAAGGTGACGAATGGAAGGAAAGGCGATGCCCCAAGAAG
>DXLS01000045.1:0-4245 GCA_019414605.1 Collinsella sp.
ACTACGAGCTGGTCACCAAGCACAACCTCAAGTACCGCCGCTACTACCACCAGTTCGACTACTAATTCCATTTGGGGGAAACTGTAATGAGGCAATACATCTTCGCCAGCCACGCGCATTTTGCGACCGGCATTAAAGAGAGCACCGAGCTGCTCTCGGGCGCGCGCGATAACGTTCACGATCTATCGATGTTTGTCGACGGTCGCACCGACGTCGCCGAGGAGGCCGCAAAGCTGCTGGCGACCATCGACCCTGCCGATGACGTGATTGTGTGCACCGACCTGTTTGGCGGTAGCGTCAACAACGAGTTCACCAAGATCGTTCAGACGCGTCCCAACACCTACCTTGTCGCCAACATGAACCTGCCGCTGCTGATCCAGCTACTGTTCTCGGATCAGGAGGCTCCCGCCGATCAGGTTATCCGCGAGATAATCGCGGCTGACGACACGCGCGTCAAGTTTGTCAACGATCTGCTGACCGATGCGGATGACGAGGAAGAGTTCTAGTCTCCGCCTGCTATTAATGGGGCCGGGTTTCCGGCATGAGACCTTTGGGGGTCAATCATGATTCAACTGCTTCGCGTCGACCATCGTCTGCTTCATGGCCAGGTGGCCGTCTCTTGGGTCCAGGGCCTGGGCTCCGACTGCATCTTCTGCGTCGGCGACAAGGTTGCCAACGATCCCGTTTGGAAGACCACGCTCAAGATGGGCAAGCCGGCCAACGCCAAGCTCGTCATCAAGGACATGGAACACGCCATCGAGGCAATTAACTCTGGTGTCACTGATAAGTACAAGATGATCATCTGCGTCGCCAGCATCGCCGAGGCCAAGCAGCTTGCCGACGGCTGCCCGCAGATTACCTCGATTAACCTGGGCAACACCAAGTCCAAGGACGAACAGCGTCCCGACGCCCGCCAGGTTTCGCGTCAGGTCTTTGTGACCGCCGCCGAGGAAGAGGAAATCCGCGAGCTCGTCGGTCGTGGTGTCGAGGTCGAGATTCGCGCTCTGGCCGATGACCCCAAGGTCGACGCTATGAGTGTCCTGTAACTTGGGACCACGGGGCGGCACGCATGGTGCTGCCCTATCCGTGGAGTAGCGGATAAACGCTTTACCCGGTAGTCCACCTACCGTTCACCGGAAGTACCTGCCCGTTGAGCGATTGGTATTAAATAGTTTCTGCATGACTATATAATTGGTATGAAATCATTTGTACCGGTTTAGGTGTTAACAGCACGCCGGTACAAGCTGGATCTGCCTAGGCGATTGTCGGCATGGAAAAGGGCGCGCTGACAAGTCGGGAATCGCCGACCGGATCCAAGAGGGATCAAAAGGAGGAACAATGCTTGTTCAAGCGATCCTCATCGGACTTATCGCTGCTTTCGGTAAGCTCGATTATCAGCTCGGTACGCTCTATGCGTTCCGCCCGATCGTTCTGTGCCCGCTCGTCGGCATAGTCCTCGGGGACCTGCAGTCCGGCCTCGCCATCGGCGCGAGCCTCGAGCTGCTCTTCATGGGTTCTATTGCCATCGGCGCTTACGTGCCACCTGATGAGACGATTGGCGGCGTGCTCGCCTGCGCCTTCGCTATTCAGCTGGGCCAGAGCACTGAGGCCGCTATCGCGCTCGCGATGCCCATCGCCACCCTGTGCCTGGCCATCAAGAACGTCATCAACGCCGGTATGCCCCTTCTGGTCGACCGCGCCGACGTCTTTGCCAGCAAGGGTAACCTCAAGGGTATCTACGCTATGCACTGGGTTATCGGTCTTGTGATTGTCGCCCTGGCCTTCTTCCTGTGCTCCGTCTCCTTCTATCTTGGCGCTGACGCCGTTCAGGGTCTGCTCGACTTCATCCCGACGTTTGTCCTTGATGGCTTTGGCGTCGCAGCCAACATCCTGCCTGCCATGGGCTTCGCAATGCTCGGTCGTCTGGTGCTTACCAAGCAGCTCGTGCCGTTCTACTTCCTGGGCTTCCTGATGTGCTCCTATGCCAACGTGCCCGTCCTCGGTGTCGCTCTGATCGCAATCATCATCGGCATCAACAAGTTCGACCTGCTGGGCCTTGGTGGCGCCCAGCCCCAGCTTTCTGTGGAAGGGGATGAGGACGATGACTTCTAATTCCGAGAACCAGATTACTCGCTCCGACCTCATTAAGAGCTCTCTGAGTACCGGCGCTCTGGGCATGGAGTTCTCCTGGACCTACTACAAGCAGATGAACATTGCCTTCTGCCTGATGGTCGCCAACATGCTCAAGAAGATCTATGCCGGCCGTCCCGACGATTACGCCGAGGCCCTGCACCGTCACAGCGCATTCTTCAACATCACCCCGCAGCTCGCTCCCTTCGTGGGCGGCATCGCGATGGCCATGGAAGAGAAGGTCGCTCGCGGCGAGGTTGAGCCCGAGAGCGTCAACGACATCAAGGCCGCCCTCATGGGCCCGCTTTCCGGTCTGGGTGACTCCTTCTTCCTTTCCACCCTGCGCGTTGTTGCCGCTGCCGTGGGCATCAGCCTGTGCCAGGCCGGCAACGCCTTTGGCCCGATCGCCTTCCTGCTCATCTATAACATCCCGGCGTTCCTGATTCGTATCTTTGGCGCTATCAAGGGCTATGAACTGGGCATTGGCTTCCTCAACGAGGCTCAGAAGACCGGTCTGATGCAAAAGATCATGGCCTGCGTCGGCATCGTCGGCGTCATGGTGGTCGGCGCCATGAGCAAGGACATGTTCTGGGCTTCGCTGCCCGTCGCCATCGGTCAGGGCGACTCCGCCCAGACCCTCCAGGACATCCTGGACGGCATCATGCCCGGCATGCTCGGCATGGCCGCCTTCTGGATTTACTACTGGCTGCTCTCCAAGAAGATCAACCCGATGGTCCTGATTCTCTGCACCATGGTCATCGGCATCATCGGTGCCTTCTTTGGCGTGCTTGCCTAATATGTTTAAATCGCGCTTCCATCGCGTCTAACGGTTGCGTCGATCTTTGGGGGCTTGTCGCATGTGCGGCAGCCCCCTGTTTTTTTAAAAGCCCGTACGAAAGGGGAGGACTATGGCCGTACCCGAGCTTTCGCTCATGAACATCAACCATCGTTACTACAGCATCGAGACGTTCTTTAAGGCTGCAGGCGAGGCGGGTTATCGCAATATCGAGCTGTGGACTGGCTCGATGCACCTGTATGTGGATTGCCACGAGCACGATTCGGTGGATAAGATTCGCGATCTTGCCGCCCAGTACGGCATCAAGATCGTGTGCGTGTGCCCCGAGCAGAACAACCCCAAGCCGTGGAATGTCGCGGTGCGTGGTGAGGCGGGCCAAAAGCGCATACTCTCGTACTTTAAGAATGTCATTGACGTTGCCGTTGAGCTGGGTGCGCCGCAGATTCTGGTGACGAGTGGTTGGGCCTATCTGGACGAGCCGGCTGAGGACGCCTGGGCCCGCAGCGTTGCCATGCTGCGTTCGGTATGCGACTATGCCGATACGCGCGGCATTCGCGTTGCGCTCGAGGCGCTGCAGCCGTCGGAGTCCGTGCTGGTCAACACCGCGCAGGACGTCGCGCGCATCCTCGAGGCGGTCGATCGTCCCAACCTGAAGGCTTGTATCGACTTTGGCGCCATGGAAGTTGCCGGCGACACAATCGACGGCTACTTTGAGGTCCTGGGCGACAAGATCGTCCACACCCACTTTGTGGATGTCGGCGGCGGCACGACGCATCTTGCCTGGGGCGACGGCGAGCGCGATATGCGTGCCGACCTCGAGGCACTCATGCGCCACGGCTATACGGGCTATGCCTCGGCCGAGACGTGTGACGGCCGCTACTATCAGGATCCGTCTAAGGCGACAACTCAGGTTATCGATATGTATCGTCGTGTGATAGCAGAGATGGAAGCCGAATAACCGAACTGCGCGGTTGCGCCGGAAACACTAGGGCGGGTTTGGCGCAACGTAGTTTTAGGTGGCGAGTTGCGGAGTGTTCGTTGCAGTGCTGCTCGAATTAGACAACTAATGGCGTTGTAATACCACTCGGGCGAGGAAACCGACCGTTCGCCGTAAATCTCCGTGAGTTTAGATTGGTATTAAATAATGAGCAATCGTATGGCTATAATTGGTATCAGCAAGAAGCGCGATGTATAGAATCGCGCACATGTGATGGGAGGACACACATGAAGGAGACCGAGAAGATCGAGATCATGCACTTCGACCAGGAGGGCTACCTCGAGGACGGCAGGAACGTCTACGAGGCGGGCAAGAAGATGAC
>DXLS01000046.1:0-2739 GCA_019414605.1 Collinsella sp.
AATTGAGGAGCTTGGAGACCGCATCTGGGCGCTGATGCGTCCCAGGAAGGCGCAGCAACGCACCGAGCGCAGCTTGGATGATGTGATGAGGGATGCCACGGAGGTGGCGAAAGCGTTGAGCCGTAACCATGTTGCGCCGACGAACAGCAGGCCGCGCGGGCAGGCTCGGTGAAACGTAAACTATAGTTTACGTTTTTGTGAGTCCATACTTATGGACTCGAAAGCGCAGGTAGCTGCGCAAAAATAAAGGGCACCGCTCGCGCGATGCCCTATAATGTTTGTTGCTGGTCGTTGGTTGCCGCCGACAACCAGCTAATGGAAACGGAAGGTGGTATTCCGTCACCGTACAGTACTATTCTATCAAGACCGCGAGGTCAGGGCTATAGATAGACGTAAAACGGAGCCACCTTCCATGATTTTGGAGGTGGCTTTTTTCATGACAGACGAAACGGCGAAGAAGCAAGAGAAGGCGGGAAAGCCAATCGATGCTAGCGTGAAGGCGCGTTACTGGTGGGCTGTGCTCTATCAAGAGAACATGGTTGATGGCTGGCGCGACAACATCGAGGAGTTGTTGCAGCTGCCCTATGCATACTGCGAGCACGTGGCAGACGTTGACGGCAAGGGCGAGCACCGAAAAGACCACGTGCACGTGATTATCGTTTTCGGCAACACGACAACATACAAAACGGCAATGTCGGTTTTTAAGCGGCTCGGTGAGAAGGCGTTGAACAAGTGCGAGCGAGTAATCGACATCCGTCACTGTTATGACTACCTAATCCATGACACGGACAAGTGCCGCAAGCTCGGTAAGCATCAGTACGACCCGAACGAGCGCATTACTGGCAACGGATTCGATATTGGCAACTACGAGCAAATTAGCACCGCCGAGAAGCAGCATATGCTGAAGGAACTGACGTGGTTCATCATGAACGAGGGCTACGAGACGATTAACGAGTTCACCCAGCCCGCGCTCGACCGATTTGGCGAGCAGTACTGGGAAATCATTGTTTCGTATTCGGCGTTCCTCGTTAAGTTCCTGAACGGCAACAAGATGATGCGCGAGAAGTCAGAGATGCAGAAGCGTTTGGCATGGGAAGAAGCGATGCGCGAACGCTGTCGCAACAACGAAGCCGATTCATGTTCGGGTGAGTAGGCGGGTCAATGGAGCAGGCGGTGACTACGGGGGCGGAGTAATCCGCGCAGCGGATCTACGAAGCCCTCGTTCGCCGGATGCGGAATTGACGCGCCGGCCGACAACACAGACCAGACTTGATTAAGGGTCGATGGACGCTCTGCTCCATCGACCCTTTCCTTGCGCTAGTCGCAACAAAGGGAGCATTGCGAATCGGGGCGCGTATATATTCGGCTACTACGACCGAATATATACGTGACGTGTGACGTGTGACAAACAGGTGCGGCAGGGGGAGTTTGAGGGGGCTTTGCCCCCTCATGCGAGCGCCGCCGCGAGCTGTCCGAGACCGTGCCGCCGCGGTCTCGGAGGGGTGCAGGGGTGTCCCCTGCCACGTCCTTAGCGTAGCTAAGGTCTAACGTGCTAGACTTTAGTCGATTAAGTCTGTACGGCTCGGAGGTTTCTATGGCACATATCGCGAAATACAAGGCCGCATCGTGCGGTCACATGCTCGCGCACTACCGCCGCGATGCATCCAGTCTGGGTCGGGAGAACATCGACCCGACCCGAACCAAGGACAACTACACGCTCGGGCTGGATGACCGAGACGGGAAAGTCGGCGCCATGGATGGCATCGAGCCGAACTGGGCAACGGTGGAGGGGCGCATCGAGGGGGTCAATAAAGCCGCCAAGGCGGCGGGGAAACGCGCCGTGCGCAAGGACGCTGTGGTGATGGCTGATGTGGTCGTGACGCTGCCCGAGAACGTCCGCAAGGGGGACGAGGGCAAGTTTTTCGGCTATACCTACTGGTTCCTGATACAGAAGCTCGGCAAGGAGAACATGATGGGCGGTTTCGTCCACAGGGACGAGGTGCGCAAGGACGGCTCGCCCGTTCGCGATCATATGCACGTGCCGTTCACGCCGATACTCGATGGGCGCTTCAACTACAAGAAGATGTGCCCGCGCTCGTTCTACCAGAGCATGCACAAGGAGCTTGGGGACTATCTGGAGAAGCGTCTAGGCTATCGACCCGAGGTCGAGCTTGGCGAGGAGACACGGGCGCAGCGCGTGTACACCGACAAGTCGGTTGACATCGATAGGGTGCGCGGTGCGGTCGATAGGGCGGTTGTGCGACCTGCCGAGGACGAAGCGGCGCGAATCGTCGCGGCGGCCGAGGAGGAAGCCGCCGCTTTGCTTAAAGAAGCCGAGACGCGCAGGGACGAGCTGGTGGCTCAAGTCGCCGATGGCGAGCGCAGGCTCTTGGATGTGCGGATGCGGGTCGACGAAGAGACCGACCGATTGGAGTGCCTTCGGCAAGGAGCGCGAGCAATTGAGAGAGACGTTGCGGAGCTGGAACCCATCGCTGCCGATGTTCGCAGGTTCGAGGGTGCGGGACGCGCTGAACGCGGCGCAATCCTCGATTCAATCGCTGCTCGATGCGCAGGAGCGGCGAGAGCAGCTAGAGCGGCAATTGAGGAGCTTGGAGACCGCATCTGGGCGCTGATGCGTCCCAGGAAGGCGCAGCAACGCACCGAGCGCAGCTTGGATGATGTGATGAGGGATGCCACGGAGGTGGCGAAAGCGTTGAGCCGTAACCATGTTGCGCCGAC
>DXLS01000047.1:0-1781 GCA_019414605.1 Collinsella sp.
AGACATGTACACCTCTAGTCGATGCCAATCCTACCTGAACAAACGGACATCGCGGATGGCGACAAACGTCTCAATTTGCACCGACTTGCCGGTCGGGGGCCCGACGGGGAGCCGGGAGATTGTTTTGGTCGCAAAATGCCAGGCTGTTACAGCGTGGCATTTTGCGACCACTTTCAAACGGTCTTCGGCCGAAAAACGGTCGGAAAGTGCTACGCTCCCGCAGCCCGTCCCGACCGTTCAGGGAGGCCCAACGGAAGGAAACCCAACAGAAGAAAGGGGCCGCCCGACGGCGACCCCTGCAAACGCGATGGATTGTTCGCGTGGCACGCGGCTACTCCTCCGCAGGCTCCTCCTCGACGAGCTCCTCAACGGACTCCTCAGCCTCAACGGGCTCGGCGCCGGGGCGCACCCAGCCCTCCTGGATTGACTCGAAGAACGTGACCCCATCGGCAAGGTCGTGCACGCTCTTGCCGTCGAGCCAGGGCAGCTCGACCAGCTCGGGCAAGGTGGTCACAAGTTCGGAGCAATCGACGAAACGGCCCTTGTCATTCAACTGCTCGCAGTCCTGCACGCGCCAATACCCATCGGTGTGGGTGACGTAGTACTCATGGCCGTCGACGTCCATGAACACGCGCGTCTTAGAGCGGAGGTAGGACAAAAGCCCCTCGAAATCCAAGGAGATCTCCTGATCAGCCTTCATTCCCATAGTTGGCTCCTATCTGTCGGGCGCCCGGACCCGACGCCGGGCGCTTGCATAACCGATGCTTCCATCTTTCCCGCCTTACGCACGTTTTACGAGCAAAACTTGGTGGACGGCTCTTTTGTTCGAGCAACGGTATGCATACGAATGGCGCCCGACCTACCAAATGCCAAGCAAGTGCTGCATGCCCACACTCACCAGCGTGATGCCAATCCAGCAGCACAGACCCATGAAGATAGGCTTGCCGCCCGTCTTAACCAGCTTGACCACATCGGTGTTGAAGCCAATCGCCGCCATGGCCATGACAATGAAGAACTTGGAGAGGGTCTTGATGGGAGCGGTCACGGTAACCGGCAGGGCGAATACGGTGGTGATGACGCTCGCCAAAACGAAGAAGAGGATAAAGAACGGGAAGATCTTCTTGATGTCGAACGTGCCCGCTGCCGCGCCGTCGCCCTTGCCCATTTCGGTGGCGCGCTTTGCCTGTCGGACCTGCCAAAAGGCCAGGAACAGCGTAATGGGAATAATCGCGAGCGTACGGGTGAGCTTGACGATCGTGGCATGGTCGAGCGCGTTGGAGCCGGGGTGCATGCCGTCCCACGCCGCCGCCGCGGCGGTCACCGACGACGTGTCGTTCACGGCGGTGCCGGCGAACAGGCCAAAGCCCTCGTTGCTCATGCCGAGCACGCCGCCAAGCGTGGGAAACACCAGCGCGGCGATAATGTTGAACAGGAAGATAACACTGATTGCCTGGGCGATCTCCTCGTCGTCCGCATCGATGCCCGGAGCCGTGGCGGCGATAGCGGAACCGCCGCAGATCGACGAGCCCACGCCCACGAGCGTCGATATCTTGCGCGGGATGTTCATGACGCGGCACAGGACAAAGGAGATCACGAGCGAGGTCGTGATGGTGGAGACAATGATGGGCAGCGAGCTGGCGCCCACCTTGGCGATCTGCCCCAAATTGAGTCCGAATCCGAGCAAGATGACCGCATACTGGAGAATCTTCTTAGAGGTGTACTTGATGCCCGGGGCGGCGGCTTCCGCGACACTCGAGCGCTTACGCAGCACGTGTCCCATC
>DXLS01000048.1:0-76735 GCA_019414605.1 Collinsella sp.
GCGTGGAAGATGTAGTCCACGCCGTGCATGGCGTCGCGCACGCTCTGGGCGTTGCGGACGTCTCCGATGAAGAAGCGGACCTTGGAGGCGAGCTCGGGCGACTTCTCCTGCAGGCGGTGGCGCATGTCGTCCTGCTTCTTCTCGTCGCGCGAGAAGATGCGGATCTCGGCCAGGTCGGTGTTCATGAAGTGCTTGAGCACGGTGTTGCCGAACGAGCCGGTGCCGCCCGTGATCATGAGGGTCTTGTCTTTGAATGCAGTCGTAGGATTCATTTACTTGCCTTCCTTGCGCTTGGCGCCAGTAAATTGATAAAAAAGAAATTTGGTATTTGTAACGAGATAACGTTTGAAGAGCCGCTTCGGCTCCTGAATAAGTCGATATAGCCACTCAAGACTCAGGTTTTGCATCCATATCGGTGCCTCCGGCACCACGCCGGCGAGGACATTAAAAGCTCCCCCCACGCCGATCATTAACGGCTGGGGTCCGCCCTTAAGCTCATGCATGAGAACTTCTTGGCGGGGCGCGCCAAGAGCAATCCATGCAAAGTCAGCTCCTGAGTTGGCGATGCGATTTGAAAGCTCGTGCTTTTCCTTGTCCGATAAAGGACGGAAAACGGATGGCTCCATTCCCGCAATTTTCAAACCGGGGAAATCCCTATTGAGTGATTCTTTAAGGGCATCAAGATTCTTTTGCTCGTTTCCGTAGAAATAATGACTCCACCCGTATTGACTAGAAATCTCGAAAATCTCGCGCATCAAATCCGGACCGGTAACGCGGTCCATCGATTCAAATGACTTACGGCCTACAACTGATAAGGGCTTGCCGTCGGGAACGGACATGACTGATTCCGCCTGGCAATCCCAATATGAGGGGTCATCATGAGCCAAAACAGACGTATGGGCATTTGAGACGCAAATGTACTCGCCATGGAGTTCATCGATATGTTCAGCTAGAAAATTGATGCAATCTGACATGTTTGTTCCCGTGATCGGAACATCGATCACGGGAACGCGATTCAACTCAGAGTATTTCGAATAGTCCCCGAGCATTAGCACGCACCCTTACCGGTGATGACCTCAATAACCGTGAGGATTACAATCTTGAGGTCGGTGAAAATGCCCCGGCTGGCGATGTACTCGAGATCGCGGCGGACCATGCCATCGAACCCGGTCGAGTTGCGCTCCGTCACCTGCCACCAGCCGGTGATGCCGGGCTTCACGGCAAGGCGCTGCAGGTCGTACTCGGTGTACTCGGCCACCTCGTTGGGAAGCGGCGGGCGCGGGCCGACGACGGACATCTGGCCCAGGAACACGTTGAGGAACTGCGGGAACTCGTCGATGGAATGCTTGCGGATGAACTTGCCGATCCTGGTGACGCGCGGGTCATCCCTCATCTTGAACATGGCGCCGGCGATCTCGTTCTGCCCCTTGAGCTCGGCGAGGCGCTCGTCGGCGTCCTTGTACATGCTGCGGAACTTCCACATGCGGAAGGTGGACAGGCTGCCGTCGCGGTGGGTCTGGCCCACGCGGATCTGGCTGTAGAACGGGTTGCCCTCGCTCTCCAGGCGGATTGCCGCGGCGAGCGCCAGGCTCGGCACGGCGATGACGGCCAGCACGCAGCCGCTGAACACGATGTCGAACGCGCGCTTGGCGGTGCGGTAGGCAAGGCGCGAGTTGTCCCAGTCCTTCACGGCCTGCATGGCCTTGTAGCGCATGCTCGAGTCGCCGCCATTCATGGCCTGGGCAACCAGCGCAGCCCCCACCGGCGCTCCTTCTGTATATTCAGTTTTATCTGACAATATTTCCTTCAAACCTACGTCCCCGCCCCCGAGGATCCTCCCTGTCCCGTTAAACAGTCGCCTGCAGCTAGGCGATCGCCTTTTTCAGGTTGCGCATGACGCGCTGCTCGGCTGAAAGCACCGCGAGGCCAACGCGGGTAGTTACACGTCGGCCGCACAGGTCGAGCTCCAGATAAGCAGTGCTCTTGCGTCTGTTAATGGTTTTGATAAGTCCCTCGTGGCCCAACAGCGGACCTGACGTCACTACGACCTGGTCGCCGTCCTTTAAGGCCTCGCTCATAGGCACCACGCGGTCTCCCCTATGCGTAAAGCCGCCAATAAGCTGGACCTCTTCTTTTGCCAGCGGCACAAACTGACCGTCCTGAGATAGCACCCGGGCAAAGTCGTCCATGCGCAGCAAATACTGTTGCACGGTGCGGGGATCTGCCGTATCGCAGATAAGATATCCGGGAAAGAGCGGCTTGGTCGTATCGACCCATTCGCCGTGTACCTTAATCTCGGTTTGAAATTGGGGATAAAAGAGCTCCTGCATAGCACCAGCCGGCACCATGCGCTCGATGCGCTCGCGCACTACATCTTCGCGACCGTTAATAACCTGGATCACATACCACACGAGCACCACCCCCTTGCTGTCTTACGTGTGGCTCACGGGGTTTGGGTATGGCTTCGCCAGGGCGCTTGTGCGCGAAGGCGCTCCATATTCAAACCCTGAGCCCAGTTAGACAAGCACGTGGCTCTGCCCCACCGTGAACGGTATGTATGAGTGCAGTGGCTAGAGACGCGGACGTGTATCGAAAAAGACCGCGACTCCAGCTGGCTGCGAGCGGCCCAGTCAAGCGGGTACAAAACTGGACCTCACGCAAACAGCTGTAGGACTGCTGCGAATTGTCATGAAACATCGATTCGAATGAACAACTTGCACAAAGACAAGAACAAAGTCATTCAATGCGATACGCATGACGACGCTATTGGAGCTCATGGTTTTTCTGGCACCGCCGTTACGGCCGGATGCTGATCTGCCCTGTGCTTCGCGACCGGTTAAGCCGTGAACGCAGTCGAACCCATGTAACGATAGTTATCCTAGCACAAGGCGGCTAGAAACCGATTTAGGCCGCACGAGGCAACATTTCGTCCATTTGCAGTGCTTAAGGGGGTTATTTTGCAAACTTGTTCACATTGACGCAGGTTTATGCGGGTGTGGCTCTTTGTGCGCGCAGCCCAAACTACAACGCTGACAGCGAGAAATGCAAAAAGGAATTATGTTGGGTTAACAAAGTAAGTACAGAAGTGGGAAATAAATTGCGCAACTTTTTTGGGTGTGGGTGTTGGTATGGCGGCACATTGGTTTGCGTGGTGGCTGCATATGAAATAAGCCTTCGGTTTCCCGAAGGCTTTACATTCACGGTGGTGGAGACGAGGGGGATCGAACCCCTGACCTCTTGACTGCCAGTCAAGCGCTCTCCCAGCTGAGCTACGCCCCCGTGACGAGGAGATACTATAGGGGAAGTTGGCGCGACGTGCAAGGACTTTTTTGGGTCAGAATCTAAATGCCTATTGATAAAGGTAAGAGATGGCAGTGCCAGCGTGGACTTGGATCGTGGCTGTTGATCTGACTATGTTGCTAATGCCCGTGTCGGCTAACGGGCCCAGGGGACTGTGGTCCAGCTCCCACTCTAGGCCGTGCTCGCTAACCTCGGTGTTGGGGGCTATGGCGATGATGGAGAACGTCTTGCCCTCGGCGTCCTCGATGGTCCAAGACTCACCCGCGTGAAGGATGCGGGCGAGCACCTTGTCCTCGGCGATCCAGACAGGGGCATCCTCGTAGCCTGCGAGCAGCCCCAGTACGGAAAGGGCCATGTCGGGACGGCCACCGGTGGCGCAGGTCGCAACCACTTCGGCACCCGGCCAGCGACGACGGACGGAATCGAGCGCCAGCGCCAGATCGGTATAGTCCTTGTACGGGTCATGGCGCTCAACTTCAAAGTCGGTGGCGGCATCGACCAGCGCGCGGCCCGCGTCACTCACCGTGTCGGCATCCCCCACATACACGTCGCAGCCTAGCCCCGCACCCAGAAGCGCGTCGAGCCCGCGGTCCACGGCGACAGCGTGGTCGCACTCCCCCGCCAGACTTCGCAACAGATCAGCGCTCGCCACCACCGGTGAGCCGCAAACGACTAATGCTTTACAAGTCACAGCTCTCGCCTATCCCTCAAACGAAAGCACACGGGCCAGATCCAGGTCTTCATAGCTGTCGATAAAGATGTCGCAGTTGTCGTGAACCTCGTCGCGCTCCATGCGCCCGTGCGGGTCATAGATGCCCACGCGCTTAAAACCGGCGGTGCCAGAGCTCTTAAGGCCAAAGACGGCATCCTCAAACACCCACGCGCGCTCAAACTTGTGCCCATGGCGCTCCTCCAGACGGCGCAGCGCCAGCTCGTACACATCGGGGAACTGCTTGGAGCGACCTGCCTCGCCCGTCGTGGTAATAAACTCCATGTAGGCATCGAGCCCGGCGCCAGCAAGCGCAGACGCAACCAACTCGGCCGGCGTGGACGTGGCAACGCACATGGCAATACCGGCCTCCTGTGCCTGCTTCAGAAATGCAATCAGGCCCTCGCGCGGCGGCACCTTGGAGTAGCCATCGATCAGGATGTCGCTCAACTCGCGGTAGAGCTCCTCGCCATTTATGCCAATGCCCCAGGTGTCGTGGTAGGCCTGGCACTCATCTTCGAGCGACAAATGCTCAAACTGGGCAAAATCATCGACCGTCACGTCAACTCCGTGGCGGTGCAATAACTCGGGCTGGGCATAGGCCCAAACGGGGGTGCTATTAACCAGCGTGCCATCGCAATCGAAAATAAAAGCAACACTCGGGGCAGCGATGTGATCCATAAACGAGCCTTTCGATGTCAAATGGTAAACAACCTGCTAAAAACGTTTTACCAAACGTCAGCCTAACAGTTTTGAAACCCTAATTGGTAAAACTGTCAAGAGTTTTACCATCGCAATTCTGCCAGTGGTATAAACATGGCGCTTACCGATTAAACGCCACCGCAAATCCGCTTTCGTTCATAAAACTAACGTACAGGTGTTATCGTAGTTTTTGCCGAAAGTTCCACCGAGCACGCGAGGTGGAACGAATCATAGAACTATCGCCGTTCCTTCGATTCGTGCAGCCTTGGACCTTTCGCATCTAGTCACCAAGGCAACACGCTGCCGCGTCATGATGGGATCAAACGTGAGCGATAAAAAGCTAAAGCCAGCAACCAAAAAGCCTGCTACCCGTAAAGCCGCCCCGCACGCGCCGGAGCTCACCAAAGACGATGTCTATCTGTTTGGCATCGGTACGTGGGAGCGCAGCTGGGAAAAGATGGGCGCGCACCCCGACACGCAGAACCGTACGCGCGGCTGGCGTTTTTGCGTTTGGGCGCCCGACGTAAAGAGCGTCCGTGTCATTGGTGAATTTAACGACTGGGATGAGCAAGCCAACCCGCTGGTGCCCGTGCATACGAGCGCTATTTGGGAAGGCTTTATTCCTGGCGCCGAGCAGGGCCAGCTCTATAAGTATCTCATCGAGACCAACGAGGGCGAAAAGCTCTACAAGGCCGATCCGTATGCCTTTAAGGCCGAGTGCCCTCCGGGTACCGCCAGCGTGCTGTGGACCCTCGATGGCTACCAGTGGAACGACGCCGCATGGCTCAAGCGCCGTGCCAGCCATAACCATATGTCGCAACCCCTTAACATCTACGAGGTGCATATTGGCTCGTGGAAGCGCCACGGCGACGCGCCGCAGGGCGAGCCCGACGAGTACGGCAACTACCCCGGCCCCATGGATCCCTTCCCCGCGCAGCGCGGCGAGTTTTACACCTATGACGACCTGTCGGTGGAGCTCGTGGACTACGTCCGCGACATGGGCTACACGCATATCGAGGTCATGCCGCTTATGGAGCATCCCTTCGATGGCTCCTGGGGCTACCAGACGACCGGCTATTACGCCGCTACGTCGCGCTACGGCAACCCGCAGCAGCTCATGCACTTTATCGATGCATGCCACGAGGCGGGCATCGGTGTGATCATGGACTGGGTGCCCGGCGGTTTTTGCGCCGACTCCCACGGCCTTGCCACCTTTAACGGCCACATGCTGTTTGAGCACGAGATTCACCCCAACTGGGGCACGCACAAGTTCGACTTCGCCCGTGGCGAGGTCCGCTCCTTCCTGGTCTCCAACGTGCTGTACTGGCTCGAGAACTTCCACGTTGACGGTATTCGCATGGACGGCGTGTCCAGCATGCTGTACCTCAACTTTGGCATCGACGACCCGGGCCAAAAGAAGTTCAACAAGTACGGCACCGAGGAGGACCTGGACGCCAGCGCGTTTATCCGCCAGGTCAACTGCGCTGTGGAGGCGCACTACCCCGACGTGATGATGATGGCCGAGGAGTCCACCGCGTGGCCGCTCGTGACCTATCCGCCGCAGGACGGCGGCCTGGGCTTCCATTACAAGTGGGACATGGGCTGGATGAACGACACCCTGCACTACATGCAGACCGATTTTCCGTGGCGCCCCGGCAACCACGGCCTGCTCACGTTCTCCATCATGTACGCCTTTACCGAGAACTTCATTTGCCCGCTGAGCCACGACGAGGTCGTGCACGGCAAGTGCTCGCTCATCGGCCGCATGCCGGGCGACTGGTGGCGCCAGTTTGCCGGCCTGCGCACGCTGGCCTTCTACCAGATGACGCACCCCGGCGCCAAGCTCAACTTTATGGGCAACGAGATCGGCCAGTTTATTGAATGGCGCTACTACGAGTCCATCCAGTGGTTCCTGACCGAGGAGTACGAGACCCACCGTCATCATCAGGCGTTTATCAAGGCGCTCAACCACCTGTACACTGCCGAGCCCGCCCTGTACGAGCGCGGATACACCGACGACGGCTTTACCTGGATCGACGCGGACAACTCCAAGCAGTCCATCGTGAGCTTTGTGCGCCAGGGCGAGGACATTGACGACGACCTGGTGATCCTGATCAACTTTGACCCGGCGAGCTACGAGAGCTTCCGTGTGGGCGTGCCGCGCGAGGGTGACTGGGAGGTCATCTTCGATTCCGACCGTCCCGAGTTTGGCGGCAGCGGCTATGCCGGCGAGGAACCCTACACCTGCTCAAGCGAGCCCTATCCCTGGAACGGGCAGATGGACTCTATTGAGATCAAGGTGCCCGGCCTGGCAGGCGTGGTGCTTAAGCGCCGCGGCCCCAGCAGCTATAAGCCGCCCGTGGTAGAGGAGCCCAAAAAGACGACGCGCAAGCGTGCGTCTTCAGTAAAGCCCAAGCCCGCGGCTGCCAAGAAGACTCCGGCCAAGGCAAAGGCTACGACGACCAAGGCCAAGGCTGCCGCAAAGCCCGCTGCTAAGGCCGCAGCCAAGAAGCCGGCTGCCAAAAAGGGCGCTACCAAGGCAAAGTCTGCTTCTGTTAAGCCATCTGCCAAGAAAGCGTAACAAAGCCGTTACAGCTGTAATTACCCGCCTCGCCGAGGCGTAGGATACAAGTCAAAACCGTTCCGGGAGAAACATCCCCGGGGGAAAGGAACGTATGAATAAGATCTTCGACAACAAGCAGGAGTTTACCGAGCTCTATCGCGATGCTGTCATGAGCATCAGTGGCAAGAGCGTCGAGGCCGCCAGCGACCTCGACCGCTTTAACGCCCTGGCCAAGCTCGTGGCCGAGAAGGCACGCACCGTTGCCACCAAGAGTGACGCCCGTGTGGCCGCCGAGGGCAAGAAGCGCGTGTACTACTTCTCGATCGAATTTTTGATCGGCCGCCTGCTCGACAACTACCTGCTCAACTTTGGCGTGCGCGACATGGTCGCCGAGGCGCTCGACGATATGGGCTTTGATCTGTCCGTCATCGAGAACCAGGAGCCCGATCCGGCGCTGGGCAACGGTGGCCTGGGCCGTCTGGCCGCATGCTTCCTGGATTCCATGGCAGCCGAGGGCATTGCCGGCTACGGCAACGGTATGCGCTACCGCTACGGCTTGTTTAAGCAGGAGATCGTCAACGGCAGCCAGGTCGAGGCCACCGACGAGTGGCTTACCCACGGCTATCCCTGGGAGGTCCGCCGTCAGGACAAGGCCGTAACCATCAAGTTTGGTGGTCACGTTGAGGGCTTTGAGGAGAACGGTCGCACGTTCTACCGCACGGTGGACACGCAGGACATCCTGGCCGTCCCTTATGACATCCCCGTCGTGGGCTATGCCGGCGAGACTGTCAACAAGCTGCGCGTCTGGGCTGCCGAGCCGGTCGAGGAGCACTTTGACCTTGAGGCCTTTAACCGCGGCGACTATGCCCTGGCCGACGCCGAGCGCGCCGAGGCCGAGGCCATCAGCGCCATCCTCTACCCCAACGACGCCGGCGAGTACGGCCGCCTGCTGCGCCTGAAGCAGGAGTACCTGTTTGTCTCGGCCGGCATCTACAGCCTGCTCGACACCTTTGAGAAGGAGCACGGCGAGAACTGGGAGCTGCTGCCGCAGTTTGTGGCCATCCACACCAACGACACGCACCCCGCCATGTGCGGCCCCGAGCTCATGCGCATCCTCATCGACGAGAAGAAGCTCGAGTGGGATGACGCCTGGAACATCGTGACGCAGGTCGTGAGCTACACCAACCACACCATCCTGCCCGAGGCCCTGGAGAAGTGGCCCATCGGCATGTTCTCCAAGCTCCTCCCCCGTGTGTACCAGATCATCGACGAGATCAGCCGTCGTTGGCACGAGTCGTTCGACACCACGCAGGAGGGCTGGCAGGAGCGTCTGCGTCAGACCGCCATCCTGTGGGACGGCGAGATACGCATGGCCAACCTGTCCGTGATCTGCAGCCACAGCGTTAACGGCGTGGCAAAGATCCACTCCGACATCATCAAGAACATCGTGCTCAAGGACTTCTATGCCCTGACGCCCGAGAAGTTCAACAACAAGACCAACGGCATCTCGCACCGTCGCTTCTTTGCCGAGGCCAACCCCACCTACGCCAAGCTCGTGACCGAGGCCATTGGCGATGGCTGGCTTAAGGACGCCTTTGAGCTGGAGAAGCTCAAGGAGTTTAAGGACGACACCGAGTTCCTGAAGGCCGTGGGTGCCTCCAAACGCGCCAACAAGGAGCGCCTGGCCGCCTACGTTAAGGCCGAGACCGGTCTGGTCATCGATCCCAACACCGTCTTCGATGTCCAGGTAAAGCGCTTCCATGCCTACAAGCGCCAGCTCATGAACATCATGAAAGTGATGGACATCTACAACCGTCGCATCGCCGATCCCAACTTCCACGTGACGCCGACGACCTTCATCTTTAGCGGCAAGGCTGCCTCGAGCTACACCTTTGCCAAGGAGACTATCCGCCTCATTAACTCCGTGGCCGACGTCATCAACAACGATGCCCGCGTGAACGAGGTCATGAAGGTCTGCTTTATCCCCAACTTCCGCGTGAGCAACGCCCAGCTCATCTACCCCGCCGCCGAGATCTCGGAGCAGATCTCCACGGCCGGCAAGGAGGCCTCGGGCACGTCCAACATGAAGCTCATGATGAACGGCGCCATTACGCTGGGCACCCTCGACGGCGCCAACATCGAGATCGCCGATCTGGCCGGTCGCGAGAACGAGGCTATCTTTGGCCTGACCGCTCCCGAGGTCGAGCAGCTCTGGGCATCCAACAGCTACTTTGCGTGGGATACCCTCAACGGCGACCGCGAGCGTCTGGGCCGCGTGATGGACGAGCTCAAGGACAACACGTTTGCCGGCCTCTCGGGCAACTTTGAGAGCATCTACAACGAGCTCATGAACAACAACGACCCCGACCTGGTCATGGCAGACTTCCGCAGCTACGTGGATGCGTGGGAGAAGCTCACCGGCAGCTATGGCGACCAGGAGACCTGGAACCGCAAGGCACTGCTCAACACCGCCTCGAGCGGCTGGTTCTCGAGCGACCGTACCATTCGCGAGTACCGCGACGAGATCTGGCACGCGTAAAGGCGCGCGAGTTCCCCTATGCCAGCACGGCATTACTCGACGGGCGTGACGTTGCGCCGCGCCCGTCGCTAATGGGTTTAGGAACATCGATGACAGAAGGAGAAATCGATGAGTAAGAAAGAATGCATCGCGATGCTCCTCGCAGGAGGACAGGGCAGCCGATTGGGGGCACTCACCCAAAAGATCGCTAAGCCGGCGGTTAGCTTTGGTGGCAAGTTCCGCATTATCGACTTTTCGCTCTCCAACTGCTCCAACTCGGGTATCGACACGGTGGGCGTTCTGACACAGTATCGCCCCTACCTGCTGCATGCCTACGTGGGCTCTGGCGAGGCTTGGGATCTAGACAGCCGCGACGGCGGCGTTTCGATCCTGCCGCCGTACGAGACGCAGACCGGCGGCGCATGGTATGCGGGCACGGCCGACGCCATTACGCAGAACCTGGACTACATCAAGGCCAACGACCCCAAGTACGTCCTGATTCTTTCGGGCGATCACCTGTATCGCATGGACTACCGCAAGATGCTCAAGACGCACATTGAGAACAACGCCGACCTCACGGTGAGCGTTATGCCCGTGCCGTGGGAGGAGGCCAGCCGCTTTGGCATCTTGACCACCGACCCCGAGGACGGCCGCATCACCAAGTTCACCGAGAAGCCCGATAAGCCCGATTCGAATCTCGCGTCCATGGGCATCTACATCTTCTCGGCAGACGTGCTGATCGAGGCGCTCGAGGAAGACGCTCTGGACCAGCGCTCGAGCCACGACTTTGGCAAGGACATCATCCCCAAGCTGCTCGGCGAGGGCAAGCGCCTGTACAGCTACGAGTTCCACGGCTTTTGGAAGGACGTTGGCACCATCGCCAGCTTCCACGAGACCTCGATGGACCTGCTGGGCAACAACCCCGAGTTCGATCTGTTCGACAAGCACTTCCCCATCATGTCCAACATCACCACGCGTCCGCCGCACTACATTGGCCCGGACGGCCGCCTGGACGACTGCCTGGTCTCCAACGGCTGCAAGATCTACGGCACCGCGCGCCACTCGATCCTTTCGACCGATGTCATCATCGAGGAGCGCGCTGTGGTCGAGGACTCCGTGCTGCTGCCGGGTGCGCACGTTAAGAGCGGTGCGCACATCTGCCGCGCTATTTTGGGCGAGAACTCCACGGTCGAAGAGGGCGTGAAGCTCGGCTCTGTCGATACCACCAAGGATACGGCCGTCGTTGGAAATGACGTCGTTATCGGGAAGGGGGAATGATCCGATGATCAATCGCAAGGCCATCGGTTATATCACCGCTAACTACTCTTCGACCTACGGCAGCGTGCTGCTCAAGGACCGCCCCATCGCGTCCGTTCCGTTTTTGGGCCGCTACCGCCTGATCGACTTCCCGCTGTCCAACATGATGAATGCCGGCATTAAGACCGTCGGCGTCGTCATGCCGGGCAATTACCGCTCGCTGATCGACCACGTGGGTTCGGGCAAGGACTGGGGCCTGGACCGCAAGAAGGGCGGCCTGTTCATGGTGCCCGGCAACGCGTATGGCACCACCAAGGGCGGCATGCGCTTCCTGCTGCGCGACATCATCTCCAACAAGACGCTGTTCCAGCGCTCGGACAAGCCCTATGTTGTGATGATGGGCACCAACATCATCTTTAACATGGACCTCAACACCATCATCGACGCGCACGAGAACTCCGGTGCCCAGATGACCGTGGTGTACTGCAAGGCCACGCGCAACGTCGATGACGAGACCAAGCTCGAGATTAACGAGAACGGTCGCCTGACGGGCGTGAGCGCCGGCGTCGTGTACGGCGACAACGCCTCTATGGACTGCTGCATCGTCAACCGCGATACGCTGCTCGAGATCATCGACCACTACCAGGCCGCCGACTATCTGGACCTGCTCGAGGCACTCCAGGGCGACTTTGGCAACATCGACGTGTGCAGCTACGAGTACAAAGGCGAGGTCGTGGGCGTGTTTAGCGAGAAGTCGCTGTATCGCCGCAGCATGGACCTGCTCGACCAGACCGTGGCCGACCATCTCTTCGATCCCGAGCGCCCGATTCTGACCAAGGCTCACGACGTGCCGCCTTCGCGCTATGCGACCGGCAGCCACGCGTGCAACTCGATCATCTCGGCCGGTTGCATCATCAAGGGCACCGTGCGTAACTCGATTCTGTCGCGCGGCGTCGTGGTCGAGGAAGGCGCTTCGGTGACTAACTCGATCATCAACCAGAGCTGCATCATCAAGAGCGGCGCCCGCGTTGAGAACGCCATCCTGGACAAGAACAACGTGGTCCCCACCAACACCGAGCTTCGCGGCACGCCCGAGAACATCCTGGTGCTGGGAAAAGCTCCGTTAACTTCCGATACCACCATCGTGCGTTAACGTTGGCAACGTAACATCGCTCGTAACAGGTAGAATAGCCGCCCGGTTAGCGCCAGGCGGCTATTCTCGAATTGCAACATGGGAGACAATATGGCAGATTCCAGCAAAAAGATGCAGATCGTGTTTGCCTCGGCCGAGTGCGCACCGTTTGTTAAGACCGGTGGCCTGGGTGACGTGGCGGGCTCGCTGCCAGCAGCACTCGTGCGCGCCGGCGCCGAGGTTATCGTAATGGTGCCCAAGTACGCCACCATCAAGGACGAATACAAGGCGCAGATGGAGCACTTTGCCGACTTTTACGTGAGCCTGGGCTGGCGCAACGAGTACTGCGGGCTTGAGAAGCTCGAGCACGACGGCGTCACCTATATGTTCGTGGACAACGAGCGCTACTTTGCGCGCGACTATCCGTACGGCTTCTTTGACGACGGCGAGCGCTTCGCGTTTTTCTCCAAGGCCATCACCGAGAGCCTGCAGCACCTGCCGGCAGGCTTTGAGTGCGACATCCTGCACTGCAACGACTGGCAGACGGCACTGGCGCCCTTGTTCTTGCGCGAGTTCTACC
Source organism: Collinsella sp. (assembly GCA_019414605.1). Taxonomy (GTDB): domain Bacteria; phylum Actinomycetota; class Coriobacteriia; order Coriobacteriales; family Coriobacteriaceae; genus Collinsella. Next base: position 12,762 of record DXLS01000048.1, read on the forward strand.
AGGGCCTGCCGCTGTACGACCGCGTCAAGACTGTGTTCTCGATCCACAACGTGGCGTTCCAGGGCCAGTTTAGCGACACCGTGATGGAGGACATCCTGGGTGTGGCGCATATTCCCGCGGCCGCCACGCAGTTGCGCTGCGACGCCTGCAGCATCAACTACATGCTGGGCGCGCTGCACTATGCCGATGCCATCACCACGGTGAGCCCCACCTACGCGGGCGAGATCCAGACGCCCGAGTTTGGCGAGGGCCTGGACGGCGTACTGCGCGAGCGCTCCTACGCACTGCAGGGCATCCTCAACGGCATTGACGTGGCGACCTTTGACCCGGCAACTGACAAGCGCATTGCCGCCAACTACACGGTTGACGACCGTTCCGGCAAGGCCGTGTGCAAGGCCAAGCTGCAGGAAGAGCTGGGGCTCGAGGTTCGCGACGACCGCCCGCTTATGGTGATGGTCACGCGCCTGACGCGCCAGAAGGGCATGGACCTGGTCATGTACGCGCTCGACCGCATCCTGGCCGGCGGCGTTCAGGTGGCCGTGCTGGGCACCGGCGACCGCGACTACGAAGACGGTCTGCGCTACTTCCAGGACAAGTACCCCGGCACCATGGCCGCGCGCATCGAGTTTGACCCGGCGCTGTCGCAGCGCATGTACGCCGCCGCCGACATGTTCCTGATGCCTTCGAAGTTTGAGCCCTGCGGCCTGTCGCAGATCATCGCCATGCGCTACGGCACCCTGCCCATCGTGCGCGAGACCGGTGGCCTGAAGGACACCGTGCAGCCGTACAACGAGTTTACCGGCGAGGGCACGGGCTTCTCGTTTAGCAACTTTAACGGCGACGAGATGGGCGACGCCGTGTTCCGCGCGGCACGTCTGTTCTGGGATAACCGCGAGGCATGGAACCAGCTGGTCACGCAGGCCATGAGCCAGGACTTTAGCTGGACGCGCTCGGCCGACAAGTATCTTGACCTGTACTTCTTTATGCACCCGGAGATTGAGAGGCCGGCGGGTGTGGAGGCTGCGGCCGAGAAGGCTGAGGCCGAGCCCGAGGTTGTGGCTGAGGCCGAGCCGGTTGTTGAGGCACCCGCTGCTGCCGAGGAGCCCAAGACTGAGGAGAAGCCGGTTGAGGCTAAATCTGAGGTGAAGGTTGAGGCAGCTCCCGAGGCTGAGGCTAAGCCAGCTGCGAAGCCTACCGCCAAGAAGACCACGACGCGCAAGACGACGGCCAAGAAGGCTACGACAACCATGGCCGCTGCCACCAAGACCGACGCAGCAAAGACGACTACCGCCAAGGCAACGACCACGCGCAAGCGCACGACCGCCGCAGCCAAGAAAGCTGCCGAGGCCGAGATCGCTCCCGAGGTAAAGGCCGAGACCGCCACCGCCGAGGCTAAGCCTGTGGCAAAGGCTCCGGCCAAGTCTGCCGCCAAGAAGACGGCCGCGTCCAAGACCGCGACCACCAAGAAGGCCACGGCTACGAAGTCGACGACGACCAAGGCTGCTACGACGAAGGCCGCCGCGAAGACGACCGCGAAGGCCGCCGCAAAGTCCGTCGTCAAGGTCGAGGAGGCACCCTCCGAGCCCAAGGCCAAGGCAGCTGTCGAGGCAAAGCCGGCCGCCAAGACCACCACGCGCAAGCGCGCTACGACGACGGCCAAAAAGACCACGACCAAGGCTGCTGCTCCCAAGGCAGAGGCAAAGGACGAGGACAAGCCCGCAGTAAAGGCCGAGCCTGCTCCGAAGGCCGCAGAGGTCAAGACCGCTCCGAAGGCTACGGCAAAGACCAAGCCCGCCAAGGAGACCCCGGTCTCCCCCGCTGTTCCGGCCGAGGAAAAGGCCCCGACCAAGAAGACCTCCGTCCGTAAGGCAACGGCCACCCGCAAGCGCCACTAATCCGGACGATTAAAACTTAATCCAACGCAAGATGAGGGCGCCCCTACCAGGCGCCCTCATCTTGGTTGAACTTCTGTATTAAAAAGAGGGCCGGTTTACTACGACAAAATAGCTCTGGCCGACCACGGCGTGCAATCTACGAAATTGGCAACGCTTCTACCTGCGGTTTTAGTATCACTAAAATGACTGTGGTTGAGATCATTCAAATCGTCGTAGTAAACCGAAGTACTTTTGTTTGCCTACAAATAGTATCCGTCTGGGCGTTTTCGAATACCGCGAAAATTTGGATGGTAAAACGATTTTCTAGGACAACCGTTCGCCGATGGTAAACGGATGTTGTTTATACAGCCTGTGTACAACAGATATACTTACATCCTGTGCGTAAAGCCCATGGCCCGCAGGCCGTGATTCTATTGAACTGGACCGTATTATGAGATTGATTCACAACAGCCGTCTACCGCAGTTTCGCACTCCTTTTGGCGCCGTGACCACCGGAACTTCCGTTTCGCTCTCGGTGATTTTGGAGGATGCCGACCCCAACCAGGCAACGCTCACCCTGCGTACCTGGGTCGATGAAATCGGTGAGTCTCTGTACCCCATGACGCACGAGGGCGACGGCATATTTACCGTAGAGCTTGAGTGCACTGAGCCCTGTCTTATCTGGTACAGCTTTATCTGCAATATCGAGGGCCAGCCCGAGGTCCGCTTGGGTGCACCGCAGGGCCGCACCGGCGGCGAGGGCGTAACCTACGACTACGCCGAGGTCCCGTCGTTCCAGATTACCGTCTACAAGCACCGCGAGAACCGTCCCACCTGGTACGAGCGGGGCATGGTCTACCAGATCTTCCCCGACCGCTATGCCCGCGACGAGCATTGGCGCGAGCGTACGCTGGCCGAGATCGAAAAACCGCGCAACGGAATCCAGCGCCGCATGGTCGAGGACTGGAACGAGCCGCCCGAGTACGAGCGTGCCGAAGACGGCTCCATCAAGACCTGGGATTTTTACGGCGGCTCGCTCAAGGGTATCCAAAATGACCTGCCCCGCATTGCCGAGCTAGGCTTTACGGCCATCTACCTCAACCCCATCTTTGAGGCCGCGAGCAACCACCGCTACGACACGGCCGATTACACCAAGATCGACCCGATTCTGGGCACCGAGCAGGACTTTACGGAGCTGTGCAAGGCGGCCGAGAAGCTCGGCATTTCTATCATCCTGGACGGCGTCTTCAACCACACGGGCGACGATTCGATCTACTTTAACCGCTACGGCAATTATCCCGGCGTCGGTGCTTGGCAGAGCGAGGACTCGCCGTGGCGCGATGCGTTTTACTTCCATGAAGACGGTTCGTATGACTGCTGGTGGGGCGTGGGCAACATGCCCGCCATCAATGAGAGCTCCGAACTGGTGCGCGAGCGGCTCCTGGGCAAGGACGGCGTGATCCGCAAATGGCTGCGCGCTGGCGCCCATGGCTGGCGTCTGGACGTGGCCGATGAGCTTTCCGATGACTTCCTGGCCGAGATCAAAAAGGCCGTGCACGCCGAGAAACCCGATGCGCTGCTGCTCGGCGAAGTCTGGGAGGACGCCTCCAACAAGATCAGCTATGGCCACCTGCGCCGCTATCTGCAGGGCTCTGAGCTCGACTCTGCCATGGACTACCCCTTCCGCGACATGGTCATCGGCTTTTTGATGGGCTACAAGAATGCCTATCAAGCTGCTGAGGACATCGAGACCCTGCGCGAGAACTACCCGCGCGAGGCACTGGCCTGCGCGCTCAATCTGCTTTCGAGCCACGACCGCCCGCGCATTATCTCGGTGCTCGGCGGTGGCCCCGACGAGTCGCAGCTGCCCGAGAGCGAGCGCAGCAAATGGCGCCTGGACGAGAACTCGATGGGCCTGGCCAAGAGCCGCTTTTGGTTGGCGACGCTCATGCAGATGACCTTCCCAGGCGTGCCCTCGATCTATTATGGCGACGAGTACGGCTTGGAGGGCCTCACCGATCCGGGCAACCGCCGCACCCTGCCGACCAAGGACCAACTCCACGACTTCGATACGCTAGCCATCGTTAAGAACGCATCTGCCATTCGCCGCGCGTTACCGTTTATGGTCGATGGCGAGATCAAGGCCTTTGCGCTCAACGACGACGTCTTGGCCTACACCCGCACGGGCAAAGACGGCGAGGCCGCGACGGTTATCATCAACCGCAGCCTGCGCAATTCGCACTGCGTGACGATCCCGGCGCTCGGCGAATGTGCTAGCGACGTGATCAGCGGACACGAGTGCGAAATCCACAACGGCACAGTCACGCTCGACTTGTACCCGCTGGGCTCTTCGATCATCTATCACCATGCCGAGAAGCGCCTGCAGGAGCCGCTCGATCATGGCGCGGGCGTCGTGTGCCACATCACCTCGGTGCCGACCGATGACGGCAAGCCTGGCACGATCGGTGCGCCCACGCGTCGCTTTATCGACCATCTGGCCGCCATGGGCATGCGCTACTGGCAGGTCCTGCCCGTCAATCCAACGGACTTCTTCCGCTCCCCCTACGCCGGTCCTTCGGCCTTTGCAGGCAATATCGACCTGCTGCCCGAGAGCCACGAGGAGCTGGCTGCCGACTTCGTCACCTGGAAGGCCCGCGGCGGCGAGGATGCCGACCCGCTGTACACGGCGTTTAAACATCGCAACGCCGACTGGCTCGAGAAGTACTGCGTCTACATGGCGGTAAAGAAGCACTTTGAGGGACTGTCGCGCCACGATTGGCCGGCGGATGTCGCGCGCTACAACGAGCACCTGATCGATGACGAGCGCTTCCACGACGAGGCAGAGCTGCAGGCGTACATGCAGTATCGCTTTGACCTTGCCTGGTGCGAGCTCATGAACTATGCACACAAGAAGGGCATCGAGGTCATCGGCGATATCCCGATGTATGTCTCGGACGATTCGGCCGATGCGTGGAGCGAGCCCGAAAACTTCTGGCTGTCCGATACCGGTAAGGCGATTGAGATTTCGGGCGCGCCGCCCGACAACTTTGCGCCCGAGGGGCAAGTGTGGGGAAACCCCACCTTCCGCTGGGATCACATGAAGGGAAACGGCTATAGCTGGTGGATGGATCGCTTGCGTCGTGCGTTTTCGCTCTACGACCGTGTGCGCCTGGACCACTTCCTGGGCTTCCACAGCTACTTTAGCATCCCTGCCGGCAAGGCCTGTGCCGACGGCCGCTGGCTTGCGGGACCGGGCAAGGACCTGTTCCAGACCGCCTACGACGAGCTGGGTCCGCTCAACTTTATTGCCGAGGATCTGGGCTATCTAACACCTGGCGTACGCGCGATGGCTTCGACCTGCGGCTTCCCCGGCATGGATGTGCTGGAGTTTAGCGACTACGACGTTCGCTGCGGAATTCATCCCACACCGGGCAAGATCCTGTATACCTCGACGCACGACACCTCGACGCTTGCCGGCTGGTGCACGCGCTCCTTTGCAGGTGGCGACGAGCCGAGCGGCATTGCATTGGCAAGCGAGCTCATGGGCGATGCCCTGGCAAGCGATGCTCCGCTCGTGATGATGCCGCTGCAGGACGTGCTGGGGCTGGGCGACGACGCGCGTATGAACGTACCGGGCGTGGCCACGGGCAACTGGACTTGGCAGGCTGACGAGGCCGACGTTGCGGCAGCCGAGGAGAAAACTGCGAAGCTCCTGCGCAGCACCCATAGATTCTGGGGCGAAGCGTGATAAAACCCTCGATATAGGGTACAGTTACAGCTGTTTGAATTTTTGCGGGCAGAGCGATCTGCCCGCTTTGTGCTGAAAAGGAAGTATTATGGCGCGCTACGATTACAAGTGCACGAGCTGCGGCAACGTGTTTGAGGTTGAGCACCCCATGTCCGAGACGCCCGAGGTCGTATGCCCTAGCTGCGGTGCCCCGGCATCCAAGACGTTTTCGGCTAGCGGCATTAAGTTCGACGGCAGCGGTTTCTACAACACCGACCAGCGCAGTGGCGGCTCCAGCACCAGCGCCACCAGTGGCTGCTGCGCCAACTGCCCGCATAACCACTAGTGACAAGCGGCCCCGCGATCAAGCCCGATCGCGAGGCCGCTTCTTTACGCTATAGGTAGCTAATTATTTTTTAATAATTAGCATATTTTAAAATCCGCCCATACCAGCAGAATAGGGATCGTCACAGGTACCATCGCTATACCAATGAGTAGACCCCACGTAATTGCCATTTTCGTCATAAACATCCATAGTTTTAATGACTACTTTGCCGCCGCCGTTAGAGGAGCCTCCCGAATAGCCGCTTCCACCAGAATAATTATTACCGCTATAAGAATTGTTGGAATAATTGTTTTGCTGAGAAGCCTGCTGCTGAGTCTGCGCCACTTCCTCTTGAGTCTTCGCCTCAGCTTCTGCTTTTGCCTTATTTACATCATCAATACGAGTTTGATAACGACTAATCTGTTCATTGATTTGATCAATGAACAGATTAGAATCCTTTTTGGCATCTTCAAAAATAAGCTTCTGATTATCTTTATTAGAAATATCATTAAGAAGACCATTGAGGCTATTAATATGCTGCTGGAGAGAGTCAGTATCTTCAGTAGAATTTACATCAAAATTAACATGGTCAGTTACAGAAGTATTCCACTCATCATTTTGAGCATTACGACAGTCTTTAATAATGGAATCGTATTTATTGAGCAACTTCGTCCAATCAGGGGAAGTGCCATCCGCATACTTAAAACTGTCATTAGAGATTTCTTTATTCAAAATCTCTTTATTATTTTGAGCATTTTTAATGGTATCAAGACGTTGCTCAAAAGTTAGTAACCCAGGATCAGCCTTAAAGGCAGCAACACTATCGCTAGCCTTTGAATACAAAACTTCAACCTGCTGATTATGTTCACTACATGCTTGCTTGTAATTGTAACCAGCATAACCACCGACACAACCAGCAATAAGCAGAGCAACAATACCGGCGACAATAATTACCCGCTTTTTAATCGAAGAATTCTCAACCTTTTCATTTTCCTGAGTATTATCTTCAGGATTGTCAATCTTGTCACTATTAAGATCGAACATTTTAACCCCTCAATATTAAATCTGCGAGCGGTTCACGCATCCAGAAACTTACCAAACCCAACCGCTTACTTTCATAGCCGATTTATTAATCCCAGTCCCAGAAAAATCATCCTTATGAGTTGCGGTGAAATAAGGACTGTTTGGCGGGTAGAAGCCGCTTTTCAATCCCTATTTCACCGCAACTTAGTTGTTACTTGTGGACCAGGCGGGCGCAGAAGTGGCCGTCGTAGGAGTCGGCGTTTATGGGGACGCTCTGGAAGAAGCCTCGATCGTTCTGGCGCACGGCGACAAGCTTCTTGGCCTGCGCGAAATCGGGAAGCTGAAGAATCTGGGCTTCGGAGAGCGGCGCCACGCTAAAGCCGACGCCCTCGGGAGAGGCCAGGAAGGCATCCACGACCTGCGTGTTCTCTTCATCAAAAACCGAGCAGGTGGCATAGATAAGCTCACCGCCGGCAGCAACGCGCGCAGCTGCTTCCTTGAGCATCGTCAGCTGTAGCTTGGGCAGCTCGGTCGTAACGTCGTTCTCGGTCAGACGCCACGGTATCTCGGGGTGACGGCGCATGGTGCCGGTGCCCGAGCACGGCGCATCAATAAACACCGTGTCGAACAGAGCGGGCTCGCCAAGCATCGCGTCAAAGGACGTAAGCACCTCATTGAGCTCGCAGGCATCGCCCGACACCGTACGCACACCCGTAATACCCGCCTTATGCAGGCGCGCGAGATTCTGATCGCACTTACGATCGTGCAGATCGAGCGCGGTATGCTGGTGCTCGTACCCAGCACGTTTGGCCTGGCACATCATCACATAGGTCTTGGTTCCGCGGCCGGCACCAATCTCCAGGCAACGCCCGGGACGCGTCGCCGCGGTGGCGATGAGCTGGGCGTTAAGGTCCGAGGCAACGGCGGCAGCGCGCTCAAACACGCCGGACGCAACCGTAACCTGCGCATCGACCGGCGCATGGCAACCAGGAAACACGGGTGCCACAAGCTGGGAGATAAACGGATCGGGCTTGGTCGCAAAGGCGTTCTCATGCAGGGCCAGCGGCGCGGGGGCCAGATTACCGGCAAAGCTAAGCGCGCCCTCCGGTGTGTCAAACGAAGCTATAATACGAGCGCACAGCCAGCGAGGAAGACCCATCAAACGCGAAAGGCGAACCAGGCGGCGCTCGGACTCATCCACGTCGGATGCCGTGGCAAAGTCCTCAACGTTGTCCGCAACCTTGTGCAGCACAGCGTTAGCCAGGCCCGCGGCAGACTTAGCACCGCTGCGCACCAGCTCAACACCCTGACTTACGGCAACGCGGCCCGGCGTATGCAGGTAGAGCATCTCGAAGGCCGAAATGCGAAGCGCCATGCGCACGCGCGGCGCGACCTTTTTGGGCTTATCCAAAAACTGATCGAGCAACTCATCCAAAATACCCTGCGTGGCGGCAACACCGAGCGCCAAACGCGCGGCAAAAGCGGAATCGCGCTGGTCAATGGCCTTGGCGGACGCACGGGAAGACAACACGTCGCGTGCGTACATACCGCGGCGATCGGCCTCCATCAACACATCGAGCGCAAGCTTGCGCGCGGGAGACAACTTGCTCATGACAGTACACCCCACGTAAGTTCGGCACTCTGCAGGCCGGCAGCCCAGGCAGAAGCAGCCATGGCACGCTTGCCATCGGGCTTAACCTCAAGCAGTTCAACAGCGCCATCGGAAAGGCCCAGGTAAACACGCTTGCTCTTGACGGCAACAGCGCCCTCGCCAAGCGACACACCGGCCGGCGCAGCATCGAGCACGCGAACCGACTTGCCGGCAATCACACAACGGGCAGGCGCGGTATCGGACGAAGCGAGCACATGACGCACGCAATCGAGCGCCGTCATCTGCGGATCCAGACGCATCTCCTGTTTGGAAATCTTGGCAGCATGAGTGACGAGCGACTCATCCTGCTCAGTCCAAACAGCCGAGCCATCGGTAAGCGAGGGAAGCGTATCGGCAAGCAACTTACCACCAAGCTCACCAAGCTCCATCGTGAGCGCCTCGGCATGCTTACCGGCAGCCGACGTAGACGCCTGGGCGCAATAAGCACCCGTATCCACGCCATGCCCAATGCGCATAATGGAAACGCCAGCAACCTCATCACCAGCAAGAATGGCACGCTGAATGGGAGCAGCGCCACGCCAACGAGGCAGCAGCGAAGCATGAACATTCACAATACCAAGCGGCGCCATATGCAGCACCTCATCAGGCAAAATGCAACCGTACGCGGCCACACAGAAAATATCAGCCCGCGCAGCCTGGAGAGTATCAACTACCTCAGGCGTCATACGATTAGCCTCAACAACCGGCAGGCCAAGCTCGAGCGCCTTGACCTTAACAGGAGACGGCTCAAGCTTCTTACCACGCCCACGAACAGCATCAGGACGAGTAATGGCAAGCGCAATCTCATTCCCAGCCTCAACAAGCGAAGTCAGCGAAGGCACAGCAAAATCAGGCGTACCCATAAACACAATACGCATAAAGGACGTCTCCCCTCAACCAAAGCCGAGACGGCTACAAATAACAGCGGAAAGCCAATTACCAAGCCCATCCGCAATAACAATTCAACAAGAACAAATATACCCAAAAACAAAGAAAGAGCCGCATAAAAGCAGCCCTCCCAACAAAGCAATTATCAGAGATGACGCCCCTCCCTGGCCCGATGGCACCCGAGCGAGACAGACAGCGTCAACGTAGTCCCCGGGGCGCCCGCCTATATCGTCCCGCGCGCAGTTTCGCAGCGCAGCGAGAATGTTTGAGCACGGGATGATATAGGCGGGAGCCCCGGGGACGGACAAACCTACTCCGTCTCGCCCGGTCGAGCGCCGCGGGCCAGGGCGTCCTGGTACTCCTTGACTGCCTTGAGCCTCTGCATGGGCTTGAGTCGCTCGAACATGGTGTTGCCGTGCAGGTGATCGATCTCGTGCTGCAGGCACACGCAGAACAGATCGCCCGAGGCCTCGTAGCGAATCAGGTTGGCATCCAGGTCATACGCCTCGACGACGACATGGTCGGGACGCTCGATCTCGCAGCTAATGCCGGGAATGGACAGGCAGCCCTCGCTAAACGGCACCAGATGGTCGCTCTGCTCAACAATGACAGGGTTGATGAGCACGTACGGGTCATAGTCGTTCTTGTCGCTGTAATCGCAGTCGATGGTGACGAGTTGGATGAGCTCGCCGATCTGCGGAGCAGCCAGGCCGCAGCCGCCGTTCTCGAACATCATCTTCTTCATCTTCTCGGCAAGCGCCTCGATCGCTGGGGTGATTTCCTCGATGACAGCGCACTCCTGGCGCAGACGAGGGTCGGGCGACAGTACGATTCCGTTGGCTTCCATGGCCATCCTTTCGGGTTGTTACATCAAATCATAGGCGTCGACGTCAACACTCACGCTCACGCCACGCACGGAACCCACCTCTTTGAGGCAGGCATCGATATCATCAGAGACATGGTACCCCACGGGCGACTTCACAAGCAGGTGGAAGCGATAACGGTCCTTTGCTCTCTCGATTACACACGAAGCCGGACCCAGCACCTGCGGCACCGCGCTGCCCGACCGCAAAAAGTCGGGAGCGGCGGCATGCCATCGGCGCTTGAGCAGCTTTGCGATGCGCCCGATATAATCCTGCGCATCGTCGCGGCTAGCCGACCACACCAAAATGTTGACCAGACGAACGAACGGCGGATACAGTGCGTCGCGGCGCTGGTCCAGGTCGTAGTCGGTAAAGATCGAACGGTCGTGCTCGGCGACGGCGCGGATGACTGGGTCCTCGGGCAGATAGGTCTGGATGACGACCTCGCCAGGGCGATCGCCGCGTCCGGCACGGCCCGCGACCTGCTCCAGCAAATCGTAGGCGCGCTCCCCCGCTCTAAAATCGGGCAGCTTTAACGCAAAGTCGGCATTGACTACACCCACAAGCGTGACCTCGGGAAAGTCGAGGCCCTTGGCAATCATCTGGGTGCCCAGCAGCACCGCGCAATCGGCGGCATCGAACTGCTCGAGCAACTTTTTATGCGCGTCCTTGCCACGCGTGGAATCAGCGTCCATGCGAATGATGGCGACGTCCTCGGGCAGCATTTGGTGCAGCGCGTCCTCAATCTGCTGCGTGCCCAGGCCCATTTTTGCCAGGTAGCGGCTGCCGCATTTGGGGCAACGACTCGTGGGTGCGGGATACGGCTGCACGCGCCAGGACGAACCACAGGTGTGACACTGCAGCGTGTGCGTGCGCTCGTGGTACGTAAGCGCCGTGGAGCAGTGGTTGCAAGTGGGGACGCAACCGCACTCGCGACACATCAAAAACGGCGCAAAGCCGCGGCGGTTATGCAACAGCACAGCCTTCTCTCGCCGCTCCACAACGCGCTCCAGGCCTTCCATCAGCGGTTTTGAGAACATTGAGCGGCTACCGTGCGAGAACTCGCGACGTAGGTCGGCAATGCGGACCGTAGGCAGGACCGCGTGACCCGGGCGTTCGGGCATCTCGACGCGCGTCCACGTGACGCCGCCGTACGTGCCGCGGTGGCAGCGGTCGAGCGCTTCGGCAGAAGGCGTAGCCGAGCCCAGCACGAGTGGGCAGCGATAGCGGCGCGCCATCTCGGCCGCCAGCTCGCGCGCATGGTAGCGCGGACTGGAGCCCTGTTTGTAGCTGGTCTCGTGCTCCTCGTCGATGATGATGAGGCCCAGGTCGCTGAGCGGGCAAAAGAGTGCCGAACGCGCGCCGACGACAACACGGGCGGCGCCACTTGCGACCATATCCCACTGGTCCAGGCGCTCACCGGCCGAAAGACGGGAATGGAAGACCGCGACCGTCTCGCCAAAGCGCGAACGGAAGCGGCCGACGGTTTGAGCCGTCAGCGAGATCTCGGGCACAAGCACGCACGCTGAGCGCCCGGCCGCGAGCACGCGCTCGATAGCGGAGAGGTAGACCTCGGTTTTACCGGATCCGGTGACGCCGTCGACAAGGACCACATCGCCGTGTGCGTCCAGGCGAGCACGCTCAATCTGCGCGAGCGCCTGCTGCTGGCCGTTCGTGAGCGCGACCGGCGCCTTGCCGCTTGCCGAGGACAACGTGGTCTGCTCGCTGCAGCCACGCCAGGCGCGGCGCTCCTCCACCACCACGACGCCGCGTTTTTCGAGCGCCTTGATGGTCGCCGACATGTTGTTGTAGAGCAGGTTGAGATCGCGCGTCGTGACGGGGCCGCACTGAAGCGCCTCGATGAGCTGGCGTTGGCGAACGGCAGTCTTGGGCGGCGTATAGTCAAAGCCATCGGGCGTAAGCATCACCCAGCGGTTTTGGATAGGCTTGACGGCGGGGCGCTCAACGGTCCACACGCCGTCATCGCCCTTGACCACGCGCGGACTTCCACCCGGAGGCAAGAATAGGCGCAGGCACTCGGAAAGAGTTGCGACGTACTCGCGACTCATCCAGCGCGCAATGCGTGCAGCCTCAGCGGTAAAGAGCGGCTTGCTGAGGATAGCCTCGATAGGCTTGATGCGCGCGGGGTCGAGGGCGTCGTTACCTTGTAGGTTGGCAAGCTTGGGCGCGATGTCGACGATATAGCCCGCGGCCGCACGGTTGCCAAAATGGACTAGGACGGTGGAGCCGATCTGGGCATCGTTGGCGAGTGACTGCGGAATGCCGTAGGCAAACGGCTCGGACAGCGCACGGGTCGGGATGTCGAGAACCACGCTCGCGTAGGCGGCGACGGGCTCAGATGCGGGCTCGGGCTGCGCCGGGGCGGCAGCAGGGGCCGCGGACTTCGGAGCTTCCTTAGGTTCCGGCGAACCAAACAGCGACAGTTGCTCGGCCATGGCGCCAGCACCTCCTATCCCATACGTCTACAGAAACAAGAGCCCCACTCGCGGTGAGCGGGGCTCGGATACATACGTTTGCGCAGCGATTACAGCGCCATCGTGCGGGCGCGGTCGATGCGCGCCAGGCAGTCGTCGCGGCCGACGAGCGCCATGGTCTCGCCCAGCGGAGGGCTCACCATGTTGCCGCAGACGGCGACGCGCACGGCCTGGAACACCACGCGCTTCTTGAGGTCCATCTGCTCGGGCAGCGGCTCAAGCGCGGCATCGATGGCCTCGGCCGTCCACTCGGTAACACCCTCAAGCGCGGCCTTGGCGGCATCCAGAATGGCACCCATGCCCTCCTTGGCCAGGCCCTTGTTGACAGACTTCTCGTCATACTCGAGCGTCTCGGCCGTGGCAAAGATGGGAGCGGCAGCGGTCACGGCGTCGGCCGGCATCTTGGTGCGCGGCTTAACGATGGCGGCAAGCGCGTCGATCCAGTCCTCGCCGTACTCGACGTTACCCTCGATGAGACCCGCCTCGTGCAGCTCGGGGACCATGATCTCGTCGGCAAACTGGGCGTCAGACATGCCGTTGATGTACTCGGCATTGACCCAGTCGAGCTTCTTAGGGTCGAAGGTCGCCGGGTTCTTGGAAATGCGGTCGAGCGAGAACTTGCTGGCCAGAACATCGCGCGGGATGATCGTGGTCTCGCCGTCGAGCGACCAGCCGAGCAGCGCCAGGTAGTTGACGAACGCGTCGGGCAGGTAGCCGGCATCGCGGTACTCCTCCACCGAGGTGGCGCCGTGGCGCTTGGAGAGTTTTTTGCCGTCGGCACCCAAAATCATAGAGATGTGGGCGAACGTGGGCACGGGCGCGCCGAGGGCCTCGTAGACCATGACCTGACGCGGGGTGTTGGACAGGTGGTCGTCGCCGCGGATGACGTGGGTGATCTTCATCATGGCGTCGTCGACGACGGTCGCGAAGTTGTACGTGGGCGTGCCGTCAGAGCGGAAGATGACAAAGTCGTCGAGCTCCTTGGCGTCGAAGGTCACCTCGCCGTGAACGGCGTCGTGGATGACGACGTCGCCGCGGTCCTCGGGCACCTTGATGCGCAGGACGTAGGGCTCGCCGGCCTCGATGCGGCGGCATGCCTCCTCGGGATCAAGATCGCGGCAGCGGCGCTGATAGCCCTGGAAGGGGTCCTTGCGCTCCTGAGCGGCCTTACGGTCGGCGTCGAGCTGCTCCTTGGTGCAGAAGCAGGGATAGGCCTTGCCCTCATCCCAGAGCTGCTGGGCGGCCTGCTTGTACAGGTCCAGACGCTCGGTCTGGGCATAGGGGCCAAAGTCGCCGCCTACCTCTGGGCCCTCGTCCCAGTCCAGACCCAGCCAACGCATGGCGCGCAGGATGATCTGCGTGTTCTCGTCGGTGGAACGGGTGGGGTCGGTGTCGTCGATGCGCAGGATGAACGTGCCGCCGTTTGCGCGGGCGAAAGCCCAGTTATAGATAGCGGTACGGGCGCCGCCGATGTGCAGCTTGCCCGTCGGTGAGGGTGCAAAGCGGACGCGAACGTCTGATGCCATGGAAATCTCCTCGATTGCAGGATGGATGTCTAACCGCATCAGTATAAAGCATCAACGCAACCTCCGCACAAAGGGCACCGACCTACTCATTGGGGACAGACTTAAATGACTACCCAATGAGCACCCGACTGGTCATTTAAGCCTGTCCCCAATGAGTGGGTGCGGAAAGGGTGTGAATGTTGGATTTACGCGCTATGATGAGCCCTTGCATACAGAGCCCGGCGGAATGGTAACGGTCGCCGGGACACGTTTTGAAAGGACAATCATGTCAGAAGAACTTCGTTCCATCCCGCCCCAGCAGGGGTCCTTTGTGTTTACGTCCGAGTCGGTAACCGAAGGCCATCCCGATAAGATCGCCGACCAGATCAGCGATGCCGTCCTCGACGCAATCCTCGCCAAAGAAATAGAGCTGCAGGAGCAGGGCTACATTGCGCCCAACGGCGTGCCCGCCAACGTGGAAAACGTCCGCTGCGCCTGCGAGACCCTCGTGACCACCGGCACCGTCATCGTCGCTGGCGAGATCCGCACCCAGGCATACGTTGACGTGCAGGAAATTGCCCGTGGCGTTATCCGCCGCATTGGCTACAACCGCGCCAAGTTTGGCTTTGACTGCGATACCTGCGGCGTCATGAGCCTCATCCACGAGCAGTCCCCCGATATCGCCCAGGGCGTCGACGAGTCGTTTGAGACCCAGACCGGCGCCACCACCGACCCGATCGACCTGATCGGAGCCGGCGACCAGGGCATGATGTTCGGCTACGCCTCCAACGAAACCAAGACCCTCATGCCCATGCCGCACTACCTGGCAAGCCGCCTGGCCGAGCGCCTGTCCGCCGTGCGCCACGACGGTACTCTGCCCTATCTGCGCCCCGACGGCAAGACCCAGGTCACGGTGCGCTACGAGGACGGCAAGCCAGTCGAGGTCACGACCATCGTCATCTCCACGCAGCACGCGGCCGAGATCGAGGACATGGGCAAGATCAAGGCCGATCTCATCGAGCATGTCATCGCGCCCGTCATGGCTGCCGAGAACATGCCGTGGGATGGCGCCGACATCTATGTGAACCCCACCGGACGCTTTGTCGTGGGCGGACCCATGGGCGACACGGGCCTAACCGGCCGTAAGATCATCGTCGACACCTATGGCGGCTACGGCCGTCACGGCGGCGGTGCCTTTAGCGGCAAGGACTGCACCAAGGTCGACCGCTCCGCCGCATACGCCGCTCGCTGGGTCGCCAAGAACGTCGTCGCCGCCGGCCTTGCCGACCGCTGCGAAGTCGAGCTGGCCTACGCCATCGGCGTGTCCAAGCCGTTGTCGATCATGGTCGACACCTTTGGCACCGCACATGTTGCCGAAGACAAGATCGTCGAGGCCGTGGAGAAGACCTTCGACCTGCGCCCGGGCGCCATCATCCGCGACCTGGACCTGCGTCGTCCCATCTACGAGAAGACGGCAGCCTACGGTCACTTTGGCCGCGAAGACCCCGACTTCACCTGGGAGAAAACCGACCGAGTCGAAGAACTCAAAGCAACCTGCGGTCTGTAAGCTAACAATAAAAGCCACAGCCAAATAAATACGCACCAAAAGAAGTACCGGCTCCAACCGGTACTTCTTTTTTATTTAAACGGTGGTGAAGATGAGCCGACCTGGGACATGGAATAGGTCACAGACCGATAAATTTTGCAGCAGAGCGACTCCAACCATGTATCCTAAGTTCCGAGGGCTTTGGTATTTGGTCGATCGCGAGTTCCGCACGAGCCGGAGGCCACTTAATGTGGCCTCCGTGCGAGCAGGACTGTCC
Organism: Collinsella sp.; assembly: GCA_019414605.1. Taxonomy (GTDB): domain Bacteria; phylum Actinomycetota; class Coriobacteriia; order Coriobacteriales; family Coriobacteriaceae; genus Collinsella. The sequence goes on from DXLS01000048.1 coordinate 28,936, forward strand.
GAGCAGGCGACCAAATACCAAAGCCCTCGGAACGGCGGGACAGAGTATGCCCCGCCCCTCGGGACGACGAGATAAAGAAGGAGCAGCCATGGCAGGCAAGCCGCAAACACTAGCTACGACCTCGGCATTCGAGATCTTGGGCCCCGTCATGGTCGGCCCCAGCTCGTCGCACACCGCCGGCGCCCTGCGCTGCGCCCAGGTTGCCGCCAGCCTGCTGGAAGGCCGCATCACCAAGGTCACCTTTGGCCTGTGGAACTCCTTTGCCCATACCTACCGCGGCCACGGCACCGACCGCGCGCTCGTCGCGGGTATCTTGGGCCTCGATACCGACGACGAGAACATCAAGCAGGCCTTTAACCTCGCACGCGAGCAGGGTCTCGACTATCACTTTGACATCAAGGGCGACGACGCCTCCATCCACCCCAACACCGTCGACATCGAGATGGTCGACGACACGGGCGCCACGGCACAGGTCCGCGGCGAGAGCCTCGGCGGCGGCAAGATGCGCATCAGCCGCATCAACGGCGTCGGCGTCGACATCTCGGGCATGTATTCCACGCTCTTCGTGGCGCACCAGGACGTTCCCGGCGTGCTCGCAGCGCTCACGAACCTGCTCGCCTACGCACACGTGAACATCGCCTTCTGCCGCACCTATCGCACCGAGGTGGGCGGCCAGGCCTATTCCGTCTTTGAGACCGACGGCGCTCCCGACGACACCGTCGTCCCCATGCTGCGCAAGCTCGACAATGTCGATTACGCCACGTTTATCGAGCTCCCGGGCTCGGCCTCGTCGCTCTCCCCCGGCGTCTCGGCCAAGGAAATCTTCGACGACGGCGAGCAGATGCTCGATGCGTGCGCCGAACTCGGTTTGAATATCGGCGCCGTCATGGCCGTGCGCGAGGCGCGTCTGACCGGCGAGGCCCATGCTATCGCAGCCATGCGCCGCGTGCTCGACGTCATGCGCGAGGAGACCACGGCCCCCATCGCCAATCCGCAGCGATCGCTCGGCGGGCTTATCGGCGGAGAGGCCAAGCTCGTCGATGCCACCTGCCGCAACGATTTGAGCGCAAGCCTGATGGGCCCCGTTCAGACCGATGCCGTGGCCCGCGCGATGGCCGTGCTTGAGCGCTCCGCCACCATGGGCGTGATCGTTGCCGCCCCCACGGCCGGCTCCGCGGGCGTCGTCCCCGGCTGCGTGCTGGCGCTCGCCGATCACCTCCAGCTCGACGAGGAACAGGTCATGAATGCCCTCTACTGCGCCGCCGCCATCGGCCTCAACCTCACCACGAGCGCCTGCGTCGCCGGCGCCGAGGGCGGATGTCAGGCCGAGGTTGGAAGCGCTGCCGCCATGGCCGCCGCCGCGCTGGTCCAGATGATGGGCGGCACGCCCGAGCAAGCGCTCGACGCCAGCTCCATTGCACTGAGCAACCTGTTGGGCCTCGTTTGCGACCCCGTCGGCGGCCTTGTCGAGGTGCCCTGCCAAAACCGCAACGCCATCGGCGTGGCCGCGGCCTTCAGCTCGGCGCAGCTCGCCCTCGCCGGCATCAAGAGCCTGGTGCCGTTTGACCAGATGGCGCACGTGATGCTCTCGGTGGGCCACGCCCTGCCCGCCACGTTGCGCGAGACGGCCAAGGGCGGCATCGCGCAGGCTCCGGCAGCACTCTCGGCGTGCGCAAAATGCGGAATATGCGGATAGTGAGCAAAAGCGAACGATAGGTGGGACATATGTCCTACCTATCCTTTATCGCCACTGTTTTCGTAACACAAGCAATTGCGTAATCGCTATAATTCAAGCCCAGTTAAAACACGATGAGCCGTAAAGCGAAACTCGAAGGAAATATACACGATGTCGCAACTCGACCGCAGCCAACTGATCCCCGATCCGCAACAGCCCAGCAGGCAGCCCGGAGGCATCCAATCGCCCCGTCCCATTGCGCCAGCCCATGGTCAACAGCACGGCGCGGCAAATACCTCCCCGCGCCCCAATCAGGGCCAGCATCAGCAGCGTCAGCAGCGTTCCGCACATGGCGCCGGTCACAACCAGGGCCCTTCGCACACTCGAGTTTCTAACAACCGCGGCCCCGCCGACAACCGATCCGCAAAGGGCAATAAGACGGGCGGCAAGACGGCGTTCTTCGTCGTCCTCGGCCTTGTCGCTATCGTCTATATCGTGGGCGTCGTGGCGTTTTCGCAGATTGCCTACCCCAACACCACCATCGCCGGCGTCGATATCTCGTTTTCCAACGCCTCATCCGCCGCTACCAAGGTCAACTCAGCGTGGAAGCACTACAAGCTCACCGTTTCGGGTGAAGACTTTAGCTGGACCTATCAGCCCGAATCCGACGAGCCCATCGTCGACGGCGAGGCAGCTGCCCACGAGATTATCGGCAGCAACGAGCCGCTGCTGTGGCCTTCGCGCCTGATTGCCTCGCTCGGCGGCAAGAACGTTAGCGCGACCAAAAACGGTACCATCGACCTGGAACAGGACGTCGACCTGTCCATGCTCTCGGACGCCTTTGACCAAAAGCAGTTCGAGGAGGATCTGGGTGCCGCCATCGACGCATTCAACGAGGGCCGCACGGGTACCTTTGAGGCATCGAGCTCCTACGACGAGAAGGCGGGCAAGTTCACGATCGAGAAGGCCCGCTCCAACGAAAAGCTCAACCGCGAGCATGTCATTAAGTATGCGGAGATCGAGCTCGCGTCGCTGTCCGAGACCGTCGATCTTACGAAGCTCGGAAACGATGCCTACGAGCCGCTCAACGGCACACTCACCAACGACCAGATCCAGGCCGCATGCGATGCCGCCAACAACTTCCTGGGCGTTAACGTGACCCTTAAGCTCAACGGCAACGATGCCGGCAAGGTCGACGGCAGCTCGGTGCTGCAGTGGATCAGTTTTGCCGACCCCGCGAACCCCACACTTGACACCTCCCAGATCAGCAACTGGGCAGCAGACCTCGCCAATGGCTTTAACACCGTGGGCTCCACTCGTTGGTGGACGCGCGCCGATGGCAAGCAATGTGCCGTCGAAGGCGGTGACTTTGGTTGGTCTATCGATAGCAGCACGCTTGCCAAGCAGGTCGAGGATGCTATAAACAACAAGCAGACCGGCGAGATTGAGATCAATTACTCCCAGAAGGCCGACACCTTTACCGCCAAGGGCGAGCCCGATTGGAAGGCGTATATCGACGTCGACCTGTCCGAGCAGCACGCGCGCTACTACGACGAGAGCGGCAATATCGTTTGGGAGGCCAACTTTATTTCCGGCAAACCGGGCGAAGACGCCACCCCCGAGGGCGTGTGGCAGATCAACAGCAACGACGGCGCCACCAAGCTTATCGGCGCCAAGGACCCCAAGACCGGTAAGCCCAAATACGAGAGCCCGGTGAGCTACTGGATGCCGTTTGAGGGCAACATGGTTGGCTTCCACGACGCTACCTGGCAAAACGATTCGAGTTTCGATAGTGCCGAATCGTACAAATGGTGCGGTAGCCACGGCTGCATCAATCTGCGCCTGGCCGATGCCAAGGCGCTCCACGACTGCATCAAAGTCGGTCTGTGCGTGGTTGTGCATTCCTAGCACATCACGCGTGTCACAACAAAGCTCAGCGTCACCTACCTTTCGATGCTGAAAGAATCGCGCCTGTGCGCCCGCCCCAACCGGTGGGCGCATATACTTATCGCGGTAAGTTCTATAAAGGAGACGCTATGTCGAATGTCCCCACCATCACCCCGGGTCCCGACGATACCGGGCGCGTGCCGGAAGGCGCAACTGAAACTCTACCGCTCATCACAAGCGCCCCCACGGCACAGCAAAACGACGACGAGCAAGGTAACGCCGGAATATCCGACGATGAGGCTTACGCAAAGCTCAAGGCCAAGCGCGCGGAGCGGCGCCGCAAAAAGCTCGTCCGCCGCGGCATCGCTGCCGGCATCGTGGGCGGCATTGTCCTAATAGCCATTATTGTGAGCGTTGTCCTCAATTCGCAGCCGCAATCTGCAGGTGAACCTGTTACCGACATGGTCATGGAAGGCACCTTTACCACGACTGTCGAGGCAAAAGGACAGCTCAAGCCAATTTCTGCCTCAGTGGTCTCCCCTTCTGTTGACGGCACGGTAGCATCGATCAACGTGCAAGCCGGTCAGAGCGTCAACGAGGGCGACGTGCTCATGACCATTAAAAACGATGAGCTCGATAATGCCGTTGCCGAGGCGCAGCGCGCGGTCGCGGCCGCCCAGGAAGACCTGAAAAACGCACAGGCGACACTTGCTGCCGCACAGGCAGCACCGACGCTGGATGCCGACGGAGCGACCACCCCGACGGATGCAACCGCCAACGCCAGCGCCGTCTCGAGCGCTCAGCGCAATCTCGCCTCGGCCCAGGCAACCCTGGACCAGGCAAACGCCAAGGCGACCGAACGCACCGTAAAGGCCCCCAGCTCGGGTAGCATCGTCGAACTCAACGCCAAAGTGGGCGCCACGGTGACCGGAGGCATGGTCATGGGCGAAGGCGACACGAGCGGCGGCAAGCAGTGCATGCAAATCGCCGACCTCTCTAAGATGAAGGTGACGGTTCAGGTGGGCGAAAAGGACATCGCCAAGATCGCCGTGGGCCAGAGCGCCAACGTTACCTATCCCGCGTTTCCCGATATCGTGAGCCAGGGCACCGTCACGGCTATCGCATCGGTTGCAAACTCCGACGCAGCCAACGGTGGTGGCGGAAGCGTAACCTTTAACGTCGACATCCTCATCGAAGCACCCGACAGCCGCCTTAAGCCCGGTATGACTGCCGAGGTCTCGGTGGTGACCGAGCAGCTTGACGACGTAGTCATGGTGCCCACCATGGCGCTCATGACCGAGGATGGCGAGCACTATTACGTCAATCTGGCCACCGATGACGAAGGCAAGGAAACGCGCCGCGTGAAGGTAACTGTCGTGACGCAAAACGACAACGAAGCTGTGGTCGGCAAGACGCAGGTCAAGCGCGACGAGCAAGGCAACGAGATCAACCCCGACGTGCCGGTTACCAAGCTGCGCGATGGAGACACCATCGTGGTGGATACCGGCGCGGGCATGACGGCAGACGGCGGCGACAGTATGCCTGCCGATGAGGGCATGTAATGCGCCCCGTCATCGACATCCGCAACGTGCACCGCATCTTTGAGAGCGAGGCCGGTTGCGCTCACATCCTGCACAATGTGAGCCTGGCGGTGGACCCCGGTGAGTTCGTCGCCATCACCGGCCCCTCGGGCTCGGGCAAGTCGACGCTCATGAACATCCTGGGTTGCTTGGACAAACCGACGGCGGGCGACTATTACCTGCAGGGCCTCAATGTCGCCGAACTCGACGATGATGAGCTCACCGAGGTGCGTGCGCTGAGCATCGGCTTTGTCTTTCAGAGTTTCAACCTGCTGCCGCGTCTGTCGGTTATCGAAAACGTCATGCTGCCGCTGTCCTACACCAATGTGCCGCGCAACCAGCGCGAGATGCGCGCCGTGCACGCACTGCAAGCCGTCACGCTACCGGTCGACCATTGGGACCACCGCATATCGGAACTCTCGGGTGGACAGATGCAGCGCGTCGCCATCGCGCGCGCCCTCGTCAACGATCCGCCCATCATCCTGGCCGACGAGCCCACGGGAAACCTGGACTCGGCAACCGGGGCGCTCGTCATGGAAACCTTCCACAAGCTCCAGGAGCGCGGCAAGACCATCGTACTCATCACGCACGACCCGGGCATTGCCGCCGAGGCCGACCGTGCCGTGACCATTCGCGACGGGCGAATCCATGACGGCGCATATATCGCGCATGCGCCGAATACGCTACGCGGCGCCATCAGCAACCTACCCGCGACTTGTACATCTTCCACGTGGCCGAAAGGAGCGAAGGCATGAGCACCCGAGATCTTATCCAAGAAGCCCTGCACTCGCTCGAGGCCAACAAGGGTCGCAGCCTGCTCACCATCCTAGGCATCGTCATTGGCATCGCCTCGGTCATAGCCATGACCTCGCTCATCGGCGGCATCCAAAACAGCCTGGTCAACAGCTTGGGCCTCAACGCGGCCCGCATGGTGCAGATCTACTCGTCCCAAGAGCTCACCGATTCGGACGTCGAGAAGCTGCGCAAGATGGTGCCGCAAATTGAGCAGATCGGCATCGTCGACAGCGCCTATTCCGAGTACAAAGTTGGAGATAAAAGCTATACCGTCATGGCACAGGGCGTCGATAGTGACATGCTCGATGCCGTGGGCGCCAGCAAGATCGTTGCCGGTCGCACCTATAGCGACATCGAGTCCAAATCCGGCGCTCGGGTGGCGCTCATCGGCCGCGGCGGCGCCGAGCAGCTGTACGGCAACGAGCAGGACGCGATCGGCAAGACCATCAAGGTCTCGAGCGGAGACGTGCAGATCATTGGCGTTATCGACGGCGGCAACGACTCCATGGGCTCGCTGAGCCTGTACATGCCCCGAGCAACGATCGCCGAGCTCTACGGCGATGACAATCCGTCGTTTCCCAGTGTGATGGCACTCGCCGCCGAGGGCACCGATATGGACGAGCTCTGCAAGACGATCGAGTCCAAGGTGCGCAGCATGAAGGGCATCTCGGAGGACGACGAGTACGACAGCGTGTCGGCAAGCTCCATGAAGAGCGCTATCGATGCCCTCAACTCCTTTATGGGCGCCTTCTCGCTCATCATGGGCGCGGTTGCCGGCATATCGCTGCTTGTGGGCGGAATCGGCATTATGAACATGATGCTCACCAACGTGACCGAGCGCATCCGCGAGATCGGTATTCGCCGCGCTCTGGGCGCAAGCCGACGCGATATCACGGCCCAGTTTTTGGCCGAGTCCTCGGCGCTGTGCATCACCGGCGGCATTTTAGGTGTCGTGATTGGCTATCTGCTGGCCTGGGGGCTCACGTTCTTTGCCGCCAACTCGAGCATTATGAGCGAGTTTGGGGCCACTGGGACGATTACGCCGAGCTTCTCCATTACGACCGTGCTGCTCGCGTTTGCCGTATCGGTCGGCATCGGCGTGGTCTTTGGCTTCTACCCCGCCCGCCGCGCCGCGAAACTCGACCCCGTGGAGTGCCTGCGCTACCAGTAGAACCTCAACCCTAAGTTGCGGTGAAATAGGGACTGTTTAGGCCGCTAGAAGACCAATTCAGTCCTTATTTCACCGCAACTCAGGGAGGATAAGGCGCTAGTGCTATTCGAAACGAGATTCCAGGCTGGATAGGCCGTTGAGAGTTAGGTCGTTGGCGACCGCCGAGACGCGCTCGATGGGAACCGAGCCGTCCGACAACGCCCACGTGCGATAGATGCCGATAATGCCGGACAGCAAAAACGCCAGGTAGTAATCGAACATCTCATCCTTTAGACCCTCGGGCAGTAGATCGCGCTCAGCGATCTCGTGCTCGAGCGGCACACGCAGACGAGCCATAAAGTCGTCGAGCGGAATGTTTTCGATCAACTGGCGATTAAGCACCAGGTTGTTGCACAGCGCCTCGTTAACGGTCTTGAAAAAGGACGCCGCAGCGCCAAGTGCGCGCTCATTGGTGTCGCCGCCCATGGAGGAAAGCGTCTTCTCGACTGAATCGACGATCATCTCGACCACATCGACGGCAATGGCGTCGAGCAAGCCGTCGACCGTGCCAAAGTGCACGTAGAAGGTCTTACGGTCGACATTTGCCTCGCGCGCGATAGCGCTCACCGTAATATCGGCCAGGGGCTTTTCCATAAGCAGTCGCTCAAACGCCGAAAGAATCGCATTGCGACTACGGACGATACGACGGTCAAGGCGCGGTTTGGTGGTAGCCATAGACGTGTCCCCTTCATGTCAACAGCCCACCTGTAAGTCCTCTACATGTGGGAGATAATCAACGTAAGAGGATTATCCTACAACTCACATCGCAATGACGAGCGTCATCAAGAACGCACGACTCGCCCACTGAGTCCTAGGGCCGCTTCTTTTTATTGAGCGCCGCCGGGGAAACGCGGATACCGTCGCCAGTCTGACGAACGTAGGTCTTGCGAGCCGGCTTAGAGGCCACAGCAGCCTTTTGAGCACGCTGATTGGGGTCCACGGTAACCTGGTACGCAGGATGCGCCTTAACGGGCGCAGAGGGCGTCTGAGGCGTGCATCCAAGCTTTCGCATCACACGATCCCAGCGCGCATGAATACTCTCGTTGTGAGCACTCTTAAGGCCCAGCAGTGGGGCAGCCAAAATGGTCGGCGCGATAAAGGTGATCAGACGCCACAGTAGATAGCCGGCAGTAGAGGCCGTGCCAAAAAAGTGACCCAAAAACAGTGCGAAGCCACCCTCGGCGCCACCAGTGCCGCCGGGCAGCGGAACGGCGGAGCTCAGCAGCTGGACAAAGGCGCTCGCGGCCATGACCGAGAAAAAGTCAACTTCGTGGTGGCCAAAGGAGAGCATCAAAAAGTACGGAACCAGGTAGAAAAACGCAAGCTGCAGCATGGTGATGACAACTGTGAGCAGCATGGAAGAAAAATGGCCGGCAGAGAGTTTGAATTTCTCGGAAAACGAGTAGATCTCGCCATCGACAAAGGTGCGCCAGCCCTCGATCTTTGTAGCCGAGACGCCGACGCGCTCGAGCCAATTGATGATGCAATGAGCGACGCGCGTGACGGTCTTGGGCATCAACGCCACGGCAAAGATGCCGAGCAGGATGCAGCAGTGCCCGCCAAAACTAAAGACGCACAGCAGCGTCATGTCGCCATAACGCTCGGCGAAAAACGGCATACGGGCGAGCAGCAGAATGGCACCCCATGCCACCAAACCAAATTGGTACACGATAAAGCGCGTGAACTGCGTGGCACCCGCCTCGCCCACGTTTTGGCCGGCTTTGGTCAGGCGGTAAATCTGGGCAGGCGTAGAGCCCATCATCATGGGCGTCAGGTTGCCAAAGAAGATGCCGCTCGCCTCGACCGAAATGAGGTCGCGGATGCCGACGGGCGAATCGGGGTCGAGCCAAACGGCGATCGCGTACGCCACGATGCCAAAAACGAGATACAGAAACATACAAAAGCATGCGGCGAAGAGCCAGGGCATCTGAACGCTGGACATAGCGGCCCAAAACTGCCCCATCTGCCCGGTCACGACCAGATAGACGATGTAGCCGATCAGCACAACGCCGATGAAGATGGCGCCGCGACGCGCGCTCTTGTTGTCATCGCCGCCAGAAACCTCGACCTGGGGCTTTGGGCTATGCTGAGAGGACTCCGTCATAAGGCTCCTTCTGACCGTCAAAGTATCTGGCCTTTTGTACCCGTATGGGAGATGAGCAAAACGTAAAGCAATGGGGCAAATGGGATTAACAGACCAGACCACTTGCAATAAAAAACCCGGCCTTCATACGAAAGACCGGGTATCTAAAACATGGTAGCCCGTACCAGATTCGAACTGGTGATCTCCGCCTTGAGAGGGCGGCGTCCTAAACCGCTAGACGAACGGGCCATAAGCCTCAGCAGAAAAGAAGTGGTAGCCCGTACCAGATTCGAACTGGTGATCTCCGCCTTGAGAGGGCGGCGTCCTAAACCGCTAGACGAACGGGCCACATGACATCTGCACTGCCGTGGTGCGAGGAAATATATTACGGGACAAAAAACGCGAGCGCAAGAAGAAATTCCAAATTGTTGGAATTTTGTCGGGAGGTTATGGAACGCGCAGGTCAACAAAGTAGATCATTTGGGGCGAACCGAAGGATGTTTATCCCAGGTGCAAATGGGCCAGGATGGCTTCGCGCTCGTTTGGAACATTGTCCTCGATCACAGCGTCGAGGGCGGCGTTGAGCAGCTGCCCCAACTCCGGCCCGGGCTTGACGCCAGCGCGGATCAAGTCGCCGCCGTTGATGGCAAGCATCTTGAGCGTATAGGGCTCCCCCGCCTCAAGCAGTCCGTGGGCGAGTGAGCGCATCTCCTCGATCGTCTCGACGTAATAGAAGCACGACGGCGCCTTACCGAGCGTATCGGCACGTTTAAGGTCCATAAGCTCGTCAATCAGGCGCTGCGTGTCGACGCCCTCGCCCGAAAGCAAGCGCATCATATTGAGCAAACAGGAACGCTCAGGGCGCAACGGCTTATCGTGATACTTGATAAGCAGGCAAACGTCGCGAACCAAATCGTGCGAAAGCGCCAGGCGATCCATAATGGTGCGCGCCTTCTTGGCGCCAAGCTCGGGATGGCCGTAAAAGTGGCCGCTGCCCGCATGGTCGACCGTAAAGCAATCGGGCTTGGAGACGTCGTGCAAAAACGCTGCCCACATTAAGCTCGGCGAAGGCTCCACGCCGTCACACAGCGCCAGCTCCCCCGCCACCGTCAACACGCGAGCAATATGCTCATAGACATTAAAGGCATGGTAGACGCTGCGCTGGTCAAACCCACGAGCAGGCGAAAGTTCGGGCACGGCGGCACAAATAAGCTCGGGATAGCGCAGCATCGCGTCTCCCCCGTGACCGGTCGAAAGAATGCCTTCGAGCTCAATGCCCACGCGCTCGCGTGCCACGGCATCGAGCAGCGATGAGCATTCGGCAAGCGCCTGTTTGGTCTTAGGCTCGATCATAAAATCCAAACGACAGGCAAAACGCACGGCGCGCAGCATGCGAAGCGCATCCTCATTAAAGCGACGCTTGGGATCTCCGACGGCGCGGATAAGCTTACGCTCCAGGTCGCCCTGGCCATCATAGCGGTCGACAAGACCGCGCCGGGGATGCCAAGCCATGGCATTAACGGTAAAATCACGACGCGCCAGATCGTCCTCAAGTGACGCCGCACGCTCCACACTCTGGGGATGGCGGCCATCGGTGTAAAAGCCATCCAGACGATACGTCGTGACCTCAATGCGCTCATCGTCACAAATGGCGGTAATGCCGCCAAATTTAATCCCCGACTCAACCACCGCAATGCCGGCGGCCTCGAGCGCCGCCTTGGACTCCTGCCACAGACCGCTGCAGCACATGTCGACATCGTGGCCGGGGCGTCCCATCAGGGCATCACGTACCCAACCCCCCACGAACCAGGCCTCAAGACCGGCTGCCTCAAGCGCATGTAGCACACGCATGGAGGCACCTGAGGGCTGCGTACCGTTGAGCGAAGCTTTGCACATACCTATGGCCTCCTACGCCTGCAAGCGTTAATCGATGGTTCTCAAGAAGTCTAACAAGAAACGGGCATGCGCGCACATGCAATCGTATCGTCGATCCGAACGAACGGGACAGCAAGCACCACATGCGCCCAGAATGCAAAAACACCCGCCTTGGAAATCCAAAGCGGGTGTTCGGCAACGATATGTCGATGCGGCTAGCAGACCTGGCGAACCTCAATGTGCTTGCTATATTCGTCCACCTTGGCAAAATCGCCCAGACCGGCACACTCCACCACGTTGGCGCCGGTGGCCATCGAGAGGCGCAGGGCGTCCTCGACGCGCTCGGGAGCATCGTGCCACACGGACAGGAAGGCGGCAAGCGAGGAGTCGCCCGCGCAGACCGTCGACAGTAGCTTGACCTCGAAGGTGCGGTTGGCAAACCAGATATGCTCACCGTTGGAGAAGTACGCACCGTCGCCACCAAGGGTCAGCAGCACGTTCTTGGCGCCCTTGGCATGCAGCTCGGCCATCGCGCCCTTGACGGACTCGTCGTCGCCACCGCTCACCTTAATGCCAAAGATGTCAAGCAGCTCGTCGTCGTTGGGCTTAATGAGCAGCGGCTCCATGGCAATGAGGTCGGCCAGCTGATGGCTCGAGATATCGAGCACGAACTCGGCACCCTTTGCCTTAACACGGCGCAGGACCTCGGCCAGAAAACCCTCAGAAGTGTTGGGGGGCAGCGAGCCGCTAATGACCAGGCAGGTCATGTCATCGAGTGAATCGATGAGCTCAAACATCTCCTGCTCGTTGGCTGCATTGATGGTGGCACCTGCGTTGACCATGTTGTACTCGGTATCGGGGCCGGCGTTGAGGAAAACGTTGACGCGCGTGATGCCGTCGGTCCACACGGGCTTGACGGGCACGCCCAGGGCCTCGGCGCCCTTGACGATAAACTCGCCCGAGAAACCGGCAAAAAAGCCCAGGATCGTGGTGTCGACGCCGTAGTGATCGAGGGTGAACGAGACGTTGAGACCCTTGCCGTTGGGCGTATAGACCGCGTTGCGCGTGCGGGTGACGGTGTTGGCGGAAAGACCGTCGCAGGCAATGTTGTAGTCAATGGCGGGATTTGCAGTGAGCGTATAAATCATGTAAGTTCCTTTCACAAGGCAACGTGTTAATGAAAGTATATTCCACGCCACGTGAAAAGGCTATAGCAACTCGGCGAACGGTGTAGAACGCGTGCAGGGCGGCAGAAAAGCGGCAAAGCGCGGCAAAAAATCAGGGGGCTTGCCCTGACGCTCTTTTGCAATTAACAAAAATGGCACCCCGGCCAAAGCCGAGGCGCCATAGAACCACGAATATGTCGTGTTTCGCTTACTTGCGATCGAGCTTGCGGACAGCAACGCGCTTGCTGTACTCATCGACGTGACCGAAGTCGCCAATGCCCACGGACTCGGCAACGTTGGCGCCGGTGGCCATAGCGAGCTTCATGGCCTCCTCGACGTTGTCGCGATCCCTGTACCACTTGTGCAGGAACGCGGCGAGGGTGCAGTCGCCGGCGCAGACGGAAGAGACCAGCTTGATGTTGAACTCACGCTTGGCGTACCAGATGTCCTCGCCGTTGGAGAAATAAGCATCGCCGCGGCTACCACGGGTGAGCAGCACGTTCTGGACGCCGGCGTCGTGGGCGAGCTTCATGGCAACGCGGACCTCGTCGTCGGTGTCGACCGGCACGCCGAAGATGGCCTTCATCTCGTGATGATTCGGCTTAATAAGCAGCGGCTTCTTGTGAGCGAGCTCCTTGAGCTTGTCGGAGGACAGGTCAAGGACGACGTCTGCGCCACGGGCCTGAGCGTGCTCCATGACCTGAGCCAGGAAGTCGGGCGTAGCTTTGGGAGGCACGGAACCGGAGACGATCAGGCACTCAAGATCGCCCGCGGTGTCCAGGATGTTGTAGAGCTCCTTCTGATGCTCCGGCGTAATCGGGGCGCCGGGGTTCAGGATGCCGTACTCGTGCTGGCCATCGTTGACGTAGGTGTTGATACGCGTGATGCCGTCGGTCCAGACCGGGCGGCACAGGCAACCCAGGTTCATGACCTCCTCGACGATGAACTTGCCCGTGAAGCCAGCGAAGAAGCCGAGCGCGACGGTGTCGACGCCCATCTTCTTAAAGGCGAAGGACACGTCGAGGCCCTTACCGTTTGCCGTGTAGCTGGCCGAGCCGGTGCGGACGTTCTCGTCGGGCTCGAGCGGAGAGCTCGAAACCGTCATGTCGACAGCCGGGTTAGCGGTTAGCGTGTAGAACATTTACAGTACCCCCTGTATATGTGAGGGCCGCGTGGCCGGCCCATTCCAACCACGCGGTTACCTCTGATACCAAATTAGCGAGCTGCAGACTCGAGCAGCGCCTTGACCTCGGCGGCGGTGTTGCAGGCGAGCGCCTTCTCGGCGAGCTCGTCGCACTCGGCCTTGGTCCACTGGCTGATGGTCTTGCGGGCGCGCAGGATAGACGGAGCGCTCATCGAGAACTCCTCCAGACCCCAGCTGATCAGCAACGGCTCGAGCAGCGGATCGGCAGCGGCCTCGCCGCACATACCGACCATGATGCCGGCCTTCACGCCGCTCTCGATGATGTTCTTGAGCGAGCGGAGCACGGCGGGATAGTACACCTGGTACAGGTTGGAGATGGTGTCGTTGCCACGGTCGGCACACATGGTGTAGCCGATCAGGTCGTTGGTGCCGATGGAGAAGAAGTCGGCGACCTTGGCCAGGCGGTCAGCGAGCAGAGAGGCGGCAGGCGTCTCGACCATGATGCCGACCTCGATGTTCTCGTTGAACTTGCGACCCTCTTCGGTCAGCTCGGCCTTGCACTGCTCGACGAGCTCCTTGACAGCCACGACCTCCTCGACGCAGGTGACGAGCGGGATCATGATCTTGACATCGCCGAAGGCGCTGGCGCGCAGCAGGGCGCGGAGCTGGACCTTGTACTGATCGGGATTTGCCAGGCAGTAACGCACGGCGCGGAAGCCCATGAAGGGGTTGTCTTCCTTGACCATGTGCAGATACGGAATCTCCTTGTCGCCACCCACATCGAGCGTGCGGATGATGACCGGAGCGCCCTTGAGTGCGCTGGCAACCTTGCGGTAGGCGTTGAACTGCTCCTCCTCGGAAGGAAGCTCGGCGGAGTCCATAAACAGGAACTCGGAGCGGAACAGACCGATAGCCTCGGCGTCGTGATCGAGTGCATTGGGCACGTCATCGGGGTTACCGATGTTGCAGGCGATGATCTTCTTGATGCCATCGGCAGTCACGGACGGCTTGCCGCGGAAGGCCTCGAGGGCTGCCTTCTCGGCAGCGAAGGCCTCGGCCTTGGCGGTGTAGGCGGCGAGCGTCTCCTCGTTGGGATCGGCCTCGACGATACCCTTGCCGCCGTCGACGACAACGGTCATGCCGTTGCGCAGCGCGGTGCAGCTGTTGGAAACCGAAAGGACAGCCGGGATCTCGAGGGCGCGCGCGATGATCGCGGAATGCGACGTGCGGCCACCGGTCTCGGTAACGATACCGGCAACGTGGGCCTTATCGATCGTGGCGGTCATGGACGGCGTAAGGTCGTGCACGACAACGACGGTGTTCTCGGGCAGGACGGAAAGGTCGACGACCTCCTTGCCCAGCAGCTCGGCCAGAATACCGGTGCGGATGTCGGCGATATCGGCCGCGCGCAGACGGAACATCTCGTCGTCCATGGACAGGAACATGTTCTCGAACATGGTCGAGGTGTCCATGAGCGCCTGCTCGGCGCAGGTGCCGCCGTCAATGGCGGCGTTGATGGCATCAGTCATGCCCGGGTCCTGAGCCAGGACGATGTGTCCGCTCATGATCTCGGCCTCGGCCTCGCCCACCGTCTCCTTCATGTGGTCGGCCTGAGCCTGGGTCTTCTCGCAGAAGACCGAAAGAGCGGACTGATAGCGCTCCTTCTCTGCTGCCGAATCAGCAACCTCGTGCGGCTCAAACGTCAAGTCGGGATCGACGGCGACCATGACGGTGCCGATACCGATGCCCTCGGAAGCGTTGACTCCCTGATACATTCCCATTCCTCTCTCCGTGTCATGTGATAAAGCGTTTTGCCATATCCATGACAAAAGAGCGCAGCTACCTTAAAACAGGTCACTGCGCCCCCAAATATGAACTTAGTTGTTCAACATGCGACCCGTTTGAGTTCTACTCGCCAAGACCGCTCTTGATGAGCTCGATGGCAGCAGCCAGAGCCTCGGCCTCGTCAGCGCCGTCGCACTTGACCTCGACCTCGGTGCCGCAGGGGATACCAGCGGCCATGAGGGCCATCGGGGACTTGCCGTTGACCTCCTTCTCGGGGGTGACGACCGTCACGTCGCAGGCGTACTTGCCCATGGTGGAGGCGAAGAGGCCAGCCGGACGCATGTGAAGACCCTGAGGATTAACGAGGGTAGTCTTCTCAGAAACCATAATTGACTCCTTTTTTGTGTTTAACCCCTGTCAGCCATGCGACAGGAGCCATATTCACGACGTTGTTTATATTAACTCACATCAAACTGTTTTTCATTGTGTTTCGCACGAATTATTGGACGGATGTCGTTCCTGTACGCTCGCCTACCGGGCGGGGCGGTTAAGTTTGCTGCTCTACAGTCCTGCGCAAGACGGAAAGCACATTAAGTGCTTTCCTTTGCGTGCGGAACTCGCGACAAGCTTAACCGCCCCGCCCGGCAGGCGAGCTGCGGAAACTTGGTCGGTCCAGAGCAATATCGTGCGAACGGAATTCTGGCTGATGACCTGTTCGCGACTAACACTCGATAGGCGGTCTCCTCTATACCCTTCTGTAAGTTGCGGTGAAATAGGGACTGAATTTGGGGTTGAATCGTTTAAACAGTCCCTATTTCACCGCAACCTATGGGAGGGACAGAAAAAGGCGGAGGCCCTGAAGAGGGTCTCCGCCTTTTATACAGGGGCGAAGTTATTCGCGCGTTGCGGGATTAGACCAGGCGGGCGTTGATCGTCTTGGCGATCTCGGCGGCGTCGGAGGAACCCTTGACGGTGGCACGGAAGTCCTCGTCCATGAGCGCCTCGGCGACCTTGGACAGGATCTTGAGGTGCGTGGTGCCGGCCTGGGCACCGGGGATGAGCAGGGCGATAGCCACGTTGACGGGAGCGCCGTCCATGGTGTCCCAACCGGTCACGCCAGAGTCGTCCTTGACGACAATGACGGCGGCCTCGGTAATGGCATCGGACTTGGCATGCGGAATAGCGAAGCCCTCCATCATGCCCGTGGTGCCCTCGGCCTCGCGGGCCAGGAAGGCGTTCATCACGGCGTCGGCGTCGTCAGCGAGACCGGCCTTGACGGCCTGGTTGGAGACGAAGCTCAGGGCCTCGTCACGAGAAGCGAAATCCTCGGCGACAAAAACGTTCTCGACCTTCACGAAGTCGGCAGCCTCGGCCTTGGGGGCCTCGACAGCAGCGTCCTTGGGAGCCTCGACCGGCTTGGCTGGAGCGGCGGGAGCGGCCTTCTGGTTCTTCTCAAAGTCATACTTCTTGAAAGCTACGAACAGGATGCCACCGACCACGGCGCCGATGAGGATCGCGAGGACCCACAGCGGACCGTTCTCGACAACAGGCAGGACCAGGAAGCCACCGTGGGGCGCCGGATCGTGGACGTTGAACATAATGGTCAGGATCGAGGCGATGGAGGAACCGAGCATCATGATGGGCATGACGGGCCAGATGTTCTTGGTCATGAACGGAATGGCGCCCTCGGTGATGTGGGTGCAACCAAGGATGAGGTTGACGACACCGGCGTCATGATCCTCCTGGCTGAAGTACTTCTTGCCGACGATGACGGCAAAGGTGGTGATCAGCGGCGGAACGATGCAGGCGGCGGAGACGGCAGCCATGAAGTTGGTGCCGAAGTTGTAGGTGTCGGTGCCGACACCGGCAGCCAGAGCCTCGGTGAGCATAGCGGTACCGGTGACGTAAGCAGCCTTGTTGACCGGGCCGCCCATGTCAAAGGCGCACATGCAACCAATAGCAAGACCCAGAACAACAGCGCCAGAGGCAGACAGACCCTTGAGGAAGTCCATCATAGCGGTGTTGATGGCAGCCATGGGACCGGAGATGCCGAGCATCACGAGACCGACGATGGCAGTCGAGAACAGCGGGTACAGGAAGATAGCCTTGAGGCCGTCCAGGTTCTTGGGCAGCTTGGCAAAAACCTTCTCGAGCAGCAGGATGACATAGCCAGCGAGGAAGCCGCCGACAATGCCGCCCAGGAAGCCGAAGCCCACACCGGTGCCGCCAGCATCGATCATGTGGGTATCGGCGTTAACAGGCAGGCCCTGGATGGCAATCATACCGGCAACAAAGCCGGGGACGAGTGCCGGGCGCTTGCCGATAGACTCGGCGATGTAGGCGGAAAGCACGGGAACCATGAGGTTCATGGCAATGCCGCCGATGATCTTGAGCATAGCGGCGAAGCTGTTGTAGTCGGCAGCCGTCGAATCGAAGGACGTGATGCCCCACAGGAACGAAACGGCGGTCAGGACGCCACCGGCGACGACGAAGACCAGCATGTGGCTAACGCCGTTCATGAGGTGCTTATAGATGATGTGGCCGATGGACTCCTTCTCCTCGACCTCATCCTCGACATCGGCAGCAGCAGCAACCGTGTCGTCGCCCTTGGCGGCGAGCGCGCGATCGATCAGCTTACCTGCAGCCTCGACGGACAGGGCCTTGGAAACACCAACGGAAACCATGGGCTTACCGGCGAAACGCTCCGCCTGGACATCCTTGTCGGCTGCGACGACGACGGCCTTGGCGCCAGCGATCTCGCTCTTGGTGAGCTCGTTCTCGACACCGACCTGGCCATGGGTCTCAACCTTAATGGTCAGACCGCGCTCGGCAGCTGCCTTCTCCAGCGCCTCCTTCGCCATGAAGGTGTGCGCAATGCCGGTCGGGCAACCGGTGGCGGCGATGATGTCAAACTTAGCCATGTGTCCCTCCTTCTTGAGTACTGCGCCCGCAGGCGCTCCCCTATACGCGCTTCCATGCGCGTTTTTCCACATTTGAAAGATACCAACCTACCGTCAGTGTGAGAAGAGACAAGACGCAATTCTCCGGTGAAAGGTTCTTTCATAACCGTAAACGGTAAGTGAAAGTTTACCATCAACACTTGAAACGGCAAGGTGTATCTTGTAATTGAAAATGCCCGTATACTATGGCATTGAAAAACGAGTCCGATTTTCAATGCCAACCAGGAGCCATCCATGACCGATAGCAGCAAGAGCGCGCTCTCCCTTATTAGCACGCACAAAGGGTACAGCGATTCCGAGCAGCGCATTGTCGACTATATATTGGAGCACCAGTCCGAGGCGCCGCGCCTGACGGCCGCCCAGCTCTCACGAGCCGCTGCCACGTCCGAGGCGACAGTTTCGCGCTTCTGCCGCAAGCTGGGTTTTGGCAGCTTCCGCAGCTTTCAGTTTTCGTTGGCTCGCGACTTAGAGAGTCAGCGCAACGAGGGCCTGACCGACGAGGTCTCGCTCGACAACATGGAGCAGAGCCTAAAAAATATCCTTGCCGCCAAGGTGAGTGAGCTTAATGCGACCATCGACGGCATAGATCACGACACGTTGGCCGCAGTTGTACACGCGCTTAAGAATGCCGGCGTTATTGAGTTCGCCGCCGTGGGCAATACGAACGCGGTCGCGCTCGACGCGACATTTAAGTTTTCGCAGCTGGGCCTTCGCTGCATGGCAAGCACCATCAGCGAGACCTCGATTGGTTTCGCGCTCACGTTGCGCCCTGGAGATGTCATCGTGCTGATCTCGAACTCCGGCAAGTCGCGCCGACTGAATCGCATGGCAAAAGCAGCTCGCGACTGCGGTGCCACCGTAGTCGTCATCAGCAGCGACAGCAAGTCGCCGCTTGCTCGCCTGGCCGACTACACCTTTAATACCGTGAACCACGAGGCACTGCTCACCACGGGCGACTTTGCGTTCTCCAAGATGAGTGCCACGATGATCATCGAGGTTATCTACAACTTCCTGCTGCCCGAGATTGAAGACGCCCGCGAGCATATCAGCTACTACGAGGAGCTCATCCAGCCGGATAAGGTCGTGGAGTAGGTTTTATCAGGGGACGTTATGTACCATTCCGATAAAACTATGCCGGTTTACTACGATGAAATCGGAATATGCGACCACATCGTGTTTTAAAAGAAAACCGCAGGGGTTCTACCTGCGGTTTTCTTTTTACAATTTTAGCTGTGCTCGAGCTACGCCGATTCATCGTAGTAAACCGACATAGTTTTTGACGGTCGGGCCAGACAAGCAAGTGGCGGTGCAACAATTGCTGATATTTTGTCCCCGTCAACACTGTCGGCTCGTTCTAACCTCGAGCCTCTTCCAGCATCTGCTTGGCGTGTGCCAGGCTTGCCTCCGATTGATCGCCGCTCAGCATGCGGGCGATCTCTGCGATGCGGGCGCCCCCGGCCACCTCATCCAGATGCGTCTGGGGAACGTCGCCGGGCTCTTTGCTCACCACGTAGTGTTTGTCGGCCATGACGGCGACCTGCGCCAGGTGGGTTACGACAATCACCTGATGCGTAGCGGCGAGATCTGCCAGCACGCTCGCGAGGGCACGTGCTGTAGAGCCGCCGACACCGGCATCGACCTCGTCGAACACCAGCGTATCCACGCCGTCCGCGTTACCGAGAACGACCTTGCTCGCCAGCATGACGCGGCTCAGCTCGCCGCCCGACGCAATGCGGCGCAGGGGGCGCGGCGTCAATCCGGCACCACTGCGATACAAAAGCTCATAGCTCGAAGGCCCCGCCAGCGTCCATTCGGCACGCGGAAGATCGCGCGACTCCCAAACGAGCTCGGCGTCGCCCATCTCCAAGCGCGCCATCTGACGGCCAACCTCGTGGCAAAAGCGAGGGGCTGCGGTATTCCGCACGCGTTTAAGCGCCTTGGCAGCAGCAAAAAGCTCGCGTTCGGCACACCCGAGCGCTTCGCGTGCCTTCTTTATCTGCGCATCACCATCATCGACCAGCGACAACAGCTCTTGTGAGCGGTCGCGCATGGCAAAGACATCGTCCATGGTGGGTCCCCACTGACGCAGTAGGGCCTTAAGATCGGAATAGCGCTCGCGCATACGAGCCAGCTCGCGCGGATCGAAGGCGACCCCATCGCGATAGGTACGCAGCTCGCTGGCACAATCCTCAAGCGAAATGCAGGCATCCGAAAGCGCATCGGCAATGTCGCCCAGCTTGCGATCGACGGCAGCCATGCGGGAAAGCTCCGCCACGGCACTGTTCACGGCATCGAGTGCTCCCCCTTCGGCAGCAAGCATCGCATGGGCATCGTTGGCCGTGGCCACCAACACCTCAGCATGCTCGGAACGCGGCAGCAGCTCCTCGAGTTCCTCGTACTCGCCTGGCTTGGGGTCGACCTCGGTGATACGCTCGAGAGCAAAACGCGCTTCCTCGACGCGACTCCCCTGCGCGCGTGAGGCTTCCTCCACACGGCGAAGCTCCTTGGCGGCGGCACGCGAAGCCTTAAAGCAGGTGCGATACTTCCCGAGCGCCTCAAGCGCCGCGCGCCCAGCCCAAGCATCGACCATGGCAACGTGGTGCGCCGGGTCGAGCAAGCGCTGGTGCTCGTGCTGACCGCAAAGATCCATCATCACACCGACGCGCTCCGAAAGTTCGCGCACGCTGGCGATGCGGCCGTCAATTTTTACACGGCTGCGGCCCTCGGCAGAAAGGCTGCGCTGCACGGTGAAGCCCTCCGTGTCGTGCGGGCCATCAAACAGGCGCGCCTCGACGCTGGCAAGTGCCTCGCCCTCGCGCACCGTCGATGAATCCGCGCGCTCGCCCAAAATGAGCTTGAGTGCCGAGAGCAGCGCGGTCTTACCGGCGCCGGTTTCTCCAGTCAGAACCGTTAGACCCGTGCTCGGAACCAACGTCGCCTCGCGAATGAGCGCAATGTTGGAAACCTGCAGCTCATCGATCATGACGCACTCCGTAGAACACGCGGCTCACCGAGTTATAGAAACTCTCGGGACCATAATCCAGCAGCAGCACATCGCCGGGACCACGGCGCACAGCCACGCTCTCGACCGTGCCATCGCAGGTAATAAACTGTCCGTCGATGGCAATCGCCGGCACGCTCGGGCGATCATCGGACATAAAGATCTCGACGACATCGCTCGGCGAGGTCAAGAAGGCGCGAGCCTGAATGGTATGCGGAGCGATGGGCACACAGACCATGCCCGTGTAATCGGGGCTGACGATGGGGCCGCCGGCGGAAAGCGCGTAGCCGGTAGAGCCGGTCGCCGTCGAAACGACCACGCCGTCACCGCGCAGGCGGTCGATATGATGGCCGGACACCGTGATGTCAAATTCGACCATATCGGACAGGGGCCCGCGCGTAAGCGCCATATCGTTGAGGGCAAACGTGCGCACAACATCCTTCGTGCCGTCTTCGCGAACCGAAACAATATCGGCGGCGATGGTGGCACGGCGGCTCACATGGAGCTCGCCGGACAGGGCATCGCTCACGACCTGCAAAATGTCGCGCTCCTCGGGGCTCGCGGCCGTCAAAAAACCCAAATGACCATAGGAAAGACCCAAAATGGGAATCTCACGGTAGTTGAGAATGCGGGCGGCACGCAGCAGCGTGCCGTCGCCGCCGAGCGTAATAACCAAGTCGGCATCGTCAACATCGGGCGCGCTCTGGATCTTGGAGCGCTGATCGGCAGCCCATGCGACCTCGTAGCCCTGGCGCGAAAGCCAAAGCTCGAGCATCAGGCCGCTCTCGACCGCCTCTTGCTTGTAGTAATTGGGAACCAGAAAGACCTTCATAGCGTTGCAGCTTTCTCGCTCAAAACCGATACCTGGGATTGCAACTCAGCCTCGGCGCGCTCGCCGGGCGCAAACCTCGTGCCGTACAAGAAAAACTCAACGTTGCCCTTGGCGCCGTGGATGGGCGACACGCACACGTCGAGCGGGAACAGGCCCTTGGCGGCAAAAAGCTCGATCGCCGCCGTGAGCGTATCGCGACGGACGGCGGGGTCGGTCACGATACCGCCCTCGCCCACCAGCGCAGCCGGCGCCTCAAACTGGGGTTTTACGAGCGTGCAAAACGAACCCGAAGGCTTCAGGCACGCCAGCACGGCGTCGATGATATTCGCGATACTCGTAAACGACACGTCGCAGACAGCCAAGTCGATAGAGCCGCCATAGCCGAGCTCGGGCAGCTGCGTCACGTTGGTGCGCTCGTGGAGCGTCACGCGCTCGTCTTGGCGAAGCGACCAATCAAACTGAGCGCGACCCACATCGACCGAAACGACTGTGGCGGCGCCGCGCTTGAGCAGGCAATCGGTAAAGCCGCCCGTGGAGCATCCCACATCGAGGCAGGCAAGGCCCGTGGGATCGATACAAAACGCATCGAGCGCGCCCTCGAGCTTGAGCCCGCCGCGCCCAACGTAGGGAATACGACCCTTCACGTGCAACGGCAGGCCCGGCGTCACCTTAAGGCCCGGTGAGGTCAAACGCTCGCCGCCACTCGAGACCAAGCCGGCCATAAGAGTGCGAAGGGCATCCGCGCGATCGGCGCAGATGCCCTGTGAAATCAGTTCGTCATCGAGACGCACACGTTTCATGAATGCCATCAACCATTCGTATCCGGAGACGCGGCCTGGCTATCCTGGGATTCGTTTGCCGCATCCTCATCGTATTCCTGCTCGAGCTTATCGGCCTCACGAGGCGTTAACTCAAACTTATCGACCATATCGACCGCACGGGAGCCCAGCTCGATCGCCTCGTCAAACAGATCGAGCGAACGCTCCAGGGACGTATCCTTGGAGCGAACGGTCGCGATAATCTGGTCCAAGCGGTTCGAGATCTCGTCGAAGTTGCGGACGGAACCCTCTGGCATGGCTACTCCTTGACGGTACCGGTCTCGGCCTCGGCGACCTCGGCATCCTCGTCGAGAACGCCGGCCGCAGCCTGAGCGGCGGCAACCTTGGCGGCAGCCTCGGCGGCCTGGGCCTCCTCGCGGGCACGGTCCTCGGCCAGTAGCTCCTGATAGAGGTCCTCGCCCGGCAGCTCCTCGCTACGAGCGATCTTGCCCAGCACGCCGTTGACAAACGACGCGGACTGGTCGGTGCCATAGGCCTTGGCAAGCTCGACAGCCTCGTTGATCACGATGGCATCCGAGACCTCCTCGTCGGTGAGGAAGCGCATCTCATAGACGGCGATGCGCAGCAGATTGCGATCGGCACCGGGCATGCGCATAAGATCCCAGTTCTTGGCGACGGAGCGCAGGGCGCAGTCGATGCGGTCGATGTGCTCGTAGGCACCGCGGCACAGCTCCAGCGCGTAGGGGTCGAGGGGACCCTTCGAGATCAGGAAATCGCCCTCGAGGACGCACTCGAGCGGGCTGTCCGTGGCCTCGGCCTGGAACAGCAGCTGCAGCGCCTGACTGCGGGCAAGCGTACGCCCGCGATAAACCTTAAGGCTCAAAGGTTACTCCTTGGGGAAAACGAGGCCGTCGATGCAAACGTCAACGCGCTCGACCTCGACGCCCACCTGGGCGTCGATGGCGGCAACCACGGCGGCGCGAACAGCCTCGGCGAGTTTCTTGAACGGATAGCCAAAGAACACCACGACGCGCACGGTAAGCGCGAGCTTGTCGCCGATGACCTCGGCCTCGACCGCCGGCTCGGAAGCCGGGGCCTTGGACGAAAGCATCATGGAGACAAGGTTGGTGGCAAGGTCCTTGACGCCCACGGAGGCGATGCCCTCGACATCCGTGACGGCGCGCGAGACGATGGCGGTCAGAACATCGGGCGAAATGCCGATGCCGTCAATCTTGATTTCCTGGGGCATGAGTCCTCCTAGAAGAGTTGGTTGCTAGACGCGGGAGACGAACTTGCCGTCGCGGGTGTCAACCTTAATGGCCTCGCCCTCGTTGAGGTACATGGGGACCTGGATGACAGCGCCGGTGTCGATGGTGGCCGGCTTGGTGGAACCCTGGACGGTATCGCCCTTAAAGCCCGGGTCGGTCTGGACGATGGTGGTCTCGATGAACATCGGCGGGGTCACGCCCATGAGCTCGTCGTCGGCGAAGAGCAGCTGGCAGGTGTCATTCTCGCGCAGCCACTTGGCGTTCTCGCCCACCATATCCTCGGGAACGGGAACCTGCTCGTAGGACTCGTTATCCATGAAGATGTAGTCGGCGCCGTCGTTGTAGAGGTACTGGAACTCACGGGTGGTGAGCATGACGCTCTCGAACTTGGTGCCGGCGTTGCAGGTGTTCTCGACGACGCGGCCGCTCTTGATGTCGCGGGTCTTGTAGCGCACGAAAGCGCCGCCCTTGCCCGGCTTGACGTGCTGGAACTCGACGATGGTGTAGACCTTGTCCTTAATGCGGAGACCGAGGCCGTTCTTGAAGTCGGCGGTAGAGATAGTAGGCATAGCGACCTTTCTTGTTATTGGCTAGACGCACAAACGTCCAAATTACATACGACCGAAATTATACACTTGCAGACGGCGGCTGCGGCGAGCGCATAAAAAGAGAACGCGGGACGCCCGAATCGATCCGGACGCCCCGCCTCCAAAAACCCAAATGGATGGTTTAGCAATCGATAATATGCAGGTCGTGCGGGGTCTTGGTGAAGGGCTCATAGCCGTTCTCGGTGACGACGCCGTAGTCCTCCAGGCGCACGCCGCCCACGCCGGGCAGGTAGACGCCGGGCTCCATGGTGACAACCGAGCCGACCTCGATGATGTTCTTGCTGCGGTTGAAGTTGGGCAGCTCGTGGATGTCGATACCGACACCATGGCCCAGGCCGTGGTTGTAGTAATCGCCATAGCCGGCATCGCCGATGATCTTCTTGGAAAGCTTGAAAATGTCGTTGCCCTCGACGCCCGGATGGATGGCGGCGACGCACTCCTCGTGGGTGCGGCGCACGAGCGCGTACAGGTCGAGCTGCTCCTGGGTGGGCTCACCCATCACGACGGTACGAGTCATATCGGAGCGGTAGTCGCAGTAGCCCGCGCCGTAGTCCATCAGGACAAAGTCGCCCTTCTCGATCACGCGGTCGCTTGGGACGGCATGCGGGTTGGCGGTATTGGGGCCACTCGCCACGATGGAGCCGAAGGCCAGGCTGTCGGCGCCATTGGCGAACATAAAGTTCTCGAGCTCGTTGCGGACCTGCTTCTCGGTCATGCCGGGCTTAATAAAGCCGAGCATGTGCTGGAAGGCGGCATCGGTAATCGACTGCGCGTGGCGCATGAGCTCGATCTCCTCTGCATCCTTGATGGCACGCATCTTGCGGATGTCGTCATGCATCAGCGGCAGCATGCAGGCAACGGAGCGGTCCTCCAGACCACGCTGAATACCCTGGTAGAAGTTAATCTGCATGTCATCCTCGGCGGCGCAGACGCGGCATTTGTTGGCCGCAATCTTGCCGGCGACCCAGCCGGGGATGGTGCCCTCGTCCATGTCGTAGACCCAGGGGCTGCCGGCGGGCGTGTTCTCCTCAAAACTGTTGAGATAGCGCGAGTCAGTGTGGAACAGGCACTGATCGGCCGTAATAAACGCGGCGTGAGGGAACTCGAAGGTGTAATCGAAGACGCCCTTCACGCCCGTGAGCCAACGGAGATTGGCCTCGTCGCGCACGACGATGGCGTCGTAGCCGCGCTCAGCCATCAGGGCACGGACGCGCTCGATACGACCGGCAGGACCGGCAGCAAACTCAGACATGCAGATTCCTTTCTTGTTGTCCTCATAAAAGTGGGACGGGTCCCGATCGAAAGACGGATTCGCACGCGATCCGCAACCGATTGAAAACCCGCACCTCAACATGATACGAAAGACGATGGATGTCAATAAAACTTAGAGAAGTTCTTTGCGAGAAGCCAAGTAGGCGTGAGCATGGCGCTCAAGAACCTCGTCCTCAACGCTCGTTAGACGAATGGCGCCAAGTGCCGCGGGCAGCGGCAACATACTGCGGTTCGAGCGGACAAACTGCTGCCTGCGGAACTCCTCGATATATGCGGCAGGCTCCAGATCGAAGGCAAGCTCCTCGATACCAAAGTCCTCCAGGCAGTCATCGACCTCAAACACGTAGTCGATATCGAAGTCGCAGGCATCATGTGCTAGGCGCGCCTCAAAGCGCATACCTTCGGACAACAGCTGGTATGCGGGGACGTGTGCCACGGCATCACCCAGGCAGGCGCGAAGGGTGCGCTCCCCCGTCTTGCCATAATCGAGCGCATGGCGGGCGCTCGGGTTCGTGGCCATCAGTACGTCCTTGCGGGCAGTCTGAGACCACTGAACGGCATTGACGAGCGCGACTTCCTCGCCAGCGAGAATCTCGGGGACGGTCTCGGTAAACTGATTCCAACGGGACTTGCTGCTCGAAAGCATGGTGCCAACAAGTACCGCATAACCGAGCTTGAGGTCCTCAGGGTCCGCTTCGCGAACAAGTTCGAGGTCACACACGACCAAGCCCGGCTCGGGACGGAACGCGATAGCGGGAAGCGCATTCGCCGACGAGGCGACGAGTGGCTTCATAGTCGTCGCGACCGTGAGCATGGCGTCGAACGTCGTCGGCAGCAAGGCGCACTCGGTGCGACCGCACCACTGATTGGCACACCAGCAAACGACCGAGCAGGTCGCCGTGTCGCCGACAGCGACAACGAGATCGTCGCAGGTAATGCCGTTAGCCGACAGGGCGCCAAAAACGGTATCGGCATCGGCCAGCGTAGCACCGGCAGGCGAAACCTCGAGGACAAGCGGCGACACGGCAAAACCGGCGTCGACCAGCGCATGCTCGACAACCTCGCCAAAACGCTCGGATGTGGCGCTGTTCCAAACCACCATCGCGCGCTTAGGCTTGCCCACAGCCGAGGCAAACATGCGCGACAGCTCCTCGAACGCGCCCAATCCGACGCGGACATCGACACTGCGGTTTTGGAAATTGATAAGTTGACGGCGAATCATAGCAGTCCACGCTCCAAAAGCATCTCGGCACAAAGGTAGGAAACGTCCTCGAAGGACTTGTTGCGAATATCAAGGGTAAGATCGGCAGCTTGACGATACAACGGACGGCGATGCTCAAAGAGCAGCGCCGCGTGCTCGGGCGAGCGGAAATCGGGACGCGTGTCGGAGCGGCGGATCTGGCGCATCGAATCCTCAAAATCGCCCTCGAGGTACACACAGGTACCCATCTGGTGCATGAGCTCGATATTGACCGGCGTCTCGACAATGCCGCCACCGCACGAAACCAGCAAGCTGCGCTCGCTTTGGAGCGAACGGAGCGCCGAGGTTTCGAGCTCGCGAAAGCGCTCCTCGCCCTCGGTTTCAAAAATCTCGGTTACCGATTTGCCGCAACGGCGCACGACAAGGCGGTCGGTATCAATAAACCGACGCTTGAACATCGTGCCCACGTTGCGTGCAAGCGTCGATTTGCCCGCACCCAAAAACCCGATAAAGAAGATATGGTCGCAGCCGTGCTTGGTGTGCTGGGACATGACGAAACCTATTCCTCGCAGGGAAGGTCGCGCAGGGCCCGGCGCTCAAAGATACGGAAGATCTGCGTATACCACAGGTCCTGAGTTGCCTGTGGCTTTACCAAGATCGTGTCGACGCCGGCAAAGTTACCGCTCCACACGTCCGTGTACAGCTGGTCACCGATCAGCACAGCCTCATCGGCCGTGGCGCCCAAGCGCTTAAGACCGGCCTTGAGAGCAAACGGTGCAGGCTTCATGGCATGGCTGATGGCCTCGAGCCCCAGCTCGCGTGCTGAGCTCATGACCTGGTCGCGATACCAGTTGTTCGACACCATGCACAGCTTAAAGCCCTTGGCACGAGCGGCGTCGAGCCAGGCCGAGACGGCAGCGGGAACCTGCTCGGTATCACGCGGCACCAGGGTGTTATCGCGGTCGAGCAAAATGGCGCGCTTGCCGTCGGCCCACAGGGTATCAAGGTCGATGCGGTCGACCGAGGCAACATATCGTTTGGGGCTGAAAATCCTCATGTTTAATTCCAAGACTGTTGGTGCTCTTCGTAGGTCTGAGAGAAATACTCCTCGTCCTGCGTAATGTAGAAATACAGGTCATCGGAGTCGGTGGGCTCAAGGGTTGCCTTGAGCGCCTCGAGTGACGGAGAGCAGATGGGCGTGGGCGGCAGGCCCTCGTGCTTATAGGTGTTATACGGGCTATCGCTCTGCAGGTCGTCGGCGGTAACCTCGCCGCCGGTGACATACATCATGGTCGCATCGCTATTGAGGTAGCACAGACCATCGAGCTTGCCGGCAAGACGGTTGTAGAACACCGAGGCGACATGCGCGCGCTGCTCGGCGTTGAGGCCTTCGCGCTCAACGATGGAAGCGAGATTGATGATGTCGTAATCAGACATCTCCACGCCGTAGCGCTCCTTGATTTTGGCCTCGCAACCGGCAAAATCGAGCGACTTGTACTCGGTGTTGAATTGATCGAGCATGGCGCGAATCACATCATCGGCAGACGGGTCCTTACCCAACGAATAGGTCTTGGGGAATAGGAAGCCCTCGAGCGAATCGTTTGCAGCGCCCTCAAGGAAGCTATAGTCCTTCACATAGTTGGAGGCCTTTGCCTGATTGAGGAAGTCTTCCTTGGAGATACTGTCGTATGCCTTGGCCACGCGATCGGCGATCTGATCAACCGTCAGGCCCTCTGGAATAGTCAGTGCATCGGAGCCCGCATTGGGGCCCTCCATGAGCTGCTGAACGACCTTGGTCGCGTCCATGAGCGTGGTGAACGAGTAGGTGCCGGGCTTGAGCGACATGTCGGCGTTGAGCTTTTTGACCGCCGCGTAATAATCCTTGGGATTTTCGACGATATGGTTCTCGGAGAGAATCGAAGCGATGCTGTCACCCGAGGCACCATCGGGAATAGCGATAGTAACCTGCTGGCCAGCAGTGACTTTCGCATCCTCACCAGCAAAAAAGCCCTTGACAGCTGGCACGACAAAGAAAACGATCGCGACAAGCGCAAGCACGGCGACGACGCCACCGATAATCATAGGCACCGGGGAGCTTTTCTTTTGGGCACCACGGCGAGCGCGCGTGTTATAGCTCGAGCGCGTGGCCGGAGCAACGCCGTGCGAGCCATGAGCATGATGTGCGTGGGAGCGTGATTGCGGTGCCTCTCCCTGCGTGCGCTGGGCAGGAGCCTGCTGCTTAAAGCGGGAACCGCCCGCGGGCTGGGCTGTATGGGCAGCAGACTGCTGAGCAGGACGACGAACAGGCTGCTGGCTTGGACGCTGAGTGGGCTGAGTGGGGCAAGAAGAGGACTGCGCCGAACGTGCGGCGGGTTGGGCCGCGCGCTGAGTCGGTTGCATCGGACGCTGACCGGACGATACAGGGCGTGGCGCAGGCTGTCGTGTACGATTCGGCTGGCGCGGATCGAAAGCGCTAGACATGCGAAACCTCCTCGTTTTTGCGATCGAGCCACGTCTGCAAGAACAGGCTGGCGGCGATCATGTCGATCTTGCCCCTCATCTGCTTTTCGTTGAGTCCCTGCTCGCGCAGGATACGCTTGGCCTCTTGCGAGGACAGGCGCTCGTCCTCAAACTCCAGCGGAAGATCGAGCTCGTCGGCGATCTTTTGCGCTACGGCGGCAACGCGCTCGGCCTGGGGGCCAGGCTCGCCGGCCATGGTCAGGGGACGCCCGCTCACCAAGATGTCGGGCTCATAGTCCTCGACCAGGTAACGGAACGTCTTGGCCATACCGGTAACCTCGGCGGCCGGGAGCACCTTGACGGGCATCGCCATCTTGCCATCACGGCTCGAGACGGCGATGCCGATCCTGGTCTCCCCTATGTCCAGCGCGAGCGCGACCACAGCGACTACTTAGGCGCCAAGCGCGGTCTTGGCGGCCGCGAGGGCATCGGCGATACCGGCGGCGTTCTTGCCACCGGCCTGGGCCATGTTGGGACGGCCGCCACCGCGACCGTCGAGCAGGCCCGCAATCTGCTTAATCACGTTGCCGGCGTGGAAACCGGCCTTCACGGCGTCGTCGGAGCCAGCAGCGAGCAACGCAGGCGTGCCCTTCTCGGTCACGCTGGCAACGACGCAGGCGACAGGGCCGGCGACCTTCTGGTGCACGGTATCCCAGACGTTGCGCAGGTCAGCAGCCTCAAGGCCCTGGAGCTCAGCGACGACGAGCTTATAGCCGTCGAGCTCGACGGCGCCCTCGATGGCGCTGGAGATAGCGTCGGAGGAGCCACCGGTCAGCGCCTTCTTGAGCTTGTTAGACGTCTCGCGCAGCTCGGCCTGCAGGTTCTCCACACGAGCGGGAACCTCGTCAACGCGGCACTTGAGCGCAGCGGCAGCGGCGTCAACGAGTGCCAGGCGGTTGGCCATGTAGTCGAGGGCGCCCTTAGAGGTAACGGCCTCGATACGGCGGACGTTCGAGCCCGTGGAGGACTCGGAGATAATCTTGAACAGGCCGATCTCGGCAGTGTTGGTAGCATGCGTACCACCGCAGAGCTCGCGGGAGAACGGCTGGTCCTCGGCGCCCACGGAAACGACGCGGACGACGTCGCCATACTTCTCGCCAAACAGGGCGACGGCGCCGGCGGCCTTGGCCTCGTCGATGCCCATGACGCGGGTCACGACCGGCTTAGATGCAAAGATCTGCTGGTTGACCAGGTCCTCAACAGCCTTGAGCTGCTCGGAGGACAGGGCCTCAAAGTGCGTGAAGTCAAAGCGCAGGTGCTCGGGCGTCACCAGCGAGCCGGCCTGAGAGACATGCTCGCCCAGGACATGCTTAAGCGCGGCGTCGAGCAGGTGGGTAGCGGTGTGGTTGCGGCGCAGGAAGCCACGGCGCTCGGCGTCGAGCGTGGCGATCACGGAAGCGCCGACGGTCAGCGTGCCCTCGGCGACGTGGGCGACGTGGGCATACAGGCCGTTGTGGTTCTTGGTATCGGAAACGGTCAGCGCAACGCCCTCGGCGGAAAGCTCGCCGGCGTCGCCCTGCTGGCCGCCCATCTCGGCGTAGAACGGGGTGCGGTCGAGCACAACCTCGACATCCTCGCCCGCGGCAGCGGACTCGACGGACTCGCCGTTGAGAACGATGGCGACAACCTTGGCGCCCTCGATCACATCGTTGTCATAGCCATCGAATTCGGTCGCAGCGATCTTGTCGGAAAGCTCGACCCACACGTCGTTGAAGCTGCCCCAGGCGTCGCCCTTGGCGTTGGCGCGAGCGCGGGCCTTCTGGTCCTCCATGCAGGCGGTGAAGCCGTCCATGTCGACGTCATGGCCAGCCGTGCCGGCGATCTCGACGGTCAGGTCAATGGGGAAACCAAAGGTGTCGTGCAGCTTAAAGGCGACATCGCCCGGGAGCACAGCGCCCTCGGCGAGCGCGGCCAGGGCCTCGTCCAGGTAGACGCGGCCGTTGTCGAGCGTCGTGGAGAAGCGCTCCTCCTCGGAGGCGACAATACCCTTGACGAGCGCGACGTTCTTAAGCAGCTCGGGATAGGCCTCGCCCATCTGGGCGTTGACCTCGTCGATGAACTTGGTCAGGAAGGCGCCCTCGATGCCCAGCAGGCGACCGTGGAACACGGCGCGACGGAGCAGACGGCGAAGGACGTACTCGCGACCCTCGTTGCCGGGAAGGATGCCGTCAGAGATCATAAAGTCGACGGCACGGGAGTGGTCGGCGATGATGCGCAGGGAGCGGCTGGCGCCGGAGTAATCGTCGGCGTCATAGGTCTTGCCGCTGATCTTCTCGCCCAGCTTGATGAGATGCTGCATCAGATCGCCGTCGTAATTAGCGGTCTTGTGCTGCATGATGGCGGCCATGCGCTCCAGGCCCATGCCCGTATCGAGGTTACGGTGCGGCAGCTCCGGCATGGAGCCATCCTCCTGGCGGTCATACTGGGTAAACACTAGGTTCCAGAACTCCAGGAAGCGGTCGCAGTCGCAGCCGGGCTTGCAATCGGGGCTGCCGCAGCCGACCTCCTCGCCCATGTCAAAGTAGATCTCGGAGCAGGGGCCGCAGGGGCCGGTGGGGCCGGCGGCCCAGAAGTTGTCGTCCTCGCCCAGACGCGAGATATGATCCTCGGCAACGCCCAGGGAGCGCCACACGTCATGGGTCTCGTCGTCCTCGGTAAAGACGGTGAAGTACAGGCGGTCGAGCGGCAGCTTGAACTCCTTGGTGATGAGCTCAAAGGCCCAAGCGCAGGCCTGCTGCTTGGAGACGCCGCCAAAGGAGAAGTCGCCGAGCATCTCGAAGAAGGACAGGTGACGGCCGTCCTCGCCGATGCAGTCGATGTCGTTGGTGCGGACACACTTCTGGCAGGAGATCGCGCCGATCTCCTTCATGGCCTTCTTGCCCTGGTAGTACTCCTTAAACTGGTTCATGCCGGCGTTGGCAAGCAGCAGCGAGGGGTCGTCGGGAACAAGGGACGAAGAAGGATAGAGCTTAAGACCGCGCTCCTCAAAGAAGTTGAGGAACTTGGAGCGGATCTCGGCCGTAGTCATTGACGGGTAGTCAGCACTCATAGAGGGAATCTCCTCGGTTTCACATCGAAACAGTTCAAACGTAACGATATTACCATCCCGCCGCGCAAGTGCAAAAAAGAGGGCCGACATAAAGCCGACCCTACAGCGAAAGTGCACGTTATTTAGGAGTATGCGATGCTTTGAAAAAGGCTACTGTATAATTACATATAAGATTCACCCGGAAGGAGCGATCGATGAAAAGCAAACGATTTGTCCTGAATGCACTTCTGGTTGTAGCACTTTTAGCGCTTTTGGCTTTCTCCTGCTGGTACGCAAACCAACCAGCATTTGGCTACGTATTGTATGCAGTAATGTCCGGCGATAAAGCCTATTACACTCTACGCGCAATTGACGTTCTCTTTTTCTATGTAGCCGGCCCCTTATCAATCGCTTTGCTCGCGTTTCTTGTCATTTACAACTTCAAGAAACGCTAGCGGTGCCTATTTGGAATCCGAATCGTCCATGGAGCCGTCGATGCCGGTTTTGGTATCGTCGTCCGAGTTGGAGTCATCGTCCTTGGCGAAGGGATTCTTGAAAAAGCTCGTCGCATCGGGCTGCAGGCCCGAGAGCTTGATCCAGGGATTCTCGAGCTCGGGCTTGGGCATCGCCTGGGCCTCGGGCGCGGTCTCGTTGCCGATGAGCTCGGACTCGTAAATGAACGTATCGTCTCCAAGCGCGTCGTAGGCGGCGACCGGGTTGCCCTCGGCATCGCGATATGGCGTGCCCTTAAATACAGCGCCGTCGTATGCCACGAGCTGGCGACCGGTCTCGTTCTCAAAGTAGTAGACGAAAATGCCCTTGAGGGCCGCGCACAGCGGAATGGCGATGACCATGCCGATGGGACCCATAAGTGCCGAACCAATAACGAGGGCCGTCAGGCTCATGATGGGATGCACCTGCACCGAACTCTGCATGACCTTGGGGGAAATGACGTTATCGGTGACGTTTTGAGCCACCATGGTCACAACGAGCGTCCACAACGCCAGCATGGGGCTGAACATAAAGCCGAGCACCGTGGCGATCGCCGCGCTTACCCAGGGACCGACAACCGGGACCAAGTGCATGATGCCGGTAAAGATGGCCATGAGTGCCGCGTAGGGATGGCCAATGAGCGTAAAGCCGATAAAGGCGAGGATGCCACCGCAGATGGACGTCACGACCATGCCGCGCATATAACCGCCGACCGAGCGCGAAAGAATCGCGACCATAAAGCGGTACGAGGTCTCTTTTTCCTGTCCGATGATGGTACAGACCTCGTGGTGCATACGGGGATAATCGCAGGCAAGCCAGTAGGCAAGCACCAAACCCAGGAAGATTACGAACAGCTGCGAGGCCGTGTTGGTGATCAGCGGGAACACGCCGCGACCGAGCTCAGCGGCGATTTGCGATACGTACTTGGACGCCACAGTAACCAGCGAGGACAGATTATCGTCCAAGTACTCCTTGAGCGGCGTGTTGTTGAGCGTCTTAGCGTGCGAAATCATCTCGTTGAGATCACCGCCCGCAACGCGAAGCTGCTCAGGCAGACGGCTCAGGACTTCCATAATCTGACCGAGCAAAATAGGGGACAGGATGCAGACGACGCCGACGAGCACTGCCACAACCACGATCAGCGCGATGAGCGAACCGATGCCACGACCGACGCCGTGATGCTCGAGCCAGTTAGTGATCGGCGACATCACAAAAGCGATGATGGAACCGACAGCGAGAAACTCGATAACCGGCGCCAAGATACCCATAAGGTTAAAGATGACGGCGGCGATGACAATGCAGCCGACGACAGCCCAAATGCGAAGCGTCAGAATACGAGTATCGCGCAGCGTGCGGTCGGTTTGTTGGGGGTGCTCAATCATGAACGAACCATCA
Organism: Collinsella sp.; assembly: GCA_019414605.1. Lineage (GTDB taxonomy): Bacteria > Actinomycetota > Coriobacteriia > Coriobacteriales > Coriobacteriaceae > Collinsella. Next base: position 63,492 of record DXLS01000048.1, read on the forward strand.
CTCCGTCGGGGTCGATCTTGTCCTGTATCTTCTTAAGGGTACGGCGCAGCAGGCGCGAGACCTGCACCTGCGAGATACCCAACTTCTTAGCGATCTCGATCTGGGTCATGCCCTTCACAAAGCGCAGCTCGATAACCTCACGCTCACGCGGCGAGAAATCGCGGATGGCTTCCTCGATCACCAGGCGGTCATCGGTAAAATCGAGCTCGTTGTCGTCATCGGCATAGCGGTCGAGAATCGAGGGGGCATCATCGGAATCGGACGCGCCAGGAGCCTCGATGGGCACCGAGGTATAGGCCGAAGACGATTCCATGGCCTCCAGCACCTCGTCGACGGTCACACCCAGGTACTCAGCGATTTCTTCAACCTTAGGCGAGCGCTGCAGCTCGTTAGTGAGCTTGTCGGTAGCTTGGTTAACCTTGGCAGAAAGCTCCTGCAAACGGCGCGGCACGCGCACGCTCCAGCCCTTATCACGGAAGTGACGCTTAATCTCGCCCAGGATGGTAGGCGTGGCAAACGTCGTGAACTCGAGTCCGCGCTCGGGGTCAAAGCGGTCGATAGCCTTGAGCAAACCCAGATAGCCGACCTGCATGAGGTCGTCGAGCGGCTCGCCGCGGTTCTTAAATTTGTTGGCAAGAAACCTTACCAGGTTCATATGGGACATGACGAGCTGCTCACGTGCGTCCGGATCACCGGTCTCTTTGTAGCGACGAAACAGCTCGCGGGTTTTCTCCTTGTCCCAAGCGGTCTTACCGCTCCGGGAACGTTCGGTCATATTAGATATCCGCCTTGAGGTCGAGGGAAAGCGTCAGGGGCGCCGCAGTCTTTTCGTAGGAATCGCACACGCTCGCCAGAATGAGCTCGGCATACACGGCAGCCTGGTCATCCTCATCGACAGTCGCCTGATCGCCAAAGGTAAAGGTCATGCCCACATGCGATTCGTCGACGTCGAATTTGATCGAAATGTCATCGGAATCAACGGCCGTGCAGCCAAAGATAAAGGCTTCCTCGGCAGCCATACGAATGTCCTCGATGCGATCGACGGACATGGAGCACAGCGCACCAACGTTGGCGGCCGTCATACGTACGAGGCGTGCCAGACGCGGATCCCCGGCAACAGTCAGCGTGATGGGGCAAGTTGCTTCGCTACTCATCGCAGGACTCCTCGGAGGTCTCGGCGGGCGTGTAGGTGTAATACTGGGCTGCTTTAGCAGCAGGCTTCTGTGCATCATCGTCACCAGCAGCGGCATCGTCCCCGGCTTCGTCAATCAGGACACGCTCGGTCGGCTGCTCGGCTTCGGCGGCAGCGGAAAGCGTGCGCTCGGCGTCGGCCGCGGGAGCCTTCACCTTGTTAAAGAGTTTCTGCACGGCACCAGCAGCAGAATCAGTCACGCTCGATACGGCATTGCTGGCCTCGGCCACGCTGCCCGTAACCTCGGAAATGTCGCGAACCACAGCTTCGACCTCTACGAGATTGGAGGTAAGCGCGTCGACGGCGGTCTTGCTCGACTTGAGGAGCGGCTCAACCTGAGCCAACGCGGGGGTGAGCTCATCGACAGCGCCATCGAGCTTTGCTACCACCGGCTGTGCCTCGGCGATGGTGTTGTTAAGGTCGGTCACGGTCTTATCGAGCGAATCAACGACGGTGCGGGTCTTTCGCAGCGTGAGCGCGAGCTCGATAACAGCCCACACACCGGCAACGGCGAGCAGCAGCAGGGCGATTTGAATGGGACTCATACAAGCCTCCCGAAGGAATCGAAATACAGACGCTGTTCATGGTACCCCAAAGAAGGGGAAAGATACCCAAAGGGGATGTGCGAGGTGCCAATGACCTACTTGGGCGCATTGCCGCTACGGTCGCGCTCGCTTTGCTCTACGCGCCACTCTTCCCAGCCGCGGCCGGCAGGCTGCCAAAACGCACCGCGCTCCAGCCCCTCGGGCAAATAACGCTGATCGACCCAGCCTTCGGGATAATCATGCGGACACTTATACACACCGTATTCGTCGCTGCCCGGGCGATGACGATCGCGCAGATAACTCGGCACCTCGCGGAGCCCACTTGAATGGATATCGGCCAACGCCGCATCGATCGAAGCCTCGCACGCGTTGGATTTAGGCGCCAAGCACACATAGAGAGCAGCCTGAGCCAGATTAATACGGCACTCGGGATAGCCAATGACCTCGGCAGACTTAAACGCGGCATGCGCCACCAAAAGCGCCTGTGGGTCGGCGTTGCCAACATCCTCAGAAGCCTGAATCATAATACGACGAGCGATAAACTTAGGATCCTCCCCCGCGTCAATCATGCGCGCGAGCCAATAAATCGTGGCATCGGGGTCGCTACCGCGCATAGACTTAATAAACGCACTGATGATGTCGTAGTGCATGTCACCGTTTTTGTCGTACGAAAAGCCACGGCGCGGATTGGCAATCTTCACGTCGTCAACAGTGATGGGATAGCGCTCCCCCGCCGCCGGCGCGGGCGTTCCCTCGGTATCGGGGCGCGTGACGGCAATCTCGCTCGCAAGCTCAAGCGTCGTGAGCGCCGATCGAGCGTCACCCGCTGCCAGTGTGCAAATGGTCTTAACCGTATCCTCATCGGCCGAGAACTTACCGTTCAAACCCTGCGGCGCCTCGAGCGCACGCTCAATAAGCGTGGCGATATCCTCGTCTTTAAGATGCTCAAGTTCCACCACGCGACCGCGCGAGAGCAATGCCGAGTTGACCTCGAAGTACGGATTCTCCGTCGTGGCGCCAATCATAATGACGGTACGGTTCTCAACTGCATGCAGCAGGGCATCCTGCTGCGACTTGGAAAAGCGATGAATCTCATCGATAAAAAGAATGGTGCGGCGGTCGTACGTATTCAGGCGCGTCTTAGCCTCGTCGATCACGCGACGAAGATCCTTTACGGTGCCCGTCACAGCGCTGACCTCGACAAACTCGCTCTTAGTATGGTTGGCGATAATATGTGCCAGCGTCGTCTTGCCCGTACCGGCCGGCCCATACAAAATCACACTCGACAGCACGTCGTGCTCAATCGCGGCACGCAACCACGAACCCTTACCGACGGCCTTTTGCTGGCCCACATACTCGTCGAGCGAATTGGGCCGCATGCGCACCGCAAGCGGCGCATTCTGAAAGGAACGCTCGCGCGTCGAAGCAGAAAAAAGGTCGTCCATAGCCATCCCGTGCGTCAATCAAAAACGTTTTCCACCAACAGTATACCGAATAAATACGAACTACCGTTCGTTAATATAGGTACGGTGCGGAAACTTCAATCCCGGGAACAGCTTGCTCGTAAGCTCGCAGAAATAGCCGTCCGTCATGCTCGCGATGTAATCCACCACCGCTTGATCCTTGTCGTCCTGCCAGGCATAGGTGCGATCGTAGTAGAAAAGCTGCCGCTCAATGCGAGAAATGTGGTGCTTAAAGATATACGAAGACTCGTCGCCTTCGTTTATATCCTGCAGGCAACGGTCGTAGAGCTTTTCGAAGGCCTCGCGCAGCTCCGCTTCGGAGTCGCCTTCAATGCCGCCCTTGCTATAGATCTTCTCGTAGTTCTCGCGCTTGGCTCGGCGGATCTCCTCAAACAGGTCCTCGCTCATCTCGATGCGTGGCTTACCATAGCTGTGCTCGACGATATCGATGGAGGCATGCGTAAGGATCCAGCTGTTGTATGCCCCGCCCAGGTCATCGTCAAAGGCGTCGGGTGACAGCAGACCCGCCGAAATGGCGTCTTGGCGATCGCGCCCCACGTAGGCAAGGATATCCGAGATGCGAACCACGCAGCCCTCGAGCGTCATGGGGCGCAGGTGCTCAATTGCGCTGTAACCTGTGGCAATGCAATCCTCAACCGTAAGGTCGAACTGGTCAAAGGAGCTCATGTCCGAAAGCTCAAACACACGCTGTTCGTACTCACCGTTGTGGCATAGCACGCCGTCGAGCGTCTGGAGCGACACGTTGCGGCCGTACAGCGCGTCGAGCACGCGGACCGACTGCACGTTATGGAAAAAATAACGACCCGTGCGCTCGTGATAGATATCGTTGAGGAATCGCTCACCGGCATGGCCAAAGGGCGTGTGGCCCAAGTCGTGGCCTAAGCCAATCGCCTCGATCAGATCGCAGTTGAGCCCCAGGGCACGTCCGATATCGCGCGCGATGCGCGAAACAAGCTGCACGTGCAGGCCGCGACGCGACAGGTCGTCGTTGCTGCGAAAACTAAAGACCTGCGTTTTGCCTGCATAACGGGTGTATGCGGGCAGATGCAAAATCTTTTCGGTATCGCGCATAAATGCCGGACGCATGAGCGTGCCCACATCTGCGGCTCGATCGAAGCGTCGAATGACCTGGTCGTCACCACATCGATAGGGATTAACGACACCTGAGCCGCGGTCGGCGGCGATACGCCCGACCAACTCGGGCGACAACGCCGCGGGAATGCGATCCATACGCGCCTTAATGGCGGCTGTCTGTTGATTGGTTGCCATGGCATGCTCCTTAAAAAGGGCGCGCAAACGGTTACAGCGTACTACCCACAACCTCGATTATGGCAAATATCGGCACCAAAAACGGCAGCAATGGCAGGGAGCGCGATTTTGCGATGAGACAGGCGGCGGCAAGGGCCAGGAGCGCAGCCGCAAACGCGACGATACCACCCAAGGGATCGAAGGTACAAAGGGCAAAGAGCGCCTTGGCGTCCCCCATACCAATGCCGGGAGCGTGGCGAACACGACGCCAGAGCGACTCAGTAAGCATAAGGGCAAGGTAGGCGATGGCAGCAAGACCGGCATGGTCAAGCGCCGTGTTAACGCCCTTGTCGAGCCAAACGCCTGCAAACGCCGCCACCGCACACGCGCCGGCAAGCTGATTGGGAAACCGTCGCTCACGGGCATCAATCGCCGCGCCGGCAAAGATGCAAATCCAAAACGGAATATAGACCATCTAACACCTCCTTGGGCAGCAGCTCAAACGCAAAAACCACCACAAAGGTGCCTGTCCCCTTTGTGGTGGTTTTGATCGTGGTTATTTGGCGCCTTGCATGACCTCGTCAAGGGTAACGCTCACGGCGTGCTGCGTCGGCACCCAGTCGACCTTCAAGAACAGTGCTGCCACCGTAATGGGGATATAGCTGAACATAAAGATCGGGAAGGTAAACAGGTTGGTCACCAGACGCCACTTTTGCGCGCAGTGAATGTGCTTGTACTCAAAGATGGTCGTGAGCAGCGCCAGGATAAAGAACGTCTGATACATCATGGCGAAGGTCATAATGAGAGAAGCGGCACACGCCTGCATCTCAACCTCGGTGGCCAGGAAGCCGTGCGAAAGACCGCCCACAATCAGGAACGTGGCATTGGCGAGCATCGAGATCAGAGATAGCAACATACCCGGGGCGATCGTCATAAACATGTCGTAGGCGGCAAAGCGATGGTAGCGAAAGGTCGATTTGACCAGGTGCTTACCATACGTAAAGAACACCTGGTAGAAGCCCTTGGTCCAGCGCATACGCTGCTTCCAGGAAGCCTTAAACGTCACGGGCTGTTCGTCAAAGAACTCCGCCGGTGCATAGCCAATGCGAATGCCGTGAATGGCGCAGAACGTGGTGAACTGAATATCCTCGGTCAGCGTATGGAACTGCCAACCGTGCATGCCCTCGATCACGCTCGCCGAGATAAGGTAACCCGAACCCGAGACAGCGCAGGACGTCTTGCAGATATTACGCGCGTTGTTGAGAAAGCGCGCCTCTCGCAGATACCACGTAGCATTAGCCGCCGAGATCCACGAGCTGCCGAAGTTCTTGGAGTTGCGATAGCTCGTGACCACATGGAAGCCCTGATCAAAGGCATCGTTCATCTTGGAGACGTAATCGCGGGCGATGACGTTATCGGCATCGAAGATAAAGTAGCCTTCAAACGTATCGGGATACTCGTTAAGGATGCGGTCGAAGCCAAAGTCCATGACCCAGCTCTTGCCCTTGCGGGCAAGGTCATTGCGCTCATAAACGACAGCGCCCGCCTCGCGCGCGAGCTGCGCCGTGTTGTCGGTGCAGGCGTCGGCGACCACAAAGACCTCGATAAGCTCGGACGGATAATCCTGGTCCTTGATGGAGCGAACGAGGTTGGCGATCACAGCCTCCTCGTTATGCGCCGCGATAAAGAAGGCATAGCGGTGGAGTTTTTTGGCCTTGGGAGGCGCGACCTCGCCACGAAGAGCGCCGATGACAAAGAAGACCACCTGGTACAGAAAGCAGACCGTGAGCAGCGTGACGACAATCTGGTTGAAGATCACGATGGGTGTGTTGGTTTGTAAAAAGGCGAGCATGCAGGCTCCCAGCAACGCGTTACGTAAACAATCGTATATCTTACCGCAGGCTTACCGAGTTCAAGAAACCACCTAATACTGGCTAGGCTTCGAGCAGACCGAGCTGCGGGACAATTTCGTCACCGGCGGCAGTGCGGCCGAGCGAACGCGGGGCCAGGTCATCCAGAACCGCGGCAAGGTCCCACGGCAGCTCATCACGGCACTCAATGCGCTCTCCCGTCACGGGATGGTCGAACGCCACACGCCAGGAATGAAGGAACTGCCTGGTCAGACCCTGATCGGCGCGCGCGTCGCACTTGCCGTAGAGCGGATCGCCCACGCAGGCGTGGTTGATATGGCGCATGTGCACACGAATCTGATGCGTGCGACCGGTAAACAGGTGGCACTCGACGAGCGTGTAGCCGTCGTCGAAACGCGTGGAATCAAAGCGCTCGAGCACCTTGAAGGTCGTGATGGCCTGACGCGCAAAGGGGTCATCGGAAACCGCCATCTTGACGCGGTCGCGCGTCGATCGGGCAATGCCGGTGTTGATGGTGCCCTCGTCCATGGCGATGTGCCCGTGAACAAGTGTGATATAGCGACGGTCGAGCGTACGCGTGCGGATGAGATTTTGGAGCGCGCGCTGGGTGTCGTCGTCCTTTGCCGCAAGCATGAGACCCGAGGTATCGCGATCCAGGCGATGCACAATACCGGGGCGGTCCTCGCCCTGCACGGTGCCCAGATGGTCGATACCGCAGTGATAGACCAGGGCATTCGCGAGCGTACCGCTCTCATGACCATGCGCAGGATGGCACACCAGGCCGCGCTGCTTGGAGAGTACAATGAGATAATCGTCCTCATAGCGAATGTCGAGCGGGATGGCTTCGGGAATCACGTCAGTCGGATCGTGCGGCTCGGGAAGGTCGACCGAGATGCGGTCACCGGAGCGCACGGCATACTTTTTTGACAGGCAGGTCTCGCCGTTGACGGCAACGGCACCGCCCTCGATCAGATGCGCACAGGCAGAGCGCGTGGGACAGCCATCGTTGGCACCCAGATAGGCGTCAAGACGCTGACCAGCGGAATCGTCGGCAACGAGAATATGGATGTCGGCCATTAGCGCTCATTCCTTTCGCGAATCTTGCGGGCACGCTCCCCACGCTGCTTAGCTTTGCGTTTGGCTCGGGCCTCGTCACGGGCGTTGAGCTCGGCAGTCGCATCGACCTCGCGAGCGGCGGGACTCAAGAACATGTAACCAATGAGCGCCAGCACGACGCCGACCGTAATGCCGATATCAGCCACGTTAAAGACAGGAAAGTCGATGAACGTGGTGGCAATGAAATCGGTCACGAAGCCAAAGGCGAGGCGGTCGATCGCGTTACCGATGGCGCCGCCCGCAACCATAGCCATGCCTACAACCTCAAGATGGGCGAGCTGGGGCGCACGAACGAGGTACACGGCAATAGCGATAATGACCGCCAACGCCAGCACGGCAAACGCGATGCCATGCCCCTCACCCATGCTAAAGGCGGCTCCGATATTGCGAACAAACAGGAAATCGATCACGCTGGGAATAACGGTCATATGCAGGGCATCGCCCACGGAACGAACCGCAAGCTTGGTCAGCTGGTCAACGAGCAACACAACGAGCGCCACGCCACCAGCAACACCCAACCGCCAACGCAAAGGCGGCGTCATATCCGCACCACGACCCAAAGAAATCCCCTACCCTCAAAAATCGAATTACGTTTAATGCAAAGAACCATCTTATATTGCCATACGCTGAACGCACGACATATACACCAACGCAAGCGAAATAACCAGCTAAAAACGAAAGCGGCATCCCGAAAAACAGAATGCCGCTTGAATGTGACACAGGTAGTCAATGGGGACGTTCTTGTTAGACTAGTCGTTTAAGAACGTCCCCAACGACTAGTTCAGCGCCTCCGCGCAGCGCTTACAGATCTGCGCGTGGCCGTTGTACTCGCCGACGGTGGTGCGATAGTTCCAGCAACGGTCGCAGCACTCGCCCTCGGCAGCCTCGATGGCAACGGAGAGCTCCTCACCCTGGGTCAGCTCAACATCGGAGACGATGTAGAACTCGGCCAGGTCGACCGCCTTGTCGCCGGTCAACAGCGCATACATCTCAGCGGGAACGACCGCCTTGACACGGACCTGCTGGCTCTTGGTGAAGGTGCCGGCGGAGCGGGCATCCTCAAGGGCCTTGGTCACGGCGCTACGGAGCTCGAGCGAAGCCTCGAGCACGCCCTCGAACTCATTGGCCTCGTCGACCGTGATGGGCGACTTGTACCAATCGAGCAGCGCGGCGTACTTCTGGTGGTCGACGCAGCCGGCGGGCGCATAGGCCATGGCCTCATCGACGGTGTAGGACAGGATCGGCTGCAAATCGCGCATGAGCATCGAGAAGAGCTCGGCGAGCACGGTCTGGGCGCTGCGGCGCTCGAGCGAGCCGGGCTTTTCGCAGTACAGACGGTCCTTCAGGGCGTCGAGGTACACGTTGGAAAGCTCGGTAACCACGAAGTCGTAGAGCGCACGGTAGGCGCGCGGGAACTCGTAGCTGGCGTAGGCATCGTCGACCTCGGCCTGAACCTGGGTCAGACGGGCAACCATGAGCTTGTCGAGCGGCAGCAGGTCGGCAAAGGCGACGCCGTCGGTCTCGGGCTCAAACTGACCCTCGAGCTCGGAGAGCAGGAAGCGCAGCGTGTTGCGGAAACGACGGTAGGCATCGGACGTACGAGCAAGGATCTCGTGGTCGATGGAGACATCGGAGCTGGTATCGACCGAGGCGACCCACAGGCGGATGATGTCGGCGCCCATCTCATCACAGACCTTGTTGGGGTCGATGACGTTACCGAGCGACTTGGACATCTTGCGGCCCTGGCCGTCGAGCGTGAAGCCCTGCGAGACGACCGCCTTGTACGGAGCATGGCCGTTGGCACCCACCGACGTGAGCAGCGAGCTCTGGAACCAACCGCGATGCTGGTCGGAGCCCTCAAGATACACGTCCGCCGGATACTCCAGCTCGGGGCGATACTCGCAGACGGCCTTCCAAGACACGCCGGAGTCCCACCACACGTCGAGGATATCCTTATCGGCCTTGAGGTGATGGCCACCGCACTTGGGGCAGACGCAGGCCTCGCCCAGGTAGCTCTCGGGAGCGTCGGTGAACCAGGCGTCGGAGCCCTTCTCATGGAAGAGCTTGATGACGGCGTCGAGCGTGGCATCGTTCATGACCTTCTCGCCGCAGTCGGCGCAGGTGTAGCTGGGGATAGGCACGCCCCAGTTGCGCTGACGGCTGATGCACCAGTCGGGACGCTGCTCGACCATGGCACCGATGCGGTTGGCCGCGTGGGCCGGATACCACTTGACGTTCTCGCGGACCTCTTTGCCAGCCTGCTCACGCAAACCGGTCTTGTCCATCGAGACAAACCACTGGTCGGTAGCACGGAAGAGCACCGGGTGCTTGCAGCGCCAGCAGTGCGGATAGCTGTGCGCGATCTTCTTCTCGAGGACCAGGGTGCCGCGCTCGCGCAGGAACTCGATGATGTGCGGGTTGGCCTCATCGGTATCCATACCGCTGAAGGGGCCACCGGTGCCAAACTCCTCACCGGTGTAGAACTTGCCGTCGTCATCGACCGGCATGCAGATGTCGGTGATGCCCTCCTTGAGGCAGGCAAAGTAGTCGTCGACGCCGTGGCCGGGCGAGTTGTGGACGATACCGGTACCGTCATCGACACCGACGTAATCCGCCAGCAGCGCCACGCCCTCAACGCCGTCAAAGATCGGCTGCTTGTAGTGGATGTGGTGGAAGGTCTCGGCGGGAACCACGTAGGGCTTGCCGTCGACCATGACCGGGGTGTACTCCCAACCAAACTCCTCACAGCACTTGGGAGCCAGGTCCTCAAGCATGACCTCGGCACGACCCTCGTGCTCAACGGCGACATAGGCGGCGCCGGGCTTAAGGGAAACGGCCTGGTCGGAGGGGATGGTCCACGGCGTGGTCGTCCAGATGATAAAGTCGACCGGGCCGTCGAAGTTCTCGAGGCCGGCGGGCTTGGAGGTCATCTCAAAGCGCACGAAGATGGACGGGCTCGTCTCATCGGAGTACTCGATCTCGGCCTCGGCGAGTGCGGTGTGGCAGTGCTTGCACCAGTGAACCGGCTTGTGGCCGCGATAGATCATGCCCTTATCGAACATGGACTTGAAGACCTCGATGTCGGCGGCGTCATGCTGGTGATAGAGCGTCAGGTAGGGGTTGTCCCAGTCGCCGAGCACGCCCAGACGACGGAAACCGGCCTTCTGCAGCTCGATGTTCTCGACAGCGAACTCGTTGCAGAGCTCACGAATCTTGGCCGTGGGGGTCTGGTTGAACTTCTCGGTACCGAGCTTCTCCTCGACCTTGTGCTCGATCGGCTGACCATGGCAGTCCCAACCGGGGACATAGGGAACCTCATAGCCCTGCATCATCCAGTAGCGGTTGATCATGTCCTTGGAGATCTTGTTCATGGCGTGGCCGATGTGGATCGGGCCGTTGGCGTACGGAGGACCGTCGTGCAGCACGAACTTCTTGTGACCCTCGTTCTTCTTCAGAACCTGCTCGTAGACCTTGTTGTCCTGCCAGTCCTTGAGTCGCTTGGGCTCGGACTTGGAAAGACCGGCACGCATGGGAAAACCGGTCTTGGGCAGATTCATCGTCTGCTTGTACTCGTTTGCCACGGTACCCCTTTCATGTCGTGGGCGCGCACGCCCTCTGGGCACCAAAAAAGCGCCCGTCCCTACAAGCTGGGACGAAGCGCCACAAATCGAGCTGTACGCTCGCAAAAGCTCTTCGCTTAACCACCCAGCTTAGATGCCCTCGCCCGCGTATTCGCGCGCTCGCATCCGTTACTCGGCTGGCCTGTATCGACGACCATCTCGGCGATATCTACTAAGACGCGCCTGTGCGGCGCGCCCGTTGGGACCGCAGCTCCGGGGTGATTTTCATCGGTCGCATGCACGGGTTCTCAGCGCTTCCCGCTCTCTGTAGCATGCGGACGGCCGACTACTCGTCCCCATCAACGCTTATGCACTGTATGGTAGCACGGTCACCGCCAGCGAAAAACCCTCAACACTGGTTTTATACGTTCGAAATTTCTTGCGGCCATGGACCTTCTCTTGGAGCAAAATACCTGTAAGCACTTTATCGAGCGAAAGAAGGCTGCCATGCGCACAATCGGAATGAGTGATTACACCGTCGGCGAAGACTGCTTTGACGAGCTGCCCGGAGCACTGGCCGAGTACGGAGCGACCAAGGTCGCCATTATTGGCGGCAAACGTGCACTAGCCGCAGCCCTTCCCGGAATCGAAGCCGCGCTGGCAGGCACCGACGTCGAGATTCTGGAGACGCGCGTCTACGGCACCAACAGCACGCGGGCCAATATCGCCAAGGTCGTGAACTCCCCCGCTTGCCAGCAGGCAGACGTGCTTATCGCCTGTGGCGGCGGCAAGGCACTCGACACCGTCAAGACGGCGGCCATCGAGCTCAAGAAGATCGTCTTTACCGTGCCGACGATTTGCTCTAACTGCTCGGCCGCGACCGCCATTGCCGTTGTCTACAACGACGATGGATCGCTCGAGGGCTATTCGTACCCCAACCGACCGGCGCACATCTTCATCAATCCCAAGATCATAGCCGAGGCTCCGGCAGAGTACTTTTGGGCCGGCGTGGGCGACGCCCTGTCCAAGCAGCCCGAGGTCGAGTACGCCACGAGCGCCGGCAACCTGGAGCACACCGCCGGCCTTGGCCTGGCTCTTGCCCACACCTGCTCCGAGCCGCTGTTTACCTACGGTGTTCAGGGTCTTGAGGACGTTCGTCAGAATCTGTCGAGCGAGGCCGTCAAGCAGATCGCGCTCGACATCGTGGTCAACACGGGCTATGTCTCGAACCTGACCAACCAGAACGATTACTACTACAACTCGAGCGTGGCGCACGCGTTCTACAACGCCACCTGCAGCATTCCGCGTGAGGGCACCTACCTGCACGGCGAAGTCGTAAGCCTGGGCGTGCTGGTGTTGTTCGCCTACACGGGCGACACCGAGAACCTTGAGCGCTACGCCGCCTTTAACAAGCAGATGGGGCTACCCGTGACGCTTGAGCAGGTCGGTCTTTCCGAGTCCGATATCCCAGCCCTGTGCGAGTACGCGCACGCCACCAACGAGTGGAAGCAAGGCAAACCGGAGCCCTTCACCGACGAGAAATTCGCCGCCGCCATCAAAGCCGCCAACGCCTACGGACACACGCTCTAGCTCTAACCCAAAACCACCACAAAGGGGACAGGCACCTTTGTGGTGGTTTTTATTGCTCCAACATTCAGTTCGTACTCGAACCCGGTTCTTTACGAGAAAGGGTTCAGGTACGTTTTTTATCGGAAATTCTGCGGAAGGACTACTCGGAACGGTAAACAGGAACGAACAAAAGGCAGGGTATCACCATGGTGATGATACCCTGCCTTTTGTTTTACGGGATCAAGGTCGCTTTGTGCGAACTCGATCGCCACCTATATGGCGCATTGATGGCAATTGCTACGTACGTGCGCACCGGGAGCCTGTACACCTCTGGCAAGGCGTAACACACTAGACTTTGTTCCAAAGTCCGTGTGCTAAGGGGGGAGGCCCCTTAGAATTCTTGTGGAGTGTGTACGCACGTACGCAGGAAAACGGCAAAATTTCACTATATCGGGGCGTTCTTTCATCGGAGCGTATGGTAAACACGGCTTAGTTCAACAAATAAGAATTTATATATAAAGGAGAATACTGATGAAACTGTTTTTATGTTCGCACTTTTCAAGTGTAGGAAGTCTGATAAAGGAAGAAATTGAAAATAAGAAAGTCGCATTTATTCCAACAGCTTCGCTGCGTGAAGGCTACATCGGTTATGTCGGCTC
>DXLS01000049.1:0-3283 GCA_019414605.1 Collinsella sp.
CGCCTATGTCGTGCATTGGAACACGAGGCGTCGCCAGGTGGCGCTCGGCGGCCTCACCCCGGTGGAGTTTCGGAAACGGCTATTGAAAGCGTCCTAGTGTTCGCTTCTAATAAAGAAGGCCAAGATTCGGGACGCAGTTCACACATAACCTGTCCCCATTTCTCAGCCGGGGGCGGCACGTCACACGACGCGCCGCCCCCGGCCTTTTTGGGCGGTTCGGGGTCCGTTTGTCTCAATCTGTAACATCTAGCCGAGTTTTTGGGTCCTAGCTGTTACAGATTGAGACGAACAGGATTGCTCTTTCCGAAGAATCTAAATCTGTAACACGTAGCCCGCTTTTGACCGTCTACCTGTTACAAATCGAGACAGACGGAGTAGGACCTAACCCCGTATGTCCCTAACAGTCGAGCGTTCGACCAGCGTGCTCGGCACATGAATCGCCTCGATAGACGAGCTCTCTCCAATCGCCGCCTCAAACGCAAGCTTACCGACACCGCGCAAATCAAATCGCAGCGTCGTCAGCCGATTGTGAGGAACAAGTCCCTCGAGTGCGTCGTCGATACCAACCACGCTCACGTCGTCGGGCACGGACAGGCCCGCGTTCTCGAGCGCGGCGATAACGCCCAGCGCCATCTGGTCATTTGCCGCAAGCACGGCAGTCGGCGTCTGCGACCCGCCGGCAAGCACCTCGGCCGCAATCCGCTCGCCCATGGCGTACCCACTGTCCGCACTCCAATCGCCACGCAGCATCGGAGCGGCATCGACATGAGCACGACCCAGCGTATCGCGCCAACCGGCCTCACGAAAACGCGAGGAAATCGAGTTTTCCGGACCCGCCACAAACCGCATATTCGAGTGACCATGTTCCAGCAGATAATTGGTCAACAGCTCGCACGAACCATACTGGTCGGAGTCGATCGTCGTGCAGCGCGGATGCGCATACATGGACAGGATGACCGTTCGCACTCCCGGCTGGGGAACAAACTCCTCAAAATCGGGAGCCATGCGGTTCATGTTGAGAATCATGCCGTCGACGGGTCGCTCGACCATGCGGCGCGAGGCATCGGCAAGTGCATAGGGCTTGTCGCCGCCCATCTCGATCATAGTGACGGCAAAATCGTGCTCGCGCGCCGCTTGCATGATACCCTCGAGCGTCGCCAGGTTACCGACACGTGTGATGTTGTACATGCACAGGCCAATAGAACGATACGACCCGCCGCGCAACGCCGCTCCAGCAAAATTGGGACGAAAGCCCAGCTCTTCCATGGCGGCCAGCACACGCTTGCGCGTCTTTTCCGTCACGTTGGGCATACCGTTGACCACGCGAGACACAGTCTGGCGGCTCACGCCAGCGAGCGCCGCAACCTCTGCCGCGCTCGCCGAACGACCATTCCTTGTCTGCTGATCCATGCCTTCCACGCTAACCTGCTTCCCAACTATTCCCCGCGCCCATGGCGCATCGTACATACATTGATAACGTGCTCATGATACCCGAGCCATATACCACAACATGAAAACTTCTGTCAATCAAAACCGCTTACCGAACAAATACAACCGTTCGCGGCTGTTTGAAGTTGTTTTGTTTCTATACATCCCAGCCGGATGTTAACGTGCTCATTGTCAAATGTTCACGTGCTCATTTTGGTTCTAATCATTTTAAGATAGTGTTTATCGGGCTTTTTCACCGCTGAACGCTAACCAGGGAGCCTCCTGAGCGCAAACGCACAATATCGAACAGCGAGACGAGAGGGTGTATGCATATGTCTTTGCTAAACCGCGTACAGCAGCTGCCGAAGGGCTTTGTTTGGGGCGCCGCAACCGCCGCGTACCAAACGGAAGGTTCCACGAAGGTGGCAGGCAAGGGTAAGACCATGTGGGACGATTACCTTGTCGCCCAGGGTCGCTTTTTGCCCGACCCGGCCAGTGATTTCTACAACCGCTACGAGGAGGATATCCGCCTTTCTGCCGAGCATGGACTCAACGCCATTCGTGTGTCCATCGCCTGGACCCGCATCTTCCCCAACGGCGACGATGCCGAACCCCTCGCCGAGGGCGTTAAGCACTACCACGAGCTGTTCGCCTGCTGCAAAAAGTATGGCGTCGAGCCCTATGTGTCCCTGCATCACTTTGACTCCCCCGCCGCCCTGTTCAACCAGGGCGACTGGCTCAACCGCAAGACCGTCGACGCCTATGTGCGCTATGCCGAGTTCTGCTTCCGCGAGTTCCGCGAGGTCAAGAATTGGTTCACCATCAACGAGCTCATCAGCCTCTCGCACTCCCAATACATCCAAGGCAACTTCCCGCCCAACCATCACTTTGATGTGACGAGCGGCATCCAGAGCCAGCACAACGAGCTCGTTGCCCACGCCCGCGCCGTCAACCTGTATAAGGATCTTGACGAGACCGAGCACCTGGGCGGACGCATTGGCATGGTCAACGTCCTGACGCCGGCATATCCTGCCACCGACTCGCCCGCCGACCAGCACGCCGCCGACCTGTACAACGCCTTCTACACCGACTTCATCATGGACGGCGCCTTCCTGGGTCACTACTCCGCGCGCACCCTCTCACTCATCAACGAGATTCTGCGTGCCAACAACGCCACACTTACGGTTGAGGACAGCGACATGGAGGAGCTCGCCAAGGCGGCGCCCCGCAACGATATGTTCGGCCTCAACTACTATCAGTCGGCGTTTATCGCCGCCTACGATGGCGAGTCAACCAACAGCTTTAACGGCACCGGAGACAAGGGCACCTCGTGCTTTAAGTTTAAGGGCGTCGGGCAGCAGGTCGATATGCCGGGTATCCCCACCACCGACTGGGATTGGCTCATCTACCCGCAAGGCCTCTACGACACGCTCAAGCACATCAGCGCCACCTATCCCAACCTCCCCGTCATCTATATCACCGAAAACGGCCTGGGCCACAAGGACCCCGAGCCCGACGCAAACGGCATCGTCGCCGATCCCGAGCGCATCGACTTTGTCGACCAGCACATGGAGAAGGTGCTCCAGGCGCGCGCCGAGGGCGTCGACGTCCAGGGCTACTTTATCTGGAGCCTGCAGGACCAGTTCTCGTGGGCCAATGGCTATAACAAGCGCTACGGCCTGTTCTACATCGACTTCGACACGCAAAAACGCTACATCAAGCAGTCGGCACTCTGGTACAAGGAGCTCGCCGACACTATGGCGGACGCGCAGTAGCGCATCGCCTCGCTTTCCCCCGAGAAGGGAGCGGCCCTATGCGATACAAACCCAGCCGCCCCCCTCTCTCCCCCTGGGAC
>DXLS01000005.1:0-1957 GCA_019414605.1 Collinsella sp.
CCTCGGGGATGCAGATCTCAAAGCTGTCGGCAATGTGGGCGAGCATGGCTGCCATGGCCTGCTCGTCGGCCTGGGCGTCGCGCACGGCCTGAACAAGCTCGGTCATGGGGATGGGCGAAAGCTGGATGTTGAACTTCTCGAGCAGCTCGCCCTCGTTGCACATGGTCGACCAGAAGTCGAACGGGCGGGTGGCCATCTGCAGGATGCGGGTGTGCTTGAAGGTCTTAACGACGTTGCACACGGCCAGGAAGTCCCAGACGCCGCGCTCGAACTCGGGATCAGTCAGGCGGCAGTTGGTCATGTAGGTGAAGGGGACCTGGAAGCGGCGCAGGACCTTGCCGGTGGCGAACAGGCCGCACTGGCTGTCGCGCAGGCGGGTGCCATCGGGCTCGGGGCGCTCGTCGCGCGGGCCCCACAGCAGCACGGGCAGACCGAGCTCGCGGGCAAGGCGGGCGCAGACGTACTCGGTACCAAAGTTGGCGTGGCACAGCATGATGCCGTCGACGCCCTCGGCGCGGAACTTCTTGACGATAGGCTCGATATGGCTGTCGTCGAACAGCAGGCCCTCGTCGTTGATGTCGTCGATATCAACGATGTCGACGCCGATCTCGCGCAGACGGTCAGCTGTCAGACCACGATACTTGATCGCGTCCGGCGCGCTAAAGATGCTGCGGCGCGTAGGCACAAAACCGAGCTTGATCTTATCCATGTACGTCCTCCCCTAGTCACATGTTCAGTAAACAGACGCATGTTTCGTTTTGTTTTGTTTACTAAATGTTTTACTCTTTTGTTTATTAGTTTAGCGCGAAATACCTGTAAACGGTAGAGAAATCAGCCTAAACGGTATGTAAACGTTCTGAACATACAGGGGGAACAAAAAAGAGGGCCCCAAAGGACCCTCTCTGTCCACACAAGTATGTAAACGGAACCAATGCCGTCCATCGCCGCGAGAGCACCGCCCGCGGCGACAGCCCGGCAACAGGGCCAGCGGCTACGCGCCCATCTTGCGATAGACGTCCACGAACTCCTTGGCAAGGATGCCAAAGCCCTCGGCGCTCATCAGCTGATCCTCGGCATGGACGACCAAAAGATCGATGCTCAGGTCCTCGCCGGCGGCAGTCTGCTGGACAAGGCCACCATGGGCAGCGTGGCCCTCGGCATAGTGCTGCTGGCCTTCCGCGATTTTTGCCTCGGCCTCTTCGAACTTGCCGTCACGAGCTAGATGAATCGCATCGATATAGCAGCTGCGCGCGCAACCGACACCTGCAATGATCTGAAAACTCTGAAGCTGAATCTCTTCCGTCGTCATGCCTACAGTCCCATCAGTTCCTTGGCCTGAGCCAGCGCCTTGGCACCGTCCATCATGCCGTAGGTAGTCATGGGGATCACGCCGACCGGAACCTCGGGGCACGCGGCAGAAACCTCGTCCTTGGCATAGCCGACCTGCGGCCCAAGCAGGATGCAGTCGGCATTGCGACCGATAGCGGCTGCCTCGCTGACAGCGTGGGCGGAAACCTCGCACTCCAGCCCCTCGACGTCGGCCGCCTTCTTGATGTTCTTCATGATGATGCTCGTGGACATGCCGCCGGCGCACATAAGAACGATGTTTTTCATTGCAGTTCCTTTCCTGTAACCCCTCACAGGGACTTATATATTTCGGAGATCAACGCGATCGGCCGAACCTACAACCTCATAGACAATGGCCTACTCGGCAGAAGCCTTTGCAGCAGCCTCCTCCTCGAGGGCCTGCTTGTCGGCCATCTTGACAAACGGGATAAACAGCAGGGCAACGGCGAGAATCGCACCGCAGACGATAGCGACCAGACCAAGACCGCCGGAAAAGAAGTTGCTAATGGGCAGCGGCACCACGAACGGCATGCTGATCGTCGGGTTAAAAGCGTTGCCAAGACCCAGCAGCAGGCCAATGGCGGCAACGGCGCATGCGACCGGCTTGAGC
>DXLS01000050.1:0-1824 GCA_019414605.1 Collinsella sp.
AACCCGCTTTCGGTCGAAGAGTTCGTCAAGCGCTCGAGTGTCATTTGCTATACACCCGAGGGCCTGCTCTCCGATGCTCCTGCCACGCAGCGTCTAGCCGAGGCCGAGGGTCTGTGGGCACACGCGCTTTCCGCCGCACTGCGCCGCCGCGTGTTGGAGCAGGGCGAGGATGCCGTGAGCGCCGAGTCGATCGCCGCGGCCGACCTGACCAAGGTTGCCTGGCCGGGCGACGCCGCGGCGACGGTTGCCGAGGGCGTGGACCTGGCGGCTACAAGCGCGGATGGCGCTGACGCGACCGGCGGGGAGGCCTAATATGGCCGAGCTGACGCCTCGCATGAAGGAGTTCGTCCAGCCCTACTTGGCCGGCATCGAGCCCTATGATCCCAACTTTACGCCCACGCGCATCAACCTTTCGGCCAACGAGAACACCTATCCCGTGCCGGCCGGCGTGCGCGAGGCGGTCGACGCGGCCCTTTCCGCCACGCCGCTCAATCGCTATCCCGATCCAATGTCCAACGAGCTGCGCGACGAGCTGGCCGCTTGGCATGGCGTGGCACGCGAGAACATCTGCGTGGGCAACGGCGGCGACGAGCTGCTCTATAACTACCTGCTGGCGTTTGGCGGCGCGGGGCGGACCCTGCTCAACTGCCCGCCATGCTTTAGCGAGTATGCGTTCTTTGCGTCGCTTTGCCAGACCGAGGTGCGCGACGTGTGGCGCGATCCGGTGACCTTTGAGCTCGATCAGGCTGCCGTGCTTGCGGCAGCGCCCGAGTGCAACCTGGCGATTGTGACCTCGCCCAACAATCCCACGGGCGACGTGGCGCCGCTCGACTTTATCGCGGCTCTGTGCGATGCGTGTCCCGGCATGGTGATGGTCGACGAGGCCTACGTGGAGTTTGCTGACGATTCGTTTGGCGCGGCCACCACGGCGCAAGGGCTTATCGCCGAGCATTCCAACCTGGTGATTCTGCATACGCTGTCCAAGGCGTTCGGCGCCGCCGGCACGCGTCTGGGCTATGTGATTGCGTCACCCGAGGTTATTGACGTGTTCGCGGCGATTCGCCAGATCTATTCAGTCAACGTGCTGAGCCAGGCCGCGGCGCTTGCCTGCGTGCGTGCCCGCGATGCGTACACGCCCGTGGTGGCACAGGTTGTATCCGAGCGCGAGCGCGAGCTGTGCGCCCTGCGCGCAATGGCTGCCGAGGGCCTGCCCGTGGAGGCGTGGCCGAGCGCGGCGAACTTTGTGCTCGTGCGCACGCCGCACGCCACGCGCGTGCGCGAGCGTCTGCGCGATGAGTATTCGATTTTGGTGCGTGACTTTAGCTACGCGCCGGGGCTTGCGGACTGTCTGCGCATTACCGTGGGTACCCCGCAGGAAAACGACGAGGTGCTGGCAGCGTTTGCCGCGCTGGTGAAGGAGGAGATGTAGATGGGCCGTTATGTCGAGGTGACCCGCAAGACGGGCGAGACCGACATTGTCGTTAGGCTCGATCTGGACGGATCCGGCGTGTGCGATATCTCGACCGGCGTGCCGTTTTTCGACCACATGCTCAACGCCCTTGGCCGCCATGGCCTGTTCGATCTGACGGTACATGCGATGGGCGATGTGGAGGTCGACGCGCACCACACCGTCGAGGACACGGGCATTGCGCTGGGCGAGGCGTTTTGCCAGGCACTGGGTGACAAGGCGGGCATTACGCGCTTTGCCGATGCGGCGATTGCCATGGACGAGACGCTCGTGATGGCCGCCGTTGATATCTCGGGTCGCGGGCAGGCCTATTGCGATCTACCCGTGCCGACCGAGCGCGTGGGCACCTTTGATAC
>DXLS01000051.1:0-18140 GCA_019414605.1 Collinsella sp.
CCGCGCCCAAGCCTCAGCCTAAAAAGGTGGCTCATCCCAAGCCGGCCGAGCCCAAACCGAGCCGTGACGAGATGACGTTTGCCCAGCGCATGGTCACCTCCAAGGAGCCTACGGGCGAGAATGAGATTCCCGGCATGGCTCCGGCTCAAAAAATCATCATCGTGCTCGCCCTCATCGCGTTTATCGTCTTTATGGTCTACACGATCACGGGCAGCATGGGCCTGCACTAACCTGTTCGCGCCGGGCTTCATGCCCGCACGTCCGCCTCGTCCAACCCTCAACTTCTGCACAACGCATCCGAAAGGTCGCCCCATGGCTTTGACCGACATCTCGCATCCTACCGACATTGCAATGCTTACCGATCTGTACGAGCTCACTATGGCCCAGGGCCTGTGGGAGAGCGGCAAGGCCAATGAGCAGGGTTGTTTTACCGCGTTTTATCGCGACCATCCCTTTGGTAGCGCCTACGCCGTCATGTGCGGCACCGCCGAGCTGCCCGAGCTGGTCGAGAACTTGCGCTTTACGCCCGAGGATATCGACTACCTCGCCTCGCTCCAGGCCCCGGCCGGCGGCGCGATGTTCAAGCCTGGATTCCTCGACTACCTGCGCGATTTTCGTGCACATGTAGACATCGACGCCGTCCCCGAGGGCGAGCTCGTCTTTCCGCGCGAGCCCATGGTGCGCGTCACCGGCCCCGCACTGGAGTGCCAGCTGCTCGAGACGGCGCTGCTCAACATCGTCGGCTTCCAGACGCTTGTCGCCACCAAGACGGCACGCGTGGTGCTGGCAGCGGACGGCCGTCCCGTTGCTGAGTTTGGCCTGCGCCGTGCCCAGGGTCCCGATGGCGGCCTGGCCGTTGCACGCGCGAGCTACGTTGCCGGCTGTTCCTCTACGTCCAATGTGCTCGCCGGTCGCCGCTACGGTATTCCCGTCTTTGGCACGCATGCGCACAGCTGGGTGATGAGCTTCGATTCCGAGCTCGAGGCCTTCCGTGCCTTTGCCAAGTCGAGCCCCAAGAACTGCACACTGCTCATCGACACCTACGATGTGCGCGAGGGCTGCGAGCATGCCATTACGGTTGCCAAGGAGATGGAGGCGGCAGGCGAGCGTCTGTCGGCCATTCGCATTGACTCGGGCGACCTCGCCAAGCTGTCCAAGTATGTCCGCGGCCGTTTTGATGCCGAGGGGCTGCCTTATGTGGGGATCTCGGTTTCCAACGATTTGGACGAGTACACGATCCAGTCGCTGCTCGACCAGGGTGCGCCTATCGACAGCTTTGGCGTGGGCACTAAGCTCGCGACTTGCTACGACCAACCGGCGCTGGGCGGCGTGTACAAGCTTTCCGCCCGCCGTGCGAGCGAGGCGGACCCGTGGACGCCGGTGGTCAAGCTCTCCGAGCAGCCCTACAAGCGCACGATTCCGGGCGTGCAGCGCGTGCGCCGTTATTACGACGGCTTTGGCGGCCCGATCTGCGACATGATCTATGACGAGGACCATCTGGCGGGGGAGGGCGCCGCGCGCGGCAATACCCTCGTGGCCGTGAACGATGCCGCTCTGGTGACCGATGTGTCCGAGCTTGAGTATCGCGAGCTGCTGGCGCCGATCGTGCGCAATGGCAGCGCCGTTGCCCCGCGCGAGAGCATTGAGGACGCACGAGAGCGTTGCACCTGGGCGCTTGACCATCTTGATCCGGTCTACAAGCGCTTCCTGTACCCGCAGACCTATGTGGTGGGCATGGAGCAGGGCCTGGCACAGGTGCGCGACGAGCTCGTGCGCAAGAACATGGCCGCGGCTTCCGCCTTTCCCTGGGCTCACTAATGGACTTGGGCGGTAGGGGCGAATCGCGCTCCCTTGGCCGCTAGCTCGCCCGTTCGCTGAACAGTTGATTGGTCTGACGTATGACGACTTCTTATAAAACGATGGTGGTAAAGATCGGTTCGTCCACGGTGGTGGGCGCCGACGGCAAGGTCAACCGCGCCTTTATCGGCGGGCTTGCCGATCAGGCCGCAGCCCTGCGCGAGCTCGGCTGGCGCCTGGTCGTGGTGAGCTCGGGCGCTATCGCCTGTGGCTATCCCGTGCTGGGCTTCGACCGCAAGCCGGTCGGCGACCTGCCGAGCCTGCAGGCCTGCGCCTCTGCCGGTCAGTGCATCATCTCGTCGGCCTACGACGAGGAGTTTCATGCGCGCGACCTGCTCACCTCGCTCGTGCTGCTCACGCGCCACGATACGGCCCGCCGCACGTCCTACCTGCACGCGCGCGACGCCCTGCTGCGTCTGGTGGAGCTTGGCGTGGTGCCGGTCGTCAACGAGAACGACACCGTTACCGTCGATGAGATTAAGTTTGGCGACAACGACACGCTGGCGGCGCTTGTGAGCTGCCTGGTTTCTGCCGATCTGTGCGTGACGCTCTCGGACATCGATGGCCTCTATACCGCCAATCCGCATGAGGACCCCACAGCCGAGTTTGTCCCGGTCGTGCATAAGATCGATGCCAAGATTATCGCCTCGGCGGGCGATTCTTCCACATCGGTGGGCACGGGCGGCATGATTACCAAGATCCGCGCGAGCCGTATCCTGATGACGGCGGGCATTCAGAGCGTGATTTGCTCGGGCGAGGAGCCCGATGCGCTCGTGCGCCTGGCCCGCGGCGAGAGCGTGGGTACGCTGTTCGATCCGCCGGCTGAGCGCCTGGACATTGCGCCCCGCAAGCTGTGGATCGCGCTGGGTGACAAGGCGCATGGCTCGGTGACGGTCGATGATGGTGCTGCGAAGGCGCTGGTCAACCGTGGTTCTTCCTTGCTTGCGGTGGGTATTCGCGAGGTCGATGGTGCGTTTGCCGAGGGCGATGTGCTCGACGTGTGCGATTCGAGCGGCATGGTTGTCGCCCGCGGTATCGCCGAGGCCGATTCGGACGTGCTGGAACTTGCAGCAGGACGCCGCCAGGACCAGATTGCCGGCAACCGCCTGCTGGCAGACCTGGCCGAGAAGCCTGCGATCCATCGAGATAATCTGATCGTCTTCGCATAACGGGTCGACGCTGCGCGCCGCCCAGAGCGACAATTTGTCATTCAAAAGGCGAGGCATGACCATCAGGTCTATGCCAAACCAATTGACGCTGCAAACGCCCCTAAGCGGCAATCTGACGTTCAATCGTCGGGCATGACCAAAAGGTCAATGCCCTCCTCTTTCACGTCACCTTGCTCTCTTAGGGGCGTTTTCGCTTTCCGTACTCTACCTGAGGCATTGTCGTTGCCGGCACTTGGGGATGTTCCTTTTGTGCCGGCAGGTGGGGGCACTCCTTTGCTAGAAGATTCGGCGCAGGTCTCCGCGGTTGAGGGCTTCGTCGAAGAGGTGCTTGAACACCACGCTGCCGTGCAGGCCGTCGTGCTCAAACTCGTTCGTCACCCAGGCATGCGAGTTGCCCACGCGGCTGAGCGTATCGAGCTGCAGACCCGAATCGACGTACATGTCATCGAAGTACACGGCGGTCTGGAGTGGCACCTCGTTGCATGCTAGGCGCTGCGGGTCGTAGATCTTGTCCCAGCTGGTGTCTTCCATCAGCAGGTCCATCGCGGGCTTGAAGGGCTTAAGTTCGGGCATCTGCTCGAACATCCACGGGAACATGGCCTCGCCGGTAAACATGAGCGGGCGCGCGAAGGTGTCGAACTCGGCACGGTGTGCCTTCTCATCAGCCGCGGCCCAGCGAATCGGCATGGTGTCGCCATCGGCGTAGATGAACTCCTGCAGCGTCCAGTACAGCGGATTCGTGCGTGTGTTGGTGCGCTCGAAGGCGCGCATCAAAAAGCTGTCGGATACCGATGAACCGCAGCTCAGCGTACCGTCGCCATCAACAAACGCGTGGTCGATAATCCAGTGCATGCGCTCAAAGCTCGGCTTCATGCCAAAGTCGCTGCCCATGAGCTGCAGACGCTCGACCGTCATCGGCGAGCCGTCGGGCAGCACGGGCTTTTGCTCCTCGAGGGCATCTGCCAGGGCCGCCACGCGTTCGACGTCGGCGGGGTAGCGGTCATAATACTGCTGGGTCTTGGCCGCCATGCGCGGAAAGGTGTGCGCGTAGACCTCGCTGGCGCTCGCCGGCACGTGCGGAATGCCGCCGCAGGTAAAGCTTGCCGTTACGCCCTCGGGGAAAAGCGATAGATAGCTCAACGTCAAAAAGCCGCCGTAGCTCTGCCCGAGTGTGACCCAGGGCTTGCCGCCAAAGCCCACCAGGCGCAGGTACTCAAAGTCGCGCACGATGGAACTGGCGAGGTGGCGCTTGAGAAAGTCCGCCTGCGAGCGTGCGGCATCGGCTCCTGCTGCCTCGGCGCGATCGCCCAGAGCCGCGATCATACGCCCGTCTACGCAGCTGCTGCGCCCGGTACCTCGCTGGTCGGGCAGCACGACGCGGAAATGCTTGACGGCCTCCTCGATCCAGCCATCGCTTGTGGGCGACAGCGGACGCGGGCTCTCGCCGCCGGGGCCGCCCTGCAAAAAGAGGAGGAGCGGCAAGTCGTCGTTAATGCGGTCGGGCGCGCAAACCACGCGGTAGAAGAGCTTGATGCTTTCGGGTGCACCGGCGATGGGCGCCGGCATTGCGCCGCGGCGCATGGTACTGCCGACCGCCAAAAGCATGGGCTCCAGGCCGCGCCAGTCGAGGGGGACGTCGATGCTGTGGTCCTCGACGTAAAGGCCGGGGACGTGGTACGAAGTGATGAGGGCCATGTGAGTCTTCCGTTCGTTGCGGTGTTTCGGGTTGACCAATTCTACCGCCGCGGGCGAGGCCATGCGCAAATCGGCTACCATGGTTGCAAACTTCTAGGAGAAAGGGCCGCCTATGTCGGTCGATATAGCCACGTATGTCCATGATCTTGCCGTTGCCGCCAAGGCAGCGTCGGCCTCGCTTGCCACGGCGAGCAACGAGCAGCGCCAGGAAGCCGTGCGCGCCATGGCCGCAGCACTGCGCAACGGTGTCGACTCCATCGTCGCCGCCAACGAGCTCGATATGTCCGCCGCGCGCGATGCGGGCACCTCGGCCGGACTGCTCGATCGCCTGCTGCTGACGCCCGAGCGCGTCGAGGGCATGGCCGCCGGACTGGAAAAGCTCGCCGAGCTGCCCGATCCCGTGGGCCGCGTGCTCGACCACCGTGTGCTTGCAAGCGGCGTGGACCTCACCCGCGTGAGCGTGCCGTTGGGCCTGGTCGCCATGGTGTATGAGGCGCGCCCCAACGTGACGGCCGACGCCGCGGGCATCTGCATCCGCACCGGCAACGCCTGCATTCTTCGCGGCGGCTCGCTGGCCTATCACTCGTGTGCCATGATCGCCGAGCTGCTGGCCGATGCGCTCGAGGCCAAGGGCTTCCCGCGCGAGGCCGTGTCGATGATCGAGTCCACCGACCGCGAGGCCACCGGCGAGCTCATGAAGCTCCGCGGCATTGTCGACGTACTCATTCCGCGCGGCGGTGCAGGCCTGATCCAGCGCTGCGTGCGCGAGTCGCTTGTGCCGGTGATCGAGACGGGCACGGGCAACTGCCACATCTACGTGCATGAGTCCGCCGACTTTGATAAGGCGCTCAACATTATCGTTAATGCCAAGACCCAGCGCGTAGGCGTGTGCAATGCCGCCGAGTCGCTGCTGGTCGACCATGCTGTGGCCAATGTGTTTTTGCCTGCGGTCGTTGCCGTGCTGCACGACCACGGCGTGCTCATTCACGGCGACGAGTCCACGTGCGCCGCGTGCGCCGACGCCGGCTTTGTGGAGGGCGGTGACTACGTCGCCGCGACTGAGGAGGACTGGGGTCGCGAGTACCTGGCGCTCGAGATGAGCGTGAAGGTCGTGGCAGACGAGGACGAGGCCATCGCACACATCAATCGCTACGGCACGATGCACTCCGAGGCCATCGTTGCCGAGGACACGGATGCTTGCGAGCGCTTCCTGGATGCGGTCGATGCCTCGGCCGTGTACGCCAACGCCAGCACGCGCTTCACCGACGGCGGCGAGTTTGGCCTGGGCGCCGAGATCGGCATCTCGACCCAAAAGCTCCACGCCCGCGGACCCTTCGCCGCCGAGGCCCTCACCACCTACAAATACAAGCTCCGCGGCACCGGTCAGGTTCGCCCCTAAACCCCTCGTAAACGAAAAACCACCACAAAGGTGCCTGTCCCCTTTGTGGTGGTTTTAATGTTAGGCCTGGAAGGTGTCGCGGTCGGGGGCGAAGGACTGCATTGCTGCGATGGTGCGGTCGAAGAGCTCGGGGAGCTCCCAGCCCAGCATCTCGGCGCCCTGCGAAATCACGTCGCGCGAGCAGCCGGCAGCAAAGCGCTTGTCCTTGAACTTTTTCTTGAGCGACTTAGTCGTAAAGTCCATGACGCTTTTGCTCGGACGCATGATCACGGCAGCACCGATCAGGCCGGTGAGCTCGTCGCAGGCAAACAGGATCTTTTCCATCTGCAGCTCGGGCTTGGGCAGCGAAGAGTTGAAATCGGACGTGTGCGTCTGGATGGCGCGGATGAGCTCAGGCGATGCGCCCTCGCCCTCAAGAATCTCGGCCGCATAGATAGTGTGGTTCATGGGGTCGTCCTCATGTTCCTCCCAATCCAGGTCGTGCAGCAGACCGACGATGCCCCAAAACTCCTCGTTCTCGGGGTCGAACTCGCGCGCAAAGTAGCGCATGGTGCCCTCGACCGTTTCGCCGTGGGTGATGTGGAACGGGTCCTTGTTGTGCTCGTTGAGCAATTCGAACGCACGGTCGCGGGTGATTCCGGCGGAAAGCAGCTCTGCCATAAAAGACTCCTTGTGCTCGTAGGTATCGCTAAGAATGAATACTACTAGAACGACTAGAGCGAAAAAACCACCACAAAGGTGCCTGTCCCCTTTGTGGTGGTTTTGGCGTGGGCAGGTTAGTTGAGGGCGGCTTGGGCTAGGCGGGCTTCGGCGGCCTCTTCGGTGACGCCCAGGGCCACGGCGAACTCCTCGATGGAGCGGCGCTTGGCTTCCTTGAGTACGCGCATGTAGTAGGAGCTGGGCTTTTTATCTGCTTCCTCGGCCTGGCGAATACGGTGCATCATGGTTTTTGCCACGCGAACCGTCTCGGGCGCGCCCAGCTTGAGCTGCTGCTTAAAGTGCGTCTCCTCGAGCGAGCTATTGCGCTCGGTAAAGGTGTCGCACTCCAGCTCATCGTAGTGGCTCAGCAGGTGCTCTGCATCTTGCTGGGAGATAGCGGCATGCAGACGGTCGGCCTGCGCCACGGGGTACATGAGAATCGTCTGCGCATGTCCCTGTTTGGTCTCGAGCAACAACATGGGCTGCGGTGTGTCGTCCCTAAAGCCGACGACGGTGCAGACTCCTTGACCCGGATGAATGACGTGTTGACCGATTGAGAACATGCTACCTCCAACTTATACGAATTTACGTATGTTAAGAATACCACGCTGACGTGCGCAAACCATCACTTTATGCAGGAAAAGCACACAACCCCGATAGGTAAGAGTATTCGATAAATAGAACGGCTTATTCATACGTTTATGCATTTCTAGAACGTGTATAAACAGCAGGCAAACCGCCAACTTTGTACCGCCGCGCAAGAGCGGTAGTCATTTTTGTGCATATGCAATATCTATTAGCTTTACCCTGCGACAGTAGTTACCGCTTGTGATAGAGTGCTACAAACTCTGGCTTTTGCCCTACGAGTGATCAAGAGCTCGGGGGCTTTAACACAAGGAGGATCTATGCCCGAGAAGATTGAAGAGCTGGTACGCGCTGCGCTTGCTGCGGCCCAGGAGGCCGGCGACCTTTCCGCATTTGAACTTGACGATTGCGCTATCGAGCGACCGGCTGATACTTCTCATGGCGAGTGGACCTCCACCATGGCCCTGAAGTCCGCCAAGCTGGCTCACTGCGCCCCGCGCAAGATCGCCGAGGCCGTCGTCGCCCATATGCCCGAGGACCCCGCAATCGAGAAGGTCGAGATCGCCGGTCCTGGCTTCATCAACTTCTACCTCTCCGTCGCCGTCAAGAACGCCATCTTTGGCGAGGCCCGCGAGAAGGGTATGGACTTCGCTAAGTCCAACGTCGGTGGCGGCCTGAAGACCCAGGTCGAGTTCGTCTCCGCTAACCCCGTCGGCCCCATGCACATCGGTCATGGTCGCTGGGCCGCTCTGGGCGACTCCCTTTGCCGTGTGATGGACCACGCCGGTTACGACATCCAGCGTGAGTTCTACATCAACGACCACGGCTCTCAGATGAACACCTTCGGTAACTCCATCAGCACGCGCTATATGCAGCTTGCCGACATCATCGCCAAGCAGGGCGTGGATATCGACGAGGCTCACAAGCTTCTGATCGCCGACCGCGACGCCTTTGTTGCCGACGAGAGCGACGAGCATCCCGAGACCCATCCGTATCAGGACAACTTTGCCGAGACTCTGGGCAAGGACTCCTACGGCGGCGACTACATCATCGACGAGGCTGCCGAGTTCTGGCGCACCGACGGCGATAAGTGGGTCGACGCCGATCCGCAGGAGCGCATGGAGAGCTTCCGCGAGCGTGGCTACGTGAAGATGGTCGACAACATGCGCGACCTTTGCCACGCCGTTAACTGCGACTTTGATCGTTGGTTCTCCGAGCGCTCTCTGTACGTGAAGGACACCGAGGGCGAGACCGCCGGCACCTCCGCCGTCGACCGCGCTTTTGAGAAGCTCGACAAGATGGGCTACCTCTACACCAAGGACGGCGCCCTGTGGTTCCGTTCCACCGACCTGGGCGATGACAAGGACCGCGTCCTGATCAAGTCCGATGGCGAGTACACCTACTTCGCCTCCGATGTTGCCTATCACTGGGATAAGTTCCAGCGCGTCGACCACGTCATCGACATCTGGGGCGCCGACCACCACGGCTACATCGAGCGCGTCCGCTGCGTCTGTGACGCTCTTGGCTATCCCGGCAAGTTTGAGGTTCTGCTGGGCCAGCTCGTCAACCTGCTGCGCAACGGCAAGCCCGTCCGTATGTCCAAGCGCAAGGGCACCATGGTGACCCTGCAGGAACTCGTCGACGAGGTCGGCTCCGACGCCGCTCGCTACACGCTCATCTCCAAGAGCTCCAACCAGATGGTCGACTTCGACATCGAGGCCGTCAAGAAGCGCGACAACTCCAACCCGGTGTACTACGTGCAGTACGCTCACGCTCGCGTGTGCTCCATCCTGCGTCGTGCCGCCGACGTTACCGCCGAGCAGGCCGCCGAGATGGGCATGAAGGCCGTCGCCGAGAAGGCTATTGGCGAGAACGTCGATTACTCGCTGCTGACCGACCCGACCGAACTTGCCCTTTCGCGTAAGCTCAACGAGCTCACCGACCTCATCGGTAGCTGCGCTCGCGATCGCGCCCCGTTCCGCCTGACGCACTTTGCCGAGGAGCTCGCTGGCGACTTCCACAGCTTCTACGCCGCCTGCCAGGTCCTTCCGAGCGAGGGCCGTCCCGTCGACCCTGAGCTCTCGCGCGCCCGTTTGGCCGCCTGCGACGCCGTCCGTGTGACGCTCGCCCTGGTGCTTACCCTCGTTGGCGTTTCTGCCCCCGAGCAGATGTAAGCGCTGGTCGTTTGACTGCGTTGGTTTGGTTTGACTGAGCCTCGAAAGCCCGATCTCCCATGCGGAGGTCGGGCTTTTTGCGTTTAGCGAGACAATTTGGCTTGCTGGAAAATGCTACCAAATCGCAACTATACCGGTTTACTACGATGAATCGAGGGATTCCAATCACACGGGCTTTTCACCGAAAAGTGCAAGCCATCTAGCTGGGGTTTTATTTTTTCGGTTTTTGGCGTGGTCGTGGTTGAGCGATTCATCGTAGTAAACAGCCATAGTTTTGAAAATGACCCTAGGGGACGGAGGAAAACGGATCATTTTTGTCCCGTGGAGGAACGGTGGGATACCTTCTGCCAAGAATCGGGGGCATCTACTACGTTTAAGTGCGTACCCCGAACCACGCCGAAAATCGCAATATTAAAACCGCAGGTAGCAGGTCTGCGACTTTCGAAAAATAGTGAGTATGGTCAGGGGTGCGGGGGCAAACGTAGTAGATGGGCGCGATTCGTGGCACATCGATCTTGGGGCCGATGCCCTTGTCCCTTAGCTGTTCCGTTTTCTCGATGCTTGAGGCTTGATCTGCCTTCTTCTTATGAGTTGCGGTGGAATGGTTCCTGCTTGAGGGGTGCCGGCCGGGATTTGGGAACTATTTCACCGCAGCTTTTGATGTGGCGATGGTGTACGCCGGAACTTTGTAAAGAGCATCCCTTTTGACTAGTCGTTTAAGAACGTCCCCGATGACTAAGTTGCAGGTGGTTGCGGTTGTGTTACACTAACGCTGCGTATATAACACAATCATCTCTATACAGATCAATGATGTCCGTCGGTATTTGACGGAGCTAGACTGTTTAGCCGCCCTGAAGGTTTATGCAGGGAGCATGTGATCACAGGGCTTGAAAAGAAAGTTGAGCAAACACTGTGTCTGATCAACAACAAGAAAACGAAATAACGACGACGCAAACGGCTCCCGCTGCACCGGTTACGTCGGACCAGGCCGTGCTTTCCGCGCCGGCGCAGGTCTCGGCTCCCGAGGCGCTTAAGGCCGCCGCGCCCACCACGCCCGTTGCTAGCGAGGAGGCTGCTCCCGCTAAGCCTAAGCGCACGCGTCGTTTGGCCAAGCCTGCTGCGGACGGCGAGGATGCCGAAAAGCCCAAGCGTCGTACGACGCGCACCACGCGCGCGAAGCGCCCCGTTGCCACCGATGCTTCGGCCCCCATTTCCGATGAGGTCGCGCAGGCCCGTGCGCTGGCGCAGATTAGCGAGGCCCAGGTTGTGCGTGCCCGCCGTCGCGCTGCCGAGCGCGAGGCCGCGGCATTGACTGAGTTCGCTGCGCCGGTCGCCCCCGAGGCTCCTGCTGCCGAACAGTCGGCCGAGAAGCCGGCACCGCGCACGCGTCGCCGTGCGGCAGCCAAGACGCAGCAGCCCGTCGAGCAGCTGACTCCTGAGGTCGCTGAAGCTCCGGCTCGTTCTGCGGCAGGGGAGGGCGCTTCCTCCGCTGAGCCCGTCGTGCACGCTGAGGTCAACGAGGTTCCCGTCGTTGATCCGGCTCTGCGCCCGCATCGTCGCGGCCGCAAGCCCAAGGCGTATGTTGAGGCCGAGAAAGCCGCTGCCGCAGCAGCTGCTGCCCAGGGCGCAGCGGTGACGGCCGAGCCTACGGCCACGGTTGATGCCCCGGTCCAGGACGCTCCGTCCACCGAGGCTCCCGCATCTGCCGATGCCGAGCCCGCCGATGTCCGTCCCGGCCGCAGCCGTCGCACCGCGGCAAAGCGCTCGACGAAGGCGAAGGTCAAGGCTGAGGCCAAGCCCGTCGACGACAAGTCCTCCCAGGCAAACGCCGATGCCGCTTCCGAGGCCGAGAACGTCGACCAGCCGGCAACTGAGAAGCCCAAGCGCACGCGCAAGAAGTCCGCGAGGGCCAAGGGTGCCGAGCAGCAGGGCGACGCCGAACCCAGCAACCATGCCAACGCCGACGCCAAGGCAGAGGGCGAGGCTCCGTCCGGCACCGATGCAACCGCAGCCGCGGCTGCCGAAGGCACCGAGACCGAAGAGGGCGCCCGCCCCAGCCGCCGTCAGCACAAGCGCAACGACGAGCGCAACGACCGCAAGGACGATCGCAACAACGACCGCCGCAGCCGTCAGCGCGACCGCAAACAGCGCAACAAGGAGCGCAACGCCGCCCCCACCGAGCCCACGCTTTCGCGCGAGGAGCTTGCGGCCATGAAGGTAGCCGAGCTGCGCGAGAAGGCAAAAGAGTTCGAGATCGAGACGACCGGCAAGAAGAAGGCCGAGCTTGTCGAGGAGATCTACACGACCGCCGCGAAGGCCGAGGGCTTCCGTGATATTAAGGGCATCCTGCAGATTCGCCCGGACAACTCCGGCATCATCCATGCTCACGGTTACATGAAATCCAACGAAGACGCCTTCGTCCCCGCTTACCTCATCCGCTCCGCGCGTCTGCGCACGGGCGATGTCATCGAGGGCTCACTGCGCCCCTCGCGCGGCGGCGACAAGCGTGCCGGCCTCGCCAAGATCACGACCGTTAACGGCATGGATCCCGAGCAGATCCGCAACCGCCCCAAGTTCGGCGACCTTACCCCGGTCTATCCCAACGAGCCGCTGCGCATGGAGCACGGCAAGGATTCCATCACCGGTCGCGCCATCGATATCGTGTCACCGATCGGCAAGGGCCAGCGTGGCCTGATCGTGTCGCCGCCCAAGGCCGGCAAGACAACGATCCTTAAGAAGATCTGCCAGTCCATCTCGATCAACAACCCCGAGGTGCACCTCATCTGCCTGCTCGTCGACGAGCGCCCCGAAGAGGTCACCGATATGCAGCGCTCCATCAAGGGCGAGGTCGTGGCCTCGACCTTCGATATGCCTGCCGACAACCACACCCGCGTGGCCGAGCTCGTCATCGAGCGCGCCAAGCGCATTGTGGAGCTGGGCGGCGATGTCGTGGTGGTGCTCGACTCCATCACGCGTCTTGCCCGCGCCTATAACTTGGCGGCACCCGCCTCGGGTCGCATCCTTTCGGGCGGTGTCGATTCGGCAGCCCTGTATCCGCCCAAGCGTTTCCTGGGTGCAGCCCGCAATATCGAAAACGGAGGCTCGCTCACCATCCTCGCCTCCGCCCTCATCGACACCGGCTCCAAGATGGACGAAGTCATCTTTGAGGAGTTCAAGGGCACCGGCAACATGGAGCTCAAGCTCGACCGCGATCTTGCCGACCGTC
The DNA here is from genome assembly GCA_019414605.1 of Collinsella sp. Taxonomy (GTDB): domain Bacteria; phylum Actinomycetota; class Coriobacteriia; order Coriobacteriales; family Coriobacteriaceae; genus Collinsella. Next base: position 12,805 of record DXLS01000051.1, read on the forward strand.
GCATCTTCCCGGCCATCGACCCCGTTGCCTCCGGTACGCGCAACGAGGACCTGCTGGTCGACGAGCAGATGCGCCCGTTTGTCTTTGGCCTGCGTCGCATCCTCGCCGGCATGAACAACACCGAGCGCGCGGCGGCGTCGTTTATTAAGGGCCTTAAGGGCACTAACACCAACCAGGAGTTCCTGGTGCGTTCGGCCAAAAAACACAGTGACTACGAGCAGGCGTTTTAGACCATAAGCCGCACGCAATATCGCTATAAGAACGGGCAATCGGGCCGGGGTTTATGCCCCGGCCCTTTCTTTATGGCGTCACTCGGCAACATTTTTTGACCATATGACCGACAAGCAGCAGTTTTCGAGCAACAATCCGGCCTCATCGCTTGCAATCGGAGGGTCGGTTTCGCATAATAACTTTTAAGCTTCGCGACGGAAAACGCAGATGAAACGAACCATATACCGTTGCTTTGGGACGCATGTCCCGCTTCATCTTCTCTCGCGCAGCCAACTAAATGATGCGATTTGGGTGCTGGAAGATGGGGAGAGCTCATGGCTTCTTCTGATGCAACACAACGAGCAGTCCTTGCCGGACTTTCCTGCGGGATCGGCCTTGCCGCCCCCGTGGTGATGTATGCCGCGACGTTGCCGTTCTCGTCGGTCAACGAGACGGTTGTCGCGGGCGCTGTTCCCTTTGCCGTTGGTGCGGTGGCGGGCGTGGGCATCTACGCGGCCTCGCTGGGCATCTCCGAGTATCGCGCCGAGCATGATGGCCGCCTGTTTGAGCCCGATGCCGTGGGCGGCGCCGCTCAGTTTGGCCGGACCCACAGCGAGTTCAAGACCGCCTCGATTCCCGCGCAGCAGCAGGGGGCGATGCCTCAGCCTGCGGCTCCGGCCGATCAGGCCAATGCCGCACAGCCTTCTTCCGCATTTCTCTCCGGCCTGACCGGTGCGTTCCAGCGCCGTCACGCCGACGATGGCGTTCCCACCATCGCGCGCGCGGCTAACGCCATGGATGAGGCCGAGGCCTGGTCTATGATCGACAGCATGCTCGATGACGATTCCCCGGTCAGCTGCGATCCCGTGCGTTCGCGCGATGTCTACCAGGTCGCAATCGATGAGCTCACCAACGGTGGAAAGACCGGTTCTTACAATCGCGATGACATTGCCGCTGCCGCACGCGCCGTCTCGGGCTCTCACGCCGCCCCTGCGGGTAGTACCGCAGCCTTCGTGGCGCTTGTGGCCAACGCCGCCAACAATGCCGCCTATAGCGGCGCGTCGTCGGCTGCGTACGCCTCTGCCGCGTCGGCTGCTTCGGCCGGCCAACAGAGCGCAGCTCAGGCGGCTCCTGTCGCCGACCCCTTTGCCGATGAGCCCCTGGCTGTCGACGAGGAGACCATTGCCGCTCGCCGAGCTGCCGAAAGCTCGCTTTGGGGCGTTTCGGCCCAAATGCAGGCCGCGGAGGCGGCGCCGTACAACGCCAAGCTCGCCAGCATGCCCATCATTTCCGATGCCAAGGGTGTGGACCTCGCCGATCTGGACGAGCCCGCCGCCATCACTGCCTCTATCGATGCCCAGGATCGCGCGGATACCGACAGTCTCCCCGATGCCTCCCTCGAGGAAGATGTCCCCATGGCCGATTATTCGGGCCACGAGGACATGTGGGCCGCCGCTATGGCGATCATGGCCGAGGCTGCCGAGCCCGCCCCCGTGGCGGTGCCTGCGCCTGCAGCCTCACCTGTGTCGGCTGCTCCCGTCTATGTCGGCCGCCACAGTTCCGTGCTTCCCGAGGATACCGCGCGTATCTCGCGCGAGGGTATCGAGCGCGCCGAGGCTATCGCTGCCGGCGTTATGGAAAACCGTCGTCATGAGCGCGTCAATCAGATTCTCGAGGAAGAAATCAACCGTCTGCAGTCTGCGGCCGTCAAGCGCACGGGTCGTGCCTATCTGAGCGTTATCGAGGGCGGTACCGCCAGCTTTACGCCGCTGCGCGCGGAGGCATAATTGCCGCATGGTTAAGGTCGATCGAAAATGGGCGCTTGCCGCCTGCGCCATGGTGCTCGTCATTTGGGGCAATTCGCTGGTTCCCGGTACGGGCTCTGGTTCGTTGAGCCTGTCGATTATGGAATCCATTCGCGGCTTTTTGCAGACCCTGGGGCTTCCATACGAGTGGGTGACCAACTTCGTCGTGCGCAAGTGCGCTCATTTTACCGAGTACATGGTGCTTGGCATCTTGGCGGCGCACGCCTTTGACCTCGAAGGCCGGCGCACGTTTGATGTGTTGCTGCCCACGGCGGTGTTCTTGCTGCTTGTTCCCTCTATCGACGAGACGATCCAGCTTTTTGTGCCCGGTCGCGCCGGCATGATTACCGATGTGATGATCGACTGCTGCGGGGCGACGACAGGCGTCGTGCTCCGATATCTCTTACGGTCGCTGATTTACACCAAAAAGGCCGCCTAGGACGTTTTGCTTGGTCCTAGGCGGCTTTGTTCGTTTGAGGGCCTCTGCGGGGCGTGACGGTTTTGTCCGGGCGTTTTGCGAGCTTGGCTACGCCGTGCGCCGTTGATGCACCCTTTACTGGAGCGCCTGGGCGCCCAGGGCCAGGCAGCCCATGATGCCCTGCTTGCCCTCGAGGCTGTTGTTGACAATGTAGGTATCGATGTCGTTGACCTCGGGCGTGACGATATAGCCGTTGAGCATCTCGGCGCACTTTTTGCGGGCGAGCGGCACGATGGGGGTGTGGTCGGCCACGCCGCCGCCGATGATAATCTTTTGCGGTGCGTAGCACAGCGTGTAGGTCATGAGCGCCTGTGCCAGATAGCCTGCGAGCAGGTCCATGGCCTCCGGGTCATCGGCCATGTCTCCGGCGCTCTTGCCATCCCAACGCTTTTTAACGCCGGGACCGGCGATGAGGCCCTCGAGGCAGTTGTCGTGGAAGGGGCAGGCGCTGTGCTCGCCAATGGTGTCGCGCGGGTCGCGCGTGACCAGGATGTGGCCTGCCTCGGGATGCATCATGCCGTGCACGAGCTGGCCGCCCGAGAGCACGCCGGCGCCCACACCGGTGCCGATGGTCAGGTAGACCACGTCTGTGAGGCCCTGGGCGCAACCAAAGGTGACCTCGCCCAGGCAGGCAACGTTGACGTCGGTGTCGTAGCCGCAGGGAATATTGAGCTCGTTTTGGATGGTGCCCAGCAGGTCGAAGTAGCGCCATGCCGTTTTGGGCGTCTCCAGGATCTTGCCGTATTGGGGCGAGGCGGGGTTGACCGCGGTGGGGCCAAAGGCGCCGATGCCCAGCGCGGCGATGCCCTTGTCGGCAAACCATGCATTGACGGCCTCAACGGTCTCCTGCGGGGTCGTGGTCGCGATCTGCTCGCGCTCCAGGACCGTACCGTCTGCATAGCCCGTGGCGCAGACCATCTTGGTGCCGCCGGCCTCGAGCGCTCCGATAAGCTGCTGTTCTGCCATAGTATTCCTCTCACTGGGACGAGTTGCTCCGTGACTAAAGTATAGGGCTCTAAACCATTTAAGAAAGCGCTATAAAAAGAAGCCTCGCAACGCGGCGGGCGGTGCGAGGCTTCTTTGGTTGCTTTAGTTGCTGGGCCGTCCTTACCCGCGCGGCTTGATTTTATCACGTAACGACTTGAGGTTCTCCAGCGCTGCGTTGAGCGTCTCGTCTCGCTTGGCAAAGTGGAAACGAATCAGATGGTTGACGGGCTCGCGGAAGAAGCTCGAGCCGGGCACGGCGCCCACGCCCACCTTAGACGCGAGATCCTCGCAGAATTCGAGGTCGCTGTCATAGCCAAACTCAGAGATGTCCATCATGACGTAGTAGGCGCCCTGCGGCACGTTATGCACAAGACCGATGCTATCGAGCCCCTGGCAGAACAGGTCGCGCTTGGCGGCGTAGAGGTCGAGGACCTCCTGGTAATAGCTGTCGTCGAAGTTGAGGGCGGTGACAACGGCTTCCTGCAGGGGAGCGGCGGCACCCACGGTGAGAAAGTCGTGGACCTTCTTGATACGCTCGGTAATCTCGGCCGGGGCAATGGTGTAGCCCAGGCGCCAACCGGTGATGGAGTACGTCTTAGACAGCGAGCTGCAGCTGATGGTTCGCTCGAACATGCCGGGTAGCGTGGCCATATAGACGTGCTCGTGGGGCGCGTAGACGATGTGCTCGTATACCTCGTCGGTAATGCAGTAGGCGTCGTACTTTTTGCACAGGTCGGCGATGAAGGTGAGCTCCTCGCGCGTAAAGACCTTGCCGCAGGGGTTGGACGGGTTGCACAGGACGATGGCTTTGGGGTCGTTGTCGCGGAAGGCGGCCTCGAGCGTCTCGCGGTCAAAGTCGAATGTGGGCGGGTTGAGCGGCACGTAGATGGGCTCGGCACCCGAAAGGATCGTGTCGGCGCCGTAGTTCTCGTAGAACGGCGAGAAGATGACGACCTTGTCGCCGGGGTTCGTAACCGTCATCATGGCGGCCATCATGGCCTCGGTGGAGCCACAGGTGACCACGATGTTCTGGTTGGGGTCGACCGGCATGCCCATAAAGTGCTCCTGCTTGGCAGCGAGCGCCTCGCGCATGGCCTGGGAGCCCCAGGTGATGGAGTACTGGTGATAGAGCGGCTTGGGGTCGCTGGCGATGGCGCTCAGGCTGTTGAGCAGCTGCGCCGGGGGATCGAAGTCAGGGAAGCCCTGCGAGAGGTTGACGGCGTCGTACTTATTGGAGATGCGTGTCATGCGGCGGATGACCGAATCGGTGAATGTTGCCGTGCGATTGGAGAGTTCTTTCATGACGGTCCTTTCGAGGGTTTGCAGTGGGGCAAGTTTACTCCTATGAAAAGGGTGGGAATTGCTCGAAACGCGCTCGAAAAACTCTTTTCAAAATTCTTGAAAATTGGGGCTTGCATCGCATGGCGTTCCTTGCAATAATAGTCGAGCGCGAAGCGCACAGGACACGGTGGGTGTAGCTCAGTTGGCTAGAGCGACGGGTTGTGGTCCCGTAGGTCGAGGGTTCGAGTCCCTTTACCCACCCCAGTTCTTGCTTCGTGTTGATATCGGGTCGTTAGCTCAGTTGGTAGAGCAGGGGACTCTTAATCCCAAGGTCCAGGGTTCGACCCCCTGACGGCCCACCACACGATATCTCCTCTAAAGTCCGCCATAACGGACTTTAGCTTTGGGTCGTTAGCTCAGTTGGTAGAGCAGGGGACTCTTAATCCCAAGGTCCAGGGTTCGACCCCCTGACGGCCCACCAAAGAACGCACAGGTCAGCGCTTCGGCGCTGACCTTTTTTGTTTACTGAGAAGCCAAATCATAACCGTCCGTTACCGTTCGCGTTTTACGCCCCC
>DXLS01000052.1:0-39990 GCA_019414605.1 Collinsella sp.
GTCGTTGAAGTAGGCCGGGACGGTGATGACGGCGTCGGTGACGGTCTCGCCCAGATACTTCTCGGCATCGGCCTTCATCTTTGCGAGCGTCATGGCGCTCACCTGCTCGGCGGTGTAATCCTTGCCCTCGATGTCGACGACGGCACGGCCACCCTGGCCCTCCTTGACCTCGTACGGCACGGTCTTGATCTCGGAGGTGCACTCGGAGTACTTGCGGCCCATGAAGCGCTTGATGGAGAACACGGTGTTCTTGGGGTTGGTGACAGCCTGGTTCTTAGCGGCCTTACCCACGACGCGGTCGCCGTCGGCGCGGAAGCCCACGACGGACGGGGTGGTGCGGTCGCCCTCGGCGTTCACGATAATGGTCGGAGAACCGCCCTCGAGAACGGCCATAGCGGAGTTAGTAGTACCAAGGTCGATACCAAGAATCTTACTCATTAGAAATTCCCTCTCTCTTTTGCGTTCGCGCCGCCTCGACGGTCTGTCGCGCGGCGCTTCGGCTTGTCTTTCAGGATGTAGTGTATCCCCTTATGGGCCGGAATATACAAAATCTAAGTCAATTCATATAAGATTTCTTATCTCTGAGAGTTTAGGTTCTTAAATGCGCAGGTAGATGCGCTGATTGAGTTCTCGGCAAATCTATCGAAATCTATGTAGAGATGGCTGAGGTGTGAGTCTGAAACTGTGTCCCGTTTTGGGCGTGGATTACGGGATGCGGTTTCCGCAAGCACGCTCAATCGCCCTATATTTCAAGTCACCTATAGCTAACATTTGCGCAGCTCAACGGCCTCACCTGCATATTTTTTAGTAAGCCGCGGCATACTCGGCGAACGGTATGAAGATGCCGGTCAGAGGGTATTGCAAACGGTCGCTCCCGTGGTATGTTTTTGCCCGAATCAAACCGGCGCGCATCGTCTGTAGCGTCGGTCAACAGAGAGGAAACTACCATGGCTCATCCCGTAATTGATGCCGACGAGTGCATCGCTTGTGGCGTTTGCGTCGACTCCTGCCCCGCTGGCGTTCTGGAGCTCCAGGACGTCGCTACCGTCGCTGACGAGGACTCCTGCGTCGCCTGTGGCGCTTGCCAGGACGCTTGCCCCGCTGGCGCGATCACCGAGATCGTCGAGGAGTAACAACTCCCCACTTGCACACTCAAAAGTACACCGTGCACAAAAAGGAGGCCTCCGCATCGCCGCGGAGGCCTCCTTTTTTGTACGGATAGCTAATTTAGCACCGTCGCAGGTTGAGCCCACGTCAGCGAAAACGTCCCTAAGCGAGCAAGGTGACGTGAAAGAGGAGGGAAGCGTACTTTGGTACGCGACCGACGATTGAACGTCAGATTGCCGCTTAGGGGCGTTTACAGCGTCGGCTAAGAGAGATCGTCTTCGTAGGGCATCAGGTCTGCCAAGTAGCCTTTCTCCTTGAGTATGGCCTCGATCTCGTCGAGGGTCTGCTCGTCCTCCGCCGCGATGCGATGGAAGTGATAGCCGCTCGTCACCGTTAGTAGCGGGAAACTCTTGCCGCTCTCGATATCGTGCAGGTAGCGCTCAACATCGCGACGATTGCGAATGTCCAGATCGGCCGTGATCTTACCGTACACGCGGTGATTGACGATCACGTTGAGCACGGCTCCTCCGGCGTCGACGATACTCGTAAGCTCATCGCCTGCCTGCTCCACGCCGTGGCGAACCTTGACCAAGCGCGTGGGCACAGCGGGGCTGCTGGGGGCCTCCTGCAGCACGTAGCCGCGATTGGTCGCCACGATATCGTGCCCATCGGCACGCAGCAGGGCGATGTCTTGCACGACAATCTGGCGGCTCACGCCAACCTCACGGGCAAGTGCGCTGCCCGAAACGGGCTCCTTGGCTTCCTCGAGCACGGCCATGATGGAACGGCGACGCTCGCGGGCGTCCATTATTTACCGTCCAGCAGACGCAGGTGCTTGAGCGAGAGGTCGAGAATCGGCGCAGAGTGCGTCAGCGCCCCCGAGCTAATAAAGTCAACGCCCAGGTCGGCGAGCGCGCGGATATTGTTGGCGTACACGTTGCCCGAGCACTCGGTCTTGGCGCGACCGGCGATAAGCTCAATCGCAGCAGCCATGTCGTCGTGGGTCATGTTGTCGAACATGATGATATCGGCGCCGGCCTCAACTGCCTCGCGCACCATATCCAGGTTCTCGCACTCAATCTCGACCGTCGTGGTAAACGATGCATGGGCGCGCGCCATCTCGATCGCACGCGTCACGCCGCCGGCGGCATCGATGTGGTTGTCCTTGAGCATGACAGCCGTCGACAGGTTATAGCGGTGGTTGCTGCCACCGCCGATCTCGACTGCAGCCTTCTCGAAGACACGCATGCCCGGCGTGGTCTTGCGCGTGTCGACAAGCACGGTCTTGGTGCCCTCGAGCGCAGCTGCCATCCGATGCGTGTAAGTAGCGATGCCGCTCATGCGCTGCAGGTAGTTGAGCGCCACGCGCTCGCCCGAAAGCAGTACGCGCGCATCGCCGCGCACCTGGCCCACGTGGTCGCCGGCGTGCACCTCGTCACCATCGGCAACATCAAACAGCACCGAGCTCTGCGAATCCAGCAGCTCAAAGGTGCGAGCGAACACATCCAGGCCCGCGATAATGCCATCGGCCTTGGCGATAAGCTCCACCGTGGCGGGACGCGCCGTGGGGCACACGCTCGCCGTGCTCACGTCCTCAAAGGTAATGTCCTCGCGCAGAGCCTGCAGAATCAAATCATCGACGACGAGCTTCATGGTAATGGGATTCATGGTCTACTCCTCCACGGCCTGCGTGCCGGCGGCACGGGCCAAATCATCGATTGCCAGGGTGTCGGCGCTCAGGGTACGATGACGGCCATCGAGCGCGGGATCGCCCGCCTGCTCCACGGCCAGCGACTCGCCGGTACGCATGTACCACGCGGCGCGGCGGCCCCAAACCAGAGACTCGAGCAGGCTGTTTGATGCAAGGCGGTTCTTGCCGTGAACGCCGTTGCAAGCCGTCTCGCCCGCGGCGTAGAGCTCGAGCATCGAGGTGCGACCGTCCTTGTCAACCCACACGCCGCCCATAAAGTAGTGCTGCGTGGGCGTAACGGGGATGGGCTCGTCCAAGATGTCGCGGCCGTCCTCCAGGCAGCGTGCGCGGATGTTGGCGAAGTGCCCGGTCACTACGTCGCGCTCGACGGGGGCAAAGCTTAGCCACTCGTGCTCGGTGCCGTCCTGCTTCATCTGCTCGCGAATAGCGGCGGCGACCACATCGCGCGGCTGAAGCTCGTCGGTAAAGCGCTCACCGGCGGCATTGAGCAAAATCGCTCCCTCGCCGCGGCAGCTCTCGCTGATCAGGAAGGTGCGGCCCGGCTGCGGCGAGAACAGACCCGTGGGGTGAATCTGCACGTAGTCCAGGTGCTCCATCTTAATGCCATGCTCCTGAGCAATGTAGCAGGCATCGCCCGTGAGCTGCGGGTAGTTGGTCGAATGGTCGTACACGCCGCCGATACCGCCCGTCGCCCACAGCGTATGGCGGGCATGGATCTTAAACGGCTCGCCGACATGCACGTCCTCGGCGGCGTTTGCCAGCTCGTCGGCGGGACGAACCGAGTTGTCCTCGTCCACGGAAACGGCGACGACACCGGTGCACACCGTGGCGCCGTCACGCTCGCCCGTCAGGATGTCGGTCATGGCCACGTGCTCCAAAATCTGCACGTTATCAAGCTTGCGAACGGCCTGGAGCAGCTTAGTCGTGATCTCCTTGCCCGTAATGTCGGCATGGAAGGCAATGCGCGGACGGCTGTGTGCGCCCTCGCGGGTAAAGTCGAGGCTGCCGTCGGTCTTGCGCTCAAAATCCACGCCCATGGCCAGCAGGTCGTTGATGACCGAGCGGCTCGAGCGGATCATGATGTCGACGCTCTCGCGGCGGTTCTCGTAGTGGCCGGCGTGCATGGTGTCCTCAAAGAAGGCATCGTAATCCGAGCCTTCGGGCAGCACGCAGATACCGCCCTGCGCAAGCATCGAGTCGCACTCGTCGACAGTGCCCTTGGAGAGCATGATCACGCGCGTGCTCGTCGGCAGATTGAGGGCCGCGTACAGGCCCGCCACGCCGCAACCGGCAATGACAACGTCGCACTCCATATCGGGGTATTGTTTGGTTTCCACAGGAATCCTCTCCCTTGTACTGTGGCATAAGGGACTGTCCCTCATGTCACATCGTTCTAGCGCGCCGCGTACTCGAGCATGCGGTCGAGCGTGAGTTTGGCTTGGTCGGCAGCCTCGTCCGACACGCCGATCTGTACCTCGCCCTCGCCCGTCTCCAGGCATCGCACGAGCTTTTCGAGTGTGATGAGATCCATGTTGACGCAGGTGGGCTGCACCGCGGGAAAATAGAACTTTTTGCCGGTGCCCTCGCAGCGGCGCTCGAGCTCGTAGAGCACGCCGCGGACCGTCATGATGATGAACTCACTCGCATCCGAATCCTCGGCGTACTTGATGATGCCGGCGGTGGAGCCGATGTAGTCGGCCTCGGCAAGGACGTCGGCCTTGCATTCGGGGTGCGCCAGCACGAGCGCGTTGGGATGCGCCTCCTGCGCATCGACGATCTGCTCGACGGTGATGATGTGATGGCGCGGGCAATAGCCATTGTTGAGGATGACGTGCTTTTGCGGCACCTGCTCGGCTACGAAGCGGCCCAGGTTTTGATCGGGGATGAACAGGACGTGCTGCTGCGGCAGCTCGGACACGATCTTGACGGCGTTGGAGCTGGTGACGCACACGTCGCTCCAGCTCTTGATCTCGACCGTCGAGTTGACGTAGCAGACCACGGCAAGGTCGTCGCCGTACTCGGCGCGCGCCGCATCGACCGTCTCGCGCTTGACCATGTGCGCCATGGGGCAGTCCGCGCCCGGCTCGGGCAGCAGCACGGTCTTGGTGGGGTTGAGCAGCTTGGCGCTCTCGCCCATAAACTCCACGCCGCACAGCACGATGGTCTGCTGCGGCAGGCTCTTGGCGAGCTTTGCCAGGTAGAAGCTGTCGCCGACGTAATCGGCAACGGCTTGGACCTCGGGCGCCACATAGTAGTGCGCCAGGATCACCGCGGCACGTTGGGTTTTTAGTTGCTGAATGGCCTCGACAAGCTCTGCGGGCACCAGTGCCGCGCGCTCCGTTGCCGTCGTTGCCGATGCTAGGCCAGCCGCGATATCGCGTGCAAGCTCCGACGCATCCATGTTCGCGCTCTGTGCCATCAAGGCCCCTCTCTTTTGGCGAATCTTGGGGCTTTAGTATGACACCTAGGTTTACAGCTGACAAGACAGCTGTAAACCTAGGTGTAAAGTTGAAATAAAGATTCAGTTATGCGGCAGGTCCATTTTCGAACCGGCAAGCTGAGGATAGTCGAGCTCTCGATAGCGCAGGAGGAATCTTTGGGCGCCCGCCGCGCATGGTCGACGGCATGCCCGTAGCCGGGCACACCGGACACGGCTTTGGAACCAAGAGCATTAAGCTTGCCGTCGAACGCATGAACGGCAACTGCCAGTTTCGCATCAACGGCGACCGGTTTGAGCTTCGCGCCGTGATGTAAGGGCGCGACAAGTCGGCGCCGCGCTCGACCCGTCAGGGCCGCCTTGCCGGCTCCGGTCCGCTACAGCGGCGCGGCTGCCGGGGTCAGCTGCTTGATGTATGCCCACATGCGCTGCTTGGCGGCTTTGTCAGTGAGCGCCGCCTCAAAACCGTCGAGCGCGAGCACGCGACGACCCTGCACATGGGCGACCAAGCCGGGCTTGAGCATGGCGGTATCGAAGTCGTCGATTGCCACGAGCATGTCGGCATAGGTCTCGCGCATGGTATCGGCCGCGCGATCGTCTAACAGCAGGACCGCCTCGGGGTCCAAGGCCTCGAGCGCCTCGCGGAACAGCTCGCACGGCAGGCCCTCGCCTGTCGCAACCGCCCCATCGCCCGCGCCGGCAACACTTGCCAGCACGCAAAAATCCTCTGGCGCGTAGCCGATGGCGCCGAGCGCTTTGCGCAGCGCAGCACCGTCCGGACCGGCAGCCAGCTCGCCGCCCGCACGTTCGGCATCGTCTAAATCACCTTTTACCAGCACAATCGGCGAGCACGCATTTCCTGCGATACGCACGCCGCGGCCCGCGAGCGATGCGAGCTCCTGCTCGGTCGCCTGGGCGATGGCTTCTTTTTTCTGGCTTTGTGACGTGGGCATGCGCTCTCCAATCGTTTGCGTGCCCACCATTATATAAAAGAGCCGCCTGCGAGTGGTTGCATTACGGGCCGTTGGGTATAAGCACGGTCGTACTGAGTTTTACGCGGCCGAGCCGCGTCGCACTATGGAGGTCACCATGGCTGACATTAAGCAGATTACCCCCGAGAACTTCGATTCCGTCGTTAACGGCAGCCTTCCCGTGCTGGTTGATTTTTGGGCACCGTGGTGCGGTCCCTGCCGCTCGCTCTCGCCCATTGTTGACGAAGTGGCCGACGAGCTGGCCGGCAAACTTGCCGTCGCCAAATGCAACGTCGACGACAATCAGGACCTGGCCATGAAGTTTGGCGTTATGAGCATCCCCACGCTGGTTGTCTTTAAGAACGGCGAGGAAATCGACCGCTCCGTTGGCGCGCTGCCCAAGGCCAGGCTGCAGGCGCTGCTTGAGAAGCACCTGTAATACGCCGGTCATGTGCTGCCGTCCATGAGCGGTTTTGCGCCGCTCACCGGAGAGCCGGGTGCTGCGCCCGCGACCACGGATAGTATGGTAATCACAAACAGCCCCCAGTGAACGGGTGCGGGTCAGACAGACTCGCACCCGTTTTCTTATGCGGCGATGCGCAAAGCGGGCGTAGTAGAATCTGAACCACTGATTAGACCCGTACAAAAGGAGATTTCCCATGCATGACGTCGGAATGAACATGAGCCAGCTTGCCATGAGCGTCAAGCAGGTCAACGACACGATCGAGCTCGCCCACGAGTGGAGCCATCAGCTGCTGCATGCAACCGAGAACTTTGATATGGAGCGCATTGGCGCCAAGCTCGAGGCCGCCATGGCGGCGCTCCACGAGGCGCACGACGCACTCGAGGGCTATGAGGATGCCATCGAGGCCGACCATAACTCTGTTGGCTCCGTAAAGCTGGTGTAGCGTGGCCGAGCACGAGCACGAGCATTCGCACGGGCCGACCGGCGACGCGGGCTGCCGTTGCAGTGGCTCCGCCTCCGAGCTGGTCCGTTTTTCGGTCACCGCGCCCGACGACCTGCTGCGCCGCTTTGACGAGCAAATCGCGCGCCGCGGTGACGTGGCCAACCGCTCCGAAGCTGTACGCGACCTGATTCGCGCCTCGATTGCCAAGGAGCAGATGCGAACGCCCGACGAGCAGGTCATCGGATCGCTCACCATGATTTACGACCATCACACCGGCGATCTGACGCGCCGCCTGGACGAGGTGCAGCACGACTACACCGACGAGATCGTATCGACCATGCACGTGCATCTGGATCACCACAACTGTTTGGAGATTCTGGCACTTAAGGGTCGCGGCGAGCGTGTCTACGAGCTGGCTGACCGTCTGCTGGGCCTGCGCGGCGTTAAACACGGCGAGCTCACCTGCGCCGCCACCGAGCAGAGCCTGGGGCTGTAACAGCACACATTTCAATGAAGGAGGGTCGCATGCGACATGTGCATATCCATGTAACGGGCATTGTGCAGGGTGTCGGCATGCGACCGTTTGTGTATCGCGAGGCCATGGCGCACGGCATTTGCGGCTGGGTGCTCAACGCGGGCGATGGCGTGCATATCGAAGCGCACGCTCCAAGCGAGTCGCTCGACAAATTTGTCGCCGCGCTTTCCGTGCATGCGCCCGCGGCGTCTCGCGTGGAGCATGTCGAGGTTGTGGACCTAGCGCCCGGCGACTGGAACGCCGCCAACGAGCAGGGTTTTCGCATTGTGGCGTCGCAGGATCAAACTGCCCACACGACGCTCATCTCGCCCGACATCGCCACATGCGACGACTGCCTGCGCGAGCTGTTCGACCCCGCCGACCGACGCTTTCATTATCCCTTTATCAACTGCACCAATTGTGGACCGCGCTTTACCATCATTCGCTCGCTGCCCTATGACCGAGCGGCAACCTCGATGGATCGCTTTCCCATGTGCCCCACCTGCGCCGCAGAGTATGCCGACCCGCTCGATCGGCGGTTTCACGCGCAGCCCGATGCCTGCTTTGATTGCGGACCGCATATTACGTGGCGCGAGGCCAGCGATGCCATCATCGAACGCTGCGTCGAGCTGCTGGCAGGCGGCGGCATCGTCGCCGTCAAGGGTCTCGGTGGGTTCCACCTAGCCTGCGACGCCGCCAACGAACAGGCAGTGTGCGAGTTGCGCCGTCGCAAGCGTCGCAGCAACAAGCCGCTTGCCGTTATGGTGCGCAGTCTTGCCGACGCCGAGTGCCTATGTCACGTCGATGGCGTTGAGCGCAACCTGCTGGCCGGAAGCGTTCGCCCCATCGTGCTGTTGCGCCGCCGCGCGGCCGGCAACGACGCCTACGGCTCCCCCGAGCTCGCGCCATCCGTCGCACACGACTTGCCCGAGCTCGGCGTCATGCTCCCCTACACCCCGCTTCAACATTTACTGCTCGCCGCGGCCGCGAAGCGCGGCATGCGTTCACTCGTCATGACCAGCGGAAACCCGAGCGAAGAGCCCATCGAGACCGACGATGCCCTTGCATGGGAGCACCTTGTTGCCGCCGGCATCGCCGACGCACTGCTCGGTAACGACCGCGCAATTCTCTCGCGCTACGACGACTCCGTGGTACGCGTGGTCGACGGCGACGTCATGCTCGTGCGTCGCGCACGCGGATATGCGCCGCAGCCGCTGTCGTTGCCGGCGCTCAACGGCACCACGCCCTGCGTGCTCGCCTGCGGGCCGCAGCAAAAAGCCACGATTGCACTCACGCGCGAAGGGACGAACGGCGAGGCAGCCTGTTTTGTGTCGCAGCATATCGGCGATGTCGAAAACGGCGCGACTTTCGATGCTTGGAACGCCGCGCGCTCGCGTCTGGAAAACCTCTTTGACCTGGCGCCTGCCGCCCTGGCATGCGACATGCATCCCGGCTATCTGTCGAGCCAATGGGCGCGCGAGCAGGCACGGGAGCACAATCTGCCGCTTATCGAAGTCCAGCACCATCATGCGCACATCGCGAGCGTAATGGCAGAGGCGATTGCCGCAGGCCGGCTTGCGCCCAATGCACGCGTCCTCGGCATCGCCTTTGACGGCACCGGCGCCGGCACCGATGGGACCATTTGGGGCGGCGAGTTTCTTGTTGCCAGCCTTGGCGGCTTTGAGCGCGCCGCGCATTTGCGCACCTGGGCGCTCCCCGGCGGGGCGGCCTCCGTGCGTGACGCCCGCCGCAACGCCTTCGCCTTGCTCAGTGAGCTCGGCCTGCTTGAACACCCGGGGGCCGAGCGGCTCTTGGGCGGCCTAGACGAGCAAACACGGAGCGTGACGGCAACGATGATCGAGCGCGGCATCAACAGCCCGCGCACCAGCAGCATGGGTCGATTGTTTGATGCCGCAGCCGCGATCCTGGGCATTTGCGGCCAGGCGACCTACGAGGGTGAACCCGCCATCGAGCTTGAGGCCGCCGCCTGGCGCGCGCTCGGCAGCGAAAGTATCTGCCCCACCGGCAATATGGCCAGCTTTTCCGTAACCGAATCATCCCGTCCGGACGACTGCCATGTTCTGAACTCCAGACCGCTTTTTGAGGCGCTTTTGGAGGGAATCGGGGCCGGCGTGCCCGCCGGCAGGCTCGCGCTCGACTTCCACGTCGCCGTCGCACACGCATCGGCCCGCATCGCAAACGAGATCTGCGCCCGTGAAGGCCTCGACACCGTCGTGCTCTCGGGCGGCGTGTTCATGAACCGACTTCTGCTCCAGCTCCTCACCCGCGAGCTCAAAAGCGCAGGCCTTACTGTCCTTGTCCCCCACACCGTACCCGTCAATGACGGCTGCATCGCCTACGGTCAGGCGGCGGTCGCAAGCGCTCGTCTTGCGCAGATCGCATCGCAGTAGCTCGCCCTCACACGCCACTGTGCCCAGCCGTCTCACAGGTGTAACGCGTTTGCTCGTGACTCCCGCGAGCGTTACCATCATCTGATGGGTAATTAGGCGCCTATCCAGCGCAAAACGTATAAAAGGGGAACATTATGTGCCTTGCCGTTCCCGGTAAAGTGGTCAAACGCGACGACGACCTTAAGGCGACCGTCGACATGATGGGCATCGAGCGCCCCGTTTCGTTGCGCCTCGTGCCGACGGCACGGGTAGGCGACTATATTCTCGTGCACGCCGGCTTTGGCATTCAGATTGTTGACGAGCAGGAAGCCCAAGAGACACTCGAGCTCGTCAATACCATGACCGAGCTGGCCGAAGAGGACCAGCTCGCCACCAACCCGGCCGAGGCATACTAGTGGCGGCGGCGCAGCCGGTTCGCTCCGGTATCGACTTTTCGGCATTTCGCGACCCCAAGCTGGCTCGCGAGCTCATCGATCGTATTCATGAGCTTGTCGGCAACCGCAGCATCAACCTTATGGAAGTCTGCGGCACGCACACCGTGAACATCGGCCGCTATGGCTTTCGTTCCATTATGCCGGCCGGGCTCAAGCTGCTGAGCGGCCCGGGCTGCCCCGTCTGCGTTACCGCCAACCGCGACATCGACCACGCAATCGCGCTCGCCAACATAGACGGCGCCATCATCACCACCTTTGGC
The DNA here is from genome assembly GCA_019414605.1 of Collinsella sp. Classification (GTDB taxonomy): domain Bacteria; phylum Actinomycetota; class Coriobacteriia; order Coriobacteriales; family Coriobacteriaceae; genus Collinsella. The sequence goes on from DXLS01000052.1 coordinate 10,754, forward strand.
GACATGATGCGCGTGCCCGGATCGTCCACCTCGCTCGCTGCACAAAAGGCGGCAGGGCGCGACATCCGTATCGTCTACTCCCCGCTCGACGCACTCGACATTGCCGAGCAAAACCCCGATCGTCCGGTCATTTTTATGGGCGTGGGCTTTGAGACTACGACGCCCACCATCGCCGCCGCTATCCTGGAGGCTGACGCGCGCGGGCTCCAGAACTTCTCGGTCTACTGTGCTCACAAGACCACGCCGCCGGCTCTGCGTGCGATCTCCAACGACCCCGAGACGACCATCGACGGCTTTATCCTGCCTGGTCACGTCGCTACCATCACAGGCCTGGCACCCTTTGGGTTTTTGGTCGATGAGTTCGAGACCCCCGGCGTAGTCACCGGGTTTGAGCCGGTCGATATCTTGCAGGGCATCTGCATGCTGGTCCAGATGATTGTCGAGCACAGGCCCGCAATCGACAACGCCTACCGCCGTGGCGTCAATGCAGACGGCAATCCCGTGGCGCGCCAGCTGGTCGAGCAGGTATTTGAGCCGCGCGACACCACGTGGCGCGGGCTGGGGCCGATTGCCGGCTCGGGCCTCGTCATTCGTCCCGAGTTTTCGCACTTTGATGCCAGCATGCGCTTTGACGTGCCCATCGAGCCGACGGTCGAGCCACGTGGGTGCCGCTGCGGCGACGTGTTGCGCGGAGCCATTACGCCGAGCGACTGCCCTCTGTTCGGCCACGCTTGTACACCCGAGCATCCCGTCGGCCCGTGCATGGTGAGCTCCGAGGGCAGCTGCGCAGCACACTACCGTTATCGCGACTAGCCCGAACGCACCCGCACGCCGGCACCACCCACGATTGGAGTTTTGGATATGTCCCATAGTGCCACCGATAGCACTGTCCTGCTGGGCCACGGCTCGGGCGGGCAGATGATGAAACGAATCATCGATGAGGTCTTTCTGGATGCCTTTGGGTCGCCCGAGCTGCTCGAGGGCAACGATGCCGGCGTCGCCGCGCTGCCCGCGAGCGGGCGCATCGCCATGTCGACCGACAGCTTTGTCGTCTCGCCGCAGTTCTTCCCCGGCGGCAACATCGGCCGCCTTGCCATATGCGGAACCGTCAACGACGTCGCGACCTCGGGCGCCAACGTGCGCTACCTGTCGTGCGGCTTTATCCTCGAAGAGGGCTATCCCATGGAGAAGCTCCGCCAGATCGTGCAGACGATGGCCGAAACGGCGCGTGAGGCGGGCGTGGCGATCATCACCGGCGACACCAAGGTGGTCGAGCGTGGCGGAGCCGACGGCGTCTACATCAATACCGCCGGCGTGGGCGAGATGCCCGCAGGTGTGACGCTCTCCGGCGCCAACTGCCAACCCGGCGATGTCATCCTGGTATCGGGCACATTGGGCGACCACGGCATCGCTATCATGAGCCAGCGCGAAGGTCTGGCGTTTTCGAGCACGATCGAAAGCGACGCCGCGCCGCTCAACCATCTGATCGCCGACGTGTTGGCCGCAGCGCCCGGCACGCGTTGCTTCCGCGACCCCACACGCGGCGGCCTGGCATCCACGCTCAATGAGTTTGCCCAGGCCAGCGGTGTTGCCATGGAGGTCGACGAGGATGCCGTGCCCGTGCGCCCCGACGTGCAGGCCGCCTGCGAAATGCTCGGCTACGATGTGCTGCAAGTGGCAAACGAGGGCAAGATGGTTGCCGTTGTGCCGGCCGAGCAAGCCGATGCCGCGCTGGCGGCCATGCGCGCCGCCCGCTACGGAGAGAACGCCGCCATCATCGGCCGCGTGCTGCCGCTTGCCGAGGGCGCCCGTCCCGCCGTGCGCGTACGCACCGGCTGGGGCTCGACCCGTATCCTCGACATGCTCGTAGGAGAGCAGCTGCCGAGGATTTGCTAGCGGCTGCTCTGCAAGCTGCTCAGCATCCGGCCACAATCGGCCCGCCCATTTTCACTGGGACGTTGGCCCACTCAAACTGCGAGGAGATGGAAGGGCCCTCCTGCCGAGCTGATCGGCAGGAGGGCCCTTCGCTTTGCAAGACCATACTCCTTGCAGTATTTACCTGGTAGGCAGAGGCTCGCTACGCCGCGCGGCGTTTGGTGTAGACAAACCAGCCGCCGACGGCCCCGATACCGACGATGCCCACGGCAACGCCAGCGATAGCAAAGCCGTTTGGACCCGCGTCCGCAGCCTTGTTGGCGGCGCCGGCGCTCAACGCGGCGGTCTTGCCGGACGTGCCCGACTTTTTGCCGCTCTTGTCTGTCTTACCGGCGACGGAAGACTCCGTCAAATCCTTCTTGCCGGATTCAGCCTCGTCCTTGGAATCGCCAGCTGCCTTGGCGCCCTCGCGCGAGGAAGCACCGGCCATCTTGGCGGCCACAGGAGCCATTACGCCCGCAAAACCGCCGGTCCCGTTGCCGGCACCGCCGTCCGACCCGGCACCCGGCGTCAGGACGCCCGGCGCCACCGTGGGCTTCTGCGGGTCCTTGCTGCTCGAGCCCTTGCCCGCCGTCACGGCCGTCTTCCAGGCAATCGTCTCTCCCGAGGAGACACGATACGTCGTGAGCGCGCGGAGCGCCTGCTCGGTCGCCATGGCGTTGGCCGCGCCGCCCTTGCTGTGCGCATAGCCGTTGCCTCCGTCCACGCGGTACAGGTCCAGCGCGCAGACCACGTTGGTCACAGCATTTGCAAACCCGTTGACGGGGTTGGCCGGGTCTCGGTCGAGCGAAAGCAGCGCGAGGATCGTCTGGGCATTGGCCTCGGCAGAGCCGAAGTCACAGGTACCCGCGCTCATCTTGCCCTTGAGGTAGGAGAGGCCGTTCTCGATGGCGGCATCGACCTTGGTGTCGCCCGCATAGGGCGCCACGGTCTGGATCGCCATGGCCGTCAGGTCCACGTCGCCCAGCCGCGTACCTTCCACAGCGTCGCCGCTACCGAGGAGCTCACAGACGGCGTCCACGAGGCTCGCGCGCGTCCAGGCGGAACCGGCGGGTGCATCCGAGCCGCTCGCATTGAGCGCCATCAGCGCGAAGATTTTCTCGTTGGCGCGCATCATATCGGTGCGACTGCAAATGAGCTCGACCAGGTTGACGCCGTCATAGTCGGTGATGTCCTCGCCGATGGCGGAGAGAGCCAGCGCCACACGCTCGGTCTCGGTCAGAGCGCAGGTCGCGCTCCCCCACTCGGCCTTGTGCTCGGCCAGCGAGGCATGGTAATTGTCGAGCAGCCCGGAATCGATCGTGCGGCCCGCCTTGGCAAAGTCGTAAATCTCCCACTCGTCGCCGTACTGGAAGGCGTCAGAGCTGCGGTGTGCGTCGATGAACGCAGCAGCAGCATCGATGCCCGCCGAGGCGGACTCACTCGTAGCGGGGCTCGCGGCCACGCCGGCCACGGTGATGGTAAGCGTCACGGGCTCGGCGCCGGCGGTCGCGTCTACCGGCGTACCCGTCGCGATCACCGTGCCGGCCGAAAGCGCCGTCACCGTGTAGTCACTCGAGGCCACGTACAGGCCGTCATCGGGAGCGCCGTCAACGTGCTTCCAGGCACCCTTCTCGTTGCGGTCGATGCCCACGATACCCGAGGCGTCCTTGCCGTCGAGTGTCTTGAACGTCCAGGTGAGGCCGGGTTCGGTCACGCTCCAGCCGTCCGCGTCGTTCTTGCCGGTAAAGGCCAGGTCGAGCTTTTGCGCCGAGCCGGCCTTGAGGTAGAGGCTGTCCGTGCCGGCCGTCACGCTCGCAAGCGGATTTTGGTAAGCATAAGTCACGTCGCACGACGCGCTGATGACCTTGCCGTCGGCGTCCGTGTCGGGCAGCGTCGCGGTAAACGTGGTGGTGCCAGCCTTGTACGCCGTGTAGCCGATCTCGCCCGCGGTGGCGTAGGCCGCCACGGCAGGATCGCTGCTCGTCACGGTAAAGTTGTCGCGGTTGGTGGCGTTGTCGGGCGCCACCACCGGGCGTGCGTGATCGGTCAAAAACGCGCCGCGCTCGGAGAGCGGGTTGCGGCCCTGCAGGTAGACGGTGGCGCCGTCCTCGTTATAGCCCATCGAGATGGACGTGGCGGCCACGGCTTCTGACGTCAGCGTCACGCTCTTGGAGCCAGCGCCCGCAGATGCGACGTCGCGCGGGGTAACGGTGATCGTGGCACTGCCGGCATGCTTGAAGTAAAAGCAGGCCGAGTAGTCGTTGCTGTAGATGGTCGTAGGATCGCTCGAGGCAAAGTGGAAGCGGCTGAACGAAACGGGCACGTACTCGTCCTTATCGGCGTCGACGTAATGCACGCGCACCTCGAGGTTGCGCACCTCAGAGCCCTGGACGGTAGCCGCACCATCGGTCACGTCGCTCACGGTGCCGTCGGAGGCACGATACCACAGCTCAAAGTCATCGAACTGTTTGGCCTTGGCCTTGATCTTGATGGTGGCCACGGTCTGCTCGGAACCATTGGCCTTATGCTCGGTGGCGGTCACCGTGCCGGTGGCGTTGTCGTAGATGTAAAGCTCGCCCGTGGACTCGTTGATACCGATGTTTCCGCGGTTGGCATCGTCGGTGCCCCAGGTGACGGTGCTCGTGGCCGGCACGCCCTTAAGCGCAAAAACGCCAAGTTTGCGGTAGGCGTTCACAGCGTCGGGCGAAACCTCGAGCATATGGTCGGCAACCGCCTGGCTGGTGCCGTCGTTGGCCGTGAAGCTCACGGTGTAGGTGTCGTCGGGCGTGGTATCCTCGGGCGCCTGGTAGCTGTTGCCCGAGCCAAAGACCGGCGTGCCATTTTTATCGATACCCCAGCTGCTGCCGTTGGCGCCGCAGTTAGCGTTGATGAGGTCGGCGAAGGCGTCGGTGGCCATGTCGGCCGGGTCGACGGCATAGGCGTTGACGAGCGCCGAGGCGGGGGCGTCCATCTTGTTGGTGAGGAATGCGCCCCAGTAGGTGTTGACGAGCTGGCCCGCGTTGTAGGTCGCGAACAGCGCGCCCGCCGTGCCCTCGGAGGTTGACACGCAGTTGGACACGATGCCGCCGTCGAGCGTGCGCGCAAAGCCCGCAACGCCCTTGCCGGTCACGCTCGTGGAGCAGTTGAGCACGGCGCCCTGAACCTTGTTGCCCAGGGGGCCGAACGCCTTGCCGTCCGTCGCTTGCTTCAGTTTGCCGGCAAACGAGATGTTCTGCACCACGCCCGTGGAGGCAACGCCGCCCATGAGCGACTTCACGCCACCGCCGTTGGCGAAGGTGATGGTGTGGCCCTGGCCGTCGAGTGTGCCCGCAAGTATGCCCATGGGAGCAAAGAAGTACTCGTCATCGATGGTAATGTCGTTGTCGAGAACGTAATAGGCGTCGGCGTCGGCGTCGGCGGGCTTGAACTTGTTTTCGAGGTCGCTCTGCGAGCTCAGGTGCACTACGTTCTGCGGCTGAGCCACGGGCTCGGTGGGCTTGGGCTTCTCGAGCGCGGCAATAGCATCGGTGAGCGTCTTGGTTGCGGCGTTGACCTCGGCCTGCTTGGCGTCATCGTTGGCGTAGACGTCTTGAGCGCTCACAAGGGCCTCAGCGAGCTTCGACCAGCTCTCGGCCGTGTAGTCGTTCTCGATCTTGGCGTTGGCATCGTCAATCGCAGCCTTGAGGGCATCCTTGTTCACGACGACCGCAGCGCCGCCCGAGATCAGCACAGGCAAACCGCCCTGCGCAGACCAGGTAAAGCCGGTGGCAGGGGCATCGGTGTTGAGCTTATCGACCGAGGCCTGGGTCTTGAGGTCGTCGACAGAGATTTTGCTGCCAAAGGAAGAATCGACCTTGTAGCCGCACGCCTGATCGCCCGCAGTGAACAGATTGTTGGTCACGGTGCCAGACTGATACCAGGCAACGAGGCCGTAACCGCCAAAGGGCATGCCGCTGAGGCTGCCGGCGTAATACGAGTTGAGCACCGAACCGCCATCGAGCTTGCCTACAAGACCGGCAGCGTCAGCGAAAGTCCAATTGTCGTCAGAGGGGCTTGCCGTCGACCAGCACATTTGCACGGTACCCGAGCATGTGGTGGCGATAGGACCGTCGGTGCCAGAAATCGTCATCGAACCCGTCACGCCCAGATTCTGTACCGTACCAGCCACGCTCTTCGCCAGCGCCTTGCCGTTGAGCACGATGCTGTGGCCCTGGCCATCGAGCGTACCGGCCACGGTCTCGATCTGTTGGCCAGCCTCAAGGCTGATATTCGCCGCGAGCTTCACGACAGCCCCGGCCTCGATGGTGGTGGGCAGCTCATCGGCAAAAGAGACCATCACGGTCTCGCCGGCCTTGATGACGCGCGCGCCGCGTGCCTGCTGAGCATCGGCATCCTCGTCGTCGATGTCCGCCGCGGCAGCAAGGCTCTCATCGGCAGACGGAGCGGCCTCGGAGCTCGCCTCGTCCGCCGATGCCTCGGCGCCTTCAGCACCCGTCTGCTCGTCCGCAGTGAAACTCGACTCGTCGGCATTCTCGGCAGTATCCGCCTGCTGCGAGGCCTGGGCCTGCGCCTGCACAGCGACCTCTGCCACGCCCTCGGCAAATGCCGACGTACCCGGCATCGACCAGACGAGCAGCGCCGAGAAAGCAGCGGCTCCCAGGCGCTTGAGCATAATGTTGTTTCGCGTCACCCATTCTCCTTCTTTCGCGAACCTGCAATAGAGCCATGGCGAAGAAGGCGGGACAGGCGATACCCCGGCAGCACAAAGGCGCACGTCAGCCACCCTATCGGCAGCAAAACGCACGCTCAGCAGCACCCCTTGTAGACCGGAATCCAGCGGCAAACAGAGAGGCCCTCGGTTTCGAGAAGAGCGCGGGCAGGTAATCTGACTCGCGGGCGCGCCCGCATACAGTAACCGCCTTGCTCGGGATTCTCACCCGATTCCCCTTTATGCGCTCGCGCGCACCCGTGCTCCGGCTTCTATTTTTAATCGGAGGAAGTGTACGTTACCGCAGGTAAATCGGTCAATGCGCTACACAAAAAACCGCCATACCCGAGCCATATGGCTCCCGGATGACCACCTATAGGCAACCCATATCGCCACTAGGCCGCTAACGAACCAAGCCCGCCCGCAAGATTGAGCGGGCCGAATGTCCCCCGTGGGGCTGAGGGGGCCAAATGTACCTGTTAGAAGCCATTTAAGCGTTTTAACAGGGACTTTTGGCCCCCTCAGTCCCACGGGGGCTTTTTGGCCCGCTCATTTTGCTTTAGCTCAAGCAAACGGTCCCGCACGATTACTCGTACGGGACCGTTTTTAGTTAGGGCTGTCGTTTATGACCCGCTCCGGTTAATTCGCACGCTTGCGGATAAGCACGGCCCCCATAACGGCCAGAACTCCAGCCACCGTCAGAAGCGCCACGGTCACCACAGACGAATCACCGGTCTTGGCAAGCCCTCCCTTGGTCGCCTTCTTGGCGGTATCGGTCTTGACGTCCGTCTTCACATCCGTCTTCTGACCGGGCTTCTGCCCAGGCTCCTCCTGCGCAGCCTGCGTCACGGTCACCGTCGCTTCATCGGACGTGGAAACCAGCCCGGCAGCACTCGTCACCTCAACGCGATACACCTTTGAACCGACCTCGGTCGTCGCGGCGACGTACTCAGCCGCCGTCGCCCCGTCGATGGCAGAGAAGTTACCGTCCTCGCCCTTGACGAACCACTGGTAGGTAAGCTGGGCATCCGAGCCATCCACGCTGTCATCAACCGTCGCAGCAACGCTCAGCTTGGCCTCAGCGCCCTGAGCACACGTTACCGACTGCGGCTGAGCCGTGATGCTGGGAGCAACAAAAGCGGACGCGTACATAATCGGGGTCCGGGAGGTTCCATTCTCGGCGTCATAGTCGCTCGGCATAAACGCACTCGAGGTATCTCCCGCATTCACATAGGCGCGCATCTCATCGAGAAGCTTGGCCGCCTTGTTGTAGACCTGTTCGCTCACTGCGGCAAACGCCTTGTTGGCAAGGTCCGTGCGCTGATCGGCAGGGGTCGCCTGCATCAACCCGTCAACAACGTCCTGCTGGGCGATAACCTGCTTCTGAAGGACATCGAGGTAGGCGCGCACGTTCTCACCCATCGAGGCACGGTTGTTGTAGGCGAGCGTGTTGATGTCCATGAAGACGTAGTCGAGGTTCTTGCCGTCCTTTTCGACCAAAGCCTGCGCAACGTCGTCCTTGCGTCCTGTATAAGTGCCGTCCACCGTGTTCCACGCCGGGAAGTAGTCAGCCGGAACTTCCGTCAACAGCGCAGAGTAGCTGGGCAGGTACACGCTGAACTCGCAACGCGAAAGCGCTTCCCACTGAATCGTGGCGATATCACTGGAAAGGCCGGACCGAATCTGGAAGATATTGCCCTCGGTCGTCCTGTTGTTGCCGATGGCATACAGGGCACTGTTGAGATTGGCGTTGAGGCTGTCATCCTGCTCACCGCGGGCAGCGAGGGAACGCAACGCCGTGAACGTATCGGATTTGATGCCCGGCGTAAACGTCAGCTGCGGGTCGATGAGCGAGGTGACGCGACCCTGTTCATCAACGGTATAGTCCGTCTGAGGCGCAAGGGCAGCACCGAAGTAAGCACGTCCCTGGGCCAGGCGCGTATTCTGCGACGAACCCGAATTCTCCTTGCCATACGTCTTGAAGATGTTCGGCGTGCCGTCGTCATAGGTTACGAGAACGCCGTTGGACTCGGGCAGCGTCACGACATCGGCCGAGTGCAGGCACTGACTCGCATCGTCAAGATCGACCTTATACTGCAGGCCGCCGATGTTGGGATTAACGGACGCCACGTCGTCGCCCATCTTGACGGCAATCCACTGATGGCCCGAAAGCTGAGCGAAAATCCAGGTCTCGGTATTGTCGGCAATGACGATCTGGTTGCAGTCCTGAGAGCCATACTGATCGATGATGGCGCCGAGCTTCTCCACGCCGTCGCGCGCCGTGGACGAAACGCTCAACAGGTAGTCGGCCAGGTTATACTCGCCGATGCCCGTGTCGACACGAGGGTCGATAGCATCGATTCCGTCGTTGTAATCCGTTGTGAGCGTCGCGGAAACGGAGACGCCGCGCTCGTTGGTGCCGGCCTCGGAATACACGCGGGACGCTGCCTCGTCGTCCTGGGCATCCCACTCATCGGGATTGTCACGAACATAGGTGTAACGATACGAGCGACCCTGATAGGTGTACTCAAAGCCGGTCCCCGGCACAGAATCGTTCTCGAAAGAACGGAAGACAGGGTTGTCGATCGGCTGCTGCACGCCAAAGGTCTTGCAGTAGCGAGGTGAATAGTCCTCGGCGCGGCCGACATAGGCATCGCCCGTCGTTGTCTGGTTCTTACCGATGTAAACCTGCGTGCAGGCGAGCGCGGGCGCGGGCATGGCAAGCACAAGCGCCGCGACTATGCCCCCCTAAACGCCTTCTTAGCAAAAGCCGGTAACCTCATACGTTCTCCCCTCCACACGGAGCCCGAACTACCCACCAACAATATGCGTAATGAGAACACTTTAGCTGGGTAAATCGGATTGAATATGCAGTTATCAGCTTATCTTATGTGTTAAGGAAGTATGGACACGGCACTCGTAACAACCCGTGACCGGTCGTTTGCATCTGGCAGGCGGCATTCCCCGCAGGGTTGAACAGGCCGATAAGCCCCGTGCGCAAGATTGAGCGGGCCGAGTGTCCCCCGTGGGGCTGAGGGGGCCAAATGTACCTGTTAGAGGCCATTTAAGCGTTTTAACGGGGACTTTTGGCCCCCTCAGTCCCACGGGGGACATTTGGCCCGCTCATGCCCGACTGGAACGGCACGCGCTATCATGGGTGCCGTTTTGATGAGTCATCTTAATGGGAGCGTACCTATGGCAGCTTTTTCCCATGTGATCTTTGACCTGGACGGAACCATCCTCAACACGCTCGAGGACCTGGCGGCCGCCGGCAACCATACCTGCGAGACGCACGGCTGGCCCACGTTTGCCGTTGACGAGTACCGCTACAAGGTGGGAAATGGCATGCTCAAGCTGGTTGAGCGCTTTATGCCTGCCGAGTATGCGGGCGACGGCCGTATGTTTGAGCAGACGCTCGCCGAGTTTAGGGCTTACTACGGCGAGCACAAGGAGGACCACACCGCCCCCTATGCCGGCACAGTCGAGATGCTCGACCGCCTGCGCGCCGCAGGTGTGCAGCTTGCCGTGCTCACCAACAAGGACCACGTCTCGGCGGCTCCGCTTATCGAGAAGTATTTTGGTTCCGAACGCTTTGCGCTGGTACAGGGCCGTGTCGATGCGTTTCCGCCCAAGCCCGAAGCACCCGTCACGCTGCATGTGATGGAGGAGCTGGGCGCCGATCCGGCAACCACGCTCTATGTGGGCGATTCCAATGTCGATATCCTGACCGGCCACAACGCCGGCCTTAAGAGCGCGGGCGTCAGCTGGGGCTTCCGAGGCCGCGCAGAGCTCGAAGCAGCCGGTGCCGACTACGTGGTTGACACGCAGGAAGAGCTCGCGGCGCTGATCCTGGGCGAGTAACGCCAGCGCTGCCCAACCCAGCCGCCGCAATGCCGTTGCGCGGAAAGTAGTCGTTGGGGACGTTCTTAAACGACTGGTCAAACAATGGCAACGTCGCAGGTAGAGGACGGACAGCGAAAACGCCCCTAAGCGAGCAAGGTGACGTGAAATGAAAGGGCGCTGACCTTCTGGTCGCGCCCTTGAAATTGAACGTCAGATTGCCGCTTAGGGGCGTTTGCAGCGTCGAGCAGTTGCGGCGTTTGGTAAAACGCCGCAACGAACTACCGCGTAACAAACTAGTTCATCATGGCATTCATCATCTCGGTGGTTGCGGAATCGTCGGCAGACCACTCGCCGTCGTCATTGCAGGAATACTTGAAGGTGACCTTGGTGTCCTTGGTCTTAGCAGCCTTGGTCACATCGACCATAACCTGACCGGCCATCTTGTACAGCTCGTCATCGGAAGGCATCGAATCGAGCGCGGCGACCTTCTCCTGATACTGGGTGGCAAAATCCTCAACGATCTGGTTCATGGACTTGCAGGTAATGGTGACCTCGGCAGTTGCGGTGCCCTTGTCCTCGTCGACCGTCACGTCACCGATCTTGTAGTCAAAACCCTCGAGATAGCTCTTGGCGTACTCCTTGGGATCGATACCCAGCTGCTCGAACTCGTCGCCCGAGGCCTCTTCCAGGCCGGCGAGGAAGTCGTCGCCGCCGTTCTTGACCTCGTCAAACTGCGTCGTAAGATCCTCGGTGATGAGCTCCTCAACCGAAGGACCTCCGCAGCCGGAAAGCACAACCACGCACGCGACCAGAACAGCCATCAGGGGCGCAAGCAGCAGCTTCTTCTTCATGACATTCCTCCCAACAAGCGGCACCGCGCTTCCCGACGCGGTGCGCGTCGTAACAATAAGGCCATACTAGCCGATAACGAACACCCCCGGCAAAGCAAAGGCGCAGTCGGCTCGATTTAACGTCCGAACGGTTTACCGGTCCGCCCAACGCGCAATAAAACGTTCCGCCGCATTGCAATAAAAAAGGGCGGCCGGATAACCCGACCACCCCAAAACACCCTTATGTTGCCGCAGACTACTTGCGGACGACCTTGACGATGGCATCGCCAGCGGAGACAGCGGAGTCAGCCTCGACGGCGAGCTCGACGTCGGCGAACTCGGCGGTGTTGGACACAGCCACGACAACGCAGTCCTTGTAGCCGGCAGCGGCGATCTTGGCGCGGTCGATCTTGAGCATGGGCTGGCCAGCCTTAACGACATCGTCGGCCTTGACGAAGCCCTCGAAGCCGTCGCCGTTCATGTTGACGGTATCGACGCCAACGTGCACCAGAACCTCGATGCCGCTATCGGACTGCAGGCCCACGGCGTGACCCATGGTGACGGTCACCTTGCCGTCGCAGGGAGCGTAGACCAGATCGTCCTCGGGCCACACGGCGCAGCCCTTGCCCAGAACCTCGCCACCAAAGACGGGATCGGGCACGTCGGCCATCTTGATGACCTTGCCCTTGACGGGCGAGCACAGCACGTCGGCGCCGGCAGAAGCAGAGATGGAGGCCGGAGCAGCGGCAGCCGCGGGCTCAGCCTTCTTCTTGAACATGTCAAACAGACCCATACGTTTTCTCCTCTTGATTAAGCGCAACGTTATGCGCATCCCTATGGTGATTATAGTGCCAAATGGTTCAAATGCTAAGGTGGGGACTCGAATCGCGAGCCCGTCCCGAAGCTTTTCCCCGGTGGCACTCATCTTGTCGATTAAGCCAGGCCCTCGGTACCGTTGGACTTGATAATCTTCTGGTAGGCGAAGAAGCTGTCCTTGCGGCGGCGCTCGTAGGTGCCGGTGCCGTCATCGTACTTATCGACGTGGATAAAGCCGTAGCGTTTGCGCATCTCGCCGGTGCCGACGGAGACCAGGGCATGGGGCATCTCGTAGTGGCTAAGCGTAACAAGCGGTTTGATGCCGTGCGCGCAGGCAGTCGAAGACGCGGTCGTAGAAGGCAAAGCCGACTTCGCTTACCTCGGGCCCCGACCATGCGGCAATCGTTATCTCCTACAGCGGCCTTGCCCCCAACCTCAAGGACATCTTGCCGATCCTCAGCAGTCGACATGTCCCGGTCATCGTCATCGGCACGCCTTATTGCGCCCGCATTCACCCCGGCTTTGCCGCCTACCTTACGGTGAGTGACCACGAGAGCATGACGCACCGCATCACGCAGTTCGCCAGCCACATCGCCGTGCAATACGTGCTCGATTCGCTCTACAGCAGCTACTTCGCCAAAGACTACGCCCGCTGCTCCGAGTTCCTAGAGCGATCGTTCCCCTACACCCGCCTCCCCGGGCTCAAGTAGCGACGAACGTGGATAATCTCCCACTTTGAGCCCACACGAGGGCCAAAAACGGGAGATTATCCACGCTCGTGTTAAATGACCCGTTTTCCTCTGTGCCCGAGGGACCACTCGACCACCTTGCACCAAAGTAATAACGGCTTCTCGTCATTAGATTATTCAAATTGACTCTAATAACTATTTTCGCCATAAACTCGTTATTAGAATTGATATGATTACCCTAATAACGAGTTTCCGGCACTAAAGATATGGAGGGCGTGATGCAGATCAAGGAGAACGGCCAGGGAACGCTCCGCAATAATCTATCGGGGAAATTGGCTTACTATTCGTTTTTGCCAACGCCCTTGCAATCATTGAGGCAGCTAAACCTCACTGAGGAAACCTATCGCACGCTTTCCACATGCTCACGAAAGCTTGGAGAGCTTGAAGGCATGCTCTACTTTGTTCCCAACGCCGACATGTATCTGACAATGTATGTGCGCAAAGAAGCACTCCTTTCTTCGCAAATTGAGGGAACCCAGTGCACGTTTGACGACCTACTTAGTCCATCGCAAACCCAACTCCATCATAAAGATGTCGCAGATGTCGTGAATTATGTCCGTGCTGTCGACCGCGGCGTAGAACTGCTCAAAAAGATGCCCTTGTGTACGAGGCTTCTCAGGCAGGTTCATGCGGTCCTGCTGGACGGAGTGCGCGGAACGGAGAAGAATCCAGGCGAGCTGCGCTCCTCACAAAACTGGATTGGCCCTTCAGGCTGCACCATTGCAACTAAATCGTTCGTCCCTCCAAACATTGAAGATTTGAGCAACACGCTCCAGGACCTCGAACGATTTATCAATAAGCCTCAAGTCGAAATGGATCCGATCGTGCGGGCGGCGCTCGTCCATTACCAATTTGAAACTGCCCATCCATTCCTAGACGGAAACGGTCGCCTGGGCAGGCTTCTCATTACACTTATGCTCATCAATGATGGCGTTCTTCATTCTTGCTTGTTCTATCCATCGTTCCAGTTCAAGAAAAATCGAAGCGAGTACTACCGACAACTCACATCCGTAAGGGAACGAGGAACTTACGAGGAATGGATAGAGTTTTTCTGCGCCAGTCTTCTTGAGAGTGCGAAGGACTCGGTAGGGTCTTTAAAGAGTCTTGTTGATCTCCACAACCGTTCGACGGCAGCTATTACCGAAAATCTCGGAAGGACTGCCGCAAACGGACAAAGGCTGCTGAGCCTTCTTGAAGAGCATCCCATCCTCGACACCGCATTTATCGCTGCCCGACTCGATATCGGTAGGAGCACCGCGAGCTCGCTCGTCAAATCATTTGAAGAATTGGGTATCCTCCGTCCACTCGACGAGTCAAGACAGAGATACCGACAGTACGGGTATGAAGAGTATCTTTCGATTCTCAGGGAAGACGCTGAGCCGATTAGATAGGCACCGCAGCCCAGCCATATTAAAACGAGCGTGGATTATTGGACGCTTATCTAACGAGCGTGGATAATCTCCCACTTTGAGTCCACACGGGGGCCAAAAACGGGAGATTATCCACGCTCATTTCTGACTAGTCATTGGGGACTTTCTTAAACGACTAGTCAAACAAGAACGTCCCCAATGACTACTACGGCAACACCGATGTTTTGGCAACGCCAGCGAGCGGGTCGCATTTGTGACAAGGTGACGTGAAACGAAAGGGCGCTGGCCTTCCGGTCGCGCCCTTGAAGTTGAACGTCAGATTGTCCAAATGCGGCCCGCGCAGCGTCGGCCGGTTACGGCGTTTGGTAAAACGCCGTAACTACTCCCGAGCTCCGTACTGCTCGTAGTAAGCGTCGATGGCGGCCTTGAGCTCGTCATCGATGACGACCTTGCCATCGATCTCGTGGTTGTAGAGGGTCTCGACGACCTCGGCCATGGAAACGATGCTCGCGACGGGGAAACCGTACTTGGCCTCGATCTCCTTCTGTGCGGTGGTCACGCCGCCCTTGCCGACCTCCATGCGGTTGAGGGACACGATCAGACCCTTGATTTCGACGTCGGCAGCAGCCTTAACCTTGGGATAGGTCTCGTCAATGGACTTGCCGCTGGTGGTGACATCCTCGACCATGACCACGCGGTCGCCGTCCTGGGGCTCATAGCCCAGCAGGTTGCCCTTGTCGGCGCCGTGGTCTTTGGCCTCCTTGCGGTCGCAGCAGTACTTGACCTCCTTGCCGTACAGCTCGTGGTAGGCAATTGCGGTCACGACGGCCAGCGGAATACCCTTGTAGGCCGGTCCAAACAGCACATCAAAGTCGTCGCCAAAGTTATCGTGGATGGCCTGGGCGTAATACTCGCCCAGCTTCTTGAGCTGATAGCCCGTCACGTAGGCGCCGGCGTTCATAAAGAACGGGGACTGACGGCCGCTCTTGAGCGTAAAGCTGCCGAACTTAAGGACGTCGGACTCGACCATGAACTTGATGAACTCTTGCTTGTAAGCCTCCATGCGGGCTCCTCTCGTAATCGCGTACGTGCCTTCCAGTTTAGCGCAGGCGAAGCGTCGATGCGGGCGCGCTTTGGGGCCACGGCATTCTGTAAAGGCTTTGTCAGAGGGAATGGTTTTCCGAACAATGGGGTTGACATGTCAAACCCCCTCATCAAGAATACGGGCGGATTAAAAAGGGGTACGAGATACCCAAAGCGCGCTGCGCTCAGCCTTTAGGAGGTGTGCCATGGAAGGCAGTCCTAGTCGAAAAACCTGCATGTCGCCCTCGGCACGCCGCGAGGACTCCGCACACGCATAAACGCCACCGGCAGATCGTCAACCCCCCCCCACAAAGGTGCCTGCCCCCTTTGTGGTGGTTCGTGAGCTTGACGTGAGCGACATCTAGGTTTTTTGCAACTCAATACGACACGTACGCTAACTCCCTTCAACAAGGAGGACCCTATGCTGATGCTCAAAACCGCCACGGTTCTCGAAGCCATCTCCAAGCGCCGCCGCACGGCGCGCCCTGCCGCTCGCACCGGCCTGTCCAAGAACACCATATTCGCCGCCACCCATAGTGCCGAGGACGCCCTCGTACTGCTTGACGCCACGGCAAACGGTCTCACCGCTGAGCACGCCGCCGAGCGCCTGGATGCCGCCGGCCCCAACACCATCGAGGCGCCGACCAAGACGCTCGCCCGCCGCATCGCCGACGCCTTCATCGATCCCTTCGCCGGCATCCTCGCCGCGCTCGCGCTGGTATCGCTCTACATCGACGTGCTCGCCGTGCCCGAGCCGCAGCGCGACCCCTCCACGGTCATCGTCATCGGCATCATGCTGCTGGTATCGGGCGGTATGAAGTTTATCCAGGAAGCCCGCAGCGGCAATGCGGCAGAGGCCCTCAAGGACCTGGTCTCCAACACTTGCACCGTCCTGCGCGACGGCGAGCGCGTCGAGATCCTCTTCGACGAGCTCGTCCCCGGCGATGTGATCCGCCTCTCTGCCGGCGATATGGTGCCGGCCGATGCCCGCGTCATCACCGCGCGCGACCTGTTTGTGATCGAGTCCGCACTCACCGGCGAGAGCGAGGCCGTCGAGAAGACCGCTGCCGTCACCGTCGTCGATGGTGCCGACGGCTCCGCGCTGCCGCTCTCTGCCTGCAAGAACATCGTCTTTACCGGCACCTCCGTGCAAAACGGCACCGCCATGGCGCTTGTCGTTGCCACCGGCTCGGACACCTACCTGGGCGGCATCGCCAAGATGCTCAACGGGCGCGGCGAGAAGAGCGCGTTTGACCACGGCGTCTCGAGCGTCTCCATGCTGCTCGTACGCCTCATGCTCGTTATGGCGCCGGCCGTCTTTGCCATCAACGCCGCCACCAAGGGCAACGTCATCGACGCGCTGCTGTTCGCCACGAGCGTGGCCGTGGGCATCACGCCGCAGATGCTTCCCGTCATCGTGACCACAAGCCTGTCGCAGGGCGCCAAGGACCTCGCCCGTCGCCAGGTTATCGTCAAGGGGCTGCCGGCGATCCAAAACCTCGGTGCCATGGATGTCCTGTGCTGTGACAAGACCGGCACCCTCACCGAAGACCGCATCGTGCTCGAGCGCTATCTCAACACTGACGGCAACGAGGACGCACGCGTGCTGCGCCATGCGTTTTTGAACAGCTTCTTCCAGACCGGCCTCAAAAACCTTATCGACCTGGCCGTCATCGACCGTGCCAACGTGACGCCCTCGACTGTCGCGCCCGACTCCACGCTGGGCCAGAGCCTGCGCGACCGCTATACCAAGGTCGACGAGGTGCCCTTCGATTTCTCACGCCGTCGCCTGAGCGTAGTCGTCGCCGACGCCCAGGGCAAAACCCAGATGGTTACCAAGGGAGCTGCCGAGGAAATGCTCGAGATTTGCTCCTTTGTCGAGGTCGATGGCGCCGCCCAGCCGCTCAGCGAAAATAAGCTCGTCCAGATTCGCAAGCAAGTCGCCGAACTCAATGCCGAGGGCCTGCGCGTGATCGCCGTGGCGCAAAAGACCAATCCGCGCTGCGTGGGTGAGTTTGGCATCGCCGACGAGTGCGACATGGTGCTGATGGGCTTTTTGGCCTTCCTCGATCCGCCCAAGGCAAGTGCCGCCGGCGCCGTCGCCACCCTCGAGGCCAAGGGCGTGGCGGTCAAGGTCTTAACCGGCGACAACGACCGCGTGGCCGCCACCGTCTGCGAGCAGATCGGCATCGACGCGAGTAACGTCTTGCTGGGCTCCGAGATCGATGCGCTCGACGACGCCGAGCTTGCCGAGCGCGCTGAGAAAACTCATCTCTTTGCCAAACTCTCGCCGCTGCAGAAGGCGCGCCTGGTGCGCGTCATGCGCGAGCTGCTCGGTCACACCGTGGGCTTTATGGGCGACGGCATTAACGACGCCGCCGCCATGCGCGCGAGCGACTGCGGTATCTCGGTCGATTCCGCCGTCGACATCGCCAAGGAATCCGCCGATATCATCTTGCTTCAGAAGGATCTGGGCGTGCTCGAGCGCGGCGCCATCGAAGGCCGTCGCACCTACGGCAACCTGCTCAAGTACCTCAAGACCACGGTGAGCTCCAACTTTGGCAACGTGCTGTCCGTGACCGTCGCGAGCCTGTTCTTGCCGTTTTTGCCCATGAGCGCGCTGCAGCTGGTGCTGCTGTCGCTGGTCTACGAGATCGTATGCATCGCGCTGCCGTGGGACACCGTCGACGACGCCTGGACTGCCCGCCCGCGCGCCTGGGATGCCACGTCCATTAGGGGCTTTATGCTCGAGCTGGGCCCCGTGAGCTCGCTGTTTGACATCGCGACCTTCGTCGTCCTCTTCTTTGTGGTGTGCCCCGCAACCGTGGGCGCGAGCTGGGCAGAGCTTGCCGCCGCGGGCAACGTCGCAGGCATGGCGGCCTTTGCGGCGCTCTTCCAGAGCGGATGGTTTGTCGAGTCCATGTGGTCACAGACGCTCGTGATCCATATGCTGCGCTCCCCGCGCCTGCCGAGCCCGCGCGACCACGCCGCGCCCGCGCTGTGCGCCCTCACCGTGCTGGGTCTGGCACTCGTCACCTGGCTGCCGGCAAGCCCCATCGCCGATGCGCTGGGCCTCATGCCGCTGCCGCCGAGCTTCTTCGCGCTGCTCGTCGGCATCGTCACCGCCTATATCGCGCTCACCCAGCTGGCAAAGCGCCGCTACATCGCCCGCCACGGCGAGCTGCTGTAGTATCGCCGGCGCTATCTTCAAGAATGCTTGGGCCGCCGCGACCCGCCCCCGCTGGCCGCGGCGGCCCAAAACAGCTAAAAAAGCCCCGTCCCAAATTAACTAGTCTTGAGGTGTCCAGGACCAGAAGAAGTTGATGAGGGCCACGCGCGAGACGGCACCGGTCTTTTTGTTGATCGAGGCGATATGGCGGTAGAGCGTGGAGCGCGAAAGGAAGAGCGTTGCGGCGATGTCCTGAACGCTCTCGTGCGATGCGACCAAGGCCTCCAAAATATCGCGCTCGCGCTCTGTAAGCTCAAAGGCGACAACAAAGGCATGGAGACGTTCGTCGAGCATGAGCTCCGGCACCTCCGCGAAGGCGGACTCGCTCTGAGCAGACGCGAGGTCCGCGCCAAGATCATCGGCAGCAAACGCCAGCTCGCCGGGCACCGCAGCGTCATCTGCCCGATGCCCAAACTGTCCCAGCAGCGAAATCGCAATGCCCACAAACAGTACGAGCACCGCACCCACCGCCAGTAGCACGTTCTGGCTCGATATAATCGCCACCGCCGGCGCCGTCACGAGCATCGCGCAAACGGCGTTGATGACACGACCCATGCACGGCCACAGATACGACCAGTGCGCGTAAACCGAAATGGCAGCAAATTTCGTCGTGAAAAACACCACGAAGAAGCCCGAACCCAGATAGAAAATCGCCATGGCCGCAAGCACATTGCCGCCATTGCCGTCGACGAGCAAGACAAAGAACGAAAGCGTGGACAACATGGCAGTGCAAGTCATGGTGATGTTCATATACGAACGACCGTGCAGGTCAAACAAGGCGCCGGCAGCTAGAGCGCTCGCCGCCATCAACAGGCGCGGCCAATCGCCCAAATCGATGGCCCCGGCGGCGTGCGAGGTCGTGAGCCCTGCATTGAGGGCGGCAAACACACCGGTAAGGCAGGCGGTTGCGACCGTCAGACGCACCACGGCGCGCCGAAAAGCCGCCGTTGATTCAGAATCGTCTTGCCACTTGGCGCCAAATTCCGACGCATCCACCGAAAGCTCGGCGATATCGGACTCGCGCCCAACCTCAAGCTCACCGTGTAGCTTGGCGCGACGGACGTTGTGGAGCAGTACCACCTGCGCAACCGCACAGGCAACAAGCACAAACTGCTGCGGAATCCCCGCGGGCATCACCATATGGTTGAACACCTGTAGCAGAACGCCCAAAGCATACGAAAGCGCCAACACGCGCGCCAAATACGGCGTACGCGCAAAGCGTCGCGCAAAGTTGGCGTGGGCGGTCGATCCGCAGTAGCCTAGCGTGCAGAACGTCAGCAACCCGCCGACGATTACCATCTCAAACCGAACCGCCATAATCAACAGCAGCAATGCCGATGCCAGCAGCACGCCCGCGATGTCGCTTGTCGTGTCGATCGCGCGGGGGCGGCGATAGTACAGAAGAGGACGCACGAAAAAGCCGATCACGCTCGCACCGACGATGAGGCTCTCGTAGACAACAACCTCGCCCGGCGGCACAAACTCGGCCACGCGCACGTCAAAAAGGTACTCGCCAGCCAAAAACGTAAAATAGAACAGCGCCAGGCATATAATCTCCCGAATGCCCCGACGCAGGTATGCGGCTGTGTCTCCCATGCCTCTCATGAATATCCCCCCCCCCGCACTCAAATGTCTGGAAATCAATTTTAATAGAGAATCAGTCCCAATATCGAAGCCGAGCTCGAAATGCCGCATATTTGACCCCGGCAGTCCACGCGTGCAGCGATTATGAGCCACATGGCCCAGAAGGGGCACGCCGCGGACTGCTTGCTCGGCAAAGAGTGTCCCCAGGTGCTGGCAGAAAAGGAACGTCCCCAGGTGTCAACTGGGAAAGAGTGTCCCCGGCGACTAGTCGTTTAAGAACGTCCCCGATGACTACTGCCATCCTGCTTTCACTTCTTTTGCAAGTTTTAACTTCTTTTGCTTTCTTTCACTTCTTTTAACAAAGCGCCCGGCGGGCATAGCTGCTCGCCGGGCGCCTCGGTTCGACGAAGAAGCCTCAGCCGTAGCAACGGATTGCCCAGCGAGAGATTTCCCAAGTGGCAACTCAAACAGTACATGTTAATCTGTTTCGTTAATTGAAATGCGTAAATTTGGTTAATCAATGACTTGATTTTTGGTTAAATGATAACTGTAAATTCGGTTAAACGTACTGGTAAACAATGGTGATAATTATGCCAAAGAAGTACTACACTAGAATTATCGAAAATGAGCTTGACCAGCTGCTGGGTATATTCGGCGCCGTTCTCATCGAAGGACCGAAATGGTGCGGAAAGACGACCACGGCCGAGACCCGTGCAGCATCCAGGCTCCTTCTCATGGACCCGTCCCGCAACTTCGAGAATCGCTTACGCGCCGAGACTGACCCGGCTCTTGCCGTTTCCGGCGAGGTTCCACGGCTGATTGACGAGTGGCAGGAGGTTCCGAAGCTTTGGGACGCGGCACGGTTTGAGTGCGACAACCGCGGCGGTGAGCCTGGTCAGTTCATATTTACGGGATCGGCAACACCGCGAGACGACGAACGTCCGATGCACAGTGGCGCTGGAAGATTCGCCAAACTGCGCATGGATACCATGACGCTTTTCGAACTCGGGAAATCCAGCGGTGCAGTTAAGCTGTCGGGCATTATTTCTGGCGAAAAGTTCAATGGCGCTTTCGGGTCGTTGGACTCTGCCTCGATTGCCGAGTGCGTTGTTCGCGGTGGATGGCCCGCGGCGGTCGGACACGATGCGCGGGCTGCGTCCGCGATGGCCAAACGTTACATTGACATAGTTACCGAAGAAGATTTGTCCCGTGTCGACGGCTCTCGCCGCGACCCTGAAAAGGTCAAAGCTGTCATCGAGTCGCTTGCGCGCAATGAATCCACTTTGGCGACACTCAAGACACTCGTAGCCGATCTTGGCGGAGAGGTGTCGAGACAGACGGCGGCATCATATATATCTCTTCTCGTACGGGTTAGCTTCGTTCGCGATATTCCCGCGTGGAACCCTGCAATGAGATCTCCGGTGCACTTAAGAGAATCGAAGAAGCATCACCTCGCCGACCCGTCGCTGGCGGCCGCCGCGCTCGGAGCGACTCCGGCGACATTGCTGCTAGATTTCAAGACGCTTGGGCTGCTTTTTGAATCGTTGGCCCTTCATGATTTGTGGGTTTATGCGCAGGCAAATGGAATGGGCCTCTATCACTATCACGATTCTCGCGATCTAGAAGTCGATGCAATCATTGCGGCTCCCGGTGGAACGTGGATCCCGGTCGAAATCAAGCTCAGCTCCGCCCAAATCGAGGAGGCGTCTGACAGCCTTATTGCTGTCGAGAAGCGTATGGTTGCCGCCGGAAACAACCCGCCAGTTTCGAAAGTCGTAATCATTGGATTTGGTTCACAAGCCTATGTCACCGACCGCGGCGTCCAAGTTGTTCCGCTGGATGTTCTCGCGCCGTAGTGCAATTGCAAGTTTTCACTTCTTTTAACAAGGCGCCCGGCGGGCATAGGCTGCTCGCCGGGCGCCTTGGTTAGGATGCTATTGCTGTTGAGAACGCCTAGGCCAAATCTTCGCCGTTGGTGGCGATAACCTTCTTGTACCAGCCAAAGCTCTTCTTTTTGGAACGCTTGAGGGTGCCGTTACCCGCGTCGTCGCGGTCGACGTAGATAAAGCCGTAGCGCTTTGACATCTCGCCGGTGCCGGCAGAGACGAGGTCGATCGGGCCCCAGGTGGTGTAGACCAAAAGGTCCACGCCGTCCTCGTTGGAATCGGTCTCGTGCCGTTGGGGAAGATGCGGGTCCAAGCCAGGCTCATACGGAAGGTCTTAAAGCCCATCTCGGCAAAGAGAGCGATGTCCTCTTTGTAGTGGTGATAGAAATCGATGCCGGTCTGCGCGGGATAGTAATAGCCGTCCTCGAAGTCGAGCATCTTGCGCTGGCCGGAGACCACCGCATAGCGCTCGGGGCCGTGCGGAGTCACGTCCACGTTGGCCAGACCGCGGCCGTCCACGTTGTAGGCGCCCTCGCACTGGTTGGCAGCCGTCGCGCTGCCCCACAGGAAGTCTTTACGGAAAGCCACGCATCAATCCTCTCACACGCTGTTTGTCGTGGCTTCAGTATCCCCGTAAGCAGCGCGCCACTCAACGGCAACGGCGCAGGCCGATACTTCTTTTCGCGCACAGACGCCCGGCAGCCGCCCCCGTCTGACACTTTTTGATACCTGCCCGCCCAAACCGCCAACCACCACAAAGGGGACAGGCACCTTTGCGGCGGATTGGGCCCGGTTTGTCTTGATCTGTAACAGTTAGGCGGCCAAAACCGGGCCTGGTGTTACAGATCGAGATTGTTCGGTCTGTCCCTTACAGTTTGTCTAAATCTGTAACAGGTAGAGGCGATTTAGCCCGCCAGGTGTTACAGATCGAGACAAAAGCCCCTAGTCCACGGCGATGTCGAGGTTCTTGCCGACGAGACCTACGTAGCCACCCTCGGCGGCCTTGGGGCTATCGGCGTGGCAGAGAACCCACTTGTCGGCCTTCCAGTAGCAGTAGCTGTCGCCGGCTGCGGGCATGTCGGCTGCAGCCTCGGGGCGCGGGCCATTGGTGCCCGCCGGCAGCGCCACCATCACCTGGAAGCCGCCGTCGTCGACCATGCACGGCGTGTAGTGGAGCGTGGTGTTGAAGACTTCGACGACCGTACCCGCCGGCACGCGGAACGCCTTGACCTGAGCGGTGTCGAGCTTGCCGTCCTCGATCTCCCAGCGATGCGCCACGAGCAGGATAAAGTCGCGCGCGCCCAAGTTGAACTCGCTGGCACGATGATACTCCAGGCAGTTGAGACGCGTGTTGTGGCCGTTGCACCAGCCGAACTGGAAGGGACGGCCACCGTACATGAGAAAGCCCAGCTTATCGGCATCCTTGACGCCCTCGAGCTCCGGCGCACTTGCTACGTACTTGCTGCCCTCGGGAATGGGCGTGGCAGAAAGCGCCTCGAGCACAGGCGACGTGAGCTCGGACGGAACGTTATCCCAAACGTTGCCATAGGACTTGAACTCGGAATCCTCGACAGAATAGATATGCATGTTCACTCCTGTTCGTTTATGTGACAGTATGAACATTCTAGAACAAACATGAGCGATTTTGAACGCTCGTCCCGACTACTCAACAAAAAGGCGCCCCCGCATAAGCGAAGGCGCCCAATGCGCACGTTTTAGGCGATAAAGCCCTTACGCCTGCTGATAATGCAGGTGCTTCTCGTCGATATCGGCCAGATCGCGGTCGAGGTAGCGGCGCGCGAGCCAGTTAGCCATGGGAAGGTTCTGGTCATGGTAGTTGCCGCACTCCTCGGGAGCGGCACCGGGGACATCGCCCTCGAAGTCGGCGACAAACTCAAACAGCTCGCGCACGAGCGGCAAGATCTCCTCGCTCGTCAGCTCGCCAAACACGACGAGGTAAAAGCCCGTGCGGCAGCCCATGGGGCCAAAGTAGACAATGCGGCTCGACCACTCGGCATGGTTGCGAAGGAACGTCGCGCCCAGGTGCTCGATGGTGTGGCACTCGGCCGTGTTCATGACCGGCTCTTTGTTGGGCGTGGTCAGGCGCAGGTCAAACGTGGTGACGGCGGCACCGGTCGCCGGATCGCGGTCGATGCGGCTCACATACACGCCGGGCTCAAGCAGCAGATGGTCAACGGAAAAACTCGCGATGCGCTCCATGGCAGATCCTCTCGATAGTCAATTTGGGACGGGGCTCTTTTAGCTGGTTCGAATGGTCGCACCAATCATACCAGTCAAAAAAGCCCCATCCAAAAAGACAACTTAGCCCAGGACACGGGCCATGCGCGTCTTGAACTCGGACAAGAAGCGCGGGGCGTCGATGGTCAGCGCCACGAGTGCGCTCTTGTCGGGATCGGCCACACGGCGCTCATCGCAAATGGTGCGGCCGCGATACTCGCCCAGCAGGTCGACGCGCAGGTTACAGCCGAGCGCGCCCACGAGCGTGGGGTCAATCGCCACGGCGACGGCAAGCGGATCGTGCAGCGCGCAGCCACCCAGGTAGGGGGCGTTCATCTCGTACGAGCCAATGTAGTGTTCCACCATGCTCGCAAACGCGCAACCAGCCATGGTGCCCGAGCCCGTCCAGCCGGCAATGTCGCGACGCGTGAGCACCACGCGATGCGTCACATCCAGACCCACCATAGTGAGTTTGCGGCCCGAACGCAGCACGACATCGGCCGCCTCGGGATCACTTGCCATGTTGGCCTCGGCGCCCGCGCTCACGTTTCCGGGCACGGTAAGCGCGCCGCCCATCACGACCACGCGGCCGATAGACATCATCGCCGCCGCATCGCGCTCCAAGGCAAGTGCCAGGTTGGAGAGCGGGCCGGTCGCCACGTAGATCAGATTGGGGCCATAGGTGCACGCGGCATCAATCAGGTAATCGACCGCCGCGTTACCGTCGGCCGACGTCGCCCCCACCGGCTCGTACGGCGACGCGGGCACGCTCGCCCCGCCGATGCCGTTCTTGCCGTGGATGAGTGTGGTGGACGCCGGCGGCGTGTAGGGTTCGGTCGCCTTAATGGGACGATCGGCGCCCAGGTACACCGGAACCTCGGGGCGACCCAGCAGATCGAGCACCGCCAGGCAGTTGTGCGCCGATTGCCCGACGCGCACGTTGCCAAAGCACGTGGTGATGCCCACGAGCTCCACCTCGGGGCTCGCGATGGCATAGGCCAGCGCCATCGCATCGTCCACACCCATATCCAGATCAAGGATCAGCTTCTTGGTTGCCATTGTTCTACTCCGCTTCTCCGTCTTGTACTAAATCGTCTAAATCAAACACGCGCTCAACTTCGGCACGCGTGGGAATCGACTGCTGAGCGCCCAGGCGTGACACCGTCACTGCCGAGGCGCGAGCACCCGCGGCCATGCACTCAAAGAGCGGCAAGCCCTCTAGGCGAGCCGCCGCCAACGCGCCGATAAACGTATCGCCGGCGGCCGTGGTATCGACTACCGTGCTCGAAAGCGCCGGCATGCGCAGCAGCTCACCGCCATCGCCGATCGTAACCGAGCCGGCGCCGCCCAGCGTGATGACCGCAGCTCCGGCACCCTTGGCGAGCAGGGCATTGAGCGCCGCGACGCAGCTCGCATCATCCGCGGGCAAGATGCCCGTCAGCACCTGGCACTCAGTCTCGTTGGGGCAGACCAGGTCGACCGCAGGCCAGGCCTCCGCAGGCAACTCGCAGGCCGGCGCGGGGTTAAAGACCGTATAGAACCCCAGCCTGTGGGCGCAAGAGAGCGCCGCGGCCGTCGCCATCAGGTCGCATTCGCCCTGGGCGATAAAGACGCTGCCGGCAGCCGGGGCAATCTCGCTGGCGTCTCCGTCGAGCCCATCGGCCACCAGATAGCTCAGCGCACAGGCCACGTCATCACCCGTAAGCGCGTGGTTGGCGCCCGGCGACAGCACGATGCGGTTGTCGCCCTCACAGCGAATGATGGTCGCCGTTCCCGTCTCCACATCATCGCGACGCGCCACAAAGTCACAGTCCACGCCAGCATCTTGGAGCCCCGCCACGAGCGACGTGCCAAACGCATCGCGCCCGACCGCGCCGATCATGCACGTGCGCGCGCCCATGCGCGCAGCTGCCACGGCCTGGTTGGCACCCTTACCGCCGGCATTGGTAATAAAACTGCTACCGCCAACGGTCTCGCCCGCGCGCGGCATGCGCTCGCACGCCACCGAAAGGTCCATGTTCATGCTGCCGAACACCGCAACGATGCCGTTGTCTGCCATGGAAACCTCCTCATCTGCGGGCCTTATGCCCACCGTCGGCCGTCGATCGTGCGCTCTCGCGCCTCTATAACTTTAGTTCACTTTGATGTGAACGCGCCCTTGAGGTTGTGCCAGCAGCAAGCATTCACAGGAGTAGGTAGCTACAATGAATATGTGCCGATTATTCTCGTCATTGGATGATGTTTTATGGAACAATTCCCACAATTGAGCCCACGCGGCCCGCGCCGCGTGCCCGATAACCAGGCGCCGCACGAACGCACGCACGCCGAGCGCCGCACCGGCGAGTCGCGACGTGGCCCGAGCCCGCATCGAACGCCCACCAACAAGGGCGCCTATGCAGCCAAGACCAACACCGGCGCCACACGCTCGTCCGCTACCGACCAGCAGGCGACCGCTCGCCCCAAATCTCGCTACATCCCTGCGCTCGACGGTCTGCGCACGCTCGCCGTCGTCGCGGTGGTGCTCTATCACCTCAACCTCACGTGGGCTCAGGGCGGCCTGCTCGGCGTCACGATCTTCTTTGTGCTTTCGGGCTATCTGATCACGCGCTTGCTGCTCAACGAAGTCGCTAAGACCGGCCGTATCGACCTTAAGAGCTTCTGGATTCGCCGCATCCGTCGCCTGGTCCCTGCCGTGGTAACGGTAGTGTTCGTGACCTGCGCGCTGTGCACCATCTTCAACCACGTGATGCTCACCAAGATGCGCCCCGACATCCTGCCGTCGCTGTTGTTCTTCAACAACTGGTGGCAGATTGCCCAAAACGTCTCGTACTTCAATGCTCTGGGCGACCCCTCGCCACTCACGCACTTTTGGTCGCTTGCCATCGAGGAACAGTTCTACCTGATTTGGCCGCCACTGCTGTTTGCCATGGTATCCATGCACGTGAGCAAGCCCAACACGCGCCGCGTGGTTCTGGGCCTTGCCGCGGCATCTGCCCTCGCCATGATGGTGCTTTACAACCCTGCCGCCGACCCCAGCCGCGTGTACTACGGCACCGACACCCGCGTGTTCTCGCTGCTGCTGGGTGCCTGGATGGCCTTTATCCCCGATCGCGACCTGGCGCCGGTGCGTCTCGCTCATCGTTTGGGACTCAATCGCCTGGCTGGCGCCGCCAAGCATGGCAAGAACGCCGAGGACAAGCCTGGCAAGAACGCCGACGAATCAGCCGATACCACCCCGGCACAGCCGAGCGCCCTCGTGCGCTTTTGGTCCTCGCCCGCATCCATCGATGTGTTGGGCGTCGTGGGTCTGGTTGGCCTTGCCGCCATGGTCGCGCTCACCAACGGCTACACCGCGTTTCAGTATCGCGGCGGCACGCTGTTATGCTCCATCCTCACGCTCATGGTCATCGCGGCCTGCGTGCAGCCCCAGGGAATGGTTGCCCGCGCGCTGTCCGTCGAGCCGCTCGTGTGGGTTGGCAAGCGCTCGTACAGTATCTATCTGTGGCACTATCCGCTGCTGCTGCTTATGAACCCGGTCGCCAACATCAGCGATACGCCCTGGTGGCAGTACATCTTACAGGTACTTGTGGTGGTCGCCGTAGCCGAGTGCTCCTATCGCTTTATCGAAACGCCGTTTAGGAAGGGCGCCTTCGGCCGCACTGTCGCCGAATTCCGCGATGGCACCACCACGCCCGCCAACTGGGCACGCGCGCACGTCCCTGTCTGCGCAGCCTGCACTGTCGTGTTGGTCGTTGCACTGGGCGGCCTGATCTTTGTGCCCGAAACGTCTGCACTGAGCGGCGAGGGCGCAGAAGTTCTGAACAAGGAAGCCAAAAACACCGCGCCCACCGACCAGCAGGCGGCCGACGACACCGACAAGGACAACGACGGCTTCCCCGATGGCTCCTACGACCTGCTGATGATCGGTGACTCCGTGTCGCTGCGCGCCGTTGATTCCTTTGACGGTGTGTTCCCGCACAGTCATATCGATGCCGAAAAGGGCCGCCAGTTTGATGCGGGCCGCGCGACATTTGAGGGCTATATCCAGCAGAACCTTGCCGGCAAGATCGTGGTCTTTGCCCTGGGCACCAACGGTTTGGTAACGGACGCCCAGGTCGACGCGATCATGGCCGACGCCGGCGAGCAGCGTATTGTCGTATTTGTAAACACGCGTAGCCCGCAGCCGTGGGTCGGGTCCACGAACCAGGCCATCGCCAACGCTGCCACGCGCTACAAGAATGTACGCGTTATCGACTGGTACGGATATAGTGCCAACCGCAATGATCTGTTCGATGGCGATGGCACGCACCTCTCGAACGCGGGTGTGACCGAGTACCTTAAGCTCATCCACGATGCCGTCAAGAAGGACCTGCCCGTGCATCCCGAGGATCACGTTAACGATCCGCAGCCGGCGGCTGTCAAATCCGCTGCCGATGCACTCGTCAGCGCCCTCGCCTACAAACCGCACAAGCTAGGCACCGACAAGTAACGCGCAGCCAAATCTGCTTGCACACGGAGGGGGGCGTCGGCCACAACCGACGTCCCCCTCCGGCAGTTAAGGACGGTCCTTATGTGCCGGCACTTAGGGACACTCCTGACACAGCTGATGAATGCCCTCCCCGCGGTCGAATTCTGAGTTCCCCGCCACCCCGAGCGCTGTTTGGAAGCCCCGCGCCCGCAGCAAACACCCCCAGATTGCTCTTTTCGAGCCGGCCCCAAAGGGCTATAGGCAAAAAATGCCAAATATGAGTACTGATACCATTTTAGTAGCAGGCAAAATGCCCAAAATGGCTCCCTCTCGGCCACCACGCCCCTTTGGACCGGCAGCAATAGCGGGTTTGGAGGTGGCGCGCGCAGACGTGGTGTAAGAGCGTCCCGAGGTCCGTCGCTGCAAGTCCCGATGTTACTCCTTCTTGAGACCGCGCCTCTCGACTATCTCGTCCACTATCTCCCTGGCGCGCCGCCCGAGCGCGCGGCGCCTCCC
>DXLS01000053.1:0-3682 GCA_019414605.1 Collinsella sp.
CAACGCGGAAAAGCAGACCGATCTTGTGCTGTCCATCCCGTATGACAAAGGCTGGAGCGCAACAATCGACGGCAAGGAGGTCGCGCTCTCCCCTGCCTTTGGCGGCGGAATGTCACAAATCCAGGTTCCCGAGGGCTCTCACCGTATTGAGATGCGCTTCCAGTCGCCCGGCTTTACGGTCGGCTGCGCGGCGAGCATTGCCGCACTGGCGGCATGCCTTGTCATGCTAAGGGTGCAGAAGCGAGGCGGGCAGACCCGTTAACGTCTGCCCGTCAGCTTAAACCGCGCACGCTTGGCGATACCACATGCGCCGAGCGTGCGCAGCGACAGCCAGAATTCACGGGCGGCGTATGCGGTGTGCGCCAATGACGACGTGACGCGAGCGTCAAGCCCAAGCGTCTCGCAGAACAAGCACTTGTGCTTTGGAGAGATTTTAACGCTCGATAGCACTATGTCTTTATCCATGGCGGAGAACATGGATCGCATCCCTTCCAGCACGACCGGGTTGTCAGCGCCGTCGTCGTACATCGCGCCGTCTAGATATCTGAATCCCCGGATGTAGTGGGACTCGATAATTGCACTGTCACGCACGCCGATTCGCTGCATGCAGCCGAGCATGTCGAGCCAACGATCAAACGGGAGGCGAATCGCCGCATTGGTTGCATGATTGCGGGTTGAGCCGGGCAGGTCGGCTCGATAGCAGTAGTAGGCCTTATTTAAATAGACGATCGACTCGGCCTGACATAGCGTGTCGATGAGAAACGGGTTGTCAGCCCAGCCAGCCCCGGGGTATTCAGGAAAGCGAATGCCATGCTCGCGGAGGAAATCAAGCCTATATATGGCTGACCATATCGCAGGATGGTGCTCTATAAGCACTGGATGCTCAGACAGGGCGAAGGGACCAAAAGACGCCCCCATGCGCACCGTCAGCGGACACCTTGTGCGTGTTTGCTCAGAGTCCGATCGGTCCCAATCATTGATGTTCCACCAGGGGGTCTTGATGACATCGATCGCCTCATCGCATGTGCTGGCAAAAGAAAGCATGTCGGCATACATGCCCGGTTCAATCCAGTCGTCGGGCTCCACGATGGCGAGCCACTCCCCGTGAGCCTCGTCCATGCCACGGTTGCACCCGGCACCGTATCCAGCGTTTTCCTTGTCGATGATACGAATGCGATCATCCAGGGCGGCATGCTTTGCAACAATTGCAAGCGAGTCGTCGGTGCTTCCGTCATTGATGCAGATGATCTCAAGATTGCTATATGTCTGTTCCCTAATGCTGCTTAAGCACTGATCGAGATACTTCTCCGCGTTGTAAATCGGCACAATGACCGAGACGAGTTGATTGGCTTGAGTCGCTTGCATCTTTCCGCCTTCGCATCGAGCGAACATACTGTCCAATTGGTCTCATTATGATAAAACGAGCATCAATCAAATACTCGAACTATTTGAGAGTCTCGCACCCAACTGAATCATGGATCTCCACATATTCTTTTCTTCGCTGGCGCTTTTGGCAAAGACTGATTGGCGAGCGCTCTCTCAAATACTGGGAAAATCCCTCTTATTCGGACTCAATAGCGGGCATCGATAGTCACATGCAACACACACTGCTGCATCACCGTGGACGCTGACCAGCTGGGCACTGTCGCCGCAAGCTCAGCGCGATGTAAAACTTCCGCATGACGAAGCCAACAAAAAGCGAAAGCAGGTAGCAGGCAAGAGATACCAGCGGGATCATGATAAGCGGATGTGCCAGTAGGAGCTCATACGCATCCACAAAAAGAGAAAGCCTCTCAAACGCCAATCTGAAAAATGGATGCACGAGATATATCGCCATCCCACATTGGCACGCGATCGTCTCATGGCGAGACAAGGGGCGCCCGTTTCCCCATTTTGAGAAGCACATAAACACCGCCGCGGAAAACAGCGCGATTAGCACGTTGTCACGGGCGACATAATATAAATCAGGCTCAACGAGAACCGCATGCCTCCAGTTTAGATACAAAGCAAACGCAAGTGATGCAAACCCAGCGATTATAATGCCATGCTCAACCCGATGAGAAAATCTGTGTGTTATGAACCATCCACCCAAAAGACAGTAAAAGAGGGCTTCCGACCCCCTGTTGATAATAATGATATTTCCATATGCAACATCAATAAGCGATCCTGGAATCATGGAAATCGCTGTGCTCTTACCGATAATCACAATAAATGCAAGGACACACGTATATGTAAGCAGACTATGATCACTTGCCACAGCGCGAAGCACGGGCAAGAGCAAATAGACCCCTACAAGCGCCCATAGATACCAAATAAAATATGGGCCATCCACTGTCCTGGAAATGAAACACCTCCACCCCTGCCACCCATCAAATGCAGCTTCGAGCAAAACGTAGAGCGCTGATACAAGCAATGCGAGCACTAAAGCACGAGCAATATACCCCACGAGTCTTTTGTGCGCGATTCTCTTGTTAGGATTGAGCAATATCGCTCCCGTTGCAAAAAAGAACGCGGGGACACAGAACCGAGTTGCGACCTCATAAACACTGGATACGGCCCAGGCAAAAGAAGTTGTAGGGAGGACCTGCCAAGATATCGAAGAAATATGGGTTACAACGACCGCAAAAGCAGCAACGATCTTGAGGCGATCAAGCCAAGCGATGCGCTCATGCGCGGACGAGAAACCGATATGAACAACATCGCCTGACACCACTGATCCAACCATTCAAATCAATCTATCATTACGCAGGCAAGTCAAACCTGATCGTAGTACTCCCAACGCTCTTACAGTGCGGCAATTCCCGCAGCAATCGCCTCTGCAGCCCGGTCTTTGTTTGTCAGATATGTATTCATATCTGGCTGGTTGTTGATAAAGGCAATCTCAAGAAGCGTAGCGGGAACTCGACCGCTGCAAACCGCAAACTGGGCCGACTTCATGCCTCGATCGCTAATTCCCAATGCAGGGGCAAGATGCGAGTGAATGCTGCGCTGTAGGCTCCGGGCACCAGAAGCGGCATTGACCGAATGACTATAAGACTCAAATCCACGCCCAGGACCGCTATTGAAGTGAATAGAAACCAACAGACCGCAGTTAAGGTTGTTGGCTTCGGCGTTCCTAAGCTTATACCAGCCGCCATCGTCGTTGACGAAGCAATCGATTCCCCTGGAACGAAGCTTGTCCGCGACTAAATTGGCGAGCTCCTTCGTAAAATCCGCCTCACGATACCCGTTGACTCCAATTGCACCGGGATCGTAAACGCCCGTATTGGCGTCATTCCAACCATGGCCAGCATCAACATAGACACGGAACCCCTGAATATCCGTGAGGTCGAAACCCATGGCAAGCGCCATCTTGGTCTTATAAGCCATCGAGTAAATCACCTGATCGCCAAAGAACGCAACTCGGGAGGGCGTACCGCCTAGAGGGGAAGACACGTCATCTTTGGGACTTCCCTCGTCGGAGAGCGCGAGGACTGAGCGCTTACTTCCTTGCACCGCACCTCCGCCAAGCGCGTCGTAAGGCGCACGACCGGACGTAAGGGCGGCGCCATCCCACGTGAATCCCAAATTGGCAACTGCATAGTCATTGATTGCCCGGCTCGTCGAATAGCGATCGCTGCCGCCAAGACGCTTAACTTGGCCAATACCCCTCAGGTAATTTTCGCATGCATTGGAGGTCACC
>DXLS01000054.1:0-1110 GCA_019414605.1 Collinsella sp.
TGCTTGCAAAG
Source organism: Collinsella sp. (assembly GCA_019414605.1). Taxonomy (GTDB): domain Bacteria; phylum Actinomycetota; class Coriobacteriia; order Coriobacteriales; family Coriobacteriaceae; genus Collinsella. The sequence continues at coordinate 12 of DXLS01000054.1, forward strand.
CAGATGCGCTACCAGCTGCGCTATAGCCCCATAGGTGAAAAAAGCGGCTATGCCGCTTCCTTACCATCTACGTGGGCCCGGGAGGACTTGAACCTCCGACCTCATCCTTATCAGGGATGCGCTCTAACCAGCTGAGCTACGGGCCCGATCCATACGCTTCAAAAGCGCACAAGTGATTACAATACCATTGAACGGCGGTATGTCAATAACGGCGTGTCGCGATTGTCGCTTGCGCCATGATTGCCGGCTCGACGGTCAATGCCCAGCTACGTAACCTTGCGTTCTCACACCGTAATGCTGCGGTTACACCTCCCTCTCTGCGCAGAAATGTCCAATACATATGAGGCTTCTGCTGTTTTCGTGGGTTGGGTTCTTGGTTGTGGTGGGCGTATGTCGAGTCCGCCGCGGCGGAGCATGACGAGGGCGATGGGATTGTTCGCGTGGTGGAAGCCGTAGGCCATGCGGATGGTGACCTTGATCCTGTTGTCGGACGCCTCGAGCCTGGCGTTTGAACAGCCCAGTTCGGTTGTCCTGAGGATGTCGGGCCCATGACGGCGGATCTTCCGGGCGGGTTCGACGATCTCGGGGATGCGGCTGTGGGACGCCCGGAACACCCGGCGGTTCAGTTCGGTCCGGGCCTGGTCGCCGGTCGTTTGGGCATCGTCCGGAGGGGTTCCCTGAGCCGTCATGAACGGTAGGGCCGGCCCTTGGGGTCCGTGTCCCGCAGGTTCCCGGACGCCTCGGACCGTCTGTCGGTCAGCTTGCCGGGGTTCTTCAGGACGGTGTATCTGACGCCGCGCATGCGCTTGACGGATTTCTCGTCCCCGTCGCGGCGCTGCGCTTCGACGGCTACACGGACGGGGCGGACCTGTGGCAGTACGTCATCGCGAACTTCGGCACCCTCTGCTGGGTGCCATCATGCTCGGCTGTCTCGTCATGGTGTCCTCGGCCACCGCGAAGGGGCGGATTCTAGTGGTGGTTGCAACACCTGAGGTTTGAGCGGCCTTCCATGGTCACGTTGTCGGTTGTTGAGGTTATCACGCGGCGTCGAGCAGTTCGATGATCTTCTCGCTTGGTTTCATGAACCCGAGGGTTTTGC
>DXLS01000055.1:0-23663 GCA_019414605.1 Collinsella sp.
GACTCTTAATCCCAAGGTCCAGGGTTCGACCCCCTGACGGCCCACCAAAGAACGCACAGGTCAGCGCTTCGGCGCTGACCTTTTTTGTTTACTGAGAAGCCAAATCATAACCGTCCGTTACCGTTCGCGTTTTACGCCCCCTGCCGCTTATGCGCGGCAGGGGGCGTTTTATGCATTTTGCAGGTAGTGGACCTAGAAAATGCAATTTAGAGCGTTTCGGCGCCCAGACCGGTGCCATTAAAACCGCCGTCCGCGCCGCCGCCCTCGACGATCTGCAGGGCGCGCCCGACCTGCCTGGCGGCCTTCTCGCGTTCCGCGAGGCCCGGTTTGATGTAATGGCGGTAATCTGTCCCCAGGTCCGTATGACCGTGCAGGTCCATGATGCTCAGCGGGTCGACCTCGGTCGCCGCCATGATGGTCTCGGACGTGTGGCGCAGGGCCTTTGGCGGGATATACCGCAGGTCATGGCGTACGCACATGCGCCGCCAGGCGCGCACGAGGTTGTCGCCGCGCATGTTTACGATGCGCTGCCCGCTCCATTCGCGCACCTGCTCCGTAACCGAAGTGCCGCCCTCGACGGTTATGCCCGGGCGCAACTCGTCCATGATCTGGTGCAGGCGCTCGCGGCCTGCCAATAAAACCGGCACGGTGCGCACGGAATGGTCGTTCTTGGTCTCCTTCACGCCATCCTCGTCCGTGTACGCGCGGCAGACCTCGATGTACTCCGAGACCGTCGGCTGGCCCGTGGCGAAGTCGTAGGTCGTGGTGACCTTGAGGTCGCACGGGCGCACGGCCAGCGCCTCCTCCTTGCGCAGGCCGCTCAGGCCCAGGATGAGGTAGGCGTTCATGACAAGATCGGCGCGGTCGTCGCTGGCGGCGAGCCTGCGCAGCGCCTCGGCGGCCTCGGGGATGCTCCACGGCTCCACGGGAGCCTGCTTGGCCTTGGGTGCGATGACGCGGCGGCGGAAGGGCTCCACCGTCACCCAGCCGTCGTCGAAGGCGCGGCGCATGATGGCGCGCAGCGTCGTCTTGGTCTTTGCCGGCGCCCCCGAGCGCTCGATGCAGCTGCGCATCATGTCGTGGGTGATCTCGGAGATGTCGATGCTCCCCAGGACGGGGGAGATGTAGTTGCTCATCTGCCCGTCGTACTCACGCAGACTCGCCTTGGAGCGCGGCTTGCCGCGGTTGCTCGCCGAGTCGCGGAAAACTCCATAGTAGTACATGTCGAGCGTCACGCCCGCATGCGCCGCCTGGGATACGCCAAGCTCCCGCGCGAGCTGCGCGATGGCGATATCGGCCTCGGTCTCGGTGCCGTATACGGTGCGCGACACGCGCCGCACGTGCCCATCCGCGCGGAAGCCCGCCTGCACGCGGATCACCCACTTGCCGGGCGCGACCTCGCGCTTCGACCCGAGTTTTGACCTTGAGTTCTCACTGGTTGCCATATAATGGTCCTGCCTTTCCCTTTTGCCGGAGGGCATATGCCCCGTGCGGATCCGCCAAGATTGCCGCACGGGGTTTCTTTGTTTAGTAGCAGTCGTTGCGTTTTCTGCAACAACTTAAGCAGTCGCCTGCCCATTTTCGTGGGGTTACGAAAATGGGGGAGTAACTGGCGATTCGATCGTTTCGCATAATCTGCTAGTCAAATACCAGATAGAGCTTTGTCTGGTCGGTGCCGTCTTGGTAGTAGTCCCACATATAGATGGCGCGGCACGGCCTTTCCCTGTTTGCGGAGATTTGCTTGTAAATCTCGTCGCTCCTGGCGTTAATCTCGACAAGCGGATTGCCGTCGGCGAGCACTCTGATATGCGGCTTTGCCGACGAGCCCTTTGGCGTCGGGACTATCTCAAATGACGGAGTGAAGCGGAGGTCCTTTCTGGGCAGTTTGCCGCCGATCCAGTTGCGATCGGTAACGGTAATCCATACCTCAAGCGAATCCTTTGCAAGCTCGATGCCTGTCCGCCTACGCCTCACCTGGGTGACCTTGGCCCTATATTGCGCCTCGCGTTTAGCCTCGAGTCTAATGAGCTCGTCTTCCTCGGAGAACGGAACGGGAGTCGTCAGCGTCTTCTGGCGTTCCCACCACTGCTCCAAGAGCCGGGGCTCCGCAGTCAGGCTGACTAACTCGGGGACGCCAGGGGAGTACATGCCGGTTTTCTTGACCTTGAGACGGAACGTGAAGCCGGCCGCCACCATCTCCTTGAGGAACCCGAGTCCCGAGCAGGTAAATCCGAATGCGGTGCCGTTGTAGGAAAGTGGCGTATCTCCAAACTCGGCGCTGTCCGCCGTCGTGCCGGTCGACTTGCTGTGGATGACCATGTCGCGACCGAGCGGATCGACGTAGAACTCGGTTCCTTTCCGGATGCCCTTGAAGGGCACGCCGACGTAGGTGAACACCGTCTTCTCGCAATCGCCGTCGATGTCTATGACGCGCGCGGCGGGGTGCCTACTATCTTGTGCGGACATGGCGGCAGAGCGAGGCGCACCATTGCCCGTCAAAATCGCTTTGGCCAATGAACTGAACAGCCCCATGAATACCTCTTTACTTTGCTACGCGGACCTTACTTGATCCGCTTCCAGCCCTTCGATTTCAGGCGCTGCAGCCTGATTTTGGGACAGCTCGGCCTGGTCGCGTGCCGTCTCCAGGATCTTCGAGCGCCTCTTCTCGGTGCTCTGCCGGTAGCAGTAGAGCAGCTCGCCCTCTTCGGGGTCGAGCTCATCGGCAAACCCTTCATTCAAGCCAGGCGGCCATCCACAGAGGTCGTTTGGCGTACAACCAAATACCTCGGCTATCACGCAAGCGTCCTCTGCGGTTAGTTTCACTTCACCTCGCTCGATGGATGCATAGCGGCGTTCTTTCCATCCAAGGGCGCGGGCGGCGTCTGGCTGCTTCTTAAATCCAGCGGCCTCGCGCATCTTCTTTATCGAGAGTTCATACATATATCTCTCCCTTCTTCAGATAGAAGTCTACGCGAAATGTGTATATCCATCAAGAAAGTTACTAGAATCATGTTGACAATACGTGAATCACGTAGATAATGAGTATCAGCAAACGCGAAACACGTAGATTTCTAGAACGGAGGTACATGAATGACGGATATTTGCACACGCGTCGCTCATAACCTGCGCGTTGCGATGGCTCACGCCGACATCAAGACCGCTGAGGAGCTTTCCGCGGCATCGGGCGTGTCGGTATACAGCATCCGCAACTATCTGGCCAAGGCTTCGACGCCTTCGCTCGAGAGCCTCGCGGCATTGGGGTTGGCCCTCGGCTGCACGCCCAACGACCTGATGGGCTGGAACACGGACGAGGCCGCATAGGGATAGGGGAAGAGGAATGACAGGCAAGAGCTACGAGCTGCCCAACGACATCACGACCCTGCGCGGCATGGTGACGTGGGCAGGCGAGGACGCCGAGTGGCACACGGAGGTGTTCGAGTTCCTGGCGGACGCGCGCGACACGTTCCGCGAGCACGTCCAGGCCGGCGACGTCGCCTACCTCGCACGCATGGTGGAACTCGACCGCAGGCAGGTGTGCGACCCGGTGGCCTGCGACGTCATGGAGAACGACCCCGCCCCGGGCGAGTGGCCGTTCTGTGGCGGTCGCGAATGACCCGGGCGCTGCTCGCCTCGGCCGTCGTGATGGACGCCGCGGGGTGGCTCTGCATCGCGCAGGGCGCGCACCTGCTCGCGCGGATCTGCTTTGTCGCCGCGCTGCCGTTCATCGCGGCGTGGGTGGTCGGGTCGCTCCGCGACTGACGGCGGGCCCGCTCCCGCCGCGCCACGGGTTCCGCACCGCCCCCATTCCGCGGGGCCCGTGGCGCGACGGGGCCGGACTCCCTACATCCGGCCCACATGGTGTCCGCCGCCGACTTGGCGGGGCGGCGGCACCGCTCCCTTTGGCGGGGGAGCGCCCTCCGGCTGCATCTATCGGTGCGGCCCTCCGGCAAGGGATTGGCTCTATTGATTTGAAAGGAGAAGGCCATGTGGATGTCTATAGCCAAGGGCGCGCGTTATGCCTGCTGCGACAACGTCACGTTCCGCGCGATGGTCATGCAGGGCGTGATACCGCGCTACCCGTCGCTCAACCCCAACAGCTCGCGCGAGGTGGTGCGCAGCGAGGACATCGATGCCGCCATCATGGCGCGCGGCGCGGTGCCGGCGCTGCCCTCGCCCGATTGCGTGCCCGCTCGCCGTTCGAGGCGGGTGGCGTGATGGGCGACCTTATCTGGGAGGCGGGCTGCAGGCTCGGCGAGTGGTGGGAGTCGCTGCCCGAGCGCGTGCGCAGTGTGGTGTGCGCCGTGGCGCTCATCGGCCTGATCGCCGTCGCCGGCGCCATCGAGGGGACCGCCCCGAGCGGGATGTACTACTAGGAGGAATGACATGCAGTTTGAGAAGAGGGCCGTGCGCCTGGGCGACATCCGCCCGAGCGAGCAGAACCCGCGCGAGGACTTCGGCGACATCGGCGCCCTGGCCCGCAGCATCGAGGCGACCGGCGGCGAGCCGCTGAACCCGCCCGTGGTCGTGGCAGACGGCAACGTCTACCGCATCGTGGACGGGGAGCGCCGCTACCGAGCGCTGTCGTCCATCTACGGGGAGGACCGCGAGGTCTCCGCGCTGGTGGCCGACACCATGGACGAGGCCAACGAGCTCGTGGCCATGCTCGCCACCGACGACAAGCGCCAGCTGACCGAGGCCGAGCGCGCCCGCGGCGTGCAGCAGATGCTCGTGCTTGGCATCGACGAGCAGCGCATCGAGCGCGCGAGCCGCGCCACCGCCGGGCAGATCCGCGCTGCGCGCAAACTGCGCGGTCGCATCGATGCCGGCGTGCAGGTGACGCTGGAGCAACTCGAGGCCGCGAGCGCCTTCGACGACGAGAAGGATATCGAGGCGGTCCTCGCCGCCGGCGAGGGCTGGGCAGGCAAGGCCGATAGCATCCGCCGCCGCGTCGAGCGCGAGGAGGCCAAGGCCGAGGACTACGACGCCTTCGGCGATGCGGGCATCCCGGTGTTGAAGGAGCGGCCGGAGGGCTCGAATTACGTCGACTGGATTGCGCTCGGAGGCGCCGCCGCGAAGCTTGAGAGGAATGAGCTCGCCCTCCACCCTGGCGCCGTCGCCGTGGCGGAAGGCGGCTACTGGTACCTCTACGAGCCGGGTGACGGGTCGGGCGCGGAACCCGAGAAGACCGAGGAGGAGATCCGAGCCGAGCAGGAGGCCGAGCGCGAGGAAGCCGCGCTAAAGGACCTGTACAGGCGCATGGTCGGCTTCATCGCGTCCGGCGCGTTCACCATGCCCGATGACCTCAAGCGCATCGTGCGCGAGGCCCGCGTGGAGCCGGTCGTGGTTTCCGATGCAATAGGCGGCGACTTCTGCTCCCTCGGCGGCGGCGAGCGCATCGCCAGCGTCCGCAGGGAGTTCATGGCGCGCCTCGGCCCCTCCGGCCCCAGCGAGTACGAGGCCGGCTTCCGCCTCATGGCGGCGGCCAGGGACATGGTCCGGCTCAACAGCAGCTATAGCGGCGACGATGCCGAGGGCTGGCTCGAGCACTGGGAGCTGTTCCGCTCGGCGGGCTTCGAGGCCGGCGGGGACGACGAGTGGCTTTTGGCAAGGGTGCAGGAGAGCGCCAAGGAGGAGGAGAAGGATGAGTAGCAAGAAGCTGAAGGTGACGATTGAGCGCGAGAACGTCGAACCAGTGGAGTTCGAGGCGGATGCGCTCCTCTGCGCCGGAGACACCGATGACGGCGTGTTGTTTTTTGCAGGTGGCTGCATGACCCAGACCATCGTCCTCGACATCATGCGGTGCTTCGTCAGCGAGGTGGTCAGGGACATGGTCAAGCTCGGTATCGATGAGACCGAGGCCAGGGGCCAGGTCATGCTCGCGGCGGTAAGCCCATCCGACGCCAGTGAGCTGCTCCTGGACATCAATCTCGATGACCGCGACAAGATCGCGCACATCGCCAAGGAGCTTGCCGCCAGTGACCTCTCCTAGCGAGCGCCGGGCGGTCGTGCAGCGCGGGGCGGATGGCCGCTGGTTCGCCCGCCCCTACATGGGCACCGACCGCGTGACCGGCAGGCGGATCAGGCCCTACAGGTCGTGGGACGCGGAGCTGACGCGCGAGCAGGCCCAGGCCGAGTGCGACAGGTGGGCGGCGACGTTCGACCCGTCTTCGGCCCGGGACAGCTCCAAGCGCCTGTCCTCGATGCTCGAGACGTACATCTCCGACCCCGTCAACGGCCTGTCCGACAACTCGGTGGCCACGTACCGCAGCGTCGTCAGGACGATGGTGGAGCCGACCATCGGCCGGCTGCCCTACGACCAGCTGGAGCCCTGGGACGTGTCGGCGGCGTACCGCATGCTGCTCGCGCCAAGGACGGGCAAGGGCGTGAAACCCAAGACACTGCTCAAGATGCACGCGCTGCTGAAGGGCGCCTACCGCTCGTGGCGCCCGGCGCTGGGGCGCGACATCATGCTCGACGTCCCCGCGCCCTCGCCCGACCCCGTCGAGCCCTTCGCGCTGTCCGAGTGCGACACCGACGAGCTGTCCCGCGCGCTGGTCTCCGCCATGTCCTCGCGATCCGCCTCGGGTGCAAACATCTCGCGGCGCACCGAGGCCATGGCGGCCTACCTCGCCCTCAACACGGGGCTGCGCTGCGGGGAGGTCTGCGGTCTGCAGCGGCGCGACTGGCGCCGGGCGCTGCACGACCTCCACGTGGTGGGGCAGGCGGTCGAGAAGCCCGAGCTGCACCGGCAGGCCTACACCAAGGGCAGGCACGTGCGCAACGTGTCGCTCGCCCCGGCGGTGGAGGCCCAGCTGCAGCGCCACCTGGAGTGGCAGGACACGTGGCTCGCGCGCAAGGGCCCGGCGGCGCTGGTGGTGACCTTCGGGCCCGCCGGCGCCCTGGCGCGACCGTCCACCGTGACGAGCCGCTTCAAGTCGCTCGCGAGGGACCTGGGACTGCCCGAGGAGACGGTCTTCCACTCCCTGAGGCACACCCATGCCACCTGGCTGCTCATGCACGGCTTCGACATGCGAACGGTGCAGGAGCGCCTGGGGCATGCCGACGTCAAGACGACGCTCGGCACCTACGGCTCGGTCATGCCGGGCCGCGACCAGGCCGCCGCCGCGGCCTTTACCGATTCGATCTGCGGAGGTGATACGGATGACGATACTTGATTCCCTCGTGGAGGGCGCCCTGTGCCTCGGCAACAGGCGCGAGAGCAACGAGCTGCTCGGCATGATGGTGCGCTACCTCGTGACCGGCGAGGCGCCCGAGCCGCGCACCGACGCCCAGAGGATGGCCATCACGCTGATCATGCCGGTCCTCGAGAACAGCCGCGCCAGGGCGGAGGCCGGAAGGAAGGGCGGGCTGAGCCGTGGTAGCGCCGCAAGCGGAGCCGAAAGCAAAGCAGAAAGCAAACGGACAAGCAAAACGGAAAGCAAACGCGCAAGCAAAGCCGAAAGCAAACGAACAAGCGAAGAGGAAGAGGAAGGGGAAGAGGAGTTAGGAGTCTGGATTAACCCCTCAGATTGTGAGAACAGAGGGGGAGGTGGCGCAGAGTTCGTCCCGCCTACCCTCGAGGAGGTCGAGTCGTATTTCGCGGCGAACTGCCTGCGCGGCAGCGCCCGGAAGTTCTACGACTACTACGAGGCCAACGGCTGGACCAGGCAGGGCTTCCCCATCGCGAAATGGGAGCCGGTCGCCCGCAGCTGGTCCGACCGCGAGAAGGGCTACGACGCCGAGCGCAAGGCACGCGGCGGCCAGACCTCGCAGGAGGTCGAGCGCGCGGCGGTGTGGCAGCCGGCGAAGACGGATGACGAGCTCATAGCCGAGCTCGAGCGCCAAGTTGCGGAGGCGTCATGATCACCCTCATGGAGATGCTCAAGGACAAGAAAGTCGACCCCGCCGCCGGCCGGCCGCTCGACATAACGCGCATCTACATGGCGAACGTCATGTCGAGCGGGGAGGCCGTTCTGCTGGCCAAGAAGCAGAAGCTCGCCGAGGCGCGTGCCCGCCGGAAGCAGAAGGCCGACCTGTACGAGGACATCGCCGAGCTCGCGCGCGGCAAGGAGCCGCGCCAAAGGTATGCCAAAGGTGTGCCAACGCCCGCGCCGCAGCTGGGCCAGCAGGCGATGGGGTTCCCGCCGCTAGAGGGCGGAAACGGGGCCGGCGGGGGAGTCCCCGCGGCAAAGAACACCTAATTCTTTTGAGATAGGAGAGTGAGAGAGGTTTTGACCGAGATCTCAGCGGTGATGAGGGCCTACCGCGACGCCCTCGACAGGCACCAGATTCCCTGGGCCGACGACACGTACGACACGGAGCGGGTGGGCGGCTACAGGCTGCGCGTGGAGCGCACCGAGACCATCCTCGACGAGCACAGGGTGAGCGTGATCTGGGGCTACCAGTGCCTGCCCGAGCGCGAGCCCACGGGCGTGACGATCGGCTACCCGAACTACCTCGAGGTGCAATACGACCCCGTGAGCAGCGAGCCGTTCATGGCCACGCCGGGCGACATCCTCGCCGACATCTTCGACGTGAGGGGTGAGTCCCGATGAGTTACAGGTGCCGCCCCGCCGACTGGATAGACCTCGCCGTCGGCAGGCTCGAGGACGCAAAGAGGTCTATCGGGTCGGGCATGGGCCCGACCGCCTGCGACGAGCTGCGCGAGGCGAGGCGATGCCTTAACAAAGCGCTGATCATGGTCGCGGAGGAGAAGGAGATCGTGAAGGAATGGAGTGCGAAATGAGCGAGCGCCTTGCGGTCGATAGCTTAATGACTGCGGACGGGGAGGTGGTGCAGCTGCCGACGCTGGGGCGGCTGCACCCAGTCGACGCGGAGGGCGGTCGTATTCCGCTGGATACCGTGAAGCTGTTCGACGCGGAGGGGGAGGTTCCTTAAAGTTGAGTCGTACGAGTTCTCGACCTGGTCTCAGCGGTGGGTCGTGCACCTTGGTTCCGGTAGGGACGCGTATGCCGACTGCTGCTATCTCCGCAGGCCCGACAGCTTCGAGAGGCTGCTGGAGGATCTCGGTGAGGCTTTGCAACGGGACGAGCGCGGTGGACATCTGGAGTGCGGCTACAACCTCGCCGTGGGCCTGTGCTGTGGACGTATACCTGAGGACGATGTGTGCAGGCGTTCTCACTGTGCGGGGCATGGTGCGAGTTGGATGGTCAACGATATCAGGGACCGCATCGAGCATCTATGTGCCGGTACTGTCGAGAAGGATAGGGGTGAGAACAAATGAGTTGCTATTTCTGCGGCGGGTCGCGCATCGCGTCGCTGCACTCCGCGCCCGACCGGGACATCCGGAACTGGTCCGTGGGCTCCATGGCCCTCGCGCGACGCTATGACGGCCAGCCCATCATCGCCGTCGAGCTGGATACCGACGTGGCGCTCGACATCTCGGTCAACGGCTCGGCCGGCGACTGCGTCAGCGCCGATGTGACGGCGACTGCCTACATCGAGGACATCAAGTACTGCCCGTTCTGCGGAGAGGAGCTTTAGGTGAACGAGGAGCTGAAGATGTACACCTGCGAGCGGTGCGGGAAACCGACGCCGAACTACCGCGAGTATTCGCCATCGCTGGCAGCCATTGTGGGTGTCCAGGGGCGCTCGTGGTGCGATGAGTGCCGAAGGGAGCTCCACATCTTGCATGAATGGGAGAACGAGCAGGAGACCGATGAGCGCATGATCTGCCCCTACTGCGGTGGTTCCATTGACGATCCGTGGCAGTACGAAGAGGGCGAGGACGAGATTGAATGTCCCGACTGCAAGCACACGTTCAAGGTCGAGATTAGCTCCGTGCGCACGTATAGGACGTGGCGCCGTATCAAGGACATGCCCGACGGCTGGAACGGGGAGGAGTTCTGATGAGCCGAGGATTCATTGAGCTGCGCGACGAAAACGGCTACAGGTACATCGTCAACATGGACGAGATCGTAGCCGTCAACGTAGCCGGCAAAAAGATCTGGTGCGGCAATGCCACGCTCGACATCTGCGGCGAGAGCATGGACCGCCTTTGCGACAGGCTGGGGGTTGATGGCGAATGAACCGCAGGGATGTGACCGAAGAGCTGTCCGAGAAGGTGGAGAAGAAGCTCCGCAGGCAGTTCTCCCTCGTCGCGCAGGAGGTATGGGTGGACCCCGACCACAGGGTCGACTTCATGGCATTTTCTCCGGGAGTCGGAGGACGGAACATGAAGCTCGAGCACGGGCGGTTCGTGTTCGTTGAGGTCAAGTCGTGCATGGCTGACTTCAAGAGCGGCCACGGCCTCACGTTCCGAGGCGACGATAACTGGCTCGTGTGCCCTCGCGATCTTGCTGACGAGCTGCACGACAAGATGCTCCTGCCGTTGGGCGTGCAAGTCTACTGCCCCGACAACGGAGGCTCCCTTCGGCTGAGATACGACCTTGGTATGCGAGGCGCAGGAAGCTTGAGAGAAGACTCAACGCTCTGCCTGCTCTGGGCGATGCTGATGGACTCGTACTCGAGATGGCGCACGACTGGCGCTGTATTCGTCGAAACGGGGGAGGACGGCAGGTGATCCGCTCGGCGGTGGAGCTGTACCGCGCGACCGCCTGGCGCACGGTGCCCGATCTTGTGTCGGGTCCCGCGCGCCGGGCGCTCGTGCACGGTCGTGCCGACGCGCCGCGGGTGACGGCGGCGCAGATCGGGGAGACGGAGCGGAGGGCGAGGACGCTGCAGCGCGACCGCGCCCGCGCGCTCAAGAGGTCGAGGAAGGCTAAGCGATGAGGTTGTTTGAGAAGCTGTGGCGGATGATTATCGAGAACCGCCGCGTGCGCAAGAGCATCGAGGCGCGCCGCGCCCGCAGGTGCAGGAGGTCGACGAGATGAACGTGATGTGGGACGTGCAGGAGAGGACGTGCGCGATCTGCGGGAGGGTCTTCATCCCGAAGGCGCCCCACGCCAAGTACTGCTCGGAGGCGTGTCGGCGCGAGCACGACCTGCGCCGCGTGAAGGAGGCCCGTCGCAAAGGCACCAAGCCGAAGCGCGACAGGGTGGACCGCTATCTGGCCGGGTCGGGGTCGGCGCACGACGAGATCATGGCCATGCGGCGCGAGGTCGCGATGAGATATTGAGTTTCCGCAGGTAGATATATAATTAAGGCCGCTGGCGTTGGAGCGCCGGCGGCCTTTGGCAAAGACGCCTCCCGGCATCCTCTATATGACAAATGCATGGTACCACGCGGGAGGTCACATGGACGCACGTGAATATTTGGAGACTGTACGGGCCGCCCAGCGCGGCATCGACCGCCGCCTGGCGGTCATCGAGTCGATGCAGGCGCGCGAGCAAGTGCGCGCCCAGCGCTACGACGCCGTGGGCAAGGGCGCGCACGGCACGGACTTCATGAGGTCCACCGACGACCGCATAGACTACGAGCGCCGCAGCGGAGCCGAACTGTCGGAGCTGCGGCATGAGGTGGAGCGTGGGCGCGAGCTCTGCGCGGGCGTGCGCTCGGCCAACCCGGGCAAGCGCTGGGGTGACGTGCTGGAGCTGAGGTACTGCGAGGACCGCACGCTGCAGGAGATCGCGGGGACGCTGGGGGTGTCGGTGAGGTCGGTGCATTCCGATATGTCATCGGCCCTGGACTGGGTCGATATGGTGGGCATCGCCACCGCGCGGTCCGGACTGGGACGTGCGGCGATATAATCAGATAGCTGGTTCGCGTCAGCATGCTTGCCCCGGCCGCCCGTGCGGTCGGGGCTTTTTGTATTTTCGGGGCTGCAGGCAATTGCAGACGATTGCAGATAGTTGCAGACGATTGCACACAATTGCAGACCGTTGCAGGTTTCATCTGGGATATAACTAGGGTGTCGATTCGCAGCGTCGCCCGCGCGGTGTGCGGGTCGGATGTGCGTGGAAGCACAGATGAGTGGCCGGGGTTCCCTTCAGCAGTTCAGGGACTCCGGCCTTTCTATTGAACGACAACGTAATGAGGTGGGTCCGTGGTCACACGCGAGGCTATCGTCCGTGCCGCAAGCCGGTACGACACTGTGATGGCGTGGGCATTCCGCCGCGCCCTGGGCATCGCCCGCCGTGCGGGCGGGCGCAAGTGCAAGGGGGCCGGCAAGGCAGTCGAGAGCCTGCGCTACGCGGGACTCGAGGAATGCATGGCCAACCGGGGCCGCTCTCCCGTGGAGCGCTAGCCGTGGCCACCAAGACCCGCTACGCCAACGGCCACGCCCGCCGGCAGGTGCGCGCCTGGCTCAAGGCGCAGGGGCTGCCGTGCCACATCTGCGGCATGGCCATCGACTACGACCTGCCCGCGGGCGACCCGATGAGCTTCGAGGTGGACGAGATCGTGCCCGTGTCCAAGGGCGGCTCGCCCATCGACCGCGCGAACGTCGCGCCGGCGCACCGGATCTGCAACGAGCGGCGCGGCAACAAGAGCCTCGCCGCTCTCAACGGCTCGATATCGCCGCGTCCCCGCGACGTGGGCTGCTCGACCTCGCTGCCGTGGTGACGCGACCCTGGGGGATGGCCCCTCCCCGGGGGCCGAAGGCTCGCCCGCCGGCATTGCGCCTTTTTTGCGCAGGCCCCGAAACCGAGTCCATACCGGGAGGTGCATGGAATGTCCACGAAGTCCACGAAGCCGAGGGGCAAGCCCTGGACCGCGGATGAGCGGGAGTTCGTCAGAAACGCCTACCCGGCGCTCGGACCTGCGGCTATCGCGAAGAAACTCAAGAGGTCGCGCTCGGGCGTGTGCGCCCTCATCAAGAGGATGAAGGAGAGCGGCGAGATCGCGGCCGGCGAGTCCACGGGACAGCCCGTGGGCGCGGGCGTCTCGGCACCGCCAGCCGACGGACCGGACGGCCGCCAGGACACGCTCGGGAGGCTTCGGTGGGTGCGGCAGATCATCGAGCGGCAGCTCTACGACGCCGAGCCCAGCCAGGCGGCCAGGCTCGCCAAGGAGTACCGCGAGACGCTCGACCAGATTGAGCGAATAGAGGGGGCCGGGGAGGACGGTGGCGACGATGTCATCATCAACGCCGTCTCGGTCCTGCGCGACGTCCTCGGCTAAGCCGAGGCTCCGCCTCGTCCAGCCCTACGAGAGGTCCATCGGCTCCCTCGCGGTCGAGCTCGCCCCGACGATGGGGTACGACCTCGTGCCGTGGCAGGTGCAACTCGCCCACGACATCGGCGCCGTGGACGCGAACGGCAAATGGGTCCACCCCCGCGTCGGCATCTCCATCCCTCGACAGCAGGGCAAGTCCGTCGACCTCATCGTGTGGGTCGCGATCATGGCGGCGCTCGCCGGCTACAAGGTGCTGTGGACCGAGCACAACTACTCCACGACCATGGAGATGGTCGAGCGCTTCCGCAAGATCTTCGGCCGCCGCGTCGGCGACACGTCCGAGGGAATCCCGCGCTGGCGCAAGCTCCTGGTCGAGGTCTGCTCGCAGACCGGCCAGGAGTGGATGCGGTTCAGCTCCGGCGGCGTCATCCAGTTCTCGACGAGGACCAAGTCCTCGCGCCTGGGCTTCTCCTTCGACATCGTCATATACGACGAGGCCCAGGAGCTCACGGGCATCCACACACAGGTCATCAACCCGACCACGGTGTCCGGCGCCAAGCACAACCTGATGATCGTGTACGCCGGAACGCCGACCCGCGCCGGCAACCCCGCCGAGGTGTTCAAGGACCTCCGGCAGCAGGCGTGGGAGGGCGGCGAGAAGGCGTCCGACCTGCTGTGGCTCGAGTACGGCGTCGAGGAGATCGGCGACATCTGGGACGAGAGCCGCTGGCCGGAGGTCATGCCGTCCCTGGGCTACCACGCCGACATCCGCGCCATCCGCACCGGAATGAAGGACATGGACGAGCTGGGGGCCGCCCAGGAGTACCTGGGCTATTGGCTGCCTCCGCAGAGTCAGGTGGAGAAGCCCATCATCGGCGCCGACGCATGGGCCGCGTGCCTCGTGGGGAGCGGCCCCGAGCTGACCGCCGGCTGCAGGATCTGCGCCGGCGTGAGGTTCAGCGCGGACGGCTCGACCGTCGCCGTGGCGTGCGCCGTGCGCCCGCCCGGATCCGCGACCGTGCACGTGGAGCTTCCCTTCTGCGAGGACCCCGAGCCCAGCACGGATTGGCTGGCCTACTGGATCGCCGCGAGGGCGGGCAGGTACGCCTGCGTCGCCATCGACGGCAAGGCCGGAGCCGGCGCCCTGTGCGACAAGCTCGAGGGCATGGGCATGCCCAAGGACTACATCCTGCGCCCGAGCACCGACCAGGCCGTGACCGCCGCGAGCCTCATCTCGTCCGGCGCGAAGGCGGGCGCGGTCACGCACATCGCGTGCCCGGCGCTCGACCTGTCGGCCGAGACGTCGCCCAAGCGCAAGATCGGCTCCGGTGGCGGCTGGGGCTTCGGCGGGGACAACGCCGCGCCCATCGAGGCCGCGGGGCTGGCGCTGCTCGCGCTCAGCTCATCGAAGAGAAAACCCGGAATGAAGGCGAGGGTCACTTGATCTCGATACCTTACGCCGTGGCGTCCGCCGACGGCCTGCTCGAGGAGGACCGTGAGACGGTGCGCTGCCTGCTCAACAGCTGGCAGACCCACTACAGGGGCAACCTCCTGCGCTCGGACTACTACGAGGCGCGCAACATGCTCAAGGACCTCGGCATCGCCGTGCCCGACTCGCTGCGCGACCTGGAGGTCGCGTGCGGCTGGGGATACAAGTGCGTGGAGGTCATGCGCGACCACATCGCCTTCGACGGGTTCACGTGCCCCGACGACGAGGACTTCGACGGCCTGCTCACCTCCGTGGCCAAGCGCAACAAGATGGCCACGCGCGTCGGCAAGGCCGTCAACTCCGCGCTCAAGTACTGCTTCTCCATGCTCGTGGTGACGGCGGACGAGGACGGGCACGCCCGCATCTCGGCGTACCCGCCGACCCTGTGCACGGGCATCTGGGACGACGTCCACGAGTGCCTGTCCTCCGGCATGTTCGTCGTCTCCTTCGCCAAGGACCGCGGGCGGCCCACGAACCGCCCGGACTGGGTCAACGTGATGCTGCCGGACCGCATGGTGCGCATCCGCGAGGTTCGCCGCAACGAGTGGGCGGCGGAGTACGTGGAGCACGGCCTGGGCGCCGTGCCCATGTTCGTCATGCCGCACAATCCCGATGACGACCGACCGTTCGGCGTGTCCAGGATCAACTCCGAGGTGCGCTGGAACATCGACTGCGCCATGCGCGCCAACGTCAACGAGGAGATCGCCGCCGCGTTCGCCGCGTCCACGCAGAAGTACCTGCTGGGCACCGACGGAGACGCGTTCGCCGACAAGACCAAGTGGAGCGCCTTCATCGGCTCCATCTTCGAGGTCACCAAGACCGAGGACGGCACGATTCCGCAGTTCGGCCAGCTCACACAGCCGAGCATGCAGCCCATGACCGAGCACTTCGGCAACCTGTGCAAGCGCATGAGCGCCGCGACCGGCATCCACGTGGGGCAGTTCGGCATCATGAGCGACAACCCCAGCTCCGCCGAGGCGATCTACGCCGAGAACGAGCCGCTCATCCTCAAGTGCAAGAGCTTCATCCGCGAGGCCAAGGCGGCGCTGGCGAATGCCGCGACCGCCGCGATCGCCACGGAACTCGGGTGCTCCTACGAGGAGGCCGAGGACGCCTGCGGCGTGTCCGTCCACTTCCTGAACCCCGCCATGCCGACGCTGGCCCAGCAGACCGACAGCTCCATCAAGCTCGCGTCTGTGGTCGAGGGCTTCGCCGGCACGCCGACCTTCTGGCGCCTCAACGGCCTCGATGACGACGAGGTGCGCAACGTCTCGTCCGAGATCAGGCGCAACGTGACGCGCTCGGCGGCGCTCGACCTGATGGCGGGCGTCACCCAGGCGGCAGAACCCGCGCCGCCCGCCGATGATTAGCGCGGCTGAGTTCGCGGCCTACAACCGCGCCGTGGCGAAGATAGGCGACAGGGCGGCATCAGACGTGGAGACCGCCGTGCTCGCCTGGTGCCGCGCCCACGGGGACGCGACCGTCGCCGAGAAGCGCGAGGCCGCGAAGCTCATCATGGAGGGCTTCGTCCAGGGCTACGACGACGTGGCGGCGGAGTTCGCGGCGCAGTGGTACGACGACCTCGCCGAGCGCGAGGGCGCCAGGCTGCAGCAGGCCGTCACCGTGACGACCTACAGGCCAGAATCGGTCGATACTGTTGCCAGATACCAGGCGAAGAAGCTCGTGAAGGGCGGCGACGCGGCGTTCGCCAGGGCGTGCGGCGAGTACGCCAGGAACGACGCGCTCCGCAGCCTGAACGAGACGATCATCTCCAACGTGGGTCGCGACAAGGACCGCGGCGTGCGCTTCGCGCGCGTGCCGACGGGCTTCGAGACCTGCACCTTCTGCATCATGCTCGCGAGCCGCGGCGCGGTATACCACACGCGCAAGTCCGCCGGCGAGTTCAAGCACTTCCACCGCCACTGCGACTGCAAGGTGGTCCCCGGCTTCGAGGACGACCCGGACGCGGAGCTCGTGGAGGGCGTGCGCCCCGATAAGCTGCGCGACCAGTTGGCTCAGTTCGAGGATATCGACGAGGACGAAAGCCTGACGAGCGCCGAGAAGGACGCGGCGAAGCGTGCCGTGCTCGGTTCGCCTGGGCCTCCAGTCGTTTACAAGAAGCCGAAAGAGACCTTCGCGCACGAGCGCGGCGGCTCCTACGACCTCGCGGCGCACGAGGCGCTTCGGGCGGCCGGTCACGAGGTCGTCGTCCGCAAGGAGGACGCGCCGGAGGGCTTTTCCAATATCGACCTGCTGCTCGACGGCAAACTATGCGAGCTGAAGAGCCCGACAAGCGATGCGTCTGGCGTCAACGGGCTTAGGTTCATCGAGCGCAATATAAGAAAGGCAGTGCGGCAGTTCGAAAAGGTGGAAGGTGGGCCGGTAAGGCCCTCTATCGTCGTGCTTAACTGCGAGGAAGTCCCTGTGACAAGAGAGGACGCGCTGAAGCGCGCGCGGCTCGAGATGTCGAGGCATGACATCGACCGCGTCATCTTGTTGACCAGGGGCGGGGCCATAGACGACATAAAGAAATAAGCCCCAGGTTAGCTATCCAGCACGCCCAGGGCTTTTCAAATCAGATTATACACACCTGGCTAGCACAATGGCAGTGCGGCGGTCTCCAAAACCGCTTATCGGGGTTCGATTCCTCGGCCAGGTGCCAACGGGGCGTGGCGGAATTGGCAGACGCGCGTGCCTCAGGAGCACGTGGGCACCGCCCGTGCGGGTTCGAGTCCCGCCGCCCCGACCAAAACGTTGAACCAGGCCATCCGCACGGGTGGCCTTTTTCATGCCGAAAAGCGCCCCGCACGGGGCAAGACGATGCCCCGCACGGGGCGGAAATGGAGGGAGCATGGCCCAGGAGACCACACCCACCGAGACCGAGCCGACCAACCCTGCACAGGGCGGAGACGAAGGTCAGGAGCCCGACTACAAGGCACTCTACGAGAACGCGCTGAAGGAGTCGCGCAAGTGGGAGAGCCGCTCGAAGGCGAACCTCAAGGAGCTCGACGAGCTCAAGGCCGCAACGCCCAAGACCGACCCGACCGTCGAGGAGCGCCTGAGCGCGCTCGAGAGCGAGAACGCCTCGCTCAAGGCCAGCGCCGCCCGATCCGCGCTCGTCGACTCCGTGGCCAAGGCCACCGGGCTCGACCGCTCCATCGTGGCCACGCTCAACGGCGAGGACGAGGACGCGCTCACCGAGCAGGCCAACGCCGTTGCCGCCATCGTGAAGCCGGCGGGCGGAGCCCCGAAGGCCCCCGAGGCCGGCGGCAAGCCCAAGCCCGGCAAGCCCTCCAAGAAGGACATCCTCGGGATCGAGGACAAGAAGGAACGCATGGCGGCCATCGCCGCCAACATCGACCTCTTCAAGTAAGGGGAGAAAGGGGCCAGAATGCCCGATATCAAGACCCTCGCAGCGGTACACAACGTCGACCTCGTGAATAGCTTCACCAAGTCCATCGAGAAGCTCTCTAAGATGCTTTCGGCCTGCGAGCCCATCAAGGCGAATGCCGGAGAGACCCTCCACCAGAAGAAGATCGTCGGTAAGCTCACTGAGGTCACGTACGTTGAGGGCAAAGAGATTCCTGAGTCCAGCTACGACTGGGAGGACGTAACGACCTTCGAGGTTGACATTAAGCCCTATCGCAAGCAGACCACCTTGCAGAAGATCAAGAAGCGCGGTTACGACAGCGCCGTCGATGAGACCGATGCTGCCATGATTTCCGATATCCAGCGTGTCATCAAGAAGGATTTCGTTAACGTGCTCGCGGGCGAGGGGTCTACTCCCGTCACTGGGAAGAGCCTGTTAAAGACTGCCGCGCTCGCATGGGGCACTCTTGATAATCTCATTGAGGAGTACGGTTTCGGCGATGTCGAACCCGTCTATTTCGTTAACCCCATCGACTTTGCCAATCAGATCGGCGAGTCCGAGGTATTCAGCGCCTTCGGCATCTCCTACATCGAGAACTGGGCCGGCCTGGGCACGCTCGTGTCCACTGGCTCCGTGCCCGCCGGAACGATCTACGTAACGGTCAAGAAGAACATCAAGGTCTATACCGCTAGTACCGAGGGCGATGAGCTTTTCGGGTTCTATACCGATGAGTCTGGCTATATCGCCGTCAATCATTCTGCTGAGCTCAAGAGCCTTGCATACGACACCGTCGCCTATACCGGCCTCGTGTTCTTCGCCGAGTACATCGACTTCGTGGTCAAGGGCACCATCGCCCCGACCGCCTAGAAAACCTAAGGAGCAGACATGATCGCTTTGGTCACCTACCCGTACCGTGACCGCGAGACCCTCGCGGTGCATTATGTGGGGGAGGAGGTCGAGCTGACCGGTGAGCGCTTCGCGGAGCTGTCCGCCGGCGGCTACGTCGACCTTTCGCCCGCCGAGCCCGAGGTTAGCGCGGAGCCCGCCGGGGACGACCCAGCCGAGGACGAGGACGTCGTGGGCAGCGAACCCGAGCAGCCCATGGACAACGAGCCCGAACAGCCCGTGCACGAGAATCCTTCACCCGAGATGACCGTGCAGCAGCTGCGCGATGCCATCGAGGCCGCCAACGGCTTCGCCCCGCGCAAGGCGACCAAGGCGGAGCTCATCGCCATCCTGGAGACGCTCTAGTGGCCGCCTTCGCGACCGTCGCCGACTATGTCGCGCGCTGCGGTGCCGCCGAGGACGAGGCCAGGGTCGCCGCGCTGCTCGACGATGCCTCTGCGTACCTGCGCGGGGCATATCGGCGCCGTATGGGCGTCCAGTACCTCGCCGGCTCGAACCCCACGTTCGATGAGAACGTGAAGTCCGTCTGCGTGGCCATGGTCGCCCGGGCAGTCAACGCGCCCGGCGCCATGGCTGGCATCACCCAGCAGTCGCAGACGACCGGGCCGTACTCGTCGAGCGTCACGTTCGCCAACCCGACTGGAGACCTCTACCTGGGGCGCTCCGACCTCAAGCGGCTCGGTCTGGCCGGGTGCCGCGTGCGCAGCATCCAGGCCGTGACCGCCGCTGACCGCTGGGAGGAGGCGTGATGCCGATGGCGGGGATACCGACCGAGACGGTCGCGATCATCGCTCCGATGGCTGGCGATGACCATGTTTAGCCTCATCCCCACGGAGCCGGTCACCGTCGTCCGCCCGAGCATCAAGCGCGACGACCTCGGCGAGCCCGTCGAGGTGGGGGCCGAGCGCGAGGAGGTGCGCTGCGTCGTGTGCCCGGGGGCGACCTCCGACATGGACGCGACGCGCCCGGAGGGGGTCACCGTGGCCTTCACGCTCCACTTCCCCAAGACCTACGCCGGGAGCCTGCGCGGCTGCTCAGTCGAGGTGCGCGGCGAGACCTACGACGTGGTGGGCGACCCGCAGCGCACGACCGAGGCGGCGACGCCCGGCCCCTTCAACATGGCTGCGGAGGTGACCCGCGCAGATGGCTAGCGTCAAGTTCGGTAAGTTCAAGGCCAACAGGGCAGGCTACAGCGCCGTCAAGAACTCAAGTGCCGTCCAGGGTATGCTCCGCGGCAAGGCCGAGCGCGTGCGCTCCCAGGCCGTAAGCATGGCCGGGGGCAACGGCGAGGTCCGCGGCCCCGCGAGACGACACCCAGAGGACATCATCGCCTACCCGGGGTCCGAGTACGAAAAGCCGCCGTTCGTGATGAAGCCCGTCGTACTCCCGAAGAAGGGCGACCACGCGTACATCGTGGCCACGGGTACGAACCACGGGCGCTACAGCGAGGCTAAGCACAAGGCTCTCTCGAAGGCGCTCGGCGCGGCGAGGGGGTAGCGCATGGACATCGAGGCAGTGGTGGCCAGAAGGCTCTCCGAGGCGGCCGGCGTGCCTGGCCGCGTTGAGGCCACCGGGGACGCGCCCGAGAGTTTCATCAGCGTCGAGCGGCTGGGCGGGGGAGGCTCCATGTTCGAGCCCGTCCAGCTCGCCGTCGACTGCTGGGCAGGAAAGAAGCAGCGCAAGGCGGCGCAGGCGCTCTCCGAGAGGGTGGGCGCCGCCGTCTACGACCTCGACGAGGAGCCGAACGTGTTCCACCCCGAGGTCACCAACACCTACAGGCAGAACGACCCGGACACGGGCCGCTCTCGCTACATCGTGCAGATCCAGCTGTGGGTCTGCGAGTAGACAAGAAAGGGGCCTGCGAATGGCAGAAACCAACACCAACAACCAGGCGAACGTCAGCTCCGCAAAGGGCGTGAAGGGCGGCTACATCTTCTCCGCGCCCGTGGGTACGGACCTGCCGACCGACATCGAGACCAAGCTCGACCCTGCGTTCAAGTGCCTCGGCTTCATCTCCGAGGACGGCTACGTGGAGACGGTCGACGAGGACTCCGACGACATCCCGGACATGAACGGTGACGTCATGGACTCCACCAACTCCAACCGAGTTGAGTCCGCCCAGCTCACGCTCGCCGAGATCAAGGCCGAGACCCTGAAGCGCCAGTACGGCGAGGACAACGTGACCGACACGGGCGGCCTCATCACCGTCAAGCACAACTCCGACTCCCACCCGACTTTCGCGTACGTGCTCGAGCTGGTGCTCAAGAACGGCCGACGCTGGCGCAAGGTCGTGCCGAAGGGCAAGTCCTCCGAGCTGGACGACCTCACCATCGCGAGCTCCGAGCTGTGCCAGCGCGCGCTGACGATGAAGTACCTGACCGACGAGCAGGGCAACACCTGCTACGACTACTACGAGTCCACGGAGACCACCAAGGCTGCCTAGGGCCGTTGACGGGCGGGCGCGCCGCGCCCGCCCATTTGCCGACGAAGAGACAAGGAGCGGCGAATGCCGACTAAGAAGAAGCATGACATCGTCAAGTTCGATTTCCGCGGGCTGACGTTCGAGGTGGACAAGACGGCGTTCGCGTCGCTTAAGATCCAGACGGCCCTCAACCTCGGCGAGCGCGACCCCAGGGCCGCAAACGAGGCCATGGATATCGTCTGCTGCGGCCACCTGGTCGACTACATCGGGCGCATCCCCGACGCCGATGGCAACGCCCCCGACGAGCTGGGGTGCTCCGCCGATGACTGGTCGGCCTTCACCTCAGCGATGGCGGAGGCCATCTCGGCAAAAAACTGACCGGCTTCGCCCGCGACTGGCTCGACCACCGCGAGGACACGGTGGCGGACTTCAGGCAGTTCTATGGCATCGACCTCCCCCTGGAGGCCGGGGACGAGGACTGCACCCGCTGGGCGATGCTGTGGCACGCGCTGCCGCGCGAGTCGAGGACGGCGAGGCGGCAGAGCCCGGCGCTCGAGTGGAGCGAGGGCGAGTACATGCTCAACCAGGCGGTCTACTACCTCAAGCTCCTCGCGTGGAGGCAGTGCACCAAGGACGGCCGGAAGGGGCGGCGCGCCCCCCAGCCGCCGAAGACCCCGGGCGAGAGGGCAGACGCCGAGCGACGCCGCGCCAACGCGGAGCGCTCGCGCGGCGAGATAGACAGGATTCTCGGCATCCCGGAAGGGGGTGTGTAGATGGCGGTGAACGTCGGCTCGGCGTCCGTGACGATTATGCCCACCATGTCGGGCTTCGCTGCGAAGATGGACAGGGAGCTGGGCGGCGCGGGCAAGTCTGGCGGCGCGGCCTTCTCCAAGGAGTTCGGCGGCGCAGCGCAGCCTGGCGGCGGGTTCCTCGGGAAGTTCAGGAGCGCGGGCACGCAGGCGGGCTCTTCCATGGGTGAGTCCGTGGGCAAGGGCATCTCCGCCAAGGGAGCGGCCATCGCGGGCGCGCTTGGCGGCCTCGCCTCAACCATCGGGTCGAAGCTCATCGGCGCGGTGAAGGGCCTCATGGGAGAGATCGCCGACGCATCGGACTCCGCGCAGAAGTTCGCGAGCACGCTGAGCTTCGCGGACCTCGACGACTCGACCATCAGGCAGCTCACGGCCTCGACGCAGGCCTACGCGGACGAGACGGTCTACGACCTCTCCGACATCCGCAACACGACGGCGCAGCTCGCCGCAAACGGCGTGGACAACTACGCCCAGCTCGCCGAGGCGGCGGGCAACCTCAACGCCGTAGCCGGAGGCAACGCCGACACGTTCAAGTCCGTGGGCATGGTCATGACCCAGACTGCGGGCGCGGGCAAGCTCACCACCGAGAACTGGAACCAGCTCTCCGACGCCATCCCGGGAGCCTCCGGCAAGCTGCAGGAGGCCCTGAGGGCGAACGGCGCGTACACGGGCAACTTCCGCGAGGCCATGGAGAAGGGCGAGATCTCCGCCGAGGAGTTCAACCGCGCCATCATGGACCTCGGCATGACCGACGCGGCCAAGGAGGCGGCGACCTCCACCGCCACCATCGAGGGCGCCATGGGCAACCTCGAGGCGGCTGGCGTCAAGGCGGGCATGGTCCTGCTCGACGCCTTCAAGCCGCTCATCACGGGCGGCATCAATGGCGCGACCGACGCCATCACCGCCGTCACGGACGGCGTGTCGGTCTTCATCGACTCGTGTGCGCAGAACGGCGCGGCCCAGACCCTATCGGATACCATCGGGCAGCTGGGCACCGCCGCGGGCAACGTGGGCGGGGCGCTCGGCGGCCTCGCGCTGTCCCTGCTCGGCGTGGAGCCGTCCGGGGACGCCGCCAAGGACGCGGCGGACGGCCTGAAGAATGCGCTCGACGCCGCGAAGCCGGTCGTCAAGGGCGTCTCGGACGCCACCGGGTGGCTCAAGGACCACGCGAGCGAGGCCGCGCCTTACGTGAAGGGCCTCGCCGTCGCGTTCGCGGCCTTCCGCGTGGCCAAGGGCATCGCGGGCTTCGTCTCCGCCTTCTCGGTAGCCGTGGGCGGCATGGCCGTCGCCTCTCCCGCGGCGGCGGCAGGGACGACGGCGCTCGCGGGCGGCGAGACCGCGGCCGGCACCGCCGCTGGCGTCTCGGCGGGCCAGATGCTCGCCTTCGGAGCGGCCGTGCTCATGGTGGGCGCGGGCGTGCTGCTCGCGAGCGCTGGACTGCTGGCCCTCGCCAACGCGGCCGTCATGATCGCGTCGTCCGGCCCCGCCGCCGCCATCGCCATGGCGGCCATGGTCGGCACGGTGGCCCTGCTCGCCGTGGGCGCCGCCGCCCTCGCCCCCGCCCTCACGGCGGGCGCCGTCGGCATGGTCGCATTCGGCGCGGCCATCGCCCTCGTCGGCGCGGGCGTGCTG
>DXLS01000056.1:0-23405 GCA_019414605.1 Collinsella sp.
GACCTGCGGGCCGTTGCCGTGGGTGATGATGATCTCGTTACCCTGCTCGATGAGGCCGAGGAGGGCGTGGGCGGTGTTGCTCACGGCCTCGATCTGCTCGACGGGGTTGTTGCCGAGGGCGTTGCCGCCGAGGGCGACGACAATACGATCGGGCTTGCCAAGAGGCTTAGACATTGCTGGAATCCTTTCTGTAAAAGGCCTACAACCCATTAATAACCCGCGCCCGTGCGATACGCGAGTTTATTAAGGTTTATATTCTCTTTATCGCTCAATTTATACATTTTGAAAATAGCGGAACGGTGAACGGTCGTTTTTATCCGCTCAGCGTACAGAACCCCAGCTCAGACATATCTACGCCATTTACGTGCAACTTTATTTAAATGCAGCGAGGATTATGTCGGATTATGCAAACTACATCTCTGCTAAACACAAAACGGACAGCGCAATATCTTACTCGCACTATACGAGATTCTATGCACTTATTAGTTGAGTATGCACCCCTGCAAAAACAAGGGGCTTTTCATCCAACATAAGGGATAGCCGATCGCGCTTCACCCCGCGGCAAGCGACTGCGAGTTCGCAGTATGGAACTTTACCGTCGGCTTCTGCATGAACGCTACCGACGCCCTTTCGCTCCTGCGCGCCCAAGCAGCCGAGAACGCTAACGGCGCCACTGTCAACCTGGCCACCCTCAACAACGGCGCCGCCAGCCTTTTCGCAAAGTACCGTGCTGGCTCGCTGGCTTTGAGGCCTAAGTGAGCTTTGCTATTTGCCAATTTTTGTATGATTTGGGTCAAATCTATTTGTCAATTTTTGTATGATTAGGGGCAAATCTATTTGCCAATTTTTGTCAATGAGGTGTTTTAATGCTACGCCGCAAAGTCACTGATAGGCTTTTGAGCTGGAAGAATAACTCCCATAAGGCCCTGCTTGTTACCGGTGCGCGTCAGATTGGCAAGAGCTATGCGATTCACGCGTTTGGAAAGAGCAACTACGCTTCGTATTATGAGGTCAATCTGCTACTTGATGCCGAGGCAAGAGACGTACTTGTTGGCGCTAAGAACTCCATTGACTTCATCAACCGTGTGGCCCTTCTTGCGGATGCACCGCTTGTTGAGGGAGATACGCTTATCTTTGTCGATGAGATTCAGGAGTATCCGCAGATCGTTACACTTATGAAGGCGCTGGTCGAGGACGGACGCTTTAGCTATGTCTTCTCGGGGTCTATGCTTGGGACTGAGTTTAAGGGGATCTCTTCTTTCCCGGTGGGGTATGTCGAGCACATTGTTATGCGGCCAATGGATTTTGAAGAGTTTTGTTGGGCAAACAGCATCAGCGAGAATGTGCTTGCAGACATCCGCAGCTGCCTTGTCGAGAGGCGTCCCGTCGAAAACTATATTCATGAGGCGATGCTCAAAAACTTTAGAGCCTATATCGTTTGCGGCGGCATGCCGGAGGTCGTACAGAACTATATCGATTCGGGTTATTCACTCGTGAGGACGCGTGAGCTTCAAATTCAGCTGGTCGATCAGTACAAAAGCGATATCTCTAAATATGCATCGACTCGAGCGTTTAACGTTCGCGCGATTTTCGAACAAATTCCCGTTCAGCTTGAGGCGGAGTCCCATCGCTTTATCGTCTCGTCTCTAGGCGAGGGAGCTCGTCTTCAAAAATACGAGCAGGATTTCCTATGGCTGGTGAACGCAGGCGTTGGACTGATGGTCCCCCAGGTGACGGAGGCCCGGAGTCCTCTTAAGAGGACAGAGAAGGCGACCGCCTTTAAACTATACGAGTCTGATACAGGTATGCTCGCATCACGGTATCCCGGCAGCACGGCACGCGCTGTCTACCTTGATATGAAAACCCCCAACCTCGGCGGTCTCTATGAGAACGTGGTCGCGCAGGAGCTTGTCGCCCTTGGAACTGATGCATGGTACTACCAGACACGCGAGGTCGGCGAAGTTGACTTTGTGATCGAAGGCACCCGCGGGCACGTTGTCCCGATCGAGGTCAAATCGGGCAAGAAGGTTCGAGCCCATGCGGCCCTCGACCGTCTGATGAGCGTGAGCGAGTACAAAATCCCCGAGGCCGTTGTGCTAAGCCACGAGAACCTCAGCAAAGAGGGCAAGGTTCTGTACGTTCCAATCTATATGACATTCTGCCTCGATGAGTTTATGGAAAAGGACGACCCCAACAACGATTTCTCGTTTGCACCCATATCCCTCTAGGCCATCTGGGTCCGCAACCAGGTCCCCCTCTATGCCCAAAGCCGCGAAACAGCGAAGTGGACGGAATACCCGACCAACTACGTCCTTCATCCGTCTACACAATCCAAGGACGTAGTCGTAGCAGGATCTGAGGGCTAACCTTCGCGGACACTCCGCAGGACGAAAGAACCCCCGCCGCACGTAGTGCGCAGCGGGGGTTCTTTCATGTCCGAGGACGTCCGCGAAGGTTAGCCCTCAGATCCTGCGGTGGGAGACCTAGGCCTCGTTGTACACCGTCTTGAGCTTCAGCAGGTGAGCGTAGCGATCCATAGCGGCCTGCTCGTTCTCCTTGAAGAGCTCCTCGGCGCGCTCGGGGAAGGAACGCGTCAGCGAAGCGTAACGGGCCTCGTTCATCAGGAACTCCTGATAACCGCCCGCGGGCTCCTTGGAATCGAGCGAGAACTTCTTGCCGGCAGCAGCCTCGGGGTTGAAGCGGAAGAGGTTCCAGTAACCGCACTCGACAGCCTTCTTCATCTCGGCCTGGCAGTTCTGCATGCCGCCCTTCTTGATGGAGTGCATCTCGCAGGGGCTGTAGCCGATGATGAGGGACGGGCCGTCGTAGGCCTCGGCCTCGTGGATGGCCTTGAGGGTCTGAGCCGGGTTGGCGCCCATGGCGACCTGCGCCACGTAGACGTAGCCGTAGCTCATGGCAATCTCGGCCAGGGACTTCTTCTTGGTCACCTTACCGGCAGCGGCGAACTGAGCGACCTGGCCCAGGTTCGAGGCCTTGGAGGCCTGACCGCCGGTGTTGGAGTAAACCTCGGTGTCGAAGACAAAGACGTTGACATTGTGGCCGGAAGCCAGGACGTGATCCAGACCACCGAAGCCGATGTCGTAGGCCCAACCGTCGCCGCCGAAGATCCAGAAGGACTTCTTGGTGAGGTAAGCCTTGTCGGCGAGGATTGCCTTGGAAGCCTCGCAGCCGCACTTCTCGAGCTCGGCAACGTAGGCAGCGGCAGCGGTCTTGGAGGCCTCGGCGTCGTTGACAGAGTCAATCCAAGCCTGGCCGGCAGCCTTGAGCTCGTCGGACGGACCATCGGCGGCGATGATCTCCTGGGTGGCGGCAATCAGCTTGTGCTGAACAGCCTCATAGCCCACGGCCATGCCCAGACCGTGCTCGGCATTGTCCTCGAACAGGGAGTTGTTCCACGCCGGGCCGTGACCGTCCTTGTCCTTGCAGTAAGGAGCGGTGGCAGCGGGGTTGCCCCAAATGGAGGAGCAGCCGGTGGCGTTGGAGATGAACATGCGGTCGCCGGCGACCTGGGTCACCAGACGTGCATAGGCGGTCTCGGCACAGCCGGCGCAGGAGCCAGAGAACTCCAGGTAGGGCTGTTTAAACTGGCTGCCCTTAACGTTGGCCGCGATGAGCTCCTTCTTCTCGGAGACGTTCTCGACCATGTAGTCCCAAACGGGCTGCTGGTCCATCTCCTGCTCGGTGGGAACCATCTCGAGGGCACCCTTGGGGCAGACCTTGACGCAGTTGGTGCAGCCCATGCAGTCGAGCGGGGACACGGCCATGGTGAACTTCATGCCCTTGGCCTTGGGGCCCATGGCGTCGAGCGTGCGGGTAGCCTCGGGCGCGGCGGCAGCCTCGTCCTCGGTCATCGCGAACGGACGGATGGTGGCATGCGGGCACACATAGGCGCACTGGTTGCACTGGATGCACTTGGTCTCGTCCCAGTGAGGAACGACCACGGCGACGCCGCGCTTCTCGTATGCGGAGGCGCCCAGCTCAAACTGGCCGTCGGCGCAATCGACAAAGGCGGAAACGGGCAGGCTGTCGCCATCCATGCGATCGATGGGCTCGAGCAGGTTCTTGACCTGCTGGGCGATGGCAGACTTGGTCTCCTCGGAGAGCTCGACGGGAGCGGCATCCTCGGCAGTTGCCCAGTCGGCCGGAACCTCGAACTTACGGAAGGCGGTAGCGCCGGCATCGATAGCCTTGTGGTTGGCGTCGACGATGGCCTGGCCCTTCTTCATGTAGGACTTGGTAGCCGCGTCCTTCATGTACTGCAGGGCGTCCTCGGCGGGCAGGACCTTGGCCAGCGCGAAGAAGGCGGACTGGAGCACCGTGTTGGTGCGCTTGCCCATGCCGACCTTGGCGGCCAGGTCGATAGCGTCAATCAGGTAGACGTTGACGTTGTTGTTCGCGATGTAGCGCTTGGCCACAGCGGGCATGTGCTCGGCGAACTCCTCGTCGCTCCACTGGCAGTTGACCAGGAAGGTACCGCCCGGCTTGACGTCGCGGACCATCTTGAAGCCCTTGACGATATAGCTGGGGTTGTGGCAAGCGACAAAGTCGGCCTTGGTCACGTAGTACGGCGAGCGGATCGGGGAATCACCAAAGCGCAGGTGCGAGACGGTGACGCCGCCGGTCTTCTTGGAGTCATACTGGAAGTAGGCCTGAACGTCCTTGTCGGTGTGATCGCCGATGATCTTGATCGAGTTCTTGTTGGCGCCGACGGTACCGTCGCCACCCAGACCCCAGAACTTGCACTCGATGGTGCCGGGGGCTGCGGTGTTGGGCGCATCCTCGGCCTCGGGCAGGCTCAGGTTGGTCACGTCATCGACGATGCCGATGGTGAACTCGCGCTTGGGCTCGTCCTTCTTGAGCTCCTCGAAGACAGCGAACGCGGACGCGGGAGGCGTGTCCTTGCTGCCCAGGCCGTAACGGCCGCCGACGACCTTGATACCCGTCTTGCCGGCCTCGTAGAGAGCGGAGACGACGTCCTGGTAGAGCGGCTCGCCGATGGAACCCGGCTCCTTGGTGCGGTCCATGACGGCAATCTTTTTGACGGTCTCGGGGAGAACGTCGACAAAGTGCTTGATGGAGAACGGACGGAACAGGCGAACCTTGACCAGGCCGACCTTCTCGCCGTGAGCGTTGAGGTAGTCGATGACTTCCTCGAGCACGTCGCAGAAGGAGCCCATGCACACGACGACGCGATCGGCATCGGGAGCGCCGTAGTAGTTGAACAGGCCGTAATCGGTGCCGAGCTTCTCGTTGATCTTCTTCATGTAGCCCTCGACGACGGCGGGAAGCTCGTCGTAGACCTTGTTGCAGGCCTCACGGTTCTGGAAGAAGATATCGCCGTTCTCATGGCTGCCGCGGGTGTGCGGGTGCTCAGGGTTGAGCGCGTGGTCGCGGAAAGCCTGGACGGCGTCCATGTCGCACATATCGGCAAGATCCTTGTAGTCCCACATGGCGACCTTCTGGATCTCGTGGCTGGTGCGGAAGCCGTCGAAGAAGTTGAGGAACGGGGTCTTACCCTCGATGGCGGCAAGGTGAGCCACCGGCGAGAGGTCCATGACCTCCTGGACGTTGCCCTCGGCGAGCATGGCAAAGCCGGTCTGACGACAAGCCATGACGTCGGAGTGATCGCCAAAAATGTTCAGGGCGTGGGAAGCGACGCAACGCGCGGAGACGTGGAAGACGCCCGGGAGCTGCTCGCCCGCGATCTTGTACATGTTCGGGATCATCAGGAGCAGACCCTGAGAAGCCGTGTAGGTGGTGGTCAGAGCACCGGCGCCCAGCGAACCGTGAACGGTACCGGCTGCACCTGCCTCGGACTCCATCTCGACGACCTTGACCGGGGTGCCGAAGATGTTCTTGCGACCCTGGGCCGCCCACTGGTCGACATGGTCGGCCATCGGGCTGGACGGCGTAATGGGATAAATTCCCGCTACCTCGGTGTACGCATACGAAACATATGCGGCCGCCTCGTTGCCGTCCATAGACTTAAACTTACGCGCCATATACCCCTCTCCTCTCATATAGGTATACAGGCCCCGGCGATCGCCGGGATGTTGGCGTGATGGGATTTTCGCTGTTGCTTCCAATCATCTGGCAGGCGGACTTGGCAGCAGGTACATGGCGTGGAGAGAAGGCATGCCGAGGCGAGGAGGGCTGCACGCGCTCCACAGGCCCAGCTACCCGTCTTGCACATGACCGAGCGCCGCAAAGGCCGCATGCCGGATGCTCCCGGGCACGCCCCGGCGATGGGAGGTGCCCGCAACGAAAATCCGCATGCGGGTTTATTGTACCCCGCCGTCAAGTGTAATAGCGGCAAATATAGGCGGGCGGTAAAGGTTTACCTCGACTGACCGCCAAGGGCCAAATGGTCCCTGTGTTCCCGGGCAATCGGCTCTGACGCGCCAAGGAGTGTCCCCAAGTGCCGGCAGAAAAGGAGCGTCCCTATCTGCCGGCTAGAGGGCACCGAAGAGGATGGCGTAGGTAGTGGATTCGCCGAGCTTGAGCTCGTCGCCGGGGTTGAGCTGGGCGGAGCGACCGGGCTCTACTTGAATACACACGCTCGTGGCCCCGTTTACCACCACGGTGCCGTTCGTGGATGACAGGTCCTCGACAAACCATGTGCCAGAATCGTCGCACCAGATATGGGCATGGCGGGCCGAGACATCGTCGCCGACGTCGGTGATGTCGCCCCCCCGTTGCCAGCGCGCCGATCTCGACGCCTTCCTCACTCGGCTGGATCCAGCGCGGGGCGCTCACCACGTAGCCGTTTTGCACGCGCAACAGTCCCAACGGATGCGCCGGCGCGGCCTCGTGCTCGCCCGCGACCGAAGATGTGCTCAGCGAGCGCGGCGTCGACGTGTCGCCGCCACGGGTCGCATGAGCGCGGCGGCTCGCCCGACTTGGAACTAAGGCGGGCGTGAGAGCAAACGGCATAGGGAACGAATCTTGCGGATGTACTCCTCGACGTCAGGCAGGTAAGCCCCACGAAGTCACCGGGGAGGCCCAAGCGGCCCGGCACCACTTCCAGATTCTGACCAGGGCGAGTCGTTCGCCGGTGGCTGAAGGCTCGCTCCCACCCAAAAGGGGAGATTCGCGTTGTTCCCCAATCGCTCTCGCATCTTTCATTTTGCTCGAGGTGGGCTATAAAAACTTTCCTGGTGAAAGGCGGCGATTGGTTTCCTTTCTTTCTAGAGGAGCGCGCCTGTAATCTGTTTTCATCCTAAATCAAGTTAAGATCGGACCTTCCAGAGGCAAGTCGACTCAAACTGCGAGGCTCCATGTTGGAATAAAGAGCGCTGTCGAAGTGCCAACAACACAAAGCTTGCCAGTCTCAAATAGAACCTTTTGGGAGTCCGATTGGGCCGCACACCGAATCCCCGCTGGTGGTTTTTTATAGCTGCGCAACAATAAACAAGGTTAGTGCCAGTCCAGCATGAAATTGAGGAACGTATGCATTTTTTCTCAGTAAGTGATCGTCGTTACTGCTTCGATGAGGTCACTCGCAATTGCTTTCAGGTTGACCAAGCATCAGAAGATGCGCTTCGCATATTTGAAGCATCGGGAAGAACGGTCAACTCGAAGTTGCTAACAAAGTCACTTGCTGCGAAAGGCTACGACCAAACGACCATAGCAGAACTTGAAGACGACATTGATGAGTATCAACGATTGTCTGAGCGGACTTTCTTAACAAAAGACACGCCTCGAAAACTTAGATCCATCGAACTCCACGTTTCACATGCATGCAACCTTGGTTGTAGTTACTGTTTTGCCGGTAAAGGAGATTATGGAAGGCTCTGTTAGACCATGATTGACATTCCGCCCCATCATCTTCTTGCGATTGCACAATGGTCGCCCCCTTGTCGGATTTGAATCCGGCAAGGGGGCGATGCGCCCGAGTCCGGACGAGTTGCTCGCCTGGCCCTGCCGTTTCATGCCGATCTGCCGGCTATCTCGCCGTCTCCCCGTCGGGCGTCGGCGTCTTGACCCTCATCTCGAACGACATCCCGCCCTCTCGGACGAGCGCCCTGAGGAACGCGTTGACGGCGGTGGACATGGACAGGCCGAGCTCGTCCAGGATGGCCGTGGCCTCCTTCTTGACCTCCGGCTCGATGCGGATCGTCGTGGCCGGTATGTTCGACGGCATGGCCTCACCCCTCCTCGTGTATCGCGGTGCGACCATTCTACCGCCTCTATGTGGCGGGCGCGGCCCAGTAGTCCATGTAGGGCGGCTCCACGTTGAACATGTCGCGGACGCGGCTCCTGCAGACGCCGTGCGCGAGCTGCCGCGCGACCGTGCGCTCGGCGGCGCCGGAGTCGGTCGCCATGAAGGTTCGGCACCACCTGAACCAGGCGAGGTAGGCATCGAGGTGCTTCGTCGACACGCCCTTAAACGGCTCCATGAAGGCGCCGAGGAGCGAGTGGACGGCGTTGATCCGGTTGATGGTTCCCCCGGAGCGGTCCTTGGGGTCGTAGGCCGCGTGCGCGGCGACCTCGAGCTCGGCGAGGACGCCGACGTAGGCGGCCGCCCTGTCGGTCGCGACGACCGAGCCGGCCGCGATGCGGCCCCTCAGCGCGTCCATGGCGCGCCCCCTCGACAGGGCGCCCCGCCCCGTGACCTCGAGGAACGTCTCGTTCGAGTCGTTTACGCCGGTCATGACGCAGATCCGCTCGCGCGACAGCCCGCGTCTGTGCACCTGCTTGCCGCGTTTCCGGGAGGGGCGCGGCATCGTGAACGACCCCTTCGCGTGGTTGCCCTTGAACGACTCGGGGAAGTAGGTCTCGTCGAGCTCGCAGCCGCAGCCCCGCTCGACCCTGAACGAGGGGGAGTAGGCCGAGAGGCACTCGATCAGCCTGTGGCGCATGGTGTAGGCGGTCTTGAGACAGACGCGGCAGCGCCTCGCGCACTCGCGCAGGGGCAGCATGAGCACGAAGCACTCGGCGTAGGCCATCCAGGTCTCCTTCGGGAGCTTGCTCGTCCCCAGGATGCGCTCGCTGCCCATGCCGAAGGTCCTGCCGCAGCCCCGGCAGAGGTAGCGCTGCTCGCCGTTCCCGGCCTTCCCCTTCTTCACGACCGCGGCGGACCCGCAGCGCGGGCAGCGTTCGACTTCGTAGGCGGAGTCGGCCGCGTCGTCGAACGCCGCCGCGCGGATCACGTCCCTGACGGATTCGATCGCGCGGCGGCGCTCGGTCTTGCTGAGGTTCGCCATGTCCTTCTTGAAGTTGAGGACCAGGTCTTCGGCGTTCATGCTGCCCCCATCATCGCGGTCTACGGGGTCAACGATATGGCACCGTGGGGACACATGTATGTCAATACTGGTCTAACAGAGCCAAAACTATTCCCTGCTCCTTGGAAACGACGGCGCATCCATGATGGCTCGAATGTACGATGTCGCGTCGGGTTTGGCGTATGAGCGCATGCGCCGCCGGGCGCGCCTTGCCATGAGCGTTGGCGGCGAAAATCGTGTGGGACGCATCGGTCCAGGCGCTATCCGCCGATACCACGGTATGGGCGACCCCGCACTGGAGGCGGCGCTCACCGATGCCGGGCTATCCGAGAAGTTTTGCTTTGCGACCATGATGGACCTCGCCTACGAGGTGCCCATTTGCATGGAAGAGGTCATGGACGAATACGCCGACCTGCCCGGCATGGCGGACCTGCGCGAGCATATGCTCGGCCCCGTCCGCGAAAACTGCCAGCGCACCCTCAACCTCATCAGGGCGGATATGGGCTAGGCGTCCGTAATTTCGCAATTATCAAACAAAAGAGAGGGGGCACCTGTCGCAAAAGACCGGGTGCTCCCTCTCGTAATGTCATTTGCAATCCGCCAGCACGTGGCTCGGACTGCTGCTAGCGCAACCTTTACGCAGCGAGGCGCTTGAGGACGTCGATGAGCAGCTCGTAGAAGCGCTCGGCAGAAGCGAGCTCCATGCTCTCGTCCGGGGTGTGGACATCGGAGAGCGTCGGGCCCACGGCGATGGCGTCCAGGCCGTGCAGGGCCTCGGCAAACAGGCCGCACTCAAGGCCGGCGTGAATGGACTCGATGCGCAGCTCGGAGCCAAAGAGCTCGCGATAGCTCTCGACAAAGACGTCGCGGACCGGCGAATGCTCGGCATAGCTCCAGCCGGGATACTCGAACTCGAACTTGGCGTCGAAGCCCAGGACATCGGCCAGCATCTGCAGGCGGTCCTTGAACTCGTTCTGCAGCGAGGTGATCGAGGAGCGCGGGGACAGCATGATCTTGACCTCGTCATCAGAAGTGGCAACCACACCGATATTGGAGGAAACCTCGACGGAGCCGTCGGTGGCGACGTTGCGGCGGATCACACCGTTGGGGGCAAGACGCAGGGCGCGGATGAGGGCAAGCGCGGACTTCTGGTCCATGGCCTCGACCTCGGCGTTGTCGGCAATCTCAACGGTGCAGGTAAAGCCGGGGTCGAAGACCTCGAGCTCGGCAGTAACGTCGGCGATGATGCCCTTTGCGATCTGGGCCGCGGCCTCGGCGGCAGCGTGGTCGGCGTAGACCAGAACAGCCTTGCACTCACGGTTGATGGCGTTGTCCTTAGTGCCGCCGTTAAAGCTGACGATGGCGGGCTCGCCAGCGACCATCAGGCGGTCGATGATGCGGGCCATGATGAGGTTGCCGTTGCCGCGCTCCAGGTTGATATCGCTGCCGGAGTGACCGCCCAGCAGGCCGGAGATGTCGAGTGTGAGGGTGCTACCGGTCTTGTGCTCGCGCACGATGGGGCAGGTGTAGGTAACGACGACGCCGCCGGCGCAGCTGACGGTGGCAACGCCCTCTTCCTCGGAGTCAAGGTTGATCATAGTACGGGCGCTAATCTGGGACTTGTCGAGCGTCTCGGCACCGACCAGGCCAGTCTCCTCGTCGGTGGTGAATACGCACTCGAGGGCCGGATGGGCAATCGAATCGTCGTTGAGCACGGTAAGCATAAGCGCGACGGCGATACCGTTGTCGGCGCCCAGAGTGGTGCCGTTAGCGGTGAGGACGCCGTCCTTGACGACCAGGTCGATACCGTCGGTCGTAAAGTCGTGCTCGACGGAACCCAGCTTGTCGCACACCATGTCGATGTGACCCTGCAGCATCACGGTCGGGGCATTCTCGGCGCCGGCAGATGCGGGCTTGCGAATGATGACGTTGTAGACCTCGTCCTGATACACATCGAGACCGCGCTCCTTGGCAAACGCGACCAGGAAATCGCTGATGCCCTTCTCGTTGCCAGAACCACGGGGGATCGCGCTGACCTCCTCAAAGAAATGGAACAGCTGGGCGGGCTCGTAGCCGGTAATCTTGTAGTCCATGGTGCCTCCTTGGCGCAACTGGTTAGACAGTAAGACATGCGCCTTGTATATTCCCAGACTTTGCGTGCATAAACCAGTCGAAAACGCCGAGCGCCCCCGCATCATCGGCTAACGGCGGGGAAACACCACTTTATCAAGATAAAGCATGTTAGACGGGCCGCGCCGAAGGGACGCTGGACCCTTCAACCAACCTCAACGCCTGATCAACGTTTATGCATACACCATTGGTATGCTTAATGAGATTTTTGTCCTCCGTCACGACGTAATCGACGTCGATGCGATTGGCAACGCCCAGCATCAGGTCATCCTCAAAGTCATTGTGATGATACTTGAACACAAAGGAGTCGAAGACCTCGTCTGCACCGACCGGCGCGATGAGGGCGAGCTCGCGCATCTGCCGAACGCATGCCCAGGCCGTTTCGTCCGCCGCCGCAATGGCGTTATCGCTCAGCGAACCATTCTTCCTTCGGCACTCCCTCTTAATCGCCGCCGAGACAAGATACGAGACATCTTTGACCGAAAGAGACGAGGCAAACAGGGCAATCTGCTCCGAGACATCGGCAATCTCGAATAGACGGACAACATCCGCTGTCCGGTCCGACCTTCCAGAAAAGTAATCCATCCATACGTTGGTGTCGATGAGCAACTTGAGAATGCCGTCTGCACTCATAGCTCCACCCACTCGGGATAGCGCTCCGCCATTGCTTCCTCATAGAGGTCATCGTAGTCACCCAAGAGGTCGGGAACAGGGATGCCATATTTGAGGCACGCATCGCGCACGATGTGGCTGCCTTGCGTAACCCTTGATTCCACCGACGCAGTCGCTGGCACGTTAGAGCTCGGTACCGCAATCCCCGATCTCGAGGGCATGCATCCGTTGACGACCAGATATTCCCAAAGTGTCCGCACCGCTTGAGACGGCGTCATGCCGATATGCGCCAGCACGGCGTCCCCAGCCTCTTTGAGTTGGCGATCCATGCGTACATTCATCTGGACCGGCCGTGAGTCGAGTACCGATATAGGCATGCTAGCTCCTTCTGCTATACATATTTGTATTTTGAGTATAGCACCATTTACTCATAAAAAGGGGCGCCCCGACAGGAGTGCCCCTTCGCAAAGCTATGTTAATCCCTACAGCGCGCCGGAACCGGCTTGCATCATGCCGCCGGGACCCGAGCTCACGCCACTGCTCACAGGCGCGGCGTTGCCGGTGTGCGGCGCCGCCGGAGCGGTATCGCCACCGAGCGTGCCCGCCGGACGCGGTGCCGGGATCTCGCCCGTGCCATGGCTAAAGACAAACTTGCCGTCGGCCACATCGCACAGGACGGTATCGCCCTCGCCCCACTCGCCGGCCAGCAGCTCCTCGGACAGCGGATCCTCGATGAGCTTTTGGATGGCACGACGCAGCGGACGCGCACCGTTGGTGAGGTCGGTGCCCTCGGCCACGATCTTGTCGTAGGCCGCATCGGTGAGCTTGATGTTCATGCCGTTGGCAATCAGACGCTGACGCAGGTCGTCCACCAGCAGGTGCGCGATCTTGGTCAGGTTCTCGCCCGAAAGCTTCTGGAACACCACGATGTCGTCGATACGGTTGAGCAGCTCGGGGCGGAACAGGCGCTTGAGCTCGCCCATCGCACGGCCCTTAATCTCGCTCGAGGTAAGGCCCTGCTCGCCGGTGGTGCCGAAGCCAACGCTCGCATCCTGCGCAATCTCGCGGGCGCCCACGTTGGACGTCATGATGATCACGGTATTACGGAAGTCGACCGTCTTGCCCTGGCTATCGGTCAGGCGGCCCTCCTCCAGCACCTGCAGCAGAATGTTGAAGATATCGGGGTGCGCCTTCTCGATCTCGTCGAACAGCACGACCGAATACGGGTGACGACGAACGGCCTTGGTGAGCTGACCGCCCTCGTCATGGCCAACGTAGCCCGGGGGGCTACCGATAAGCTTGGAGACCTCGAACTCGCTGCCGAACTCCGACATGTCGAAGCTGATGAGCGCGTCCTTGCTGCCAAAGAGATACTCGGCGAGCGTCTTGGCGAGCTCGGTCTTGCCCGTGCCGGTGGGGCCCAGGAAGATAAAGCTGCCGCCGGGGCGACGCGGATCCTTGAGCGGCGAGCGACTGCGGCGCACGGCCTTGGCAACGGCCTCGACGGCCTCGTCCTGGCCGATAATGCGGGTCTTGAGCACGCTTTCGGCCTGTAGCAGGCGACGGCTCTCGCTCTCGGTAAGCGAGGACACCGGCACGCCCGAGGTCACGGACACGATATCGGCGATCTGACTCACATCGATGGTGAGCGGGCTGGCGTCGAGCTCGGCGGTCCAGGCGGCCTTGGCCTCGGCGAGCTCAATCTCGGCGGCCTTCTGCCGCTCGGTAATCTCGGCGGCCTTGTTCATGTCGTCGCTCTCGGTGGCCTCCTGCGCGGCGGCCTTGAGCTCCTCTATGCGATGCTCGGCCTCGCGCACCGGCTCGGGCGCGCGATTCGCGGCGATGCGAGCGCGGGCACCGGCCTCGTCAATGAGGTCGATGGCCTTATCGGGCAGGAAGCGATCCTGGATGTAGCGGTTGGAAAGGTTCGCGGCGGCCTCGATAGCACCCTGCGTATAGCGCACATGGTGGTGCTCCTCGTAGCGCGGCTTGAGCGCGGTCAGGATCTTGACCGTGTCCTCGACGCTCGGCTCCTCGACATCGATGGTCTGGAAGCGACGCTCGAAGGCCGGGTCCTTGGTGAGGTACTTGCGGAATTCCTCGGCCGTGGTGGCGCCGATAATCTGGAAGGCACCGCGCGCGAGCACGGGCTTGAGCATAGAGCTCGCGTCGATGGAGCCCTCAGCAGAACCGGCACCGATGATGGTGTGCATCTCGTCGATAAACAGGATGACGTCGTCGGCTTCGGTGGCCTCTTGGATCACGTTCTTGAGGCGCTCCTCAAACTCGCCGCGATACTTGGCACCCGCCACGAGGCCCGGCAGGTCGAGCGTCCAGATATTCTGGTTCATGAGGTTCTCGGGCACGTTGCCGGCTGCAATCTGCTGAGCCAGGCCCTCGACGATGGCCGTCTTGCCCACGCCGGGGTCGCCCAGAATGAGCGGGTTGTTCTTGGTGCGGCGCGAAAGAATTTCCATCATACGCTGGACTTCCTTTTCGCGACCAATTACAGGGTCGAGCTCGCCATCGCGCGCCTTCTGCGTGAGGTTGGTCGCGAACTGCTTAAGCGTATCGGTGCCACTCCCCTTTTGCTTAGAGGCATCCGAGCCGCTAAAGAACGGCAGGCCCGCACCGGGACGCCCGGCGCCGGCGCCGGCGAGCGGACGCTTCTTGTCCTGATCCTTGGCGGTAAGCTTCTCGATGGCTTTTTTAATGGAAGCGGACGACACACCCAGGCGCATGAGGATGTCCATGGCCATGCCGTTGCCCTCTTCGACGATACCGATGAGCAGGTGCTCGGTCGACACATAGGTCTGGTTGTTCTCGCGTGCCACGCGGAAGGAGCGCTCCATCACGCTGATGACGAGCGGCGTAAAGGCGAGCTTAGCGGCCTCGGTCTCCTCGCTGGGCTCGGGAACGGTAGTCTGGACCTCTTTGAGTGTGTCCATGATGTCGTCGTAGGCGATATCGAGCGAGCGCAGCGCCTCGGCGGCAATGCCCTCGTCCTCCTTGGCGAGCGCGAGCAGCAGATGCTCGGTACCCACCTTATTTGAATGAAGATCGAGCGCCTCTTGCTTGGCCATGGACATGACCTTGCGCGCGCGATCGGTAAATCTATCTAACATGCTCGTTTCCTTACATGAGTTCATCGAAATCAAAACGCCCGCCCGTCGGCGGCGCTTTTGTCTCTTTACCCACAGGTTGTCTATGTTAACAGCTGGAGGAATATCTATAAACCCGGCTCACATGAATGCAGGTTATGACCGCATCGCGGGACTCACCGCGCGATGCGCGACAGGCGCCCCGCAAGAGAAACCCTAGGCGTCTTTCACCACGTCGGGACTCGTCGCACGCGATGCGCGATAGGCATCGGCCTCCTTGGAGACGCGTTCGAGCAGCTCGGATGTATCGACGCCCTCGACTTGCGCGATCGTTTCCACCGTCTGCATGGCGACCGCCCTCAGGTACGCGCACGCGCTGTCCCCCAGCTGCTCGAGGTCTATCTCCTCGCCGCCCTCCCGGGCAAAGCCGACCGCCATCACAAAGCCCATGATGCCCGAGACCAGAAAGCCCACCGCAAAGCTCGAATCTGCCTTGAGCTCTTCTCCGTCGGGGTGGACGATCTCTCTCACGCGGTCGATGATGATCGTATGGATGCCCTGCACGACCTGCTCGGCGGCACCCGCCCTCATGGTGATGACGATGCGCCGCAGCAGGCAGCGGACGTCGCGCCGGTCGAACGCCGAAAGGTCGCCCTCGCTCGAAAAATGCCAGAGGGCATCGGTGATGAGCTCGTTATCCTGCAGCAGCTGGGCTATGGCGATGGCGACGAGTTCATCGAAATCGTGAAAATAGTAGTAAAACGTTCCGCGATTGCACTGGGCGGCGCGGGTCACCTCGCCAACCGACAGCTCGAAGATGCTGCTGTTCTCGATGAGCTCCCAAAACGCCTCGATGATACGGGTGCGTGCATCGGGCGCATCGGCGTCCTTACGCGGTCTCGCCATGCGCCTCACCGCACCCCTGCGCCTTGGCGTTCATGATGAGCATCTGAAGGCGGTTCTCCACGTTGGCGAAGCTCACGTCGGGATCGTAGTCGAGCGGCAGGAACTGCGCCGTGGGATACTGCTCCTTGAGCGCATGGATGAGCCCGCGCCCCACGACATGGTTGGGCAGACACCCGAACGGCTGCAGGATCACGAAGTTGCGGCAGCCGCGCTTGGCGTGCTCGAGGATCTCCGCCGGAATCAGCACGCCCTCGCCCGCATCGAACGTATGGTGCAGGATCTTATCGCTCGCGCGCACGAGCTCGGGCATGCGCGTCGGCGGCTCGTAGAGCGGGCTCGCCGCGCCCAGGCGGTCGCAACGGTCGTGCGCGAGCTCGAACAGGTTGTCCGCCGTGGCGTACCAGGCCTTTTCGGGCAGCGACAGGTCGACGTGGAACTCGCGCGACTGCGCATGCTTGTAGAAATAGGTCTTGCGGATCACGTCGGTCATGCGCGCCTCGATGACCTCGAGCCCGTTGTCCTCGAGGTAGCGCTCGATCTCGTGGTTGGCGCCGAGATGGAAATTGAGCAGGTACTCGCCCACGATGAGAACGGTCGGATGCGGGTTCGAGCGGTCGTACGGAACGGCGTCCATGATCGCAAGCGCGCGTTTGAAGCCCGTCGCCTGGCCTCTCAGCCCGGAGCGCTCCATGCCCTCGATAACCTCATCGAGCGCGCGGTCGAACGCAGCGTCCGCCGCGCCCTTCTCGAGCTCGTAGGGACGGATGCGCCTAAGCATGGCCTCGAGGGCATCGATCATGGGAAGACCGTAGGCGATCTGGATGCTCGGGCCAAGGCCGAGCTTGAAGCCCGGATGCGCATTGTGGGCATCGACGTCGTCGTTGGTGAGCACCGGGACATAGTCGTATCCCGCGTCGTCGAGCGCGCGGCGCAGCAGGGGCATGTAGTGCGTCAGGCGGCAGTCGCCGATATACTTGCCAGTCACCACGGCGACGTCGTGCGGGTCGTACTTACCGCTCTCGAGTGCCGCGAGCGCCTCGCCGATCACGATTTGCGCGGGGAAGCAGATGTCGTTGTGCACATAGCGTTTGCCCAGGCGGATGGCATCCTCGCGCCCGATATCAAGGGCCTCGGCGCGCACGCCCTGATTGCGCATCGCCGCGGTCATGAGCCTGCAGAACGCATGGGAGGTGTTGGGGACCAGCGCGATCTTGTCGTGCCGGTCGCGCTTGGTGTACTTGACCTTATACGGGTCGTCGAGCGGATGGACCGCGTGCACCCGGGCGCCCTCGGCACGCTCCTCCGCGCGACGACGGTTGACCGACTCGATAAACGAACGCACGCGAATGCCCATGGGACCGGCGACGTCGCTCTCATCGAGCTTGATCATCATCGGAACCTTGGAGCCCATCTCGCCCATCATGCGCGCGATCTCGTCGGTGAGATACGCATCGTGGCCGCAGCCGAAGCTGCTCATCTGCCCGAGCTCGAGCTCGGGCGTCGATGCGACGATGACCGCGCACGACAGCATGCGCGCATGGTAGTTGTTCACGATGTCGATGCGGCTGTTGGAAAGATCGACGTTGTAGACCCCCGGCACCGCATCGGGCGTCAGCACGGGGATGCCGCGCTCAGAGAAGAGCTTGGGCAGCCCGTGGTTGACCAGCGGGTCGTTGTGGTACGGGCGCGAAGCGATCACCACCGCGTAGCCGCCGTCCTCGCGCACGTTCTCGAGCACCTGCCTGCCGCGCAGCTGCAGCTGGTTCTCAAACGTCTGCTGCGCGCGGTCCGCCTGCTCGGTCGCCTTGGCAACCAGGTCGGCATCGATATCGAAGGTCTCCTTGCACCACGCCTTGAGCTGGCGGTTTCGGTCGCCCTCGTCGTACCAGTGGAACAGCGGCGTATCGAACGGAACGCCGAAACGCTCCTCCGGGTTATCGGAATTGCGCATCACGTAGGGGTATCCCTTTACGACGGCGCACATCCACTCGCTGGTAGAGGCGGTGTTTTCGGTGGGCACCGTCGTGATGATGGGCATGAAGATGCGGTCGACGCCGGCGTCGACGAGATTGCGGATGTGCCCGTGGACGAGCTTGGCCGGGAAGCACACGGTGTCGGATGTGACGTGCGCCAGACCGCGCTCGTACATCGCCTTGGTGCTGCGTCCCGAGACGCGCACCTTAAAGCCGAGCGTGCTGAAGAACGTCGACCAGAACGGCATGGTGTCCCAGAACTCGAGCACACGGGGAATGTCGATCGTGACATCGCGCCCCCCGCAGACGGGAACCGTGGGGTACGACTCGAACAGCAGCTTCTCGCGGTCGACAAAGAGATTGGGGGCAGCCGCGGTCCGGTCGCGCCCCGTGCCGGGTGCCTGTGCCTCGCAAGTACCCTGCGGACGCAGCTCCTCCGCCGCGGGAACCTCGCGCACGAGCTCATCCCATGAGATGGCGCCGCCGCGCGGGCAGCGATTGCCCGTGACGTAAAGCGAGCCGTCGCCAAATGCCACGACCGCGCGCTGGCAGCGATTGTTGCACCGACGGCAGGTAACGCCGCCGAACTCGCGATGCTCGAAGCGCTCCACGGCATCGAGCCCGATAAACGACGTGCCGGCGTCGCCCTTGCGGCATTCCTCGCGCGCGAGCAGGGCGATACCGATAGCGCCCATCAGCCCCGGGTGGGGCGCACGCGTGACGGGTTTGCCCAGATACTGCTCGAATGCGCGCAGCACCGCGTCGTTTCGGAACGTGCCGCCCTGGACGACGACTTTGTCGCCCAGACGGTTGAGATTTGAAACGCGAATGACCTTGGTGAACACGTTCTCGATAATCGAACGGCAGAGACCGGCCATGATGTCGCCCGGACCCTTACCGCGCCGCTGCTCGGAAACGACGCTGCTGTTCATGAACACCGTGCAGCGGCTGCCGAGAACGGCGGGGGCTTTGGACGAAAATGCCTCGGTCGC
Source organism: Collinsella sp. (assembly GCA_019414605.1). GTDB lineage: Bacteria > Actinomycetota > Coriobacteriia > Coriobacteriales > Coriobacteriaceae > Collinsella. The sequence continues at coordinate 18,960 of DXLS01000056.1, forward strand.
GATATCCTCAACGGCTATTCCGAGGTTTTTGGCAAAACCCTCGAGGAACGAGCCGCAGCCCGCAGAGCACGCCTCGTTGACGACGATATCGGTCAGCACGCCGTGGTTGAGCCAGATGGCCTTCATATCCTGTCCGCCGATGTCGAGCACGAAGGTCGCATCGGGAACGCATGTGCACGCGGCGCGGGCGTGCGCGACCGTCTCGACCGTATGGTAGTCGGCGTGGAACGCGCGCGCGAAAAGCTCCTCGCCGTATCCCGTGGTGCCCACGGCATCGATCGCAAGCGTGACTCCCGCTGTCTCCCAGCGGTTCTTCAAGCTGACAAGACCCTGTTGGGCGACGTCGACCGGTCTGCCGTTATTAGACGCGTAGAACGAATCGACAAGCTCACCCGCCTCATCGACCAGGGCGAACTTGGTCGTCGTGCTCCCCGAATCGATACCGAGCGCCACACGCACCGTCTCTCCGGGCGCATACGCATCCGGACCCTTTGCCGGCGTCTCTTTGCCATGGCGTGCCGTAAAATCCGCCTGCTCGGCAGGTGTGGCAAAAAAGGGCTGGGCAAGACGTCCCTCCCCGCTTGCGGGCGCGACCGTCTCGAGCTTATCCAGCCGGACAAAAGCGTCGGGAAGGTCGATCGGTTGGGACGATGCGAACATGTCGGTCAGCGACAGGGCGGCACCGCGCGCGACCATGATCTGCGGATCGCGCGGGACGATAACCTGATCGTCCGATAGATTCAGTTGCTCCCGGAACACGCGGACCAGCGTGGGGTTGTAGGCGAGCGTACCGCCCTCGAAGATTACCGGCGGCTCGATGTCGATACCCTGGGCCAGACCGCCGATCGTTTGGCGGGCGACCGCGTGAAGCGCCGAAAGCGCCAGGTCGGTGGTAGGAATGCCCTCGTTGAGCAGCGGCTGGATATCGGTCTTTGCGTACACGCCGCAGCGGCCCGAGACCTCGTGGATGGTCGTTCCCCGGCTTGCGAGCTGCTCGAACTCGCCCGATTCGGTGCCGACCCCCATGAGCTTTGCCATCTCGTCGATAAATGCACCGGTACCGCCTGCGCACGAGCCGTTCATGCGCATGTCGGCAACCTCGATGTCTCCCTTATCGTTGGTGCGGAAGAAGATCATCTTGGCGTCTTGGCCGCCCAGCTCGATGGCGCAGCGCGTCTGCGGATAGAACCTGCTGATCGCGAGCGCGTTGGCGACCACCTCCTGAACGTACGAGGCGCACAGCGCGGTCGCGATATCGCGCGCACCCGAGCCGGTCACCGCAACGCGCAGCGACTCATGGGGAAAGCGCTCGGCGAGCTCGCCGAGCATGGCGCGCACGCTCGCTGTCTGACACGCCCCGTGGCGGCGATATCCCCACCACGCCTCGGTCATATCCTCGTGCATCGCGTAAACTTTGGTCGTCGTCGACCCTACGTCCAGTCCTACTAGCAACGCTATAATGCTCCGTCTCTCGCATTTTTCCTGCTAGAGATATACCACTCTACGTAATACAACAGACTGTTGTATTTAAACTCCGTATAAAAAGCGGCTGCCGAAACGCTTCAGCAGCCGCCGAATGCACCAACAGATTGTTCTGCGCGCTAGCACGTCGGGCAACGGAGCAGCACGGGCCCTCCAGTCATGCGCACCGCTCACGCCCGCGATGTCGCCGAGAGAGCTATCCACGCTTAGGGCTCCAACCAAGCAAGTCGCCCGCGCTCAGCAGATCCCTAAGCGAGCTACTCGCACTCAGGAGCCATAGCCTGCTCCAAGAGCTCGGCATGCTCCTCCTCGAAAACCGTCCCCACAGGGAAGGCGCGACGGAAGACGAAGTGGGAAATCGGACCGGCTACCAAAAGGTTCCACGGCAGCGCCATCACAAAATTATGCGGAATGTTGACGAGCCACATCATCGGCAGCGCCTGCAAATTGGCAAGCGGGCCGCCGGGCATATGGAACAGGCCTTCGCACGCGCCGTAAAGCGACATGATGATGACCATGGGAACGACCATGCAGGAGCTGACGGCGAGCGTCATGGCAAGCGGCGAGCTCTTACCCGGCGTGACCAGGAATTTAAAGGCGAAACCCTTGGCAAGGGGGCTGGCAACAAACCAGTCGCAGCACATGGCAAATATGTAGGCAACGGGGAAGCCGAGCCACGCGGCGGCGGCAACCTCGCCGTTGATGGCCCCATGCTGCAGGGCAACGTTGTAGATGCTCATCCAGAGCACCATGCAAAAGCACATGATAAAGGTGAACAGCAGGCTCTCTCGTTTGTTGATAGGCATAAAGGGCATGGTCCTTTCTGTGTTACGCCGCGGCACCACGCAACAAAAACGAGCGGGCGAGATGGAGCTGTTGGGACTTCATCTCGCCCGCCCGTGATACGTGCGTCTGTGACTACTTATGTGGTGGAACTACCCTAACACGAACGGCACGCGCTTCGTAAGCGTTGAGTTTATGAAGATGCAGGGCACCAATAATCCCCGACCCCATAAGTTGCGGTGGAATACGGACTGTTTTGACCCTTTAAACAGCAATTCAGTCCCTATTTCACCGCAACTCATTTGGTGCAAAGTAACCTGTCCCCCTTGCACCAATTAGCTGGTGTGGCGCCAACGAGGATCGGTGAGGGTGCGCGCCACACCCAGCCCAACGGGCAGAAACGCCACGATGAGCACTGCACGCACAAACCAGCCGAGCATATTGACCGTGTCGAAGGTGCACATGTAATACATCGAGCGATACAGATACAAGCCCGGCACCATAATGACAATCGATGGCACCGTGAGGGCGATACGTGGGTAGGTGAGCTTGATTTCGGCTAAGCTCGCGAGCAGCCCCGATACCAGCGCGCCGATAAACGCTGCTGCCTCGGGAGGCATGCCTACGCTCAGGCCCAAGAAGGGAAGCATCGTCGGCGCATCGACGAGCGTAAGGCGCAAGGTATTGGACACGGCGCCGATGAGCCCAGCCGCCGCTGCCATCTTTACCGGACTGTTGAACATAACCGAGAATCCAAATACGCCGACAAAGCTCATCAGTATGCGCAAGAGCGTAAGAGCCAAAGGTGAGAGACCGAGCGGGGCGAAGTCATCCGGCGCCAGGCCAACACACTCGGCAACCATCCAACCTACGAGGGTCGCCATCACAATAATTGACACAGCATACGAAAGACGCTCGATACCGCTCCGCATATCGAGCTTAGCGATGTCGAGGCCTGCCGTAATGAGGGGAAAGCCGGGAATCACAAAGAGCATGGCGCCGATATAGCCTTCTTGGTGCGACATTGCCCCTGGAATGACCTGGCTAAGGCCGAGCAATGCCAGCAGATACGAAACGCAAGCGAGCGCAACGCCAGTCGTCAGCGCGCTAAACTGGCCAAGACCCTGCTTGAGAATATGGGAGCGAGCAAAGTTGCCGACACCAGCGCCTACGAACGCACAGGCCATCTCGATAGGGCCGCCGCCGAGCAAAAAGACGAAGGCGCCGCAAGCACAGGCTGCCGCAAGGCCCTGTTGCCAGGGAGCGTAATCGGGCTTTGAGCTCTCAACGGTCTTGAGCATCTCGTGGTATTCGTGCACGGTAAACCGGCGGCCATATGTCTCGATTTCCTTTAAGAAGCTCTCCATCATCCAAATGCGATGAGTATTGACCCCCGTCGTGGGCAGGCTGACAACCTCGTTAAAGCAGTGGCCATCTTCGATGCAGGTGCACTCAAACGACAGAAGACTCAGGTCGACGTGAATCGTGACGCCGAGTACAGCGGCAACACGATTCATGGTATCGCGCACGCGCCAGGCGCCTGTTCCGCTTGCCAGCATAAGCATGCCGGTGCGGCAGATGATGGATGACTTATCGGTGAGCGGCGCATCGACGGCAAGTTCATCGCCTGCCGTCACGATCTGGTGCCAGTCAGTTTTCATATGGAGCGCAGCGGCACGAACGCCGTGGTGTAGGGGGGCTCTCGAAAGCAGCGAGTCAAGGCGCGAAGGCTGTGGGGGCTCCGTTGATTCGCCCTCGTCCTCGTCGGGCTCTTCATCGACCAGATCAAATGAGTCAAGCGATGCCGGCTCGCGACGATCGATCAGCTCCTCGTCCTCATCATCAAAGTAGTTGAACTGATCGAGCATGTCCTCTTCGATTGCACGCTCGCTCGCGTCGTCCATATAGACGCTCCCTTCCTGCCGACTAACTCCCATCCTAGGCAGCGACGGCTAAAGGAAACATAAAAGAGACGGCTGTTATGCGAGCCATGAGCGCAATATACCCAAAGCAACCCGCCCCCCTTGCACCAGTAGCTTGACTGAACTGCATCCCATTTCTTGGACTTTGAAATTAAGGTTCGAGAAAAGGGAGGCATCGGAAATGCCCCGCAGGAAGAAGGCAAGATACGGTCGCGAGATGAGGGCACGCGCCGCCGACCTGTTCGAGGCCGGCCTCGGC
>DXLS01000057.1:0-74238 GCA_019414605.1 Collinsella sp.
AACTCGTCCGGACTCGGGCGCATCGCCCCCTTGCCGGATTCAAATCCGACAAGGGGGCGACCATTGTGCAATCGCAAGAAGATGATGGGGCGGAATGTCAATCATGGTCTAACAGAGCCTTTTTTAATCCCCGTCCCAGAAAAATCATCGGCAAACGCGCTACTTTGCGCTGGCGAGGACGCCGGTGGTGTCGAAGGCCGGGGTGAAGCTCTCGTCCACCGCGCCGCCCTCTTGCCAGAACATGGTCGTAAAGCCCAGGTCATCGGCATGGTCGAGCACCTGCTCGTACTCCTCGCGCGTCACGGCGCGTGCCAGGTCGCCGCCCTGCTCGCGCATGAGCGCATTGGGCGTGTACTGGTTCATGACCGAGATCGGCACATCGCCCACCGTCTGCCACACCAGATCCAACACGCGACACGAATCGTCTGCATGTCCCGGCAGCACCAGATGGCGCACGATCATGCCGCGCTTCATGAGCCCGTCCTCGTCCACCAGCTCTCCCCCGCGGCGCTCGATCTCGCGCGCCATCTGAGCCAGGCCTGACACAGCCACACGCGGGTAGTCCTTTATATGAGAGAGCGACTGCGCAAGCAGCGCATCGGCATATTTAAAGTCGGTGAGCCACACATCAACCAGGTCACCCAAGGCAGCCACGGCGCTCGCGCGCTCATAACCGCTCGTGTTGTAGACGATTGGGATGACCAGCCCGCGCGCCCGTGCCGCGCTAATCGCAGCCGGCAGCAGGTGCGCATAGTGCGTCGCCGTCACCAGGTTAATATTGTTGGCACCCTGGTCCTGCAGCTCCAACATGATCTCGACCAAGCGCTCAGGCGAAATCTCAACCCCAAAATTGCCCGTCGAGATCTCGTGGTTCTGGCAATAGACGCATTTGAGCGAGCAGCCGCTAAAGAAGATCGTGCCCGAACCGGCTTCGCCCGAGATAGGCGGCTCCTCCCACATATGAAGCGCGGCGCGAGCCACCTTGAGCGTGTCGTCGGCACCGCATACGCCGCGCGCACCCTCATCGCGCGCCGCACCGCAACGGCGCGGACACAAATGGCAAGCGGGCGAAAAAAGTTCGGTCAACGACGTCGGCATAAAAACATGCTCCAAAACAACGATTCAGCAGCTCAAACGCAAAAGGGCCAACCGCACAGACGGCTCGAGCCCAAGGCGCCGTAATCGTCCGACACGATTTTTGTAATGTCAAGACTGGAATCCACAAAGTGCCGCTTTATGATGTAGGTATTCCGCCCCCCGCGGAGCAACTGGGTGAACCGTCGCGTTTATTTAGGGAGCCCACACAGTCGTACCTAGTACAGGTATCCTTCGTTGTTAAGGACGCTGGAACAGTCGATGAGGGCACCCACCTGTTTTAGGTGGGTTCATTTTCGTAACGTGGGGGGTGGTTTTCTTTTGCCGAAAATCGCCATTGCAAATCCCGCCATGATTCCCAAAAGGCACCAGGCAGAGCCCCACTATCACTCGAATATCTGGTAAGCGCGTGATTATCGCCCCGTGCAATTCCTCACACCCTTCTTGGTCGAGTATCATGGATCAGCTATACCCTTTGCGGCGTGGCATCCTTTGACCTTTTCCTTCGACGCTTGGCGGTTTATCGATTCATGGCTTCCTCCACGAGCTTCATACCGTACCTATGCGTGGCGGTCGCGGCTTTTATCACGACCTTCCTTACGGTGCCCCTGGTCAAGCGCCTGGCAATCAAGCTCGACGCCGTCGACTATCCTTCCAAGCGCCGCATCAACACTAAGCCCATCCCACGCATGGGTGGCACGGCGGTCTTTTTGGGCCTCGTCGTCGCCTGCATCGTGCAGATCCTAGGCACCTGGTACCTGGGCTGGCCGCCCGTTTTGGTGCCCCACCCCCGTCTGCACATCAGCTACCCCATACTTGCGCTTTCTTTTACCGTCATCTTTGCGACCGGCGTGATCGACGACGTCTACCAGCTCAAGCCCAAGCAAAAGCTGGCCGGCCAGGCCCTCGCCGCACTCATCGCCTGCGTGGGCGGCCTGCGCATCGGCGTCATCGTCAACCCGTTTGCTCCTGGCGAGATCATGCTCGGCTGGCTCGCCTACCCCATCACCATTGTCTACCTGGTGGCGTTCACCAACATCATCAACCTTATCGACGGCCTCGACGGTCTGGCCACGGGCATCTGCGGCATCGCGTCGTTCACGATGTTTTCGGTCGCCGCGCTCTCGGGCCGCATCGACGCCGCCGCGCTCTCCATCGCGCTCTTTGGCTCTTGCCTCGCCTTCTTGCGCTATAACTTCAACCCCGCGAGCATCTTCTTGGGCGACTCGGGGTCGCTGCTTCTGGGCTTTGCGCTGGGTTCCATCTCGCTGCTCAACGTGAGCCGCACCGCCGCGCTTACCTCGCTCATCATCCCGCTCATCGTAGCCGGCGTGCCCATCATCGATACGTTCAGCGCTATCGTGCGCCGTAAGCGCGCCCACATTAGCATCGGGCAGGCCGACAAGGGCCACATCCACCACCGCCTCATTCAAGAGGGCTACAACCAAAAGCAGGCCGTACTGCTCATCTACGCCTGGTGCATTTTGCTTTCGGCCGGCGCCGCCGCCATCAATCAGGTCGAGGTCCCCATGCGCGTGCTCATCTTTACCGTGCTCGCCATTGGCTCGGCGGCCTTCGCCAAGCACCTGCACCTGTTTGAGCCCGTGCTGCGTCACCATTACAACAAGCGCACACACGAGGACGAGCTGGTAACCCCCGACGACCCTGCTTTTAAGCAGGAGGAGCAGGCAGCAGAGGATCGTAAGGAAGAGCGCCACCACAAGCTCTAGGGTAAGCTGCCGAAGATGCGCCCGGGCGCCGCTGACCAAGCGCGGCCGGGCCGCACCCAGCGCGCAAGCCGCCTCCCCTCCCGCCCCTCCAATAAACGCGTTATCATCTTGACCCATGAACATACGTTAGGAGCAATCATGCCAAACGAGAACAGCTACGAAGTCGCGTTGCAAAAGAGCAACGCCATTCGCGAGGGCCTGGCCAAGACGCCCGAGAAGTTCACCATGCTCACCGGCGACCGCCCCACCGGCCGCCTGCACCTGGGCCACTACTTTGGCACCCTCAAGGGCCGTGTTGAACTGCAGAACATGGGCGCCAAGACCAACGTGCTCATCGCCGACTACCAGGTCATCACCGACCGCGACACCACCGAGCATATCCAGGACAACGTGTACAACATGGTCATGGACTACCTTGCCTGCGGTATCGACCCCGACAAGACCATGATCTACGCGCACTCCGCCGTGCCCGCCGCAAACCAGCTCATGCTGCCGTTCCTGTCGCTGGTGTCCGAGGCCGAGCTGGCGCGCAACCCCACGGTTAAGACCGAGATGGAGGCCTCGGGCCACGAGCTCACCGGCCTTTTGCTCACCTACCCGGTGCATCAGGCCTGCGACATCCTGTTCTGCAAGGGCAATGTGGTGCCCGTCGGCCGCGACCAGCTGCCGCACATCGAGCTCACCCGCACCATCGCCCGCCGCTTTAACAACCGCTACGGCAAGGTGTTCCCCGAGGTCGATGCGCTGCTGTCCGAGACCCCGCTGCTGCCCGGCCTGGACGGTCGCAAGATGAGCAAGAGCTACGGCAACGCCATCAACATCTCGATGACCGCCGAGGAGACGGCCAAGCGCATCAAGAAGAGCCAGACCGATTCCGAGCGCATGATCACGTTCGATCCCGAGAACCGTCCCGGCGTGTCCGGCCTGCTTTCGACGGCCGCCATCTGCACCGGCCGTTCCGAGGTCGAGATTGCCGAGGAGATTGGCATGGGCGGCTCCGGCCAGCTCAAGAAGTACGTAACCGAGGCCGTCAACGAGTACTTCGCGCCGATCCGCGAGCGTCGCCAGCGCTACGAGAACGATCTGGACTACGTGAAGGACGTGCTGCACGAGGGTAACCGTCGCGCCAACGAGATCGCCGAGCAGACCCTGGCCGAGGTTCGGGACGCCATGGGCATGGTGTACTAGACCGATCTGCTGGCTTGAGCTTTCGATTGCTATAGGGCGGACGCTACGGCGTCCGCCTTTTTTGTTGCCCGACCGGTTCGGCTCCGGCCACCGCACTCCCCCGATAAACAGGAACGGGCCCGCCGGCAGTCAGTTGCCAGCGGGCCCGTTCCCGAAGTACACCGTTGAATCGCACAGAGGGGAGGAATGCGAATCAAACTCAACAGGGCAGGCTTTTCATCGCCTAATGCCTGCTCCGTTGCTGAATACAATATAGTTCACCGTGGTTTACTTTCTTGCGTCAATATGCGCCGCCACACCTTCTCCATAAGTTAGCCCCGGTAAACCTGCAACGGAAAACCACCACAAAGGGGACAGGCACCTTTGTGGTGGTTTTGGCCACGGTAGAGCCGCTAGAGCCCTGCTGGCCAGCGACAGGCGGCCAAGTCGACGTGCATGTCGTCCTTAAACGCCACACCCTCCCCTAGCAAAAGCTCACGCTGAGCATCGGGGCCGCCAAAGGCAAAGCCTTCGCATATGTGCCCGTCGGCAAACACCACGCGATGACAGGGAATCTCGCCGGGACGCGGATTGCCATGAAGGGCATACCCCACATACCGCGCACTTCGTGGACGACCGGCAAGCAGCGCCACTTGGCCATACGTGGCGACCATCCCCTCAGGGATCTGCTCGACCACCTCGTACACCCGTTCAAAAAAGCCCTCAGACGCCATTGCTCGCTCCCTTCTCCGCATTAACAGCATAAAGAAATGATCCCTTGGGGACGGAGGAAAACGGATCATTCGCGGCCTCCGCGCGGTCGATGATCCGTTTTCCTCCGTCCCCAAGGGATCATTTGTTGGCGGGTCGGTTAGTTGGCGGGCTGGAAGAAGGATACGGCTACGGCGCCGGGGCCTACGTGGGTGCCGATGGTGGCGCCGATGGTGTGGACGGGCAGCTCGCCCTCGGTGTGGCCAGCCCACAGTGCCGCGCTGTCCTCGATATACTTCTTGAGCACCGCATCCGAAAGGCCCGTATAGCCGAGCGCCAGCGGCATGGAAAAGTCGATGCCGCCCGCCTTTTCGACCTTTTGGTTAAGCAGGTTGCGGCCGTTCTTGGAACCGCGTGCCTTGCCCAGCTGCACGATTAGACCGTCCTCGACAGCTACCACAGGCTTTACGTTGAGCAGCGTACCCACGGCGCCGGCAGCAGCAGACAGGCGACCGCCGCGCACCAGGTACTCCAGCGTCTCGAGCAGGCCGATAACCACCACGCGGTCGCGCACGGCCTCGACCGCCGCCGCGATCTGGGCCGCGCCCTGCCCCTCGTCCACCAAGCGCAGCGCATACTCAACCAGGACGCGCTCGCCCAGGGTAACGTTGTTGCTGTCTACCACGAACACGTCGCCGCCCGGTGCCTCGGCAAGTGCGGTACGGGCACTCTGATTGGTGCCCGAAAGCTTAGCGCCCACGGTAATAATCACAGCCTCATCGCCGGCTTCACGAACCTCGGCGATAGCCTGCGAAAACGCGTACGGGTTGACCTGGCCGGTCTTGGGCAGCTCATCGCGCTCCACGAGCATCTCGTAAAAGCGCTGATGATCGATGTCGACGCCATCCATGTACACATCGGTACCAAAGGTGACGGACAGCGGCAAAACAGCCAGTGCCGGGTGCTCCGCCGGCGACATATCGCTTGCAGAATCGGTAATAATGCGGACGGACATAACGAATCCTTTCTTGCGCGGACCTCGCGCAGGGAATTTTGACAGCAATGCCCCGGCACGGTATACGTGCCCAAACGGGACGATGCAGTTGTTACTTGGAAGCAAATGCCTTGGCGGCCCTACAGCTCGCGCAGGGTCTCGAGAATCGTGCGCAGCGATGCATACATCTGCTCGCGCTGCTCCACACCCATGGCCTTACCGGTGGCGTCGAGCACCTCGCCAATAACGCGATCGGCCTCGTTCATGCTCTCTCCGCCCAACGTGGTCAGACGAACCGGGGCGCGATACTTAACGGCGGCATCGGCCGAATCGTCGACCTCGACGTAGCCGCCCTCCTCCAGATGCGCCAGCGTGCGCGAGACGGCAGCGCGAGTCACGCCAGCCATGCGAGCGAGGTCGGCACCAGTCAGACCATCCTTGCTGCGCTCAAGATAGTACAGGCACATGATATCGGAGCCCTTAAGGCCCAGCCTTGCGCCCTCAGATGTCTTAATGCGCTGGATCTCCTTGTAGAGTCCGCTGATCAGTCCGACAAAGTCCTCGAAACGTGTCTCGTCGTTCTGCTGCATGGGAGACGACCGCCTTTCGCTTGCATAATGCTAACGGGTAAACATCTTAACCATACCCAACGGCCGCCAGCCCTGAACGACCTATTTGTTGACCCATCAACATAAAAACCACCATAAAGGGGACACTGTCCCCTTGATGGTGGTTTTGGGTCTGAGGCGACGCTAGTGGCGGAGCCCCAGCAGGCCGCGTCCGCGATAACGGGCGTCGGCGTGCACCTGAGCGTGCGGACCGGCGGCCTTGACGGACTCGGGCAAGTGCGAGTACTTCTTCTCGAAGTTCTCCTCAAACATCACCGCCAGGTTGTGCGCTGCCTCGTCGTAGCGCGCGGTGCTCTGCCAGTACTGGCGCGGCACCAGAATGCCGTCAGGCACACCGTGGCACGTAGTGGGAATGTCGACATTAAAGATATCGTCGTGCACGAACTCGCTGTCCTCGATGGCACCGTCGAGGGCGCGGGCCACCAGGGCGCGCGTGTAGGCAAGCTCGATGCGATGGCCCACGCCATAACCGCCGCCAATCCAGCCGGTGTTGACCAGATAGACGCGGGTGCGACCGTCGGCGATACGCTCGCCGAGCATCTTGGCATAGACCATGGGATCGAGCGGCATAAACGGCTCGCCAAACAGCGAGGAGAACGTGGGCGTGGGCTCGGTGACGCCGACCTCGGTGCCAGGAATCTTGGCGGTGAAGCCCGTCACAAAGTGATACATGGCGGCGTCGGCCGTCAGGCGCGAGATGGGCGGCAGCACGCCAAAGGCATCGCAGGTCAAAAACAGCACGACGCTCGGGGTGGTGCCCATGCCCTTGGTCCACGCGTTGGGAATGTGCTCGACGGGGTAGGCCACGCGCGTGTTGTGCGTGATCGAGACGTCATCGTAGTTGGGCTTGCGATTCTCGTCGAGCACCACGTTTTCGCAGATGGCGCCAAAGCGAACGGCGTTGAAGATCTCGGGCTCGTGGAGCGCGTCCAGACCCTCGCACTTGGCGTAGCAGCCGCCCTCGACGTTAAAGATGCCCATGTCGGACCAACCGTGCTCGTCGTCGCCGATCAGCAGGCGCGTAGGGTTGGCCGAAAGCGTGGTCTTGCCGGTGCCCGACAGGCCAAAGAACACGGCGGTCTCGTGCGTGACGGGATCCATGCTGGCCGAGCAGTGCATGGGCAGTACGTCGTCCTCGACGGGCAGCAGGTAGTTCATGACGCTGAAGATGGACTTTTTGATTTCGCCGGAGTAGCCGGTGCCGGCAACCAGAATCACACGCTCCTGGAAGTTGATAACCACGGCGGCGCTGGAGTTGAGGCCCTTGATGGCGGGGTCGCACTGGTAGCCAGGTGCCGCGAGCACGCAAAAGTCCGGCTCGCCGGTGCGCGCAATTTCGCGGGCGAGCGGACGGGCGAGCATCTGCTTAATAAAGAGCGCCTGGCTGGCACGCTCGCAGGCGACGAGCAGGCGACGCGTGTGGTTGCGGTCGGCGCCGGCCATGCCGCGAGTGACGAACACATCGCGCTCGTTGAGATAGTCGACGATGCCGGCCTTGATGGTCTCGTAGCTCTCGATCGAAAGCGGTCGGTTGACGGCGCCCCAGGCAATCTTATCGTGGACATCGGGGGTGTCAACGATAAAGCGATCGTTGGGAGAACGACCAGTGCGCTCCCCCGTCTCGATCACCAGCGCGCCGTTGGATGCCATGCGGCCTTCTTCGCGGCGGATGGCGTACTCGACGAGCTCCGCGGCGGGTAGATCGACCAACAGGCGGGGCTGATTATCGGCGGGATCTTCGACCAGCGTAATGCCAAAGTTGGACAAAACTTCTGCAGGGGTAACACCAAACATGGGGCCTCCTTTAAAAACGCGACACGCGGACGCGGCGCGCACTTTACTCACGTAAAGCCCGTTGTACCCGATATGCAAAAACGTTTTTGCGGCAACGGCGAAGCGCCCGCCCAACGGTCAAAAATCGCACGCAAGCGGCCTAGTCATTGGGGACATTCTTGAATGGCTAGCTGTTGGGGACACTCTTGAACAGGCAACAGCCAAGTGCCGGCACTTAGGGACGCTCCCAAAGTGTCGGCACATAAGGAACGTCCCTAAGTGCCGACTACTGAATGGCGCCGCCGATAATATTGAACAACCTGTTCAAAAACACGAGCAAACGCCGTCGTGTCTATACTAGAGCGCAGCAATAGAAAGGACTCCGCCTTGAGCATCTCGCCTCTCGATAATATTCGCCGCGCCATCGCCCGCCGCAATGGCGTCGCCGACCCCGCCGTAGCGAGCAGCGACACTGCAAAGGCCCAAGGCGGACGCATCGAGAACGGCCTCTTCCCTGCCTCCCACACGGCCGAGGAGCTCGCACGCATCCAGGAGCTGAGCCAGCGCAACGCCGGCGGGCCCAATAGCGGCCAAGCCACACGTCGCCGGCGCGAGGGCGATCGCGAGCCCGGCCCCGTCCGCCGCATGGTGAACGCCTGGTGGAACCGCCTGCTCGGCGCTGTCTACGGCGGCGGCTTCTCCACGCAGGAAGCCGAATACGAGGAACACGCCGCCCGCCGCGACTATCTCTGGAATACCCTGGGCACCGCCGTGTGGGGCTTCGCGTTTCCGCTGCTCACCATCGTGTCCACGCAGCTTGTGGGCGCCGAGGAAGCAGGTAAATTCTCCATCGCCTTTGTCACCGGCACACTCATCATGATCGCGTGCAACTACGGCGTGCGCAATTTCCAGGTCTCGGACATCGACGAGAAGACCTCCTTTGCCTCTTACCAGCTCAATCGCTGGCTTTGCGGAGCGCTCACCCTAGGCTGCGGCCTCATGTACAGCAACGCCCGCGGCTACGATGCGCAGATGGCCACGATCGGCCTGGGCGTCTACCTGTATAAAGTGATCGACGGTGTGGCGGACGTGTACGAGGGCCGCCTACAGCAGGCCGATAAACTCTACCTGGCCGGCATGAGCCAAACGCTACGCTCCGCCGGCGTCATCGCGGTCTTTAGCGTGGCGCTGTTCCTTACGCGCAGCATGCCCATCGCGGCCATGGCCATGGGTGTCACAGCCATCGCCTCGCTCGTGCTGGTCACCGCGCCGCTCGCCCTGCTCGAGACCGAAAAATCACGCCGCGTGAGCCTGCGCGAGGTCGGCCACCTGTTTGTCCAGTGCGCTCCGCTCTTTGGCGCGCTCTTTTTGTTCAACCTTATCGAGAGCATGCCCAAGTTTGTTATGGAAGGCACGCTGGCTTACAAATACCAGCTGTACTTTAATGCCCTGTTCTTTCCGGCGCAGGCTATTTTGCTGAGCATCGGATTTGTCTATAAACCGCAGCTTTTGCGTCTGTCGAGCATTTGGGCGAACCCGCGCAAGCGCCGCCGTTTTGACTTGATTATTATTGCCGTTATGGCGCTGATCGTGGCCATCACCGGCGTATGCGCCGCATTTATGGCCGGCCCCGGCATTCCCCTCATGAGCTTTATGTACGGCCTCAACTTTGAGCGCTACCGCACATTGGCGCTGCTGATGGTCGTCGCCGGCGGCGTAACCGCGGCCATCGATTTTATCTACGCCATCATCACAGTGCTGCGCCACGCTGGAGACGTCACCAAGATCTACCTGATCTGCTTTGCCGTGAGCGTAGTGCTCCCGGTGATCCTGATCAACCTGCTGGGCCTGATGGGTGCCGTCGTGAGCTACCTGGCTATCATGGCCCTACTGCTGGTGCTGTTGATTGTCGAATACGCCCACATTCGCCAACGCATAGAACGCGACCGCAACCCGTACGGCGCCTAATTCGAATCAATTTGAAGAAAAGAAACGTAGATGTTTTGACACCGACAGCGAGCAGTCTCGAAGTGCCTCAGGTTGGCGCGAAAGAGGAGCGACGCGTACTTCCGTACGCGAGCGACGGTTTGAGCGACAAGATGGGGTGCTTCGGGGCTGCGCAGCGTCAACGTGGCCGCCGTTCGGTAGAACGGCGGAACAAAGTTATTCGCCAGGAAGAATGTTTGCGTAGAACTCCGCCCCATCGTCCAGGCGCAGGATCCCGACGCGGCCGAACTCGGAACCGGTGGCCGCCGCACAGTCGATATCGATGCGATCGGGTACGCCGGCGGTATCCTCGCCACCCAAGCGCACCATCCGCCCGCGGCCCGACTCCTCATCGAGCCCTGCCAGGCCGCCAACCTCGCAATAACGCCCCAGCGACACCGTGGGCGTGTGGCCGCTCACCACGACCGGGCCCTTGCCCTCGGCAGAAAGCAGTCCCGTCGGGGCATCCCAATAGCCATGGCGAATCCAGAGCAAGTCATCGGACGACTGCACGGCGAGCATTTGCTGCAGCAGCTCGCTATCGGCATCAGCTGCTCCTCTGCCGTCGCCGCAATCGACACCATGCTCAAGAAAAAACGCACGCGCCGCCTCGGTCTGAATGCCGGCGTGCACCAGCAGATACGGTCGCTCGGCAGTCTCGACCACCGCATAGAGCGGCAGGGCGGCAGCCCAGCGCACCAGCTCCTCGTATGCCTCAAATTCCATTTCGTTGAGCTGCCGGCGCGTGGTCCAACCGCCGTTGATATCCCAGGTCTCGGCATCGAGCGGGTCCTGGCCAATAATCGCGTCGAGCATAATCTGCTCGTGGTTGCCCTTAAGCACGCGAGCGTTGGGCAGCGACCGCACCAAGTTGATGACGCCGACCGGATCGGGGCCGCGGTCGATCATGTCGCCCAGCACATACAGCGTGTCGTCGGACGTCAGCGAGATCTTGGAAAGGGCCTCGTCCAGCGCGCGCACGTGCCCGTGAGCATCAGATGTCACATAGATCGCCATGGAACGCCTTTCCCTGCATTACGGTCGAAGCCCGAGGCCACGACTAAAACTTCAAGTTGAACTTAAACGTTACCCATTGTACTCCGATGCAATAACGGTGGAAAGTGCCACCACAGCCAACGGCCACAAGCGGCCGCCCGCACGCCCCGGAAATACCGCCTCGCCAGCATCCACGCCCCACCCAGCGCCTCCCGCGCCCCTGCCTCGTGTCGATAATGAGAACACACACGGCCCAACCCCATAAACCTACCATCTTTGGGTACAAATAACCGCAGACAACTGACCGTGCCACGCCAACCACCCAGGAGCGGACACTATCCATGAACCAGATACTTCTCTTTATCGGCCTCGTCATCATTTTGTGCCTGACCATCAAACCTGTCGGCAAAAAGCTTCCCTTCCCCACCCTACTCATTTTTATCGCGCTCGGCATGCTGCTGGGCGTCAACGGACCGGCGCACATCGACTTTAGCGACTACGCGCTCACCGAAACCGTCTGCAGCACGGCGCTGCTGTTCATCATGTTCTACGGCGGCTTTAACACCAACATCGACCGTGCCAAGCCCGTCGCCGTGCCCGCGGTGCTGCTGAGCACGCTCGGCGTTGTCATCACCGCTGGCATCACCGGCGTGTTCGCGCACTTCGCGCTGGGCTTCGACTGGATCGGCGGCCTGCTGCTAGGCTCGGTCGTGGCATCGACCGATGCGGCGAGCGTCTTTAGCGTGCTGCGCGAGCACAACCTGTCGCTGAGGAGCGGCACCGACTCTCTGCTCGAGGTCGAATCGGGCTCCAACGACCCCGTCGCCTACATGCTCACCGCGGTGCTCGCGACCCTTGCGGCGGGCGGCAATATCGACATTCCCGTACTGCTGGCCAAGCAGATCATCCTGGGCGTGGGGCTGGGCCTTGTCATCGGCTGGACATCCAGCCGCCTGATTGAACGCGCACACGCAACGGCCGAGGGCGCGCAGACTATCTTTTTGTTCGCCGTGGCGATCGTCGCCTACGCGCTGCAGAGCTACCTGGGCGGCAACGGCTTTTTGGCTGTATACCTAGCGGGCATCGTGCTGGGTGCGAGCGACATCACCGGCAAGGTCGAGATGGCGCACTTTTTTGACACCCTTACCGAGATGGCCGAGATGACCATCTTCTTCTTGCTGGGCCTGCTTGTCACACCCGCCCGCCTGCCGCAAATGCTGCTACCAGGCCTGACACTCATGGCGTTTATGCTCTTTGTGAGCCGCCCCATCGCCGTCGGCATGTTGTTGGCGCCCTTTAAGACGAACCCTCGCCAGGTCGCGCTCGTAAGCTGGGCGGGTCTGCGCGGCGCGGCTTCGGTCGTGTTTAGCCTCTTTGCTGTGGTGGCCGGTGTTCCCGGCGGTCACGACCTGTTTGACCTGGTGTTTGTAATTGCCGTGTCGAGCATTGTGGTGCAGGGATCGCTGCTGCCGGCGGTGGCGAAAAAGCTCAACATGATCGATGCCGCCGGCGATGTGCGCCGCACCTTTAACGATTACCGCGATGAGGACGGCATGTCGTTCGTTAAGCTCAAGGTAGGTGCGGGCCATCCGTTTGCCGGACGCTCGCTCGCGGACATCGGCAGCGTCACCGACATGCTCGTGGTCCTGGTGCTGCGTGACGGCGCACACCCTGTGCTGCCCAACGGTGATACCGTAATTGAAGAAGGCGACCTGTTGGTGATGGCCGCTCCAACGTTTGAAGAACGTGCCGAGGTTACGCTGCGCGAGGTCACCGTGACGCCCCACGGTCGCCTGGCAGGACGGCGCCTGCGCGATGTGCCGCAAGGCAAGCACCCGTTTATCGTCGTGATGCTCAAGCGCGACGGCCAAACGATCATCCCCGACGGCAACACCCTCATATACGCCGGCGACGAAGCCGTCATCGCCACGCTAGCGTCGTAGCCATCCCCACCCATAACTTGCGGTGAAATAGGGACTGAATAGGCCTTCTAGCAGCCTAAACAGTCCCTATTTCACCGCAAGTTATTGAGGGGATAAGGTTGAGGGGCGGCTATGGCTACCAGCCGTCGTCCGTATCGTCGCCTGCGGCGAAGACACGGAGGTCGAGGCCTTCGCGTTCGGCTCGGGCTAGGAGCTCTTGAGGCGACTCGTCCTCGATATCCATCACATCGAGCATAGCGGCCGGAAAGCCCGCGCCCGCCGCACTCCCCGCACGGTCGAGCAGGCTCTCGCGCAGCTGGTCCACATCGACTTCGATCTTCATGGTGAAACCTCCTGCAAGATCAGGCCCTTACTCGTCAGTGCCGAGTTCATCCACGGCAGCGACAAAAGCCGCCGCTTGCTTTTCGTCCATCCGAGTGGCCAGACGCCCCACGGGCTCATCGTAGGCAAACTGCACCTTATCGATAAAGCAATCCCAAGCACGCTCATCCACACGCACGGCGGCCTCGCAATACTGGCTGAGCTTTTTGAGTCCATACCAAAACGCATTCACATGGCGCGTAGGATCCTCATCCAGAACACCATCGTAGCGACGCCCATTGAACTCGCACATGCGTGCCACGGCAACCTCTAGCGAATCGCCGCCCTCGGTCGAAGCCTCATCCACAAGCTTGGGAATCGGAACCTCACGGCGAACATCATGCCTGGTAGCGCCATCGTACTCGCCCACCAGCACGTCTTCGTCAAGCCGAGAATCGTAGTCGAAATAGCTCGAGCCCCTGCAAGTCCCATACGGCGAGCCCGTACCAAACGCGCAGAACAACCCGCCGTCGGCAACAATACGACGGTAGGTCTCAAACGACTTCTTAACCTGAGCGAGCAACTCGGAAAGCTCCCCGGCATCGCACGCTGTCTCGCACGCAACGCACGCAGACTCGGGCAACGATACCGGCTCCACCATGCTCCCCGCAACGCGGGCGGCACGCTCGGCCCGATACGCCTGCGCCGCCAAGCGTGCCCGCTGCGCAGCACCGCGCACGTTGGTAAGCTCACGCTCCAACGCCACGTCACCAGCAACATCACCGGCCACGTCGTTCACAAGCCCGTCAGCGTCCTGCGACCCCGTCGCACTCAGCTCAGATTCAAACGTCGCCGTGATCATGCCCGCAAGGTCCGTCGCATCGGCGGCACAACGCAACTGCTCCAGCTGCGTGCATAGCAGATCAGCATCCAGGGGCACAGCATCCACAACGCGCACGTCGCTCAGGCGCGCCACGTCCTGCAGCACCATTGCGCCGGCAGCATCGTACGCTGCACGCACCCTGTCCGCCGTATTCGCACGCAGCTTTACCTCGATAAACGCAAGTGTCTGCTCCAGACGCGTCAGCAGCTCGGCCTTGTCCTCCATGCGCAAAAAGGCAGCATAGCGGCGCTCCATCTGCAGCTGGCCCACAACACCCGCCTGCTTGCGAGCGTGTGCAAGCGCAGCGCCCTCAACACGACGGATATACCCGTCAACAGCCCGCACGGCAGACTCGCATGCAGCGTGCTCGGCGGTCTCGATGCCCCTAAGCACGCCCAGCAGCTCACGGGAGCGCACCTTTCGCACCAACCCCCCGCGATCGTACTGCTCAAGCGCCGCCTGGCGCTTGGCTACCGATCCAAAGCCAAACAGCTCGTCGAGCAACTCGCCAACAGAACGCTCGCCCGCCATGGCAAGGCCTCCCTACCCGAACACGCCAACACGCCCGCGGGCCCACGCGCACGCAAACCCGCTCGCCCGCACTCCTACAGATCCAGAGCCTTTTTCGCAGCGTCAACCGGGTCGCCATCCATGTAGAACACCGGGCTCAGGCCCGAGATAATCTCGGACGAAACGCTCTGCAGGCCCGCGATGGCGCTCAGCGGTAATATCACGCGCTTGGCGCCGGCGTTTTTGGCCACGCGCATAATGTCCTCGAGCCCGCGGATCTCGTCCATAGAGCCCGACATGCGCAAGATTCCCGGAACCGCCAGCGCGGACATCACCGGGCGGTTGCACGCCGCGGAGCAAAGGCCCACAAACTCGGCAAGCGAGACTTCTTCGGACAGACCCTTGCTCTGCAGGTCGTTATAGAACAGCAGGTAGTCCTTTGAGCCAATGTGCATGCCCGGCGCCACGCGGTTTGCCAGGTTCACAAAGTTGTCGAACGCGGCCTCCAGCGTATCGCGCACCGGTTTGTTAAAGGCCACGCCCTCGTGCTTAAACTTACACTCGCCGGCAACGGCCTTGTTCTCCAGCTTGTACACGGCAACCTCGCCGCCCTGCGACCTACCCACGCCAAACACGTGACCGGATAGCAGCGGGCCATCGGGAATCAACGTATCCTCGGACTGCTCGGGCACGCGCACCACGTGCACGTCCTGCGGATTGTCGGCATCCATATAGCCCAGGTTGACGTCGATAAACTCGACGCCCGCCATAATCTTGAGCTGCTCCTTTACGCGGCGACGGCCCTCGATGGCGTAGTCCAGCAGCCAGCGGACGTCGTCCTTGTCCATAGCCTCGTCGGGGAACAGCAGCTTGGCCAGGCCGCTAAAGGACTTGCGCACGGCAATCTCGTCACGCTTGTTAAAATCGCTGTTAAAGCGGAAGTAGCGGTCGATATGATGCGTAAAGTCCTTGCGGCGCATCTCCTTGCAAAACTCCGACAGGCAGTCGGTGATTAAGCCGTAGTGCCCGGTCAGCAGGCTCGAGCGCATCTTGGGAATCTCCCAGCCCGGCAGGTAATAGTGAATACGGTCGAAGAAGGCCGAATCGTTGTTAAACTCCGGCGGGAACGGATCAAACAGGTGCGTGGTCTTAAGGACGTTTTGCACGGTGTCGTTGATGTTGCCCTCAAAGACCATGGAGGCATCAGCGTTAATCTGGTCGCGGCCGCGCGCGTAGCTGCCACTCGCCATATAGTCCTTCATGATCTGCACGGCGTTGGTGTCCTTAAAGCGCATGCCGGCAACCTCGTCGAACGTCACGCAATCCCAATGGCCCACTAAGCCCACGCGATCGGCGCGCATGGAGTTCATACGGCCGAACAGGTTAGCCGTGGTGGTCTGCCCGCCCGAAAGCAAAATGGCGTAGGGCGAGACCTCTTTGTAGATGTGGCTCTTGCCGGTGCCGCGGGGACCAAGCTCGCACAGGTTGTAGTTGCGCTCGATCAGCGGCACCATACGCTCGATAAAGTGCAGGCGCTCCTTCTCCGAAAGCTCGCTGGGCTCATAGCCGGCAGAGCGCAGCAGCATGTTAAGCCACTCGTCGCGCGAGAAATATTGACGCTCCTCGATCATGGCATCCAGGTCCAGGTTGGGCATCTGAATGGGCGTGAGCGACGCCACGCTAAACGGAGAGTCCTCGGGCCCGCGCTTTTTGCGCTTGGCCTTGGAGCGGCGCGGCGCATCGTCGCCAAAGACCTCCATGCCAAACTCGTCTTCCTCTTCCATGGGACGACGATACTCGATGCTCATAATGCACCAAATACCACCCTGGAGAATCTTGGAATAGTCGCGCACATACTCGGCCGGCATCACAAACGGCTCAATGGTCAGGTTGGCAAACGACGCCACGTAGATGTCTTTGTACTCGTCGAGCTTGGCCGTCACCTTGTCGATGATGGTAAAGCGACCCAGCTCGCGGATCTTGGACTTAATGCGCTCGGACTCGTCGGGGCGCACGTAGTTATCGGTGAGGATCTTGCGGATGCGCCCCAGGCCCTCCGCCACGGCGTCCTCGTCGTCGGTTGAGCAGTACATGCCCAGCAGGTACTCCAGCACAAAGGTAGGCACGTTGGCGCCACGCTTCATAAGGGCCGTCAGGTCCTTGCGCACGATCTTGCCGCCAAAGTGCTCGAGCAGTTTGCCGTCCAGTACATCCATGTCGTAGCCGTCGTCCTCGGGAGCCTCGGCCGCGGCCTGGGCATAGCCATCGGTCGAGGACTCGTCCTCGGCGGGCACCGCAACCTCATCGGACGCAGCGGCGACCGCCGGCTCTGGGTCAGGCGCAGCAGCCACGGCCTCCGGGGCCTTCACGGGCGCGGCCTCAGGCATCGCAGCCTCCGCAGGCACATCCACATCAATCGAGGGGACTTCCCACAGATCGTCGTCATGGCTATCAAACATAGGGCACACTCCTAAAAACCAAAGTCAGCAACGGGGGCAAACGAAACAGCGATGGTGTACGTCTCGCGCCAAACGATCTTGCCCGACTGGGCATCGCGACAAACCAGCAAATGGGACGAGCCGGACCCAAACGACACGCCCGCCTTAAGCGTAAAGCGAGCCTCGACCACGCGGTCCTGCGGGTTGGGCGAGGTCATGTCCGCATGCACGCGGGCAACGTCGCTCACCTCGTTGCCGGTCTCATCGGTAAACACCAGCTCGTACTCGCACGGCAGCACCTTGCCCGTTGCGGCCTCCTCCTGCAGCAACTTAATGCCAAACAGCGAGTTGGTAACGCGGCGGCTCTCGCTCAGCACGCGCAGCTTCGCAGTCTGCGTATCAACGAATTCCTTTGAGGAGGCGCTCAGACGACGATACCCGACCACCGGCACCACGAGCTCCTGCAAGCTCACGCCGCCATGCACATAGCGCTTGGTGCCGCCGGGCCGCTTGTAGTGCACGATCCCGCGCGGGGCCAAACCAACGTAGCCGCCACCCGGAGACACATGATCCATGTTCATGGCCAAATACGGGCTACCGTCCGCACCGTTGGCGATATCGGCCAAGGCGTCGCCCTGAGCGACCACCGCATGGCGTTTGCCAAACAGTACCGGGTCGTCGGGCAGGTCGTTCTTGCCCAGGAACAGGCATTCCGGCAGCTCGTTGGCCGTGAACAAAAAGCCGTGATCGGACGTAATCGTCACGCGGGCGCCCGGTGCGTCGGTGCACACGCGCTTGGCGATCGAGACCAGCTCGTCCACGCTCTCGGCGCATGCATCGAACACGTCGCTTTCAGTGGCGAGTTTCTCCCCCGTCGCGTCAATCTTGTTGTGATACAGGTACACGATCTCGCTGGACTTGAGCAGTTCCTTGCGTTCGGCGGCAGACATGTCCAGATACGCCGCGGCACTCAGGGCGCGACCCGAAGGCGCGGCCTTCTGCAGCACCGCCTGGCGCTCGGCCGTAGAACCCGTGGGCATGCCATCGAGCAGCACGGCGCCCGTTTCCATGTTGAGCGTCATAGCCTGATGCGGCAACAGCGCCGGCATGCCCATCTCGGTAATTGAGGGGAACATCGCCTGCAGGCTACCCATGCGCACCTCGCCGCCGCGCTCGCGCTCCAAAGCGGCAGCCACGTCCTGCGCCACCTCGTAGCGCAGCGCATCGCTAATCAGGACCACCTTGGCCTTAGCGCTGCCAGCATACGTGGGCAGCGTCTCCCAATAGAACAGGTCTTGGCGAGCGATACCCTCAACATAGCCGGCATCGCGCCACTGCGCCTGGGCGGCATTGGCCCAGCACGCGTTGCTCTCGGTCAGATACCAGTTAACGTAGTTGTTCTCGGCCCATTCGACCGCGCGGCGCTCGGGCTCCTCCAACAGGTCGACGCCGCGCAGCTTGCAGCGCTCGTTGGCCTGGCGCAGCGCGCGATAGGCCGCATCCATGCGCCACCAATCTGTGGTATAGGCCTCCCACACCTCGGCCGCCTGGGCAATGTGGAATCCGCCCGCATGGTCGCGCTTAAAGGCCGCCATGTCGGCCAGCGCCAAAAGCACCTGGTAATAGCAGGCAACATCGTCGTACCAGCACAGGTCGCGACGGGCCGCGGCAACACGACGAGCCTCGTCAACGCGATCGGCGCCCTGCGCCAGCGAGGTGAGTAGGTCGCTCAAAATGGCCTCGTCAACGCACGGGAATACATCCAGGCGCAGCAGATCGTCGGTAGGCAGAGCACCAAACACATGGCGCAGGCCGCACGCGTCCTGGACCAGCTCGCAAATCTCGCGCAGATCATCAGACGCCGCAGCATCGCCCGCCCATTCGCGGACGACCGCGATGCAATACGGCGCATAGGCAGGTGCAATATGGTTGGAAAGCTTTTGCAGCGCAGCCGCCGGCACCAGCGATGCCGCGGCCGTGAGCAGCACATGGGCGGCAAAATCCTGCAGCGAGTCGCGCTCGAACAGCGCACCCTCAAAGCCCGTACGCTGACGCACAAAGGCAGCAAGACTGTCGGCGGCCTCAAACTTTTGTGCCAGCTCCGACAGCGCCTCCGGGCCATCGTGCAGCAGCTTAGTCAGGCACGCACGCACAATAAACGGCATGGTGGCAGCACTGGGGTCCGAACCGCCAAACATGGCAGCCAGCAGGCCCAGCTCAACATCGGCCGCGCACGCGGGCGCGGGCATGCACTTAGAAAACTTGGCAACGCGGCCCTTAGCGGCAAAGAACGACTTGTGCGCCTGCAGAGCCTTGCGAATATCCCGTGCGTTCGAAGCCCCCAGCTGATCGGCCAGCAGCGACAGATAGTCCGCCGAAAACTGATCGGCATACAGCTCAACATCGGCCAGCCAATCGCCCTCGAGGCCGCCACGCCCTTGTTGGCGATACACCAGCATGTCGCTCGTGGTGTCCTCACGGGCAATGAGGCGCTTGACCTCAAACATATGCCCGTCGCAAGCCTCCACAAAGCGCACCGGACGCGGCAAGCGCTGCTCTATCGCATCGTCAAAGCCGCCCTCGGCAAGCTCGGCAAACGTAGTAGCAAACTCGCCCTCCGCGTCGTGCCACACCACCACGCGGCGCTCACGGCAATCGGGCAGCGGCTGTTCAAAGCGCGCTGCCAGCTCTTCAATTACATCGAACTTTGCCATCTAACAATCCCACTGTCATACCGGTCAAAACAATTCGCGTAACGCGTAATCACGTATGCGTTATTTTATCTTTGCCAGCACATCCTGGAACTTGGCATAGTTGACCTTAACGCCGTCGTCCAGGTCGATCTTGATCATCTGATCGGCCAGGTGATGCAGCTTTTCCTCGTAGGCAACGGTCTCGGTCAGCTGGTCCTTGAGCTTTTTGATGCGCTTAGTCAACGCGACCTTCTCGCCGCGCTCGGCCGTGGCCAGCGCGTCCTCGGCGTCGGCGATCTGCGAGCGATAGCGCTCCTGCTGCTCGTGCACATAGTCGGTACGAATACGCGCCAACAGGTCGGGCGTGTAGCGGTGCATGTACACCAGGGCCATAAAGCCGTTCTTTTTGCCCGAGTCAAACAGCCAGTAGATGGGACGTTTCTTATAGGTCTGGCAGTGGTCCTTAAAGAAGTCCTTCAAAAAGTAGGTGCGGATCACCTCGCGCGAGGTACCCTTGCCGCCGAGCGCCTCGGCAATAAAGGCCAGGTTCTGCTCGAGCGTCTCCTCGCCGTACACAGTGCGCACAAAGTCGATAAAGTAGCGCACGATGTCGTCGTCAAAGTACTCGTCATCGGTAATGGGTAGCACGTTATCGCCATCGGGCATAAATGTCACGTGATCGGGATCGGGCATCTTGGCCAGATAGTCGTCGACCGTGGCGCCCTGATCGGCCAAGACCAAACCGTCCACGTCCAGCGAATAGCGACCGAACATGCAACCCACGGCATAGCTCATGAGCGAGGTAATCTCGTCGCGCTTGGTGCGCACATACTTGTTGCCCTTGTAGCTCTCGGGGATCTCATCGACGGTATCGAAGATGCGCGCCACCGATACGTACTTGTCCTCGACCTCGATGGGCACCTCGCCCTCCATGTTGTAGATCTTGGCAAAGATTCGGTTGAGCTCTTCCTCGTTAGCGCGAAGCTGCTCAAAGCGAGCATTGACCTCGGCTTTGCGAGTCTCGTATTTATCGGCGAGCAACGTTGCCATATCTCTATCCCATCCAATCAGGACCGATTAAAAGCCCAATAAAACTAGCTAAGTCAACATAGACAAGTCTACCCGACAGCAAAGCTAATAGCGCCCTATGCAGAGCATTCTCAGGCACCATTTTGAGAGTACGCCCATTACAGGCGAACCCCGCTTTGCAGCCAATATGTATTAACTTACTCCACCAGCTCCACCATTTGTTGAGCAACAAGTGCGAGCGGTAGCACAAACGGCATAGATGTCACTATTTTCCGTAATATTGTGACTATTCCACAAAAAAGCGTATAGTATGTTGCTTACAACCAACTAGGAGGTGCTCCTTATGTTGTTAGAGTTCAGCTTTAAAAACTTCCGCTCCATTAAGGACGAGGCCGTATTGTCAATGCTGCCCGTCAATTCCTACAAGGAGCATCAGGAGAATGTCCATCCCTGCAGCATCCCCGGCACCGGCACGGACGGCGTGCTCACCGCGGCGGCCATCTACGGACCCAACGCTTCCGGAAAGACCAATCTGTTGCGAGCGGTTCACTTCTCTCGCAACCTCGTTTTAGGTATCACGCATCCGGCCCATCTGCCCCGACGTCAAAACTTTGTTGGCAACAGCGATCCAACAACCTTTAGCTATACGTTCTACACCGACGGCACTCGCTACGAGTACGAATTCGCCCTAGACGACGATGGCGCCCTCAGCGAGACGCTCAGCGTAAGCCCCAAGGCCAAACGCCTTGTCTACGAGAGGTTCCGCAACGACGATGGCACGTACTCCGTCAAGCAAGGCTCCAAATATACCGGCATATCTACCAAGCTCAAGGGCTATACGGATCCCGGGTTTGTTCTTGGCATGCTTGCAAACTACGGTATCGAGCCCTGCGTTAAGGCGATGCGCTGGTTTGTCGACAACCTGGTTGTAGCCAATCGCGAAGCCCCTATTCCCGATGCGGAGCTCATGGACAAGCTCGCTGCGTTGGGCGAGACAAAATTCAAAAAGGTCATCAAGGCCATTAGCTCCGCGGACCTGGGCATTACCGGGGTGCAGCTTAAAGTCGACGACATGACCGAGGATGAAAAGAGCGCCCAAAAGGAAAACGCCGACAAACTCGCCGCCGTATTCGAAGCGCTCACGGGCCAAAAACCCAACGGTGTCGAGATACCCGATAAAAAGGTAGCCATGCAGTTCCGGCATGAAATTGGCGGACATAACGTTGGCTTTGGCCTTGACGACGAATCCCTTGGAACAAGGACCATGCTCGATCTGGCCGTCGACTTTATCGATGCTATCGATGCTGGCCGGACCCTGTTCGTCGACGAAGTCGAACGCAGCCTCCACCCGATGCTGCTCGAAAGCCTTGTGGCATTGTTCTTTGATCCGGAACTCAACGAACACGGAGCACAGCTCATCTTTACGACGCATGACTTGTCCTTCCTGAGGGGCGGAGAGCTTCGTCGCGACCAGATTTGGTTTGTAGAGAAGGATCCGCAGAGTGGTTCTTCCGACATCTATCCGCTCTCCTCTTTCTCCCCCAGAAAGGACGAGAGCCTAATCAACCGTTACCTCTATGGCGCCTACGGAGCCGTACCCTACGTTGAGAAGGTGTCCTAAGATGGCCAGAAAGGGTAAATCCGAACGAAGCCGGCACGAGCGCAAGCGCGCCCAGAAACCAACGGTCCTCATCGTTGTAGAAGGTGAGACAGAGGACCTGTATTTTGGCGAAGTAAAGCGCAAGTTTAGGGCACAGTGGATTAAGGTCGAAAAACCCAAAAGGACTGATCCAAGGGGCATTGTCCTTGCGGCGCGCAATAAAAAGAAAGAACTAGAAAACAAAGGGCTTTCGGTTGAACCCTGGGTTGTGTTCGATGCGGAGGCGCGCGAAGATGAAGAAGCCCGCAGCTACGGCGAGGCAATCAAGCAAGCCGAGGGCTGGGGGATACACGTAGCCAACTCAAGCCCCTGCTTTGAGTACTGGGCCCTACTGCACTACTCACCGGGTATTCTTGTCGAGACACCGGAGCAAGCAGTCACCGAGCTCGCCAAACCCAGTAGGGCCAAGAACTACAAGAAACCTGGCCTTCCCTTTGACGAACTCTGGGAGATTTTTGTAACGGGCATGCCAACGAACGCTGCAACAAGCAGACGAAAGACGCTTGTTGAATGCGGCGAAGACCCACGCGGGGCAAGACCCGTAACCTACGTAGATCAACTCATGGGTGCCATCTGCGAGACTGGCGGAGTCAACCTTTAGTGCGCACGAGGCGGGCGCGTCGTTTCCACTTGGATCGGACGCCCGTCTCGTGGTATAAATGGGTTGCGTTCCTTTATGGAGGGCAGTCAAGGGCCGGGGGATCCCCCCGGCATTTTTGTTTTTAGGGAGACTGTCGGTCGGGCGAAACGTCTCGTGTAGACCCGGCACGTAGCTTCTGTTATAAAGATATCGGTACCCTCGAATAGAGGGACCTCCAAGAGCCGGGGGATGTCCCCCGGCATTTTTTATGCGTTGGCACATTGTTGCCTCGGCATAAAAACAGGGGGCGTCCCTTGGAGAGACGCCCCCTTGCAAAATGCAGCCGACTCCTAGATAACAATCAGTCGTCCCATATATCCATGAACCTTTTATCGGTCAACACATAAGCAGTGCGATTGTTAATCGGAGCAACCTTTTTTACCGAATGAGTCCTGTCATACATATAGCAAACAACGCCCGCTTTTGAGAACGTCTCTATTCCGTCAACAGCGTCCATCATGTCATATAAAGTAAATACTTCCCCAATGTCGACTGTTTGCGCAAACTGCTTCGCAAGCCGCTTGTTTTCCGGGTCGGTCCTAGCCTTTCTCTTGCGATCGTACGCTTGTCGTATCTGCCAATCGGCATCCCAATAGCATTCATCAAATCGGTCACTTTTTGGCACGCTAGCACAGAATGCTTCAAGCTTAGCCCTGCGCTCTTTCTTTTCGGCTTCTATTTGTTCGAAGTTCGCTTCGGCCTCTTTAAACGCTAGTCGGGCATCGCTCTCTTGCTGTCGCAACTCATCGACCTTTGCTTTGGCGAGCTCGCTCGAACCTTTAGAGAGCTTGTCCTCAATCGCCTTAAGGCTGGAATCGGCATCTTTTATACGCTCGGCAAGCTCCGAGAGCTTCTTCTTTGTTTGACGCTTATTGCTAATGTCAAAAAGCCCAAACGACTGAAGCTCTTTCTCGTGTTTAGCGACCTCATCATCAAGGTCGCTCCTCAGACATGTCAGCTTCTCGCGTTCGCGCTCCAGGCTCCGATAGAGATCATGCTTCGAGATTGCCTCATTCAAATCGTCGACAATCGAATCTAGCTCCCGTTGGCGCCTTGCCTTGTTCCCTTTGGCGTCAAAGAAATCGCCGCGCATCTCATTGCATCGATCAGCAAGCGCGTAGACCCTATCCCTCGTCTCGTCCTCTGCCCAAGACTTTGGTTGAAATGGTTGAGGCTTCTCGTCCACGCCCCTGCTCTTTTTGCCGGGAGCATCGCTCTCGTTTTCTAGCGCGGCGGATGCCGATACCGTTTCCGATCCATTACGAGCATCCAGTCGAATCTTCGGGGCAGCGTAGACCGTCATCGTTCCCGGATTCTCCTGCATAGCTAAAACGTCCGTCACGTCGTCGACGACCAACAGGGATAGATCGATGTTCTTCACGGCAACAAATGTCACATTAAACGAAACGCCTTGCTGGCTACGCAGCCCTTGACGCATATCCCAAACCATACGTGTGACCAAGTTGAAGAACTGCGGAATACCGCGAGCGATTCGCGTGTCATACAGTACGCGATAAGCATCGGGGGCCGGATTGTCGATTACGAGCGCCTTGTTACAGCCGCAGAAATCAGCCAAAACAAGGCCCGTCAAATCCCCTTCTCGAAGCATAGGGTAAAGCGCCTCGTGGATTGCGCTCCTGGGAACAATGAGATCCTCATCGGCCTCAACCAGGTTATTCAGAAAACCGTCGACAAAGCAGTTGAGGTAATCATTCAGATCATCAAAGCCTCCCTGCGTGGCAAACTCGGTAAGCTCGGGCACCTTTTCATTATCGACATGCAAACCAGTCGCAGCGTGATGATGACCATCCCAGGAGATCATTCCATCGTCAAAGCAAACGCAATAATCGGACAGAAGGTGGAAAAAAGAAGTCACCAAATCCATTTCATTTTACCTTTCGTTTAGGTTTCAGCAGCTACTTCGCTTCCTTCGGGGCGTTTTCGATGAGGACTTCGATCCCCCCCTCTATCCCCTCGCATTGGCCAAACACTGCCATCAACTTAGCCCACAAGCCTCGCTATTTGTTGAGCAACAAGTGCGAGCGGTAGGTATTGGGCTACAACCGTTGGGGACGAATAAAAGCACCGGCTGGCAATGCAATATTTTTCGATTGTCGCGGTATAAAAATAGAGGGCGTCCCGTAAAGAGAGGCCCCCTTGCAAAACGGCCGAACCGTTTTCGACTAACTTCATTCTACACCGCGAGTTTAAAATAGCGAGAAAGCACGCTCCATCAACATCCCATCCATAAAATGGATTCGATTCGCGATCTAATCGTCTTCGGCATACATAACGTCAGCAATTAAACCGATTGCCACACGATAGGCCTCTTCATAATCCCCTTTGTACACAGGAACATCGATAATCTTGACTCCGTATGTTGAAAATAAATCATAACGAGCAGGATCGCTTACACGGAGCGACGGACTCTCAGATTGATAAAGGCTGTAGTATCTAATGGCATTAGGCTTGATGTCCGGATGGTCTTTAAACCAGAGAGAGCGAAGATGCAGCAAATGCCATAAGTCAATCTCATCTAGGCTGAAGCCAAATCCAAGAATAAAAACATCTGCGCCGAGGAACAGAAGCGGCCAATCACACTCAACGAAGCTTGAAAAGGATCCGTTCCAAGAACGGACCACCTCATCCATTTTCGCAGCAGACTTTAGATAATCACTTTGTCCAAGTACGACAGATGAAACATCATCGATCGAACCGTGAATATGTAAGACGGGATAAGTAGACAGACATGAGCCAGACTTCTTAAGACCTTCGTAGCGATTCTCAATCCTCAGATCGTAATTAGAAGTTAGAACAAAATCGTTTTTCAGCTTAAGCGCAGCATCCAATACATCGGGAGCATAATAACTCCGTTCGTTAAACCAGCCAGCAACAAAGCGCTTAACGCGGTGCTCCATATCACCCGACCTAACCATATCGTCTGGATTAAGAATCTGCTTCCAAGCGTCATCGCGTCCTTCGAGTGAATAATAGCCCCTAAGCAAATCTTGATTCCGTAACAACGATGCAATCAGCCGGTCATATTCAACAGGCATGGGCCTATCGTTATTGAAGACATCTTGAACATGGAAGGCAATTTCCGCTAGCAAATCAGCCCAGCTTTTATCGCGCCCTTCGCAGCCAACCTTATTTTCACATTCTGTCCTAATTCGGAACAACCCATTACCGAGAAATAGCGTCTTCTTCATTCCAACCACTACACCAACGGGTGTCGTTTGAAATCCCAAGAAGTTTCGAACGAATCGTAGTCGGCAATAGAGTCCGCAATGCATTTTTTAACCAGCAGTTGGACCGCTGGATCGTGAGATTCTTCCACATAGGGCTGTTTGCCTATATCGCCAGATTGGAAGTGCAGCGTCGGATTGACCATTCCGTTAACCTCCTTGGCTATCGAAGAATTAAGGTAGCCCAGTAGGTAAATTAATTGCATTTCAGACGTAGCAAAAAGGGCAGTCCCCGAGCTCTCGAAAAAGAAGCCATCCGGCATCAATCGAAACGCAGCAAGAGAAGAACTGATGTTGGACCATGTCAATCCCCTCTTAAAGAGATATTCTTTATTTCTTATTGTTGCTCGTCCAAGGTTTCTAACGGCCCTACCATCATCAGCCCAATCAACCACATATGTCTGATTCCCGTACCACCTACGAAACTCACCGCCCTTCATGCACGGAAACCAGCGCGATGAACCCTCAGGCACCTCGTACCATCGACGTAAAAATAAATCATTGTTGCCTAAAGTTGACCCTTGTTTAGGAAAGGCGACGTCAGAAATTTGGGGATTATTAGCAAATGTGCCAAGCAAGGCATCGCTGGCCCAGTAGGCGATGGGGGCGCCGGGGATCTGCCTGAAGGTCTCGGCGTCGCGGCGGTAGAACCAGCCGCAGTCGGGGTTTTTGATCGCCTCGAGGGCCTTCTGGCGCTTGGCCTCGCTGCCGTTGATGTCGACGAGGCGCACGTAGGCGCCCTCGCATGCCGCGCGGCCGTTGTAGACAACATCGGCCGTGACGTTGACGACCTCGCCGACGATGGCATCGAAAGCGCGGGGGCCCAGGTGCAGCATAGACAGGATCGACTTGGACCCGATGAGCGAGGAACGCATCTTCTCGAAGCTGCCCAGGAACATCCAGCTCTGCATGGTGATCATGGCCGCGTAGCCGCGGTCCTTCGCCAGGTTGAACCCGCGCTCGATGAAGCACGTGCACAGGTCGCTCTTGACGTCGGGGTAGCTCTTCTTGACCCACCTGGACATGAAGGGGCCGAAGCTGGAGCTGCCCATGTAGGGCGGGTTGGCCACCACGCAGTCGTGGCGGCGGGCAAGGGTCTCGCAGGTGTCCAGGGCGCGCTGGAGCTTCTCTTTGGAGCTGCTGCCGAACAGGCCGTCGCCGCCGGTGAGGTCGATGGCCTCGCGGATCGCGGCGAGGTCGCCCTCGGCCGGGGCGAGCAGCGAGCCCACCTCGTCCAGGTGCGCCAGGGCGTCGAGGAGGCCCCTCCTCTTGGCGAGGGCGCTGCCCTGCGGGACGTCGCCCTCCCCCAGCGCGACCGGCGCGAGCACGGCGATGTCGGCCCGCACGCCGCGGCCGAAGAAGCGGCGGTCCAGCCCGCGGGCGCACATGGCCAGCGCCAGGCGCGCGATCTGGGCGGCGCGGGGGTCGATCTCCATGCCGTGCAGGTTCTTCGACAGGACGAGCCCGGGGATCTCGCGCTCGCGGTAGCCGCGCTCCAGGTACATCTTGGCCAGCAGCTCGAAGGCGTAGACCAGGATGTGGCCCGAGCCGCACGCCGGGTCGCAGAGCGAGATGTCCTCGGGGCCGGCGATACTGATGAAGTCCTCGTGCCCGGAGTCGGGCTCGATGTAGTACTCCATCTCGCCGCGAAGGGGGCTCGCGGGGTTGTTGAGCATCCACAGGCGCCCCAGCGAGTTCTGCACCATGTAGCGAACGATCCAGTCGGGCGTGAACAGCTGGGTGGCCGGCCCTATGGTGTCGGGGGTCTCCTTGGCCTTGGAGGCGAAGAAGGCGTCCTTGACCTCGGAGTTGTAGTACTGGTACATCCAGCCCAGGACCTGGACGTTCCGCCAGTCCTCCTCTGGAATGTCGCCCACCATGCGTCCGATGACGCCGTCGGGGTCCATGAGGTTGGCAGGCAGCAGGAGCGCCATGCAGGCGTCCACGGGCTGGAACACGCCGGGCAGGCACCCGGAGAGCTCGGCGCACTGGGCCAGGAACAGGTAGCGGAACAGCGGCCCGTCCTCGCCGGCCTGCTTGAGCTCGGCGACGCGCACCGGGTCCGCGCCCTCGATCTCCACGTCGAGCGCCTCGTCCGCGGCCTGGCTGCCCAGCTCCCAGGAGCCGTCCGCCGCGGGGCGGGTGAACATGCGCACGCGGGAGGGCAGGAAGTCGTGGACCTCCATGTAGCGCACGGCGGCGATGCGGTTGAACCAGGTGTAGGCGGCGCGGTCGCGCAGGTGCTCGAAGCCCTCCTCGGCGCCGGCGCGCAGCAGCGCGTCTCGCCACCCGGTCTCCTCCGGGGACAGGGCGCGCCCGCCCACCGCCGCGGCGCCGGCGGGCTCGGCGCCCTCGGCCACGCCGTAGAGCCTCATGCGGGCCTCGACGCCGGCGATGAGCTCGTTGCGGGCCCAGACGCAGTAGTTCTTGATGGCGGTATCGTTCATGGCGGTCTGCCCTTCCCCGGTGGTTCTTGGTTAGCTCAGGCGGATGGCGTCGTTGCCCTGCAGCTCGGCAAGCAAGCGCACGCGGAGCTGGGCAAGATAGGCGTCGATGTCGCCTTCGCTCTCCAGCTTTTTGCGCTCACCCAGGTCGGCCAGGCGCAGCTTTTTAATCCTGGGCGCGGGCGCAGGCTTTACGGTCGTCGGGGCGTCCTTGTCGTTGTCCTTGATCGTGGTAACGATCTCGCCGGTCGGCGTGACCTCTTTGTGGCGGCTCTCACGCTGCTGGCGGGCCTTCTCCTCATCGATTGCGGTATCAATCTTCTCGCACGCACGGTCGCAATACTCAATCAGCTGCTGCTTGAGCGCGGCAAGCTCGCTGGCCTTGGTGGCGGCGTGAGCACGGCTCTCAAACGAGTTAGCCATGCGGCCGGCGTTCTCGATAGCGCGCTCGGCAAGCTTGGCATAGCCGTCCTGGCTCTGGGCATATTCGTGTACCTGGGCCATCTGCGCGGCGATGTTATCGAGCATTTCCTTGCGTTTGGCATCGACCATCTGCTTGTGAGCCACCATGACCGGCTCCATCAGCTCGTGGAGCTCGCGGACCTCGCGGTACGGATGCGGGTTCTTCAGAATCTGCACAACGCGCTTGTTGGCCTCGACCGCCTGCGCGTCGGAATCCATATAGAAGCCCTCGTCCTTCATAAGGCCCATAAACTCAACGGCCTTATCAAAGACGGGCTTTTGGCTCTCAAAGAAGAACGTGACCTGGTCGTAGTCCTCTTTCCAGTCTTCCAGATCGTCCTGCGTTTTTACAAAGGCGTTGAACAGCGTCTGAGCGTCGTTCTGGTTGTCCAGCAGGCGCGTGGTCAGCTTAATGCCGTCCTCCAGCACCTTTAGGCCCGGATACGGATAGGCCGGGGCCAAGCCCGTAAAGTTGTTGTTCGTGAGCTCCACGCACTCGTTCTTAAAGCCTGTAAGCGTTTCGACCACCGTGGCGGTGAGCTCGTCCTCGTTGGTAATGTCGCGCTTGGCATCGAAGGTCTCGCGCAGCACCCTGTTGACCTTCTTAATGAGCTCATCGCTCATCTTAACGCGCTCGCGCACCTGGGCCTTGTCGGCGTCCTTGCGCAGGAAGGCAACCATGCGCGAATCGGCAGGGGCAACATTGGCGCCGGCAGCCGTAATGGTCGCGCGCTGCGAAACCACCAGCTGCGCCACCACGTTGGCAATGTCGATTTCGCGCCAGCCATAGGGAGCACCCTGGAACTTACGCTGCAGGTCACCCATGGTCGTATTCAGCGACAGACGCGTCTGGGCATGCAAAAAGCCCGCGACCTCCTTCTCGGCGCGAGCGTTCTGGGAGCTCTGGCCGTCGAGCGCCATCTGGTTGGCGCCGCGCAGCGTGGCGCGAATGTCCTCGTCGGCCTTGGCGGGGTCGGCGATGTAGTCGGCCTTGGTAAAGATGGCATCCGTCAGCTTTGACAGGGCCTGGTCAAACACATCGGCGGGCTTGGTGGCGCGAACCGTGACCATGGAACCGTTCACAGCCACACGGGCATGCAGCACGGCCTCCTCCAGCAGTTTGGCTGCCTCGCGCTCAACGTAAGTAGCCTCTTTCATCTTTGCCTGGATAATCTGCTGGGTCGAAGGCGCCAGGGCCTCGGTGTTGATGGTCTTGCGATACTTGCGGATCTTAGCCACATTCTGCAGGTCGTCAAAGTAGTCGATGTCGTCTGCCAGCACCACCAGCGCGATATTGGCCGACTTGACGGCGAGCTCGGCGTCGTCGGCGCGCGAGAGATCATCTGCCACCGTGACTACATTGAGCTTCATGCCACCCTGGGCCACACCATAGGCAGAATCGTCTACATAGCGGTCGAAGGGAAAGTCGTTGGCGCCCACGCGCAACTTGGTAGCCGTATAGATACCGCTAAAGAGCGACTTTTTAATGCCCTCGATAATCAGGGCAGCATCCACCGGCGTCTCGCTAATGGCGCGCGAGATATCCTGCTCCTCGTCGGTAAGGAAGTTATACGCATCGCCCTGACGCGCCACGTAGTTCTCGCGCACCAGGCGGTCGAGCGACTCCTTAACGCGGTCCTTAAGGGCAGCCTTGTCCACGTCCATGCCGTCGACCATAAGGATGGAGATGTTCTCGACGTTGGACTTGATGTAGTCGATATAGCGGATCAGATACAGCAGCTTTAAGACCTTAACGTCCTCGGCCTTAAGGCCATGGCCATCCTCGGCCGCACGCTCGGCACACGTGACCACCTGGATTACGCCGTGCTCCAGGTCCTTGGCGATGGTATCGAAAAAGCGCCAGAACGGCACCAGGGTACCCACCTCTTGGTCTTGGATGGCCTGGGCCGATTCCTGGAAGGCGGAGAGCATGGAGCGCTCGCCCGTGGACATGTGCTTGGCTTTAACGCCGTGCTTGCGTACCTCGGTCATAACGTCGGGCAGCACCTTAAACTGATAGTTCACAAACGGGTAGCTATCCGTAAAGTCCTTGCGGCTGGCATAGCCAATAAGGTCGCTGCGCGAACCGTCAAAGGAGAACACGTTTTTGAGCACGGTGCTCTGGGACTCATAGTCCTGCTGGAGCTTTGCCGAGGCGGCATCGTTCTTTTGCAGCACGCGGCGCTGGATAACCTCGTCCACGCTGGAGCTGGAGAGCGAAAGGCGCGTGTTAAAGCGGCCCTGAATCTTGGAGAAGTCGTCGCCCACGATCATGGCGACCTCGTCGATAGCCTCCTGGCTGGTCACCATGACCCACACGCGGCCACCGCAGCGGCTGCCCAGCTCCTCGACAAGCGTCTGCAGCGACAGCATAAGGCTCGTGCTCATGTCGGCATCGGAGCCAATAAACTGACCCACCTCGTCGGCCATGAACAGCAGGCGGAACTCGCCGCCGCACTCCTCGGCGCGCTTGTCGGCATACTGCTTGACCATCTTGGCAAAGGTGTCGGCAGCGATGGCGTCATCCTCGGTACCGTCGAACCAGTGGCGCGCGGCCTGCTCGCTCATGCCCAGCACCTCTTGCAGGGCCTCGACGATGTCGTCCTCAAAGTAGCTATAGCTCTCGCGGTCCTCGAGCCAGTTGCCACCGCCAATGCGCTCGTAGGCAGCGCGGAACTCCTGTGTCTTGCCCTTGCTGTCGATATGCTGCTCCAGGCGTGCGAGCTTTAGATCCTCGCCAAAAAAGCCCAGGTGCTCAAAGAACACGCGCTCAAAGGCGCGCAGCAGGGCCGTACGCGAGGTGTCGCCCTCTTTCCACTGGCCGCCCTTGCTGTCGATGTTAAACAGGATCGCCTCGGTGGGAACCTCGCAGCAACGACGAACCCTGGCGGCTACGATGGGGTCGGAAATCTTGCCATCAAAGTAATCGACGGCGCGCTTGCCGGCAATCTCGTCGTTTTGCAGCAGATACGAGAGCATCTTGAGGAAGTGCGATTTACCGGAGCCAAAGAAGCCGCTAATCCACACGCCCATGTTGTCGGTGGGAACGTCGAGCGCCTTATCGTACGCCTCGAAGAAGTGCGCAAAATGACCCTGCAGCTCGCGCGTCACCACGTACTCGTCGAGCTCCTGGCGCACCGATTCATCGCTGGCGTCTTGTACCTTGACGACACCGTTGATGGAACGGTTGATGTCCTTGGAAAACAGGTCTTGGATGATCATCTGTCGCTCCTAAGAGATATCGAACGCGCGGTAGTAGTTGCTGGCGTTCTCTTTGTTGAACAACTTGAGCTGGCGGCCGTCAAAGCTGCCGGGATACATGACGACAACGGGCACGGTGCCAAAATCGGCAAGCATGTCGTTGAGCAGGTTGTGCACGCGCAGTAGCGGAAAGACCTCGCCCACGCCCGTGAGCAGGATCACATCGCCGGGCTGATGTGGCTGGGTATGCTCCAAGAGGTACTGGGCAAAGCTCTTGGAGCTGCAAGGCTTTTGCAGCTCTTTGACCTGCGCCTCTGAGCCGATCTTTGCCTCGCGCCGGGGTATCGCACGCAAAATTCGGCGCTGCTCGCAGATATCGAGCATCACGTCGTACAGGTTAAAGACCTGCAGATTGCACGGCAGCTTGCCGGCCTGAGCGTCCGCTTTGAGCTCGTCCACGTAGGCGCGGCACTCAAACTCCAGCGAAGGATCGTAGCAAAACGTGTAGAAGCCGATCTCGTTGCCGATGCCCTTGTTGGCCAAGAAGTCCTGGTCTTGCAGGCGCTCGCGCAGCGCCTCGCGGCGATGGTCAAAGTCCTCATGGATGCGCTCGGCGCGGTTACGTGGGCGAATGTGCGGCTGGTTTATTGTCATGGGCTACATCACCTGCCCGGTGAGTGCGGCCAGGGCGTCCATGTCGCCGAGGTCGCGGATGGCCTGTTCTACATCGGGGTCGAGCAGCAGGGGTTGGAGCGCGTCGGTGCGCTGCGATGCCTTAAAACCGGCGCCACGCAAGATCTGGCGCAGGGTGCTTTTTATACGGCCCAGCGTGGCGTCTGACCATTTGGCGGCCTCGGCATGCTCAACCTGAAAACGGGTGACAAACGCGTTGAGGTCAACGTCGGTAAAGGTGTAGTCGAAGCTGGCCATACGCTCACCGATCTCCACCTGGATGAGCTCGCGAACCATGGTGTAGCGACACATCATGGCAAACAGGTTGGCCTGGGCCGCCTGATCGGGCATGCCGTTGGCGATCAGGTCCATAATGCGCACGACCGCTTGGTCGGCAGCATCTTTGTCGATACCGCGGGCAGCGCACTGCGCCTCGTCGAGCGCTACGGCATCAAAGCGGCGCAGACACACGCGAGCGCGATCGGTAAGCATGCGCTCGGTGGGATACTGAAACAGGTTGTCGTGCTTAACGCGTGCGATGATGTCGTCATCGCTCACACCGTCCAAGCGCAGCGCGGCGACGATGCGCATCTCGGGCAGCAAAAACTGCTCGCGCGTGAGCACGCCTCCCAGCGATATTTTGTCGGTGTTATCCACAGGACACACTCCAAGGGTTCGGGCCTTTTTATTCGCATCGGGTCGATGCAAACATGCCTTTCAATCATACCGTTTAAGTACCGGGTCGTGAGGTCTAGAGAGGATAAACGAGGGGCACGCTCCCACAGACGGCAACAAATGAGAGGTGAGGCGCTTTGGCTGCGCGGCAAACGGATCGAAGTCAAATTTATTGCGCAACAAAGCCTCTGAAGCCTTGAGGTAAATATGGAGCCAAAGGCAACTGGCGCAGCGCCGCGCTGCCTCTATGCGGGAACGCGAAGATCGCATCCAGTGCGCCATCACGCGTGGCTACGATGGCCTCGTAAACGGTCGCATTCGACCCTGGAAACAAGCAAAGGCAGAGGCGGATCGGATGCGAGCCATCAGGTAAGGTCACCCCTCCCCCATGTAACCATCCTGTAAATCATAGCAGCGCACTCGAGTTTTACCGTGATGCGGTCGCGCCTGGCGCTCCACTGTGCTAAAGTATCCCGAACGTTCAAACGACTACGAGGGGAACTAGAAGATGGCACGTGTGCACAACTTCTCAGCTGGCCCGGCCGCGCTGCCCACAAGCGTGCTCGCCGAGATCGCCGACGAGATGATGGACTACCGCGGTTGCGGCATGTCCGTGCTCGAGATGAGCCATCGATCTAGCATGTACCAGCAGATCATCGACGACGCCGAGGCAACCCTGCGCCGCCTGCTGAGCATCCCCGACAACTACCGTGTCCTGTTTTTGCAGGGCGGCGCCACGCTGCAGTTTGCGGGCATCCCCATGAACCTCATGCGCCGCGGCCGCGCCGGCTACGTCGTGACCGGCAACTTTGCCAACAAGGCGTACAAGGAGGCCACCAAGTACGGCGAGGCCGTGCTGCTCGCGAGCTCCGAGGACACCAATTTCGACCGCATTCCCGACATGGCCGACATCAACGCGCGCATTGCCGCCGAGGCCGCGGGCGACGGGCTCGACTACGTCTACATCTGCCAGAACAACACCATCTTTGGCACCATGTACCACGAGCTGCCCGATTGCGGCGACGTGCCGCTGGTCGCCGATGTCTCGAGCTGCTTTCTGTCGCAGCCGCTCGACGTCGAGCGCTACGGGCTCATTTACGCCGGCGCGCAGAAAAACGCCGGCGCCGCGGGCGTGACCGTGGTCATCGTGCGCGACGATCTCATCGCAGATGGCCCCGCCTTTGCGCAGACGCCGCAGTACCTGGACCTTAAGACCCAGGCCGCCAAGGGCTCCATGCTCAACACGCCCAACACCTTTGGCATCTACGTGTGCGGCAAGGTGTTCCATTGGGTGGAGCAGACCGGTGGACTTGCCGCCATGGCCGAGCGCAACTGGGCCAAGGCCAACTTGCTCTATGACCTGCTCGAGCACAGCGAGCTGTTCCATGGCACCACGCAGGCCGACAGTCGCTCCATCGCCAACGTTACCTTCCGCACCGGCGACGCCGAGCTCGATGCGGCCTTTGTCGCAGGCGCGGCCGAGCACCAGATTCAAAACGTCAAGGGTCATCGCCTGGTGGGCGGCATGCGCGCCAGCGTCTACAACGCCGTAACCATGGAAGACGTGCAGGCCCTGGCCTCGTACATGAAGGACTTCGAAGCACAGCATAGTTTGAGTCCGCGATCTAACTAGCCCGCAACCCGCGGGCCGACCAGCCACTTCAAACCACCTGTTTAAACCAAACCTGCTAAGGAGTTTTTCATGCGCAAGATTAAGACCATCGACGACATCACCAAGGACGGCAAGGTCGAGTTTGGCGAGGGCTACGAGTTTGTGAGCACCGCCGAGGAGGCCGACGCCATCCTGATGCGCTCCACCGACCTGCACGACTACGAGCTGCCCGAGGGCATCCGCGCCATCGCCCGCTGCGGCGCCGGCGTCAACAACATCCCCGTCGAGGAGTACGCCAAGAAGGGCGTCGTCGTCTTTAACTCCCCCGGCGCCAACAGCAACGCCGTCAAGGAGCTCGTCCTGGGCATGCTGGTGCTCTCGAGCCGCGGCGTGGTGCAGTCGATGAACTGGGTGCGCGACAACGCCGACGACCCCGAGATTCAGGTCGACGCCGAAAAGGCCAAGAAGGCCTTTGTGGGCCGCGAGCTCAAGGGCAAGCGCATCGGCGTCATCGGTCTGGGTAACGTGGGCTCCAAGGTCGCCAACGCCTGCGTCGACCTGGGCATGGACGTCTACGGCTACGATCCGTTCATTTCCGTCGAGCACGCGTGGGTGCTGAGCCGCGAGGTGCAGCGCGTGGGCACGCTCGAGGACCTCTGCCGCGGCTGCGACTACCTCACCGTGCACGTACCCAGCAAGGCCGACACCATCGGCATGATCAGCACCGAGCAGATTAACCTGCTGGCGCCCGACGCCGTGCTCATCAACTACGCGCGCGAGACCATCATTGACGAGGACGCCGTCGACGCTGCCCTGCGTGAGGGCAAGCTGAGCTGGTTTAGCTGCGACTTTGCCACGCCCAAGACGGTCAAGATGCCCAATACGTTTATCACCACGCACTCGGGCGCCGGCACCGGCGAGGCCGAGGCCAACTGCGCCGACATGGCCATCAGCGAGCTCAAGGATTACCTGGAGAACGGCAACATCGCGCACAGCGTCAACTACCCCGCCTGCAGCATGGGCAAGGCGCGCGCCGCAAGCCGCATCGCCTGTCTGCACGCCAACGTGCCCAACATGATCGGCCAGATCACGGCGATCCTGGCCAAGGACAATGCCAACGTGCAGCGTATGACCAACGAGTCCGCTGGCGAGAACGCCTACACCATGTTCGACACCGACGAGCACCTAGACAGCAGCACCATCGAGGCGCTCAAGCAGATTCCCTCGATGTATCGCGTGCGCGTGATCAAATAGCGCCGGCGCCAAGCCTGCCAGACAGGCCACGACGCCCATTCGGCCCCCGTTTTCACAAAACGGGGGCCGATTTCGTTGCTCCCGGCGGCTTGAAAAGTGCTACCCCGAACAAGTTTTTTCGGATAATCGACAGTCTCATCCAGATCACTGAGCACGCCTGCTTTGATAAACACCTTTATCAGGGGCTTTAGTAGGTAAAAATCGATCTCTGTATACCACATCCAAGTTGACTGTCGATTTTCCGAAACAACTTGTTCTGGATAGCATTTTTAAAGTCCTTCCAAGGCGAAACTGAAGCTTTATTCGCGCCCAAAACTCTAGCTCCCGCGACCGTTTTCCACCCGCGCGGCTACATTCCCGCCCAATCGATAAAAATCTCCTCACGAAGCCGCCGTTCGAGCTCCTGCTGCCGCGGCGTCTTGTCTTTCAGCGGCATATCGAGATAGGACATGATAAGCTCCATCACCACGCGGAAGGCATCGGAGTCGACTAGCTGACCATAGGTCATCAGAACGACGGGATATCCCATCGTCTGAAGGGCCGTCGTTCGATCGGAGTCCGAGATCTTGGATTCTATGGATCCGTGAATGGCTTTACCTTGACATTCAACCAGGCACTCCCGGCTGCCATCCTTATTTGACAGCAAGATATCGGCGTAGCGCCTATCAAGCCCCGAAATCAGGCGGGCGCTGCGCGTCATGCGAATCTCGACGTTATTGGTAAGGCGCAGCCCTTCGCCGCCGCGCAGCCTCGAAAGGCCAAACAGCATCGAAGCTTGGACCTCAAGCGGCGATGCCACAATCCCCGTAATGCATTTCGCGGCACGCGTGAACGATTTAGCACCGCGGAGCCCCTGGATCTTATTTGCGAACTCCGTAAGTTCAGAAAGCTCGATCAAGGGAGGTCGTTTCCACAAGTCCGTTGGATTCCCCGAGGCATCCTTTACGTTTTCCCAGCCCAACCGTGCGTCACCCCATCGGCCCCCATATGCCTGCTCAAGCGCCAACTTTACCTGAGGCGCAATCTTGCACACGGCAAAGGTACCGCACATCTCATACATGCACATGATCAGACGCTCGTTTGAGACCGAGGAAGCCAGGGTTAGCAGGGTAAAGAGCGGAGACGCGACATCAAGGCCAAACTCCGTCTGCCGCACGGAGCCAAACGGCCTCTCCCCGTTCCAAACATGCCTGACGATGCGACCGCCCTTACGTCCGCAGCCGCCCTGCGCCAACACATGTAACGGGGTGCCCAGGAAATGCTTGACGAGCGGATGCTCACAAAGACGTTCCCTGCGCGGATCGTCCACAGAATCGGGCAGGTCCGGCATTATTGCCAAAACCTGTGGAGGTATCCGGTGATACCGAAAGGCAGATATGTCGCACAGCATGTCGTCCATGAAAGGTACGTACCCACCGCGTCGTTTGTAAACCTGCCCGGACGGCAAACGCGATGGCTCGGCCTGCGAACGGTAAATGCTGCTACGCGCGCGTCGCGAATCTGCAGGTGACTCACAATCGGTTTGCAAAGCAAACTGATTGTGAGGTTACATATGGTTGATGAGGACTTTGCCTGGCGCCTTGTGCAGGAGCTTGTGAAGATTGACAGCTCGGACCCCGGGTGCGTATGAGGGCGAGATCGAGCGCTATATCAAGGCGTTGGCTGAGGAGCGGATGGCGCAGCTGAGCCATCCAGTACTCGGTGCCGTGCAGATTGAGGAGCTCGAAGTACTCCCCGGGCGCCGCAACCTTATGATTACCGTGCCGGGCGTGAGCGACGAGGCGAGGCTCGTCTACATCTGCCACATGGATACCGTCACCCTGGGACGCCATCGAGCGCGACCCAGGCTCTCCCCTCCTAGCTGCGCTCAAGCGCGCCGCCGATGACGTGACAGACGCGGACGTACCCGCCAGCTTCTTTACCGGCTGCACCGATACCGCCGTCATTGCCGGCAAGACGGGTAACCGCAATTGCATGAGCTACGGCCCCGGCTCGTTGGTGCTCGCGCATAAGCCCAACGAGCCGGGGCCCATGCCGATATCGTTCGCTGCCAGAACGTGCTCATCGCGCTTGTTGACAACACGCTCTGGGACGCAAGCGTCCAAGTTGGGGCATAATAAGCCGCGAACAAACCGACTCGCGCGTTAGGACCGCCCATGAAAGCACTTCCGTTTCCCTGCATCCGCCCAGCTCGGGACCGCGTGCTCGAAGCGCTGCCGCAGATGGGCGGTATCCTGAGCAGCAACGACGCCCTGCGCGACGCCATCGCCGACGGGCTTATGCTCAAAGATCCGGGCGCGGCGTATTACGCGTACGAATGCTCCGGAGAGCCGGGGCGCGTGACGGGCGTTGTGGCGATTTGCCCGGTCGGCGTGCTGGCGTGCGACGACGCGCCCTCCGCAGGTACA
The DNA here is from genome assembly GCA_019414605.1 of Collinsella sp. Classification (GTDB taxonomy): domain Bacteria; phylum Actinomycetota; class Coriobacteriia; order Coriobacteriales; family Coriobacteriaceae; genus Collinsella. Next base: position 39,151 of record DXLS01000057.1, read on the forward strand.
GCTGCAGCCGCCCGTGCAATCGCCGCGCTTAAGGTGCAGCCCCGCCCTGTAACGCTCGTCTACGAAGCATCACCCGTCATGGATATCATCCTCGGCGCCGCCAAAGAGGGCGCGTCGCTCTATGCCGTCACCGACCCCGCCGGCATTACGCACCGCGTGTGGGAGGTCAAGCGCGAGGACGCCGTTGCCGCCATCCGAGCCATGCTCGACCAGGCACCGGAGCCGACGCCGGTAGACGACCCCGTCTACGCTACCGCGCTGGCAGGAGCGGCGCAGCTTTTGGCAGACGAGGCCCGCGCAGCCGGCACCTACACGGGCAAAGAGCCGTTCAACTTTACCGTTGCCGCGTTATTCCCCGCCGCGCAGGTCACCGGCGGCGCACCGCAGGTTCCAACGGGCCTGCTCACCCACCAAATCGCACGGTTCTAACAGGGCGTAAACGCCCAGTACAAAGACTCGGCCGCTCAACAAACAAGGGGCGGGGATACATGCGCATGCATCCCCGCCCCTTTCACATCGAGCAATGATGTCGGCAATCCACGTCGCCACGCCCGCGCTACCCGCGCTGCGGACCCGCTGCCGCCACCAGTGGCTCAAGACCCAGCTCGCGCGCATAATCTTCCTGCGTAAAGACTTCGACCAGGTCAAACGTATCGGTCGCATCGTCAAACGCAAAATGCAGCACCGAACAGTTGCCCGGCACGCGCTCGCGCTCGTCGGCCGCCGCGCCCCTCACGTGGTCCAAAAACTCCTTGATGGCCGATCCGTGGCTCACCGCGAGCACGCACGAATGGTCCGGGCGTCGCATAAGATCGGTCAACGTCGCCACCATGCGCTCGCGTACCTGCATCTGCCCCTCGCCGCCAAACTGGCGGTAAAAGTCATGCCACGGACGCTCGGGCATGAGCATCACACGCTCGGCCTCAAAGTCGCCAAAGAACCACTCGCGCAGGCCGTCCAGACGCTCATACGCCAAGCCCGGCCACAAGTTGGCGATAGTCTGCTCGGTGCGATGAAGTGTGGAGGTGTAGGCATGATCGGGCTCAATGCCGCGCGCACGCAAAAACATGCCGGCGCGCGCCGCCTGGCCGCAACCCAGCTGCGTGAGCGGCGAATCGCTCCAACCCTGAATAATGCGCTTAAGGTTGAATATCGTCTGTCCATGACGGACCAGATACAGATCTTTATTCATAGAGGGGTCCTTTCGTTTGCTACCAACCCAAGAGCGAAAACGCCCCATCGAAATAACCAAAATGAAGCACGGCGCCGTTGTCGGGCTGTTCTCCCCCGCCGGCCACATACTCAAGAAACTCCTGGCAGGCTGAGCCGTGGGAAACGGCCAGCACGCAGTCGTGCCGAGGCCGGGCCATGATGCGGGACAGCGCCGCGACCATACGTGCGCGAAGCTCACTTTCCGACTCGCCACCAAAGGCGACCGGATAATCGCCCCAGGGTTGCGCCGGCATCTCGCGGTTTGATGTGCCCTCCAACGATCCCAAATGCCACTCGCGCAGGTCATCGACCAGCTCTAAGGAACGACCCTCGCCAATGATCAGCTCTGCTGTACACCGTGCCCGACCCAACGGAGACGAATACGCATGGTCAAAGGAGATGCCACGCGCCTTAAACGCCGCACGCGTCGCCAGTGCCTGCTCGCGCCCGCGCGCCGTAAGCGGCGAATCGTGCCAGCCCTGCAAAATGTTCTGCACATTGAGCTCGGTCTGCCCATGCCGCGCCAAATACAGATCGGCCACATGCCCCCCCTCGTACCACCACAAAGGGGACGGTCACCTTTGTGGTGGTTTACCGCCGGATCACGCCGCGGCGACGCTCAACTACACCAGTACGTCGGCGAGTGGACGCTTGGGTACGTGGTGTACCTGTGCCTCGTCACGCCAGTAATTAATAGAGCCGTCGGGGTTGGAATCAATTGCATCGATCACCTGTGTCTCGGCGGGAACGCCAAAGACCATGATCAGCTTGACCTCGTACTTGTCGCCGTCAAGCCCCATGACATCAATCGCACGAGGCGGAAAAGCCTTGAACATGCACGCCGCCACCTCGGGCGTAGCGCTGCGGGCGGCGAGCATCATCGTCTGCGCGGCGATACCAGCGTCTGCCTCGGTGATTGGCGCGGCAGGCTTGCCCGGAGCGGGACGCTCGGCAAGGATCGCGATATAGCCGGTCGGGCGCTCGCCCTCGACAGGACCCGACCAATCCTTGAGCGCACCAGCCCATGTGAGCTTTTCAAATAAGCTCGAACACTCCTCGGCGTCGCTCACCACATGAAAGCGTAGGCGCTGAGCGTTGGCGCCGCAGGGAGCCAGGTGCGCCAGCTCTGCCAGCTCAAGCAAAAACTCGCGCGGCACGCGCATGGACTCGTCAAAACGGCGGCATGTGCGGGCGCGACGAACCAGCGCGTCAAACGATTCCAGCCCGAGCTTTTCGCAACCTTGCTTTGCCATCAACTCCACGCTCGACGGCGCCGCAGGAACAGCTTCGTTCATAGAGACCCCCAATACAAGGCAATTGTTCTTAGGAAAATCTAACCTAAAACGCAGGCAATAACGAACAGGGCCGCAATGTTCTACACCTGTTGAATAGAAAAACGCGACATGGGGAACAAAGAGAACAAATCGGGACCTTTGGGTTACACTTCGCCCTCCCCGACCCATACGCCGGTGCCTTTAGGCGATACTTGTTGTAGCAACTGCGGCATACGCCGCAAAAACAACAATGACGGCAAACGCCGTGCGGAAAGGAGACCTCATGGGCATCTTTAAGAACGACGACCAGCAGTCGAATCTGTTTGGATTTGACGAGAAAAGCATGGCAGGCAAGGCAATCAAGGCCGTGCGCTGGATCTACGCCGTCACGGGCGTCATCGCGCTGCTTGCCGGCATCGCGCTGCTGTTTGCACCCGCCAAGTCCCTCGTCTTCCTGACGACCGTCCTGGGCTTCTACTTTATAATTACGGCAGCCATCAGGCTGTTCACCGCCATTTTTGAGCCGCTGCTGCCCGCCGGCTGGCGCGTGACGAGCATCATCTCCAACCTGCTCATCATTCTGGGCGGCGTCATAATCCTGCGCAATCAGGCCTTCTCGACCGCGACGCTCACCACGCTCGTGGTGGTCGTGGCTGGCTTTGGCTGGATTGTCGAAGGTGTCATGTCCATTCTGGAGTCCGAGCTTTCGTCTAACCGCGCCCTCGCCATCCTGAGCGGCGCGCTCTCCATCATCGCCGGCATGTTCGTGTTCATCTACCCGCTGTGGTCGGCAAAGATGCTCGTCATCTTTAGCGGCGCCGCGCTCCTGGTGTTTGGCGTGACGCTGGTTATTCGCGCTATCCGCTTTGGTAAGCTGGTGCACTAGATGCCGCGAACGCTGTTTATTGATGCCGACGCCTGCCCGGTCACGCGTGAGTCGATCGACTGCGCGCGGCGGGCGGGCGTCGCCGTGGTTATCGCCGGCAACAGTACGCAGAACTTGGAGCGGCACATTCGCCGCGACGATCCGCGCGATGCCGAGCACGCGCGACGCGGCTTTTGGGTCACGACGCTCGACGTGAGCGTAGGCGCCGATAGCGCCGACTTTGCCATTGTCGAACGTCTGCAGGCGGGCGATGTGGTCGTGACGCAGGACATTGGGCTGGCGAGCATGGTGCTCGGCCGCGATGCCGCCGCCATCGGCGTGCGCGGGCGCGTGTACGACAAAGCCACCATCGATATGCAGCTGTTTATTCGTCACGAGGAAAAGAAGGTGCGCCGCGCCGGCGGTCGCACCCGCGGGCCGGCGGCCTTCACCGGCGAAGACCGCACCCGCTTTAAGCGCAACCTCACCGAGCTGCTCCGCTAACCAAGGCAGATTTTTAGGCTATGCCCGGAAATCTGCCTTTTTGTTCTGACCGGTGTGAGCTCTCAGGATCCATGGCTCAACAAAAAACGGGCTTCAAAATGCCATGCGTCGCCGCATTGTGCAAGCGCCGTGCATGGCTATTTTGAAGCCCGTTTTGTTAGGCCCACTTAGAGGCCAAAGGCAGATAGGACGAGGCCCCAGCCAGCGCCGATGACGTACATCATGACCAGGAACACGGCGTTTTCGCGAGCGCTGCGATTGGTGCGGAACAGCACCAGATAACCCACACCGGCAGAGATGAGCGTGCCGGCGAGCATCGGTGCCAGCTGCAGCGCGCCTTCCAGATACAGCTGCGTAATGACCACGCTCGCCGAGCAGTTGGGGATCAGGCCGACAAGCGCCGAACCCAGGACGGCGAGCGTCTCGTTGCCACGCAGGAACTGCTCGATCGCGGACTCGCCAAAGGTCTCGAGCACGGCGACCAGAATCAGCGTCACCAGGAAAATGAATACCGATACCTGCACGGTATGTGAGATGGCGCTGCGGATAATCGACAGGACGGGCGCGCCTTCATGGGAGTGGGAGTGACCGTGGCCATGATGGTGTTCATGCTCCCCCTCATGACCGTGATCATGGTCATGTCCATGTTCGTGCCCATGCCCGTGCTCGTCCTCGTCCTCGTCCTCATCACAACCGCAATGGTCGCGCTCACACAGCTCATGGATGTGGTCGGCGCTCACACCCGCCTCGGCCACCTCGTCGATGATGTCACCGCCGCTATGGTCGTCATGCGCGCAGTTAACGTGCGCCGGATTGACAGTGGTCCCCAACACGGTACGACGAATCGCCGCATGCGCACGGGCATTGCGACGCAGACCGCGAATGGCGGCATCTACGATAAAGCCCGTGACCAGCGCGATCAGCGCTTTCGAAGCCAAAAGCATCGCCATAGTCTGCACGGGAACCTGCTCGGCAAGTAGCAGCGGCAGCATCTCGTCGGAGGTCGAGAGAAACACCGCCACCAGGGTTCCCAGCGTCACGACGCGACCGGCGTACAGCGTTGCCGCCATCGCCGAAAAGCCGCACTGCGGCACCATGCCCAGCAACGAGCCGGCCACGGGGCCAGCGGCGCCGGCACGCTTGATGGCGCCGTTGACGTGCTCGCCTGCCACATGCTCGAGCGTCTCGAGGGCCAGATATGTCACCAATAAGAACGGCACCAGCGCGAGCGTGTCCTTGCCGGCGTCGAGCAGAATATCAATCAGCAAATCCATGACGGATGGAACCTTTCGTGTCTCTCGGCAGCATTGTAAAAGTCCTAGCGGTCAACTAGGGTATTGTAATTGTCCTAGGCGCGATGCCAATAGTTGCCCATGGTAAACTATCATCTCGCCATAACTCGATAAACCCGAGCCGCACAACACGGCCCGTCCAAGGAGCAGTTATATGAACGTTTCGCAAGCACTCGAATACGAGCGCCAACCGTTTATCCCCATGTTTATCTACGGCGACCACGGCGCCATGGAGTCCGAGCGCCAGAAGGGCGAGGAGGCCCTCAAGGTGCTCGAGACCGAGTACTTTACCGCCGAGGGCGACCCCGGCTTCGACTTTGCCACCGTGCGCGACCTGGCCGACCGCAACCGCGACCTGTGCGACCAGATTGGCGAGGCGCGTCTGCGCAACGTGACGCCCGCAACGCTTTCGCGCGGCCTGTCCGACGCCGACACCTGCGCCGCCATCGGCAAGATGCAAAAGCGCACCGCCGCGTCCGTCATGCGCGAGATCCGCGGCGACCGCGACGCACTCGGCGTGGCCTACGCTCGCAAGCCCATTCAGGGCACGGTGCTCGGCATCGACATCGAGACCACCGGCCGCGCACCCGAGCGCGGCTACATCATCAACGTGGGCTGGGAGATCATGGAGCTCACCAGCGACGCCGTCCCGCATGACGCCGAGGCACACTACTGCGGCCTGCCCGATATCTACCGCGGCGAGGATGTGCCGTTGTCGAATATCCACCACATCACCTGGGATGACATTGACGGCAAAACGCCCTTCCGCGAGAACAAGGAACTGCAAAAGCAGTTGCTCAAGCTTATGAAGAAGTACCCATACATGGCGCACAACGCCGCCTTTGAGGACAGTTGGTTCAAGATCCACTTGGACGGTTACGCCGAGGCACGCCGCGCGGGTAAGATTATCGTCATCGACTCGCGCCAGATCTGCCGCAGCCTGGACGCCGATGTGCGCTCGCTTCCCCGAGAGTCCGCGCCCGCCGCACTCGAAAACTGGGCCCGCCGACGCGGCACCCTCGCCGCCGACGCCAACGAGCAGCACCTGGGCCTCGACGACACCGACCTCATGCTCCGCACGGTGCAGGCCGAGTTCAACCTCAAGAACCTGTTTGCCAAGTAGATTGCCAAGCAGAGGCGCCATTCGCGAGCAATACCTGCCGGGCCATAGCACCTCGTGCAAAAGTGACACGCCGAGACGTCCTCCTCAAGCGATGCAATGCGGGCCGATATCCAAGTGGATATCGGCCCGTTTTTGCACGTCGCTAAGGTACCCACGTTGGCATCGGCGGCCTTATCCGCGATCATCGATGCCTTTAGCCGCCACCAGGGCATTCGATAGCAAAATATTTCGTGAATTATATTGACATATGAACATGCGCTCATATACTCGGAAGTAAGTTATATGAGCGCATGTTCATATGAAAGGATATTGCAATGAGCGATCACGCTGATGAAATAAAGTCCGGCATCGACACCACCATCGTGCCCGACGTCCCCACCACCTGCTCGCCCGAGGACCTTCCCGACGAGGAGCTGCTGTACGACCTTGCCGACCTGTTCAAGGTCTTTAGCGACACCACGCGCATCAAGATCCTCTACGCTCTCATGGGCCGCGAGCTCTGCGTGGCAGACATCGCCGAAGCGACCGAAACCTCGCAGTCGGCAGTATCGCACCAGCTGCGCACACTCAAGCAGTCGCACCTGGTTAAATTCCGGCGCGACGGGCGCAATATCCTCTACTCGCTCGCCGACGACCACGTCTACACCATGCTCAACCAAGGCATGAGCCACATCTGCGAATAGCAACCAACCACGGTACCAGCGCGGCCTGCACCCAAGCCGCAAATACAGAGAAAGGAACCCACCATGAAAAAGCAGTTTAAACTCGACGAGATCGACTGCGCCAACTGCGCGCGCAAGCTTCAGGACGAACTTGCCAAGCTTGAGGGCGTCAAGTCCGTTTCGGTCAATTTTATGACCCAGAAGCTGACGCTCGAAGCCGACGACGCCGAGTTCGACGAGGTCCTCGACCGCGTCGTAGAGTTCACCGCCGATGCCGAGCCGGACTGCGAGATCATTCTCTAGCCCAGGTTTACGCCAACCTGCAAGGTCGCGCTTGCCGCGGCCTTTGCTCGCGAAATTATATGAGCGAGTGTTCATACATTCAAATGGGAGGTTTGAATCATGGCGGCTGCCGATCCCAAAAAGAAAAAGAAGAAGCGCAAGAAGAAAGAGTCCCTTGAGCATAAGCGCAATCGTATCCTGGTAGCGCTGGGCATTTTTGCGGTGGTGTACGCCCTCGACGAGCTCGGTACCCTTACCGCCGCATTCGGCACCCCGGGCGACATCTACGCCAGCTTCGTGCTGTTCCTGGTGCCGTTCCTAATTGCCGGCTACGACGTGCTCCAGAAGGCGTTCAGCAACATCCGCCGCGGCAAGGCTTTCGACGAAAGCTTCCTCATGGCGGTCGCGACCATCGGCGCATTTGCCATGGTACTCTTCCCCGACACCGACCCGCACATGGCCGAAGGCGCCGCCGTCATGCTGTTCTACCAGGTCGGCGAGCTGTTCCAGGCCTACGCCGTGGGCAAGAGCCGCAAATCGATCAGTGCCATGATGGACATCGCGCCCGACTACGCCAACGTCGAGCAACCCGACGGCACGCTCGAGCAGGTCTTCCCCGATGACATCGCCGTCGGCACCGTCATCGTCATTAAGCCCGGCGAGCGCGTGCCCATCGATGGCGTCATCATCGAGGGCGAGACGCAACTCGACACCGCTGCCCTCACCGGCGAGTCGGTCCCCCGCCCTGCCAAAACCGGAGACGATATCATCAGCGGCTGCATTAACATGACGGGTCTCATCCACGTGCGCACCACCAAGTCCTTTGGCGAGTCCACCGTCGCACGCGTCCTGGAACTCGTGGAAAACGCCAGCGAAAAGAAGGCGCGTACCGAGAACTTCATCACGCGCTTCGCCCGCGTTTACACGCCCGCTGTCACCGGCGCGGCCGCGGTGCTCGCACTCGGCGGCGGCCTGGTCACCGGCGCCTGGTCCGATTGGATCCTGCGCGGCCTGACCTTCCTGGTCGTCAGCTGCCCGTGCGCACTCGTAATTAGCGTGCCGCTGAGCTTCTTTGGCGGCATCGGCGGCGCATCCAAGCTGGGCGTCCTCATCAAGGGCTCCAACTACCTCGAGACGCTCGCCGATGTGGATACCGTCGTCTTTGACAAGACCGGCACGCTCACCAACGGCACGTTTTCGGTCGTGGCGGTACACCCCGAGGCCGACTATACCGAGCAGTCACTGCTCGAAGTCGCGGCCCTTGCCGAGTCGTTTTCCGATCACCCCATCGCACGGTCCATACGTGCCGCCTACCAGGGTGAGCTCGACCAGAATCGCGTGAGCGACTCCGCCAATGTCGCGGGTCACGGTTTCACGGCAACCATCGACGGCAAGCGCGTCGTCGTCGGCAATGCCAAGATGCTTGCTGCGGCCGGCATCGACGCCCCCAATTGCGAGGTCGTCGGCACGATCCTCCATGTACTGGTCGATGACACGTACGCCGGCCACATTGTAATTGCCGACACCGTCAAGGCCGATGCAGAACAGACGATCCGTGACCTTCACACCGCCGGCGTCAAGCGCACCGTCATGCTCACGGGCGACCGCGAGGAAGTGGCGGCCACCGTGGCCGAGCAGCTAGGACTCGACGAGTTCCACGCGCAGCTCATGCCAGGCGACAAGGTCGAGCGTGTTGAGGCATTGCTGGCGGCCGAATCGGGCAAGGGCAAGCTCGCCTTTGTAGGCGACGGCATCAACGATGCGCCCGTGCTCACCCGTGCAGACGTTGGCATTGCCATGGGCGCCATGGGTTCCGACGCCGCAATTGAGGCCGCTGACGTGGTGTTGATGGACGACAAGCCTTCCAACATTTCCCGCGCGATCCGCGTGGCGCGCAAGACCATGACGATTGTTTGGCAGAACATCATCTTTGCGCTGGGCATTAAGCTGCTGATTCTGGTGCTCGCGGCGCTCGGCATTGCCAACATGTGGCTCGCCGTCTTTGGCGACGTGGGCGTGGCGATCATCGCCATCCTGAACGCCATGCGCGCGATGGGTGTCAAGAACCTGTAGCGTCCGTAGTCCCTCCGGCCGGGACCGGGCTTGGTTTTGAAAACGTCCTCGCGCATGAGGCCCGCCTTTCCTGCTCCTGCGGAGCAACGGAAAGGCGGGCCTCGCGCTGCGGAATGTTTTCAAAATCAAGCCAGGTCCCGGCCTGCGGTGACGTTGTTGGTGGTTCTTGGGCATCGCTTGTTGGCGGGGTTCCTTGTCTGAGTTGGACTTAGTTGGTGGGGCTACTGATCCCGGTCGCTGGTTCGCGCTTTGCGCGAACTCCGCGCTACTGTGGGTCAGTTAGGCTTCTGTTGTTGAACCCGCTACATCTTCCCGGCCCAACATCGCCCGTAGCTTCTCGAAGCTCTCCTCGCTCAGGCAGTGCTCCATGTGGCAGCCCTCTTGCGACGCGACCTCAGCCGAAACACCCGCATCCTCCAGCAGCCCCACGAAAAAGCAGTGACGTTCCCACATTTGACGAGCGACCTCCAGCCCTCGCTCTGTCAGATGAACATCTCGTTTGCCCATTTCGACATAGCCGTTGCTTTCCAGCGTCGCCATGGCCTTGGAAACGCTCGCTTTGGTTACGCCGAGGTACTCCGCAACGTCGATCGAGCGCACGATGCCCTGACGTTCCGACAGAACGTAGATCGATTCGAGATAGTCTTCTCCGGATTCACGTAGGGCCATGGGCCGCCTTTCGCGATGGCTTCTAGTTAGCCTTTGGATACTTTTGCTTGATTTACTTTACCGCAAAAGTTGCCCATGTCTTACTACGTTGTTCAAAAAGTTAACCGTGTTTCACAAAATGCGCGGGGTAAGCAAGGCGACACGGCACGCAGCGCGCAAGGAGTGTCCCCCTCTGCCGGCAGAAAAAGGAACGTCCCCAAGTGCCGAATCCGCAGCTACAGCAGACCAAAGTGCTTCGCGGCGTTGTAGATCCCGTCGTCGTCCACGGCGGTCGTCACATAGGTCGCCGCAGCTTTCACCGTGTCCTGCGCGTTACCCATGGCCACGCTCGTGCCCACGGCGGAAAACATCGACAGGTCGTTCTCGCCGTCGCCAAAGGCAATCGCCTCACTCGCGTCGACACCCAGGCGCTCCAGCGTCGCTGCCACGCCCAGGTCCTTGCCGCCGTTAGCAGGGATAATGTCGCAGAACAGATCGCACCAGCGCGTAGTGAGTGAGTGCGACACCGCATCGGTCACGATATGTTCGTCGGCCGGATCCACAAAGGCGCAAAACTGGTAGACCGGTGCGTCAAAGGCGTGCTCAAACGGCTCCTCGTGGTAGACGATTCCCGCGTTGCTGCCGGCAGTCACCACGCGCTCGGACAGGCGGTTCACAAACGAGTTCTCGCCCTGCATGCACAGTGAGTCGTAGCGCCCCTGCGCCACCTGGTCCACAATCGCCGCAACGTCGTCCGGATCGATCGGGCAGCTGCGATAAACGCCCTTGACATCAAAACAGTGCTGGCCCGAAAGCGTAATGTACGCATCCCAACCCAGGTCGAACAGCCAATCCGGCATCTGGTAGGTCGGGCGACCCGTGGCGATCACGCACGCAATCCCCTGCTCGCGAAAGCTGTCGAGCACCTGCTGCGCCGACGCCGGAATCCGATGGGTCTTAAAGCTCAGCAGCGTGCCGTCGATATCGAAAAACGCGGCTTTGATCATCCTCGTCTACTCCTCGCCTTCGAGCTTCTCGCTCGCCTCGAGCCACGCCATCTCCAGCTCATCCATGGCTGCGTGGGCCTCGTCGATCTTTGCCTGCTGCTCGCCCAGCGCCGTGTAGTTGGTGGGGTCAACCTGTGCCATCGCGGCCTCGGCCTCCTCCACGCGGGCGCGCTGCGTCTCCATTTTGCGCTCGAGCGAGCTCACCTCGCGGCGGAGCTTCTGGCGCTCGGCGTTGGAAAGGCCATTGGGCTGGCCGCTCGACTTGGGCTTTTCGGCCGCAGCCGCCGCAGCACCAGTGTCAAACGTGCCGGTCTTGGCGCTCGGCGCACCCACGGGCTCGCCCTCGGCGGTAGCGTTGCACAGGCGCAGGTACTGGTCGACGCCGCCGGGCATATGCGTCAGGTGGCCGTCGAGCAGCGCCCACTGCTGGTCGGTCACGCGCTCCATCAAGAAGCGGTCGTGCGTCACCAGGATCAGCGTGCCGGGCCAGCCGTCGAGCAGGTCCTCGACAATCGCGAGCATGTCGGTATCCAGGTCGTTGCCGGGCTCGTCCAGGATAAGCACGTTGGGCTCGTCCAGGATCGTCAGCAACAGCGACAGGCGACGGCGCTGGCCGCCCGAAAGATCGCCGATGCGGCTCCAGAGCTGCTGGGTCGTAAAGCCCAGACGCTCGCAGAGCTTCTCGGGCGAAGTCTCCTTGCCGTCGATGACGTAGTACTTCTTATAGTTGCTGAGCACCTCGCGGATCGTGTCGCCCATGAAGGGTTCGAGCTCCTCGAGCTGCTGCGACAGCACGCCAAAGCGCACCGTCTGGCCAATCTTCACACGGCCGCGCATGGGTTCAATCTTGCCCTGGATCACGTCGAGCAAGGTCGACTTGCCAGCGCCGTTCTCGCCCAAAAGACCATAGCGGTCGCCCGCACCGATGAGCCAGGTCACGTCCGAGAGCACCTGCTTGGGCGCGCCATCGGTATCCGCATAGCCGGCGTCCACGTCGACCACGTCGATGACCTGCTTGCCTAGGCGGCTCACCGCCAGGCGCTTGAGCTCCAGCTCGTCACGCACGGGCGGTACGTCGGCGATGAGCTCGCGGGCGGCATCCACGCGAAACTTGGGCTTGGTGGAGCGCGCCTGGGCACCGCGGCTCAGCCACGCGAGCTCCTTGCGCGCCATGTTGCGACGGCGCTCCTCGGTAACCGCAGCCATGCGGTCGCGCTCCACGCGCTGCAGGATGTAGGCCGAGTAACCGCCCTCGAAGGGATCGACCTGGCCGTCGTGGACCTCCCACATGCTGGTGCAGACCTCATCCAGGAACCAGCGGTCGTGCGTGACCACGAGCATGGCGCCCTGACCGCGCTGCCAGCGGGCCTTTAGGTGACGCGCGAGCCAGTTGATGGTGCGCATGTCCAGGTGGTTGGTAGGCTCGTCGAGCATAAGCACGTCGTAATCGCCGATTAGCAGGCGCGCGAGGTCCACGCGACGGCGCTGGCCGCCCGAAAGCTCGCCCACCGTGCCCTCCCAGGGCACATCGCTAATAAGGCCAGCGAGAATCTGACGTGTACGCGGACTCGACGCCCACTCGTACTCGGGCGTGTCGCCGACGACGGCATGGTGCACGGTGTCGGTATCGACCAGGTTGTCCTTTTGGCCGAGCAATCCGATCGTCGTGCCGCGGCGGTGCGTCACACGGCCGTCGTCGGGCTCCAGCGTGCCGGCGAGAACGCTCAGCAGCGTCGACTTGCCGTCGCCGTTTTTACCGACGATACCAATGCGATCGCCCTCGCCCACGCCGAGCGTCACGCTATCGAAAATATGCTTGGTGGGAAACTCTAGGCTGATGGAATCGCATCCCAAAAGAATCGCCATATGCCCTGCTCCTTCGTAGAAATACAACGTTGTCCATGATAGCAGCGAGCCCCACCCCAAACCACCACGAAGGTGCCTGTCCCCTTTGTGGTGGTCGTTTCGGTCGCAGAGCAAAAAGGCGGGCCATCTCGCAAAAGAGATGACCCGCCTCTCCAATCAGTCCCGCGGCAACCGTGGCCGCCGCGGGCCTCAAGCATGTCCCGGACTAGGAGAACATGCCGGTGAGGTAATCATTCAGCCGCTTATCCTTGGGCCGTTGGAAAATCTCGTCGGTCTCGTCGTACTCGACCATATCGCCCATGTAGAAGAACGCCGTGCGGTTGGACACGCGCGACGCCTGCTCCATGTTGTGCGTCACGATGACGATGGCGCGGTCGGCAACAATCGATGACATGAGGTCCTCGATCGCCAGCGTCGAGATGGGGTCGAGCGCCGAGCAGGGCTCGTCGAACAGAATCACGTCGGGGTTGAGCGCCAGCGTGCGTGCAATGCACAAACGCTGCTGCTGGCCGCCCGAAAGCGCGTAGGCACTCTTGTCGAGCTTGTCCTTGACCTCGTCCCACAGTGCCGCACCACGCAGGCTTTCCTCGACCATGCGGTCGAGCTCATCGCGGTCGGTGATGCCGTGGCGCCTGGGCGCAAACGTAATGTTGTCGCGAATGGACTTGCGGAAAGGGTTGGGCTGCTGAAACACCATGCCAATGGACCGACGCAGCTCGTAGGTGTTCTCGGCCTTGATGTTCACGTTGCGCCCGCGGTAGTTGATCTCGCCCTCCACGCGGCAGCCGCGGATCTCGCGATTCATAAGGTTGAGGCTACGCAAGAAGGTCGACTTGCCGCAGCCCGAAGGCCCAATGAGTGCCGTGATCTCACCCTTGTGAAAGTCAAGCGACGCGTCGTGCAGGGCATGGTGGTCGCCATAGTACACGTTGACGTCCTTGGTAGAGAGCACGACCTCGTCGCTCACGGCCTTGCCGCTCACGCGCACGCGTTTCTCGCTCTCCCCCACGCTCGACAGGAAGTCCTGGGTCTCGGACGTGGCCGCCTCGGTTGCGGGCGTTGCATTCATCTCGCTCATTCGGCCGTCATCTTCCTTGCCAGTTGCTTGCCCACGATGCGGGCGATTACGTTAAACAGCAGCACGCAAATCATCAGCAGCGCCGCGGTGCCCCAGACGATCTGCTGGGCCTCGGGGCTGCCCTCGCCATAGATCTTGTAAATATGCACGGCGAGCGACTCGCCGGGACGGAACACGTTCCAGGCGCAGGTGGGGCTCGACAGGTTAAAGCTCAAGAAATTCAGGCGAACCGGCGAGCTCATGCCCGAGGTAAAGAGCAGTGCCGCGGCCTCGCCAAACACACGGCCGGCCGAAAGCACGATGCCGGTCACGATGGCGGGCATGGCCTCGGGGATCAGGATGTGCAGCGTAGCCTCCCAGCGAGTGAGGCCCATGGCCAGGCACGCATCGCGCTGGGCCTGCGGCACGTCCTCGAGCGCCTGCTGGATCACGCGCACCAGGATGGGAATGTTGAACATGGTGAGCGCGACGGCGCCGGAGATGATGGAGTACTTCCAGCCCAGCTGCACCGAGAACACCAGGAAGCCGAACATGCCGACGACGATGGAAGGCAGCGAGGACAGCGTCTCGATGGCGGTGGAGGCGATGTCGCGGATGGGTCCGTCCGGCGCGTACTCAACCAAAAAGACCGCGCCGCCCAGGCTGATGGGCACCGAGATGGCTAGGGTAATCAGCAGCAGATAGAACGAGTCGAACAGCTGGTAGAGCACGCCGCCCTGGGTTCCGTTGGCGCGCGCGGGCTGCGTGAGAAATCCCGGCTGGAACAGCGTCGAGACCCCCTCGAACAGGATATAGGCCACCATGGAAATGACGACGAGCATGACGATGGCGACGATCGCCGTCAGCACGCCCGTGGCGATGCGGTCCTGCTTTTGGACGCGCTCGAGTCTCGCCTCGTCAATATGGATGCGTGTGCTAGCCACGAGCCTTCGCCCCCTTGCGGCCGATAAGGTGGATGATCAGGATGAAGATGAGACTCATGCCCATCAGCAGCAGACCGAGCGCCCACAGAACATCGTCCTGGGCCGAGCCCTCGGCATAGACCGCCATAGACGTGGTAAGCGTGGTGGTGATGGTGGACGCCGGCGACAGCAGCGACGTCGGCATGGCCTCGATACCGCCGATAACCATGCGCACGGCGAGCGTCTCGCCAAAGGCGCGCGTCATGCCAAGGATGACCGCGGTCATGAGCGACGGCATGACGGACTTGAGCACCACGTGCCAGATGGTCTGCCAGCGGGTGTAGCCCAGCGCAAGCGAGCCCTGACGGTAGCTGTCGGGCACGGCGCGCAGGCCATCGACCGAAAGCGTAGTCATGGTCGGCAGGATCATGACGGCCAGCACGATGGCGCCGGGCAAGATGCCCAGGCCCGTGCTCACGTGGAAAACGCTCTTCATAAGGCCGACAACCACGTGAAAACCGATGAGGCCAAAGACGACCGAGGGAATGCCGGTCAAAAGCTCAATAAGCGGCTGAAAGACCTTGGAACCAAACTTAGGGCTAATCTCGACTGCAAAGATGGCAGAGCCGATGGCGATGGGCAATGCGATGAGCGTGGAGAGCACCATGACCGCAAACGAGGTGACGATCAGGGGCAGGGCGCCGGTATAGGGCAGGCCGTTTTCGGCTGTGTTGGCTAGGTCCCACTTGGTGCCGGTGAAGAACTCGACGACCGAAACGCCGTCCTTGAGAAAAGCCGAGAGGCCCTTTTGGGCGACCATAAAGATGAGCGCGGCAACGACAAGCGTCACGAGCGCTACGCACGCGCCCGTGACGCCCAGGCCCACGTTCTCAAGGTCGCGCTTTGGCAGCTGTTTTGCCATTGCAAACCTTTCCGGGGCGATTACTTATTTAGCGGAGACCTTGCCGCTGGCATCCTTAACGACCTTCATGGCAGAGACGGGGATGAAGCCCTGCTCCTCGACGAGCTTGCCCTGGACGTCGTCGGAAAGCATGAACTCCAGGAAGGCCTTGGTGGCCTCGTCGGCGTCCTTAGCGCAGTACATGTGCTCGGTAGCCCAGATCTTAAAGGAGTCGTCGGTGACGTTTGCGCTCTTGGGCTCCACGCCCTCGACCTTGATGGCGTTGAACTTGGAGTCATCGAAGTGCGAGAAGTCCAGGTAGGAGATGGCGTTGTCGGTGCTGCCCATCTGAGTCTGGACATCGCCGGACTTGTCGAGCTCGGCGTCGCCCTTAAAGTCGACGGCCTCGTCGCCAAAGACGGCTGCCTCGAAGGTGGCTCGGGTACCGGAGCCGGCCTTGCGGTTGAGCACGACGATGGTGGCGTCGTCGCCGCCGACCTCCTTCCAGTTGGTGATCTGGCCGGAGAAGATGCCCTTGAGCTGCTCAAGGGACAGGTCGTCGACCGTCACGTTCTTGGAGACGACGGGACCCATGCCCACAACGGCGACCTCGTGGTCGACGAGGTTCTTGACCTGGTCGGCCTCGAGCTTGGTCTCGGCGAAGACGTCGGAGTTACCGATGGTAACGGTACCGGCGGCGACAGCGGTCAGGCCCTTGCCCGAACCGTTGCCCGAGCCGGAGACGGAGACGTCCGGGTTGGCATCCATGAACTTCTCGGCAGCGGCCTCGACGAGAGCCTGGAACGAAGAGGCGCCGTCGTAGGTCACCTCGCCGGAGACGGACTCGGCAGCGGCGGCGCTACCCTTGTCGGCAGCGTTGGAAGCGCCTGCGCCACCGCAGCCAACGAGGCCGAGGCCGACGATGCTGGCAAGACCACCAGCGAGGCCGAGGAACTGACGACGAGAATAAGCCTGATCGAGCATGATCTTCCTTTCATACATGCGAATCGCGGGCACCCTGCCCGCTTTGCTGTTTGGAAAGATACGGCCCCGACCGGGCAGCGCTCGCGCCAACTGCGGTTTCTTACGGGCATCTGATAGACCCTTACCGCAAGCGCGGCTCGGCTTTACAAACGAATAACAAATTCACCACCAAGCATGACCCGCCTTTTACACCAATAAAAACGAAGTTGCGGTGAAATAATTCCTGTTTGGCCATCAAATGGCCCATTCTAGGAACTATTCCACCGCAACTTAGATTGGGAAACCGCGTAATCTTATAGTTCGAGCTCGTTGAGGCGCAGGATTGCCACGATGTAAATCTTGAGTGCTTGCTTGAGCTGCTCCTCGTTGGCGCACTCGTTGGGGCCGTGCATCTGGCCGCCCCATGCGGGCAGCTCCAGGCCGGTCTCCTCGGGGCCAAACGATACGGCGCGGGCAAAGTTGCGCGCGTACGTGCCGCCGCCCATGGCAAAGGGCTCGGCATGCTTGCCCGTAAACTCGTTATAGGTATCGATAAGCGCCTTCACGGCCGGATCGTCGGCAGAGACCGAGAACGGCACCTTGGCACGACCCACGCGATACGTCACACCAAAGCGGCCCACGAGCGGCTCAAGCTGCTCGCAGATGGTATCGGCGCTGGTGCTATCGGGGAAGCGCACGTCGATGACCTGCTCGATATGGCCATCCGCCACACGGATGACGCCGGGGTTGCACGTGAGCGGGCCAAACGCCGCGCTCGTCGCATCGATACCCAGGCCGCGACCATAGGCGTCCGCATGCACAAAGGCCAGAAACTTGACAAACTCATGCTCGGCAGGCGTCAGCAGGCGCTCGTCGCGCGCACCAAACGCGTCCTCGGCCTCACGCAGATACGCCACGATGAGGCCGACGGCATTGATCGTTCCCTCGGGCATCGAGGCATGACCGCCAATGCCGTGGGCGAAAATCTGCGCATGCCCGTTATCGAGTGCGGTGATCTCCAGGCGGTCGGCATTCTCAGCGGGTGCCGGCAGCTCATCGGCGGCAATCGCAAGCTCGCAGATAGACTGCGACGGAATGGCGTTGCTCGCCTCGGCACCGCTCCAGGACACAATGCGCCCGCCGTCGATCTTGGGGCTCACAAACGTCGCCCCAAACTGGCCCTTCTCGGCATTACAGACCGGGAACTCGGCATCGGGCGTAAATAGAAAGTCGGGGTCTGCGTGGTTCTCCAGATAATGGTGAACGTCGGACATGCCCACTTCCTCATCGCAGCCCAGCAGCGCACGGAAGGTATAGCGCGGCACAATGCCGTGCTTGAGCAGGTAGGCGCCGGCATAGAGCGACAACACCGCCGGACCCTTGTCATCGATCACGCCACGGCCGAGCAGCCAGCCCTCGCGGCGCTCCATCGCAAACGGGTCGGTGTTCCAACCGGGGCCAGCGGGTACCACGTCCACATGGCAGATGGTCGCGAGCTGCTTATCGCCGCGGCCCGGAATATCGGCGATTCCCACAAAGCCCTCGTCGTCGCTCGTCAGGTAGCCGAGCTTTTGCGCGATGCCGAGCGCGCAATCGAGTGCGTCACGGACCGGGCGGCCAAACGGCGCGCCGGGCTCCGCATCAGCAGAAACTGCCACGGACGGATAACTCACCAGCTGCTCGATATCGGCGACGACATCCTCCCAGACCTCGTCGACATACTCGGCAACGCTCTGCTCCACCTGATTCATGGACGACCTCCTTAGCAATGAGCGGCGAGCGTGCCCGCCCCTCACATCACGTCATTAGATAGCGAAAAGTTTAGCAAGCTCGGCCACCGAGTGCACCACCGCATCGGCACCCGCCGCCTCGTGCTCGCCCGGCGCCGCCGCGCCCGAATAGATGCCGATGCACGGCACGCCCATCGCGTGCGCGCCCTCCACATCGTTAAAGCGATCGCCGATCATCACGGCGTCGTCGGCCGTCGCGCCCAGAGCCGCCAGCGCATCGCGGACCGAATCCGCCTTGATCTCGCGTCCCTGCGGCGGATTCATGCCGACCACCGCCTCAAACTGAGAAAGCCCGAGCTCACGTACCATGTCGATGCACTTTGCCTCCATGCGCGACGTCGCCACGGCCATACGCTTGCCCTGGGCGACCAACCCATCCAGCAGCTCGGGGATCCCATCGAACACGGGGTACTCTTCCGGTCCCAGCTCATCAAAAAAGGCGCGGTACTCGTCGGCCACCACAAGCGACTCCTCGCGGGAAAAGCCGTAAAAGTCGTGAAAGCTCTTCCACAGGGGCGGCCCGATCATGCGGCGCAGATCACCCATCTGCGCCTCCGAAAACCCGCGCGCAGCCAGCGTCTTGCGCGTCGAGGTCATCACCGCCCGACCCGTATCGGCCACCGTGCCATCGAAATCGAACAGCACGACCGGCCGTTTGCCTATCTCCAACGCCCCCATCGGCATTCCTCTTCCCCAGTTGACGATTTCCACACCGACACTTCAAACTGTTGACTATTCAACAATTGAACCTAGTAATGTGGAACGACTCTACTATACTTGTCGCACTTTGCTCTCAGAAGGCGGCGCGCAAGCGCCCCAACGAAAGGTGCAATTATGTCTTTTGCCATCATAACCGACTCCAC
The DNA here is from genome assembly GCA_019414605.1 of Collinsella sp. Taxonomy (GTDB): domain Bacteria; phylum Actinomycetota; class Coriobacteriia; order Coriobacteriales; family Coriobacteriaceae; genus Collinsella. Next base: position 58,456 of record DXLS01000057.1, read on the forward strand.
GTCGGACATCTCCCCCTCCCGCGCCCAAGAGCTCGGCATTTACGTGATTCCGCTGCATGTGATTATCGAAGGCGAGGACCTGCTCGACCAGGTGCAGATTACCGCCCAGGAGTACGTCGCCCGCATGGCCGGCTCCGAGCAGCTGCCGCACACCTCGCAGCCGAGCGCCGGCGAGTTCAAGGCACTCTTTGACCGCGTGCTCGCCGACGGCCACGACAGCGCCATCTTTATCTCGCTGTGCAGCGAGTGGTCCGCCTGCCATGCCAACGCCAGCCTGACGGCCGAAACGCACGAGCTCGACGTGCGCTGCATCGACTCGCGCACCGGCTCGGGCGCCGAGGGCCTGCTGGTGGAGTACGCGCTGGCCATGCGCAAGGACGGCCGCAGCCTGGACGAGACCGAGGCGCAGATTCGCGCGATGCTGCCCGACGCCCACCTGCTGCTGATTCCCCGCACGCTCGAGAACCTCGTTAAGAACGGTCGCGCGCCCAAACTCGCCGGCCAGCTCACGCAGATGCTCAACATTCGCCTGGCCGTTTCGCCGGAGTGGAAATCGGGCGAGATCAAGGCCGTCAAAAAGGGCCGCGGTGCCAAGCGCATCGTTGCCAACACCATGGCCGATTGCCTTGCATTTTTGGCCGAACATCCGGGCTCCAGCGTGCGCGTGCTCACGACCGGCGCCGCCGAGGAGCAGGAGCTCGTCAACCAAGCACTCGCAGGCCAGAACTACGTGGACGCCGGCACCGGCCCCATCGGCTGCACCATCGCCACCCATGTAGGCGTCGACGCCATCGCCATTAGCTACTGTCCCCGCTACCAGCCCATCCACTAGGGGCACCTTTACCACTTGCGGTGGAATAGGGACTGTTTTTGGCGTATGGCCACAAATCAATCCCTATTTCACCGCAACTTCTTTTGCTGAGCCATCCATATACAAGATATGCTGACGATCGGCGCATTCCCAGCTGTTTAGGGGAGCTTCGACTAGCCCCTAGCGGTACCCGGTGGGCAAAAAATGGCAAATATGAGTACTGTCATAAATTTAGTAACAGCAAAATTTCGCTGAAATTGCCCGCTCCCACCGATTTCAAGCTCCATAAAGCCCCGAATCGTCGTGTTTAGGGGGGGTGAATATACTAAAACTCAGTCAATTGGTCTTAGATACTTCTCAAATGATATGAGACTAACCGAGCAACAGTACTCATATTTGCCATTTTTTGCCCACCGGGTCTGAATGAGGTCCGCTCTTTACGCCTCCGGCTACCCATATGACCGCAAACCCTGATTATCAAGGGCCGTCGCGCGCCTTGGCATCGACCGAAAGCCGCTCGCAGAATAATCCCTTGCCATTAGCAAACTTGAATCGAAATTACATATCCCAAAAAGCCGTAATGCCGTACCCTCGTCTCAACAACTCCAATACAAGGACGGCATTCAAATGGGCAACGCCATGCATCAATACGCCCTCTTTGGGACCGCACAATTTAAATACGATCAGACGATCACACATATATCGGACCAACACCGACAAATCGTCATTTGCAACAACGGTTCAGACGTACGCTACGCAACGCTAGAAGAGTGGGAAGAAGCTGGCGCTTTGTTCGATGAACGAGCACAAATCGAGGGCATCGTCACCAGCGCGAGCCCAGCACGCGATAAACTCGAGCTCTTTCGCAGTCTCTTTACCGGGCGCAAAGATGTTTACGCTCATGGATATCGCAGAAAGGACGGGGGCATTGGCTATACGCCTGCTTGTGCTAATGAGTGGGAGCCAGGAATTTGCCCCAAAGCAGCCCATCAAAGAGTTAAATGTGTAGAATGCAGCAATCGCGTCTTCCCGGAATTAAGCGATGCCGCAATCATTGCTCACTTTAAAGGCAACGATGACCGGTTCCGCGATGTCCTCGGGCAATATGTTCTCGATAGGAACTGCAACACGAAAGTTCTCGTCATCGATTTTGACAAAGCGGACTGGAAAGAGGCAACAAATGCCGTACGGCTTGTTGCAATACGACGGGGCATTAACGCCGCCGTTGAGCGCTCAAGGTCCGGCAACGGCGCCCACATCTGGTTTTTCTTCCTCGAGCCAATCAGCGCAAAGGCTGCCCGAGAGTTTGGAAGTTGCCTCATAACCGAAGCTGCGGCGCATAATAAGACAATCACGTTCGAGGCCTTTGATCGAATGCTACCCGCTCAGGCCACTATTCCCGATGGAGGCTTCGGAAACCTCATCGCACTCCCCTTTCAAGGCAAGGCGCAACGTGAAGGAAACAGTGTATTTGTAGACGAACAATTCAAGCCCTTTCCCGACCAATGGCTCTATCTATCACAAGTCCAGCTGATTCCGCGCTCGACGGTGCAAGATCTGATTGAGGCCCCTGGAAACAACCCACACGGACCAGCAACAACTACGGTGGCAAACAAGGGCAAACGGTATGCCCAAAGACCACGAAAGCGACTACCACTCACATCGCGGGACTTTCCCTCATCGCTGCCCGTTATTCAAGCCGATATGCTGTACATCCCCGAGAAGTCTCTGAGTCCAGCAGCTCAAATGGAAATCCGCGGACTTGCGACATTTGCCAATCCGGCATTCTATCGCGCGCAGTCCATGCATCAATCAGTATTCGGCAAACCGCGACTCATAGACCTTAGCGAACTGAGAGATGGTCATGTTGCAATTCCCCGGGGCTGCAAAACTCAACTTGAGCAGCTAGTTCAAGAGACCGGCGTTACCGCCCACTATTCAGACGAGCGCAAATCGGGCAATCCGATTGTTATGGCATTTAAAGGAGTCCTTCGCCCTGAGCAGCAAATCGCCGCTGATCAGATGCTCATATACGAAGACGGAATCATGTCCGCGCCGACAGGCTTCGGTAAAACAGTCGTCGGAGCTTATCTTATTGCATCCATTGGTCTTCCAACGCTCGTCATCGTTCCCAAAACCGCACTCATAACCCAATGGAAATCCCAGCTCGAGCGATTTATCGACATTACGGACAACAGGGAGCCCGTCCGAACCCCAAAAGGACGAATCAGCAAAAGGCAGCCTCCGGTCATCGGACAAATAGGAGGAGGCAAAATGGCCGTAAGCGGCCTCGTCGACATCGCTTCGTTCCAGTCGTTATCTGGCAAAGACCGTCAAACCGGAGAGCCGGTAGTTAAGGGCCTTGTTCGTAATTACGGCCTCATTATCTGCGACGAATGCCACCATGCCGCCGCACCACAGCTCGAGCTTATTCTCAAGTCCGCCCCGGCCAAATACGTATACGGCCTTTCTGCGACGCCCGAACGATCCGACGGCCTTACGCGGGCGCTCTCCATGCTCTGCGGCCCGCTCCGTTATGTTATCGATCCAAAAGCGCAAGCGATTCAGCAGGGCATCCAGCGCATCGTACGGCCTCGTTTTACTGGAATTCGACTACCCGCCTACGAGCCAGGTGCAAGCTTCAATCAGATTCTCGACCTGCTGTGCACGCATGCAGCTAGAAACGAATTGATTGTCAACGACGCTATTGAAGCTGCGTCAAACGGCCGGCATCCGCTCGTGCTGACTAAAAGGAAAAAGCATGCCGAGGAGCTGTTCGGGATGCTCAAAAACCAAGGACACGAACCCGTTCTCCTGACCGGGGAAATCGACGCCAAAGAAAGAAAAACGATACTGAGCAGTCTTCCCCGCTTCGAGCATGAACATCGAATCATCGTCGCCACCGAAAGCCTTTTGGGCGAGGGCTTCGATCTGTCCTACCTTGACACTCTACTCATTGCCACGCCGATATCGTGGGACGGCAGCATCACGCAGCAGGCGGGCAGGCTCCATAGAAGCCACGAGGGTAAGCGACGGGTTGAGATATTCGACTACGTTGATTTATCTATACCCATGCTCGCCCGCATGTACCAGAAGAGACTCAAGACCTACGCCAAGCTCGGGTACGAAGTCTACGTGACCGGAGGCAGCGAGCAGTCCGATCAAAACATTCTCATAGAACCGGCTAATGCCGTAGAGACTCTGGTTGAAGACATCGTTGGCGCCGCTAAGAGCATCTTCATTGCCGCGCCCTACGCATCCGCCGCCTGCCTCGCAAAGCTCGGCGATGCAATCAAAGGTGCCACTGCCCGAGGGATTGCTCTTGAGTTTTTCATTGCTTCGACTCCGCGCGAAGATGCAAGCGAGACTTTGGCAAAAATGAACGTCGAGCATGCCATTAGAGCAGAAGGACGTTTGTGTGCAGCGATAATTGACGAAGAAACTATCTGGTACGGAACGATCCCGCTACTAGCTTTCCCCAAGAAAGAAGACTGCAGCATCAGGTTCAAAAACAGCGAGATCGCAGCGGAGCTCTTAGACGAAATCAACCACAAGGGAAAGCCAGATGCCACGTCAACAGGCAGGACATCCCCACCACTTGCGGTGGAATAGGGACTGTTTTTTGGCTTATCAGCCGCAAATCAATCCCTATTCCACCGCAACTTAGAAATCGGCAATCAGCCCTGCGGGCCCCGGAACAGTTCCTCATGCGAGCCCATTCTGACCAGTCGGATCACAGGATTAGTCTTATGCGGCAAGTAGAGAACGGTCACATCGACCAAGCCATCGGATAGATGGAAATCGATGTGGCCGTTGTAATTGCCGCCCGGGTTTGAAAGCTCATGGGCGCCATATTCCGCGGGAAGCGAGCCGCGAGCTGCAAGCTCTGCGACTGCCGCCTTAAACTCGGTTTTTAGCTGCGGATGGATGCGCGTCGTCCGTTTGTAATCCGCCTTAAACTGAGCCTCGACTTTAATCTCAAACATCGCTAGTCCTCATCGAGGAACGATATAAGCTCATCAGCGTTATTGAATAACGGGCTGTCGTCTGGCAGAATCCCCAACTCATGAGCCTCGGCAATCACCATGGCGCGCCTCGTCGCCTCGTTGGGAACTTCGGGCCGACCCACAATCTCAAACGGAATCTTTCGCTGATTTACCAGCTGCCGAACAGCAAGGTTGAGATACGAATTGAGACTCAGGCCAACTGTATCCAAGAACTCAGTCGCCTGTTCCTTGAGCCCCTCTTCGATGCGAACCGTCGTAGGCTTAACCGTTGCAGTAGACATACGCGACCTCCTCGCTCTCGTCTTTTGCATCAGTATACCCAGTTTAGAAGGCAGACTGATGTTAAATAGCATCAGTCTGCCTTCTCATCACTACAACGACAGGCGCGCTCGCCCTACATCAGCCCGCTCAGGGCGATATCGACGGCCTCGTTGAGGTCGTCGGTAATGTGCACCAGCTCCGGATCGAGCGGGCTAATCATACCGGCGTCCATCACCGGGCCGTTGAGCCAGTCGAACAGGCCCTGCCAGTACTCGGTGCCCACCAAAACGAGCGGCATACGCTTGACCTTGTGCGTCTGCACCAGCGTGAGCACCTCGAACATCTCGTCGAGCGTGCCAAAGCCGCCGGGAAACACGATGGCGCCCGAGCTGTATTTGACGAACATGGTCTTGCGCACAAAGAAGTAACGAAAATCCATGCCGAGGTTCACGTATTTGTTGAGCCCGTGTTCGTGCGGAAGCTCGATACCCAAGCCGACCGACTTGCCGTTCACGCTCGCCGCTCCCCTGTTGGCCGCCTCCATGACGCCGGGGCCACCGCCGGTGATAACCGCCACGCCGCGTTGGGCGATTTTGCGACCGACCGTGCGAGCCGCCTTGTAGAGCGGATCTGTCTTGGGCGTGCGGGCACTGCCGAAGATGGTCACCGCAGGACCAAGCTCGGCAAGCGCGCCAAAGCCATCGACGAACTCTGCCTGAATGCGCAGCACGCGCCAGGGGTCGGTGTGCAACCAGTCGGTCGAGTCCTCGGGTGCCAGCAGGTTGGCGTAGGTGTTGTCCTTGGGAATCATGGGGCCGCGCATGACCACGGGACCGCGCCGGTACGTCTCGTCGTAAGCCGGCTCGCCCTCGACGTTCTCATTCTTAATCATGGGCACTCCTATCGAAAATAGAAACGGGCGGGGTCGACGCCATGCGTCAAACACCCGCCCGAACATCAACTATTCGGTATGGTACCCACGATGCATCAAGTGCTTGCAAGGCATCGGTCAGCGGTCGCGGCTCTTAGTAATCCACCGCCGCAGGACTGTTCATCCAGTCGCTCACAAACGCGCCGTAGCGGCCCTCGATAATGGCCTGACGGGCACGCTGCATAAGGTTGAGCAGGTAGTAAATGTTGTGCATCGACAGCAGAATACCGCCGAGCATCTCCTTCTGCGTGACCATGTGACGGATGAGCGCACGGCTGTAGCCGCCCGTGCACACCGGGCAGGTGCAGGTGGGGTCGATAGGGCCGTCGTCGTGCGCAAAGCGCGCGTTGCGGAAGTTAAGGCGACCTTCACTGGAGAACGCCGTACCCATGCGGCCGGTGCGCGTCGGCAGCACGCAGTCGAACATGTCGATGCCCACGCCAACGCCGCGCACGAGCGTGGTAGGGTTGCCGACGCCCATGAGGTAGCGCGGCTTGTGCTTAGGCATGTACTCGGAAACCAGCGGCGCCAGCGTCTCGAACATGGTCTCGTGGTCTTCGCCCACCGAATAGCCGCCGATGCCGTAACCCGGGAAGTCGCCGCACTCCTCCAGATGGCGCAGCGAGCGCAGGCGCAGGTCCAGGTGCATGCCGCCTTGGACGATGCCAAAGAGCGCCTGGTCATCGCGGGTATGCGCCTTATAGCAGCGCTCGGCCCACATACTCGACAGCTCAACGGCGCGCTCGACGTAGGCGCGCGTGGCGGGATAGCCCGGGCACTGGTCGAGCTGCATGCAGATATCGGAGCCGAGCTTCATGGCGATTTCCATGTTGTCCTCGGGCGTCCAGAACACGTGGCGGCCGTCGTAATCGTTGACGATAAAGCGCACGCCCTCGTCGGTGAGCTTGACGGCGTCGTTGTGGCTGAACACCTGGAAGCCGCCCGAGTCGGTAAGAATGGGGCCGTGCCAGTTCATAAACTTATGCAGGCCGCCCAGCTCGGCAATGGTGTCCTCGCCGGGACGCATGGACAGGTGATAGGTGTTGGCAAGCACGATCTGGGCACCGAGCTGTTTGACGGTCTCGGTAGGAATACCCTTGACGTTTGCCTTGGTGCCCACGGGCATAAAGATCGGCGTCTCGATATCGCCGTGCGGGGTGTGCAGTACGCCGGCACGCGCGTGCGTCGTCGGGTCCTCGGCGATCAGGTCGAATTTAAAAAGGCTCTGGTCCATAAACTGGAACTCCTTGGTTGCGGTTCATACGCAAACCATTATACGGGCAACCCGCAAGGAGCACCGACTCGACAGAAACTGGCGCAAAGGAAACCTGCCCACTTACACCAATGCATCAGGATAAAAATGATCCGTTTTCCTCCGTCCCCAACGGATCATTTCCGACTGCCACAGCAACGCCGATGCCTTGTCAACGACAGCGAAAACCCGCCAGAGCGAGCAAGGTGCCTTGAAACAAGGCGGCATTGATCTTTTGATCATGCCGCCGAAGTTGAAAGACAGATTGCCGCTCTGGCGGGTTTGCAGCGTCAACTGGTTACGCGGTTCGTAGAACCGCGTAACTGTTAGGGCCGCTGACCCATGCCACCCTCGAGGGTGACGGTCTCGCCGTTCATGTACTTAAAGTCGGGGCCGCAAAGCTGAACGACCACGCGGCCGATCTCCTTCTCGACATCGCCGTAATGGCCCGCCGGCGGCATGTGGACGTTGGCCTTGAACGCCTCGGGGTAAGCATCCTGGAAGTTCTCGAGCGCAGCAGTCCAGGCAAGCGGGCACACGATGTTGACGTTGATGCCGTCCTTGCCCCACTCGTTGGCGGCGACGCGGGTCAGGCCGCGGATGCCCTCTTTGGCGGCAGCATAGCTGCACTGACCATAGTTACCAAACAGGCCGGCGCCCGAAGCAAAGTTGACCACAGAGCCCTTGGTCTCCTTCAGGTGCGGATAGGCCTTCTGCATGTACAGGTAGGTGGCGTACAGGCCAGAGTAAATGGCCAGATTAAACTGGTCCATGGTGTGGTCGGCGATGGTCACACCCGAGGCACTGGCCTGAGCGTTGTTGACGACGGCGTCGATGCGACCGAACTCCTCAATCGCCTTGTCGATAACGTTCTGGACGACGGCCTCGTTATCCTGACCAGCCGAGACATCGGCCTGAACAGGCAGAACCTTGATGCCGTACTCGGCCTCGAGGGACTCCTTGGCAGCCTCGAGCTTGGCAACGTTGCGGCCGGTAATAACGAGGTTTGCGCCCTCCTTGGCAAAAGCGATATCGATGCCGTAACCGATGGAGCCAGCGGAGCCGTCCTTGAGCGTGGCCTTGCCGCCGCCGGTGACGATCACGGTCTTACCAGTGAAAAGTCCCATACAAAGTCCTTTCAAAATCGCGACGGGCACGCCCGCCGACTGCGCGTATCCAACTTCACGCGCCAAAAGCTGAAATGCAACTTTAACGGGTTCAAGTGAAAAATAAAGACCGCAGCAGGCGAACGGCGCAACGTCATTCGGCGAAGGGAATGTCAAGCGTAAACTGAATTTAGAGGACGAATTTTTGCTATCCAAGCGAGTCATCGAACACGTTTTGAAACTTTGCTGCGGGGCGCGGGATGTCGGCGCGAGACTTTATCATAGGGTGACAAACAACGATGAGGAGCACATGCCTATGACGGACGAGCTGGACCCCCAGACTCAACAGCATATTGATGATTCAGCAGACGTCGCCGCAGATACTGACGCTGCGACCTGCAATGATATCGACGTCGACGACGCCACTCTGGATAACGGCGCTGCGACGGAAATCCCTACGGCCGAAGATGCCGGCGAGCAAAACGACGATTCGGCCGCTCAGGACGACGCCCCCGAAAAGGACGCCGCCCCGCAAGCAGAAGGCCCTATCGAGGTGTCTTCGGAAGAAGAGCTCGATGCCGTCATGGACTCCATGATGGATGCCGTCAAAGCGATGAAAAACGCCGTGGCCGACGCCGATATTGACGCCGAAGAAGAGGAGGCCGCCGAGGCCGCCTCGACCTTCGTGCCCGGCGAGACCCCCGTTGCCGACCAAGGCAACACCCTGCCCTCGTTCCTGCAGCTTGAGCACCCCACCATTGGTGCCGATGCAGTCGACCCGCACGCTGCCGGCTTTTCCGTAGTCGAGGGCGGCACCGGCAGCATCGCCACGCCGCAGGCGCCCGATGCGGGCACGGCGAACGCCGCTCACCCGATCGCCCTGCACACCCCAGCAGCCAGCCGCGATCTGGGAGGCGCCGTCTCAAACACCGCCAGCGCCGTGGGCGCCTTTATCGCCCAGGGTGCCTCGGCCATGCGCGAGATGAACGCCGCAAAGAAGGCACTCGCGGACGCCCGTGCCCACCTGGCCGAACTTGAGCAGCGCATCGCCGATCAAGGCGAGGAGCTCGAGACGCGTCAGGATATCGCAGGCCGCTACGACCAAATCGTCGCCGAGCAGCGCCAGACTATCGACACGGCACAAAAGGCCGCCGCGGCGGCAGAAATCGGCCGCGATACCCATGCTGCCAAGGCAACAGAGCTCAAGGCGCAGCTCGAGCAAATAAAAGAAGAGGACGATGCCACCGAGCGGCGTCTCAAAGCCGCACTCGATGCCGTAGAGGCGCGCGAAGCCAGCTCGCGCGAAACCGGTAACCGCCTCGTTCGACGCCTCGAGGATTCCAAGCGCATCCGCGACAAGGTGCAGGCCGAGCGCGACGCCGGCGTTGCCGCAGCGCAGCAAACCGTCGACGCCACGCGCGCTCAACTCGAAACGCTGCGCCGCGAGTATGCCGAGCTGCAGCGCAATCCTTCGGCGAATCCCGCCAATTACACGGTGCGCACCAGCGAGCTTTCGATGCAGATCTCCGACACGGCCGATGCCCTGCGCAAAGCCGAGGAAGATGTCCCGAACAACACCGCCGATCTTGAGCACTCGCTCGCGGCCGCCGAGCACGCCGTCGAGCAGGCGCAAGCCCCCATCGCCGACGCCAAGCGTGCCCATCAGGCCGTGACTGCCGAGGCCGATGCCGCGCGCGACGAGCTGCAGACCGCAAAAGCCGCCGCCGCAACGCGCCAGCGCGAACTGCGCGAGAAGATCGCCGCCGAGGACAAAGCGCGTCGAGAGCAAGAGCAGGCTATTGCCAATGCCCAGGCGGACGTCGCGCACGCACAGTCGATCATCGAGCAGGCGACCGAGGTGCATGACCATCCCGAGATTACCGAATCGCTCGCGGGCTCCCTGGCCCGCGATAAGGCCGAGCACGCCGAAACTGAGCGTGAAGTGGCTCAACTCGAAGCCGCCGAGGACGACGTGCGCGAGCGCACCCGCGACTCACGCATCAAATTCACCGGAGCCATCGTCTGCATCATCGCCGTAATCCTCGTGATCGTCCTGATCGGGCTCTTCGCGAGCAAGTAAACTAGCTGCCAAAAAACACTCAAGGCAGTTGCGGTGAGATAGTTCCTGTTTAGCCATCAAAAAGGCCAATTCAAGAACTATCTCACCGCAACTTTTTGGTGCAAAGGGGTCAGGCTACTTTGCACCAACTTGGTGAATATAAACCAGTCCCCATTGCGCCAACAATGTTTGCCCAAATAAAACCTGCCAAAATAAACCTGTCCCTTTTTGGCAGGTTGAACCACGGCAACGCCGATGTTTTGGCGCGGACAGCGAAAACCCGCCAGAGCGAGCAAGGTGCCTTGAAACAAGGCGGCATTGACCTTCTGGTCATGCCGCCGAAGTTGAAAGGCAGATTGCCGCTCTGGCGGGTTTGCAGCGTCAACTGGTTACGCGGTTTGGTAAAACCGCGTAACTAACAAATGAGCATGGCATCGCCAAAGCTGAAGAAGCGATAACGTTCTTCGATAGCGGCGGCGTAGGCATCCATGATCTGGTCGCGGGAGGCAAGCGCGCTCACGAGCATCATGAGCGTGGAACGCGGCACGTGGAAGTTGGTGATCAGTGCGTCGACCACGTGATAGGTCGAGCCAGGCATGAGGTAGAGCTGCGTTGTCGCGTTCTCGCGCACCACGATGTCACCGCGGCCGAGCGTGTCGGCGCCATCCTCGCGGCCTTCAAAATAGCGCGCCGTCACGGCCGGATCGGACACCGGCGCGTCTGCGTCAAACGCGCTCTCGAGCGAGCGCACCGCGGTGGTGCCGACGGCGATCACGCGATGTCCCTCGGCCTTCGCCTTATGCACGGCGTCGACAACTTCCTGCGACACGTGGTAGCGCTCGGTGTGCATCACATGCTGCGTGGGATCGTCCTCCTCCACCAGACGGAAGGTATCGATGCCCACCTCGAGCTCGACGGCGGCAAACTTCGCACCCTTGGCCTCGATAGCGGCCATGAGCTCGGGGGTAAAGTGTAGGCCCGCCGTGGGAGCGGCAGCCGAGTGCTCCTCCTTCATGGCGTAGACGGTCTGGTACTTCTCGGGATCGCCCTCGTAATCGGTAATGTAGGGCGGCAGCGGCACGTGACCGGCAGCATGGATGGCCTCGTCGAGCGTGCGCTGCTCGCCGGCGGCATTGCAACCGGCCGGCTCAAAGCGCACCAGACGGCCACCGCGGCTATCGGTGACAAAGTCGACAACCTCGGCCGTCAGCACCACGGGCGCACCCTCGGGCGCATGGGCGCCACCGGCGCGATACTCAATCTGAGCACCGGGCTTCAGGCGCTTGCCCGGCTTGACCAGGCACTCCCAAACGTGACCCAGCGGGTCAACATCCTCGCGGCGCTTGAGCAGCAGCGTCTCGACCACGCCGCCCGAGCCCGTCTTGCGACCGATCAGGCGGGCCGGCATCACGCGCGTCTTGTTGATGACGAGCACATCGCCCGGCTCGATATAGTCGATGATGTCACGGAAGATGCGGTGCTCGACGGTACCGCCGTGCTCCAGCGGCGTTCCCGCCTGGGAGCCCTTGCGATCCACCACCAGCAGGCGGCAGGAGTCGCGCGGCTCGGCAGGAGCCTGGGCAATCAGTTCCTCGGGAAGGTTGTAGTCAAAATCATCGGTACGCATAGACACGTCGGATACTCCTTATATAGCTAAAGTCCGCTCTACATCCTAGCAGGCTGTCAGCCCAAAAGAACTACTTTTTGGACGCTTTGCGCTCGTCGCGGATGCGGGCGCGGTCCATGGCCGCCTCGACGGCCGAGAATCGGCAGCCGCAATAATTCTGCCGATACATGCCCAGATCGCGCGAACGGCGCGTGGCCTCGGGGTAATACGGGCGAAAATCGCGAATGACCGGGGTGAGCCCATGTGCCGCCGCCAAGCGCTCAAGCACGTCATTACAGGTATCGAACAGCTGATACGGCGAGACGGCGAGCGTCGTACCCACATATTCGAACCCGCGCTCCTGGGCCACGCGGCACGCCTCGGCCAGGCGCAGAGCATAGCACACGCGACAGCGACGGGCTCGATTGGCGCCCAACGGGGCCACGCCGGCCTCCCAGCGCTCGCGGTCCTCCCCCGCCTCGATGAGCTCAATGCCGCCATCGGCACACCACCGGCGCAGCTCGTCCAAGCGCCGCTGCCATTCATCGCGCGGCTGAATATTGGGGTTTGTCCAGCAAATCGTGGGTTCAAACCCCTCCTCGCGCAGCAGACGAACCGGTTCCAGCGAGCACGGCGCGCAGCAAGCGTGCAGCAGCAACGGCTTCATGGACATCTCCTCTCCCACAATGATTTTTTAATCCCCGTCCCAGAAAAATCATCCCAAAAGACTACCTTGCGAAAAAGCGGACGCCAAAGGACGTGTCCTCGCAGGCGACAATGCGGCGGTCGCGCAGGATGGTCCGCACGTAATACCAGTCGCCCACACAGCCCGACAAATGCAAGCCGGCCGCCAGGTAGCACATCAGCGGATAGCCCGAAAACGCAAACCCCAGGGCAAACGCCGCCGTCACAACAACCGTCGGCGCCAGGCAAACTGCCACGTACCGCCGGCGCGAATAGACCACGCCCTCGGCGCAGGCATAGATCATCGCCGTCTCGCGATTCGCCCCAAAGGTCACCTTCGCGCCCGCAGGCGCCAGAAGCTTAAATAACACACCGTGCACCAGCTCGTGCACGGCAAATGACGCCGCCGAAACCGCAGCCAAGCCGACTATCCAGCCCAAAACCGCCGTCCAGCCGCCCGCGTCCGCCACATCCAAGTCTGCGGGCCCGCCCAGCAGCATAAACACCGGCACCAGGCACACGGCAAACACCACAAGCACGGCCATCCCCCACACAAAGCAGGCGTGCAGAAATTCCTCGTCCTCAAACGCATGTATGTTGGAAATCTCATTCATAGCATCTTAGGATAGCGCCCCTGCCACGTACCCGTCCGCATGTGCGATAATGTCGAACGATATGCACGAATTGACCACCGCGTCGTCAGGCCTTGCGCCCGGCCGCGCCCTCACCATATGCGAAGGAGTCCCATGGCATCCAAATACTCCATGAACGACCGTCCCAGCTGGCCTCGCCGCGCCATCGTTACCGCCGGCGAGCCCTACGGCAACAAGGGCCTTCACTTTGGCCACGTTGGTGGCGTCTTTGTCCCGGCCGACTTCTTCGCCCGCTTCCTGCGCGACCGTCTGGGCCGCGAGAACGTCATCTTCACCTCGGGCACCGACTGCTATGGCTCGCCCATCATGGAGAGCTACCGCAAGCTCAAGGAGAACGAAGGCTACGACAAGTCCATCGGCGAGTACGTCGAGTCCAATCACTCCCGCCAGGCCGCGACCCTCAACAACTACAACATCAGCTGCGATATCTACGGCGGCTCGGGCCTTGAGCCGGCTGCGCAGATTCACAACGAGGTTACCGCCGAGATTATCGAGCGCCTGCACGAGCAGGGCACCATCTCCAAGCGCTCCACGCTGCAGTTCTACGACGCCAAGGCCGGCACGTTCCTCAACGGCCGTCAGGTGATCGGCCGCTGCCCCATTCAGGGCTGCAAGTCCGAGAAGGCGTACGCCGACGAGTGCGACCTGGGTCACCAGTTTGAGCCCGAGGAGCTCATCGCTCCCAAGAGCCAGCTCACCGGCGAGGTGCCCGAGCTGCGCCCGGTCGACAACCTCTACTTCGACCTGCCGGCCTACCTCGACTTTATGAAGACCTACACCGCCAAGCTCGCCCAGAACCCGCAGGTCCGCTCCGTGGTCTCCAAGACCATGGAAGAGTGGCTGCTGCCGGCGCAGCTCTACATCCAGAACAAGTTCCGCGAGGCCTTCGACGCCGTCGAGGACCAGCTGCCCGAGCACACCGTGCTGGAGCCCGAGGGCAACAAGAGCAGCTTTACCGTCACCTTCCCCAGCTGGAAGGAGCGCGACGACGCCCACGCGGTGCTCGCCAACGGCGGCGTGCGCTTCCGCAGCGGCAAGGCACTCGTGCCCTTCCGCATCACCGGCAACATCGACTGGGGCGTTCCGGTGCCCGAGGTCGACGGCGTGAACGACGTCACCTGCTGGTGCTGGCCCGAGAGCCTGTGGGCGCCCATCAGCTATACGCGCACCGTGCTCGCACGCGATGCCCGCGCCGCCGGCGTAACTGAGGGTGTCGCCGCCCAGGATGCCGCCCTCATGGGCGAGCCCGCCGCCGATTCCACGCAGGTACCCGCACCCACCTACCAGCACAGCTCGCTCGACTGGCGCGACTGGTGGTGCTCGGACGACGCGCAAATCTACCAGTTCATCGGTCAGGACAACATCTACTTCTACTGCATCGCGCAGACCGCCATGTGGGAGGCCCTGGGCTGGAACCTCACGCAGAGCACCGTCAGCGCCTGCTACCACCTGCTCTACATGGGCAAAAAGGCCAGCTCGTCCTCGCAGACGCCTCCCCCGCCGGCAGACGACCTGCTCAACCACTACACCTGCGAGCAGATGCGCGCGCACTGGCTGTCGCTCGGCCTGTCCGAGAAGCCGGTGAGCTTTAGCCCCAAGGCATACGACACCCGCGTGACCGGCAAGGACAAGGACGGCAACGAGGTGCGCGCCTGCGACGACAAGCGCGTCATCGATCCGGCCCTTAAGGAGAGCGCGCTTTTGACCGGCGTCTTCAACCGCCTGGCCCGCAGCTGCTTCTACGGCGTCGCCGTCAAGGAGGGCGACGAGAGCCCCTATCGCAACGGCTGCATTCCGGCCGGCGCCGCCTCTGCTGCCGTGGTCGAGGCTGCCGAGCAGGCCGCCCTTGCCTTTGAGCAGGCCATGTACAAGTTCGAGACGCACCGCGCGCTCGCCGTGTGCGACGACTACCTGCGCGCCGCCAACAAGCGCTGGAGCGATGCCTCCAAGGCCGCCAACAAGCTCGAGGGTGAGCCGGCCAACGCCGCCATGAAGCAGGCCCTGGTCGACGCCTTTACCGAGCTGCGCGTGGCGACCGTCCTGATGCACGGCATCGTCCCGGCCGGCTGCGAGCTCATCTGCGAGTACTTCGGCATCGATCCGGTCGCCTTCTTTAGCTGGGACAACATCTTTGCCTCCACGGACGAGTTTGTGGAGAGCCTGGGTGAGAAGCCCGGCGAGCACCGCGTGAAGCCGCTGCCCCCGCGCTTCGACTTCTTTAGCAAGCACGAGAGCCAGTACTAGGCAACCGCAACGCGCCCGGGAATGATTATTCTGGGACGGGGATTAAAAAAGGCTCTGTTAGACCATGATTGACATTCCGCCCCATCATCTTCTTGCGATTGCACAATGGTCGCCCCCTTGTCGGATTTGAATCCGGCAAGGGGGCGATGCGCCCGAGTCCGGACGAGTT
>DXLS01000058.1:0-54538 GCA_019414605.1 Collinsella sp.
GGTCAACGATATGGCACCGTGGGGACACATGTATGTCAATACTGGTCTAACAGAGCCTTATGGAACGTCTCCTCTGCTGATGACAGACGAGATAGCCTTCAAGGCGGTCGACTACCTCGTCGCAAGTTCATCGGAAAACGAAACGCTTGCGATCGTCTTTTTTGGTGGGGAACCCATGATTAACGAGCCGCTGATATGGAAAACGGTCGACTATTCAAAAAGAATATACCCCAATAGAAACTTTACCTATTCTATTACGACCAACGGAACGCTTTTGAATGACACTGCTGTGAATTCTTTCAAGGAGCACGGGTTTTCTGTTCTGATTAGTCTCGATGGTACAGGATGCAAGCACGATGCATCGCGCCCGTACAAGACGGGAGGCGGCTCTTTCTCCGATATCGACAAAAACGTTCGTCGTTTTTCCGAGTCGTTCCCCTTCGGCGCAAGAGCGACCTTAACAAATAATAACTGTAACCTTGTTGAAGACTATCTTCAGTTTAAAGAGATGGGCTTCAGAAGGATTTACTTCTCGCCCGTGAGCTCATTCGATGAGAATATCAAACTCGACGAACACTCATTAAACAAAATCAGGGCGGGCCTAATAGATTTGGCGGATCAATATCTCAAACAGATTGATCAAGGGGAAAAGCCCTTGTTTAGAACATTGAAAACTGCAGTTGATTTGATTATGAGCAACAGGATCGCCTTTGTCGGATGCGGGGCTGGCAGGCGTTTTATTTCCGTGACTCCCGAAGGGGACGTATACCCCTGTCACAGGTTTGTCGGGATGATGCGATTCAAAATGGGCAACATCGTCACCGGAATTGACGAAACTAGGTATATTGAAAACTGGAGTCAGGGTGTCGAAAAAAGAATTGACTGTACGGACTGTTGGGCTCGGTCTTTCTGTGGTGGGGGCTGTAGCTGGGAGGCTGCAGGCGAGCACGGCTACTTGCCCAAGAGTCTACACCCTGCATCATGTGAATATAGAAAAATGTGCTACGAGATGGCTTTTGACCTTATTTCCCGCCACTCATCTTCGCAGGAGAAAAATCAACGAGAAGCTACTGTATCGGAATAAGCGGTTCAGCGCATTGCTGTCACCATTGTGGAGGTGTTCGTTCTTCTGATTACCGTCTGCGAAGCTTATTGCTACGTTCGCCGAAACCATTCTAGAAATATGGTGAACTAGACATCTTGGTTTGTTATACACAATATTGAGGTTTTTCTGCACTCAAAGGGAGGTAGTCGTGAAGCATATTCATCCGATTAATCCAGGAAGTGGCGACGAGGCAGGCGTGAAGCCGATGTCTTTTGACTGCCTCTTGGGCATTACTGACATCTGTACTGTTTATGATAAAGCAGATGGCTGTGGTGCATACGATTACTGCGACTATGACATGGATGGCGGCAGCATCTGCGTTGTAGATCACTGTGGCATTGATCAAACGTAGTCTCTAATTGGATTAAGGTGAGGAGCTGTTATGAAGCATATCCATCCTGTTGGTTCAAATGAACATCCTCCCGTTGAGCCTTGTTGTCTTGGAGTTGATATATGCAATTTTTACGACATCGCCGAGTGCCCTGTTGCGGATTGGTGCTATGTCGATAAAGAATCAAGCTGTGTTTTGCCAGCAGATTGGTGCGATCCAGTTGACGAGTAGTTTTGTGGCTAGGAACTATTTGGTCCAATTCAGAATAAGATGGGAACAAATACCAAAATCTCGTGTCTGGGAGGAGTTATGCCATTATTGCAAGGTCTCGTTGGATTAGCCTTTATACTTGCGTTATATCTGGCACCTTTTTTAATTCTATTCTTCATTATCCGACTCTTTCTTCGGAGAAAATAGGAGTGTCACGCAAACATTAGCGTAGCTTTCTTCCAATATGAGCCGAGCATTGGCAAGTGGAATAAGAAGCCCGACCGTTCGCCACATGAAAGTGATCGGACGGGCTTCTCTATTTAACCCGGGCCGCCACCCATAGCGGCTTTCCGGGCGTATTTTCGGTGCAAAGCAATCGTCAGTTTAATCCTATGCGCTGATACCGCATTTCATTTGTTCGGCTCGAATTCTACGGCCTGGCAACCCTCGCACTCTCCGGCAAATGGATTGAACGCGAAGGCAGAGATGATGTGTGCGTGGACATCGAGGCTGCTGTAGGCAACATACTGGGACATGGACCCCCGCTGCGCGTGGTATGCGGCCCGGCATATTCATTGCCGTCCAACCCCGTGTAGTTGCAGCAAAGGGTGGAACCTCAATGCTCAGCTCATGTTGTCCGTGGGACACGAGAATCGTAAGTACACTTTGGTGCGATTCTCACGCTGATACTGAGCCACCTGGAATAAGATACGTCGCGACAACACTTCGCTTCACCTCTGTCTCGACAAGATGACGTAGACTAAAGTTTCCTTTAGTAAGAGAACGAGAACTATATCTGAAAGCGTTGCGATGGCGTGAAGGCACCGAGTCCGAACCGCCTGAATGCTACGTGCATCTGCATCGCCTTTTTGTTATCTCTGCCAGTTGGGTAGCACTACACTTGTCATCATTTACCCTGGTACATGCTGCCTAAATCCACTACCCCTTCTACCGCGCCGACCATCTCGTCATCGTGAGAGACAACGATGATCAGCTGGCTTTGCTTGTTGCGCTTAACATAGGCCGCAAGCTCGGCGCGGCTTACAGCGTCTAACCCAGTCGTGGGCTCGTCGAGTACCAAAACTGACGACTTGCGTGAAATCGCCGACCATAAGTACACTCGGCGCAGCTCACCGCCCGAAAGCGCGGAGCAACGTTTCCCGAGCAACTCCTTCACGCTGTTTTCCAGCGAAAGTAGGCCATCTACACCCCGGTGATAGGAAGAAAAGGGCGTGTCGAAATACTCTAACAGCTCTTTCACCGTTTCGTCCGGCGCGAAGCACAACTGTGGGCAGCACGATATCTCTCTCGCACGTATGTAATCCAAGTCGCATTCTTCGATTGGCACGCCGTTGTATTTTACTTTGCCTTTCGATGAGTATAGCCCGAGCATCAAGTAAAGAAGTGACGTCTTGCCTCTTCCGTTTTCCCCAACTATGCAATATGTACCAGGACCGGAAAACTTGAAAGAAAACCCGCCGAGGACCTCTCGGACAGATCCGTCTGGAAGGGCAACCGAGAATTCCAAATCAGATACCGAAATGTCATTTATTTCATCGAGTTTAGCTAAATCGGTCCGATTCCACCCCGATCTCTCCTTTTCTCTCGTCGCGATAGCCGTCCTATCCCATGATGCTTTGGCATCTTGATAGGATTTGAACAATGACATCATACTTTTCAAAGTCTTAAAGAGAACCGCGAAGTATGTACCGATGATAGTGTACTCGCCTATTGACATAGTTCCGTTAATGATTCGTACTCCGGAAACAACAAGTATCACCGCTTGAAACAACGCTGCGAAAAGACCATCGAGCGATGTCAGAGAATATGATAGCTTTCCGGAGCGCAAAACTTTGGGAAAATAGCTCTTAAACCCAGCGTCGAGCGCTTGTTCGCTCTTGCCGTACGAAGATGTCAGTTGAATGTTGAGAATCTGATTAAGCTGCGATGCAATTGCGGCGTAAAAGGCGCTGTCCGCCTCTTTCTTCTCATACGTGACCCTATACAAAAGTTTCCTCAACCCAGTAATTACACAGAAATACACGATGAGGAGAATGATGGAAAACACCGCGAGAGTTGAATCAATTGACCATATGATAAGCAATACGATGGGAATGGCTACAATGGACAGCGGCGCACTGATAAAATTCGCCAAAACGAAGGATGAGACCACGCTGGAGTCGGAAATAATCCGTTGCGTTGTATAGGCTGGATCGATGGTCCGACTCACCAAGTAATCGTCTCTTTCAAAACGCAAGACGGCCTCCCTGAGAAGATCAAAGGAAAGTCTCGTGGTTATGCGAATGGAAAGTGTTCCTGCAAAATAAGTAAAGAGGGTGGAGAAAACTCCTATTGACGCAACCAGGAGCGCGAAGAGTACGGCGTCTCTTTCGCTGCGGTTACCGAGAAGAAAATCTAAGAATTTCCCGTTCACGTATGGCATGGCATAGGAGAGAGCGGTTCCAATCACCGTGATAGCAATGAAGACGAAAGCCCCTTTTGCTCTGATGAACCTCGAGAGAACGCATCGAATCAAGGAAGGCCCCAATCTACCCGCCACAAAACATCAATCACTGATACCTTACACCTCAACACAACAGGAGCGAAGATTTGCCAATGAGACTGCTTTAAGATTGCCTTGGGCCAATACGATCTCAAGCTCTTCCTACAAGAGAGTCGGAATCGGACATCTCCTCCGACGAACCTGGCAATCGGGCGGTTGAAATATCTTTTTCAACCGCCCGATTGCCACAATAGATTTGAGCATCCGCCCACAAACGTCCGCGTTTTATACCCATCAAATCCTTTGCCTTTTGTCGTCTAGACTAGAAAAATCGCTCGAAATAACGCAACCGGCCTGCTCGCTTGAAGAAACCTAAGCCCGTAACGTAGATGTGCAAACTTCCGAAACGCCTTGCGCGGCATAGTGCGTATAAACTTCGTCAACCGCCTCAGAAATATCTGAGTATCGCGCCGGGTCAAAAGCATACGATGTCGCAGCTATACCCTGCACCCATTCGGAACGCGGATTAATTGAATAGCCACACAGCATCATCATACATGCATCTAGACCTGATTTCCCAAGTATCCGACGTATTGATGAGAGCATCGCGGGTCGCCCCTGCACCATCGTCGTCACCCCTATTAGCAGTATTTACCGTTTTTCTCTAAATGCGTATCGCCACCCTTAAGAATACGAAGTGTTTTATCCAGACCCGATTGTCCTCCATCTCAAACGAAGGGATAAGGAATCTCATCCGGAATCGGCAGTAACGGAGGATTCACAACGACAAGCGAAAAACATGAGTCATCTCTCAGAGGGGAGTAAAGGCTCCCCTCAAGCACCCTAGTTTCGTCATCCAAAGAGTTGATGGCAGTGTTTTTCTTACAAAGGTCGACAACAAAAGGGTTGATTTCTACAGATGTTACATCCATGCCACAGTTGGTAAGTATCAGGCCCTGTATTCTGGGGCCAGAACACAAATCGAGAGCCTTCCGTGCGCTCTGCGGTGTAAGGCGCCAATCTCAGCAAATCTGTCCCACAATACTGCGCTGAAGAACAAGACGGAACCCCTGAGCCAAACTCCCCTATACCTTATTAAGGCTAAGACAGGCAAGTTCACGCACCCGGCATATTCCAGAATAACATCCTATTGTTTTAGATGCTCTACAAGCATGAACAGCCGCGAATCGGAAAGATCTTCTAGTTTCGCCCCGACTGACCGCCAAGGGCCAAAATGGCCCCTCCATCCCCGGGCGACTGGCTCTGGCGCGCCGAGGAGTGTCCCCAAGTGCCGGCAGAAAAGAAACGTCCCTATCTGCCGGCTAGAGGGCACCGAAGAGGATGGCGTAGGTAGTGGATTCGCCGAGCTTGAGCTCGTCGCCGGGATTGAGTTGGGCGGAACGGCCGGGCTCGACCTGAATGCAGACGCGCGTGGCCCCGTTTACCACCACGGTTCCGTTGGTGGACGACAAGTCCTCGACGTGCCAGATATTTTGAGCATCGCACCAGATATGGGCATGGCGGGCCGAGACATCGTCGCCGACGTCGGTAATATCGCCCTCACCAGTGGCCAGCGCACCAATCTCAACACCCTGCTCACTCGGCTGAATCCAGCGCGGGGCGCTCACGACAAAACTGTTTTGTACGCGCAGCAAGCCCAAGGGGTGCGCCGGAGCGGGTTCGCGTTCGCCCGCGGTCATCGACATGCCAAGCGAACGCGGCGTGGAGGTGCCTCCGCCACAGGTCGCGTGCGCGTAGTCGATGGCATAGTTCACCGAGGACCGCACATCCGCCGAACAACCGACGGCGACAAACAGCACCAGCACGGCCTCGGCGCGCTCGGCGGGCATGAGTTCCGCCGCCTGGGACAGGCGATCGAGCGCGTTGCGATAGAGATTCGTGTCCTGATGGCACTCTTCGAGCGCGCGTACCATCGGTTCACCTGCAGGACCGCACACCATATTGATCACAGCCGTGGAGTCCATGGGATTTCGCTGGCGCAGGGCCAGTTGCGACATAATACGCGCAGCCGAGGTACCGTATTCGGCAAAGTAGCGCTGCTGAAGCGTGCCGACCGGCGCGCGAACGATAAAGCGGGAAACCCAAGAGCGATCGGCGGCTCGGCTCTGCGGGCTGCGGCCGTCGGCGAGCGGACGGGACGAAAGCACCAGGCCGCACAGCTCGATATGGCTCAGATGCGCCGCGCGCTTAAAGATGTCAAACATGGCCCCGCATGGGGTGAGCTCAACTTGAGATGCCATGACCTAGGCCTCCTTGGTCGTAGAAATAGAATCGGACGATACTTCGACAGGTCCGCCAAAAGTACGGGCAGCTGCGGCTCCACCGGCAAGCGGAGTCGCCATCTGGGCTTTTGTGCGTCGCGGTGCCGAAACGGGAAGTTCAAAGGCAAAGCCCATCGCAAGCAAAAACCACGTAAGCGTATAGGTTGCAACCAGAGCGGCAACAAGGCCGCCCATCACGGCGCGTTGGGAAAATACGCTACATGCAGCCACAACCAGTACTGGAACCTCGCAGGCAGAAAGCGCAAGCACACCCTGCAGGAACCCCGAGCGCCGATTGCGCGCAAGTGCCCCCGCGGTAACGCCGGCTATGCCTGGCAGCGCCAACGCCAGTGCAGCAATAATACCCGGTAGCGTCCCAGACCACACGAGCGATCCCAAAGTCGCCGTCACGCGAGCGCCCGACGCCAGCAGCGCGGCCGAAACCACGACCACAGCCCAAACCACGCCACAGACGACCGTCGCGCCGACCATCAGCGCGCGACGAACCGCACGGCCAGACGCATCCATGGGGCACGGCGTGAGCGGCTCGCCGCGGAGCGAACGACCGACATTTTGCGCATAGTGGTCACAAAACGCCGAGAGCGCCGCCTCGACCGCCGCCGGCTCGGGACGATCTTTTTGATGGCTGGACAGACAGGCCATCACCACGTCGAACAGCTGGGCATCGACAAACGCCAGCGCATCGCGTAGCTCTTCGGAATCCGGCTCAAGCCCTAGCTGCTGGGCCTGCTCGGCCGCGGCGAGCGCCACATCGGGCTCACGACGAAGCAGCTGAGTCAAATCACAACCGGGCGCATGGGCACCAATGGGATAGTCGGGCCGCGTGTCCATCTTGAGACGGTAGGGGCTCGCGATGTCGCGCGTCTTTTTGCGCGAACCCGAGGTGCCCGAAGTGCTCGGCGCGGCTTCGTATGGCGCGACGCCGGCAATGAGCTCGTAAACCGTGCTTGCCGCGGCATAGACGTCAATCGCCGGCGACATACGCAAAGCGCGCAGATCGGGAATATCGTCGGTGAGCATCTCGGGTGGGGCATAGGCAACCGTCGCGCGACGCAGCGTGGCATAGCGCTCCGTAAACGACGCCTTGCCGCCGGTACCGGCCACGGCCGACGCAGGCTCGAGCGCCAGCGACGAGCCAAAGTCGATCAGGCACAGGTCAAAGGTGCCCTCGGCAAGCTGCCGGTCAAGCGGTAGACGCGCCGTACGCACCATAATATTAGCGGGCGAGATATCGCGATGGACAAAGCCCTCACCCACCAGGCTCATACGGCAGAGCAGATCGAACAGGTCGCGACCCAGACGCGCCGCCACAAGCGGCGACAGGCGTCCGGCATCGTCCACGGCGAGTCGCGAACGCAAGCGGGCAAGCGTCTCGCCCTCGACCCATTCCATGACAATTGCAGGCACACCGTCGACCTCGCCCCAGCCATAGAGGCGGGGAAAGCCCTTAAGGCCCGAAAGGGCGCGATGGCATTCATATTCCTCGCGAAATGCCGCTTTGAACTTGGCGACCAGCGCCTCGTGAGTTGCATCGTCGTCAAACTCATCGCGCGTCGGCAAGATGAGCTGTTTGAGTGCCATGGCCTCGCCTTGGGCGTTGACGGCACGCGTCACGCGGCCGATACCGCCACGGCGCATGGTGGCATCGTCGGCAAACAGCATCGTAAAACGACGCAGATAGGCAGGCAGTTCGTCCTGACCGAGCGCAATGGCCGGCTCAAACCCGTCGACACGCGCCAGGCGCAAGCCGACCATGGGATCGCGACCGAGCGATTGTGGTGTGGTGGATGCAAGATCGGTCATCATAGGGCAAGCGCCGCCACGTTATTGTTGAAGTTACCGAGCGCGACGTCATCATCGCCGTAATGGCCGACCCATTGACATAGGTTGGTGTAACAGCCCCACAGATTGGCATACTGCTGATACCACTTTGACCGGGGCGAGAATGTCTGACGACCGAACTCGGCTCGAATGACAAACATCTCCCCGACCAGGCTGTCGCACGGCCTGGGATCTCCCGTAGAGTTATAGGTCGAGACCACGTCATTGGCACGAGAGACATAGCCGTCGAGCATGTTGTACTTAGTCACAAGCCAACGGTGAATGCTCTCTTCCTCAGCAGCGGAAAGGCCACCGGAGTTTGCATCGTTGTCAGTGTTGCCGCCCGTCGATCCGCCGTTTCCAGACCCTCCGGCAGAGGAACCCGACCCAGAGCCGCCGCCCGAACTCGATGAATCCGAGCCGGAGCCAGAAGTATCCGGGCTACCGGGCTTTCCGGACTGCTGGGCGTCCCACTCCTTCTGCTGCTCGACCTTACTCACCGTTGCCGCCACGCTATTGTTGGACAACCGATCGATGACCTTGGTGTTGGTGAGCACGATGGTTTTGCCATTGGCAAGCGTGACTTCGTTGTCCGGAGCCTCGGCGCCGTCCGCATCATCGGTGCCAAACACAATATGCGCGACCACACTTGCCCAAGCATATCCAGTCGTGGTGCCCAGATCACTTTTGACCTCATGCCCCACGCGCGGTTCGCGTGCGGCATGTGCCTGCATCATGGGCGGCACGGTCATGCCATAGGCAGAAACGCCAGCTATGACCAGCGCCAGCGAGCACGACAGCAGCACGTACGCCCGAGGCGCCAGGCCCAGCCGGCGTCGTATGCGCACCGCGGCGCCGCGCTTTGTCTGAGTGCCACCGGGCCGCATGCGTTCTCCTCCAACAAAAACACGCCGCTCGGGAGCGGCGCATTCATTCGAATCCATATTTGAGTGTATCAGCGAACCCAAAAGGTTGCGCAACGAATGGGCAAATTAAGGATGCGAGTGGAAGCATCCATGCGATAAGCGGATACAAAGTATCTTTGTTGCACAACAAACTTATAGTCGCACGGGGAAATTATGACTGCCCCGTGCGTCGCCAGGAAAACATACGGCAGGAGCAGGCTCGCCACCTAAATCGTGCGACGGGCCTCAATGGCGCGCCCAAGCGTAAGCTCGTCGGCATACTCCAGGTCGCCGCCCACGGGCAGGCCGCTCGCCAGACGCGACACCTCAACGCCCAGCGGCTTGATAGTGCGGGCCAGGTAGCTCGCCGTGGTCTCGCCCTCAATATTGGGGTTGGTGGCGATGATGACCTCATGGATATCCTCGTGGCCCAAACGCGCCAGCAGCTCGCGGATGTGCAGCTGCTCGGGACCAATCTTGTCCATGGGGCTGATCACGCCGCCCAGCACATGGTACAGGCCATGGTAGCTGCCCGTGTGCTCGATTGCCTGGACGTCGCGCGGCTCGCCCACCACGCAAATGCGAGTAGTGTCGCGCATCGAATCCTGGCAGATGGAGCACTCGTCGGCCGTGGCGTAGTTAAAGCAGCGGCTGCAAAAGTGAACCTCCTGCTTAACCTCCAGGATGGCCTCGGCCAAGCGGCGCGCCTCCTCGGCGTCAGCCTCCAACAGGTAATAGGCGATGCGCTGAGCCGACTTGGGACCAATGCCCGGCAGGCGGCCCAGCTCATCGAGCAATTTTTGCAGACTATGGTTGGCACTCATATATATGCGCGTCTTAGAACGGCATGCCCGGGATGTTGAGGCCGCCAGTGATGGCGCCCATCTGCTTGTTGGCGAGCTCGTTGACGCCGCGAACGGCCTCGTTGACGGCAGCCATAATCATGTCCTGCAGCATATCGACGTCCTCGGGATCGAGGGCATCGGGATCGATGGTGAGGTTGACGAGCTCCATCTCGCCGTTAACGGTCACCTTGACCATACCGCCGCCGGCAGAGGCGTCGACGGTCTGGGACTTGAGGTTCTCCTGCGCGGCGGCAAGCTGCTCCTGCATCTTGCGAGCCTGCTTCATCATCTGCTGCATGTTCATACCGGCCATGATGGCTCCTTTACGTGCGGCCGCACGCCGAGCTGCAAGGGCAGCCGGAGCACGGCGGGACTTTCAAACTCAAAAATCGTACCACGGCGCGAAGCCAGAGAGCGGGGCGGACACGCTACCTCAGTCGATATACATGTCCTCCAATACAAACCACGCGCAAAGATTATGCAAGGCCGAATTATGCAAGGTTGCATAATATCGCATACTCAATCTAGTAGAGCCGAATCCGACATTTCATGTGTGCCACTAAATAGCTAAATGCCGAACCGCTGCTCGAGGCGGAGCACATGTCGGCAGGGTATAATTTGATTGTCATAGATAGCAATTTGGAGGTGCCCCATGAATGCCCCCGACGCGCTCCAAAACATCCGCTCAAAACACCCCGTTGCATATGTGGTTCTCTATCTCTTTGTCGGCTGGGCATTGCTGGTTGTCATCACCCATGCTATAGCCTTTGGAGCAGAACTGCTGATAACCAGCTCGGACCAGCCCACCGTCAAATGGGAAGCGACCGATGAGTGCACCGATGGAACCCGAACCATTTACTACAACAGCCCGTCCCTTTACCAAGAGCTCAAGGTCAAGATAAAAGATTCCAAGATTGTTGATGCCGAGCCAGGCTCTTTTTTGACAATCGGAGCAGTTGCCAACGACATGCAAGTCGAGTACACAGACAGTCGTGCGACGTATCGTGTCGACCTCAGCACCCTAGGACGACCGTCGCGTACCTGTCTGCTCGAATGCGATATAAGCGGCACCACGTTGCACATGTCCGAAATACAGATGCGCCCGGACAAAGAGACCTCTTCTTGAGCAGCATACCCGCCCGCACGGTTACTCCACCGGTTTGAAGATAGTGGACTGACCGAAGACGCTGCGGATGAGGGCTTTGGCCTCGTCCTCGGTCTGCGGGATGCTCGGGGCTGCGCCCTGATGGCCGAAGGGGCTGCCGGCGCCGGGGTTGGACTCCCAAGGGGCAGCGGGGGCGTCATCGCTTGCGGGAGCAGACGTCGCAGCTGCGGGAGCCGCGGCTGAAGCGGCGAGCTTGGGAGCGGACGTCGCACCCGGCACGTCGAACGGGGGCAGATCGTCCCCGCCCGCATCGGCAGCAAAACCGCCGACCATGGCGTCGTCGTAGGGCACCTGCTCGGATTCCCACGGCGCAGCCTGTGCAGACGGTTGAGCCATGGGAGCGGACGAGCGCTCGGGCGCACGGGGCGCAGGCTCGGTCGGGAGCTTGCCCGTGGCAGGAGCGCCGGCAGGGTTGTCGGAGCGTAGCCAGGGGGCCTTGGCCAGGTCGGATGACTTGGGTGCAGGCGTGGCAGCGGGCTTGGGCGCGGAAATCGGAGCAGCCGGTTTGGGCGCAGTGGGTTCAGGCGCCGACGGGGTCGGTGCCGCTATCGGCGCTGCTTGTGGCTGCGTCGCGCTGGCGCTCGAGGATACAGGGGCCGCCGAGGACACGGGTTGCGGGTCCACAGATACCGCAGCCCGTGCAGATGGAGAATGCTCCTCATGTTGAGGAGCCGGCGTGCCACCCCCATCCAGGACGTAGTCGACGATGCGACGACCGAAGACCGCGCAGACCGTTGGCAGGACCACAGACTGCGTGTCGGCGCGGCCGAGCATCTTGATGGCAAAGGTCGAACCCGCGGGGAACGACACCGTAAGCTTAGAGCCGTCGTCCGCCGTGGCGCGAGCGTTAAGCAGAAGAGCCGCGTAGGAGGCCTGCTGGGCCTTGACGCGCTCGACAACCTCGGCCCATTTGCGCTGCAGCTCGCCGGCATCCTCGACCGCGGGGGTCTCGGCGGCGCCGGCGGCAGCAACCTGGGCGGCGTTGTTGAGCTGGGGCTTGGGGGTCGGCACAGCGGCAGGTGCGGGAGCCGGGGCAGCGGCGGACTGGGGCATCGGAGCCGGTGTAGGCTGAGGCGCAGGCGCGGCGGGCTTGGGGGTCGGCGCAGGCGCAGGCTGGGTCGCCGGAGCGGCAGCGCCGCGGTCCCAGGGCATGCCGCCCTGGCGCGCAGATGCAGCGGCGGGAGCAGCGGATGCTGCCGGAGCGGCAGCTCGGGTGCCCGAGATCAGTGTCGGCTGTTGCGCCGTCGCAGGTGCAGCCGAGACAGTTGCAGGCGCAGCACCTACAGCGGCCACGCTCGCCGGCACCGCGGCGTTGGCGACCATAGCCTCCAAGCGTGCCACGCGCTCGGCCAGGGCCTCAATGGTCAGATCGGCCTCGGGACGTGCCAGGCGCGTGCAGGCGATCTCGAGCACCAGGCGCACATCGCTCGCGCCCCTCATCTCCAGCGCGGCATCGTCGAGCACCGTCAGCACGCGGGCCAGACGGTCGGCCGAATGCTCGCCAAAGGCAGCGGCCTCGGCAGCAAGCGCCTCGGCCTGCTCGGCGCCGCCCTCAAACAGCTCGGCACGGGCACCGGCAACGCAGGCCACATACACGTCACGCACATGCGCCACCAGGTCGCGCGTCAGCTCAAGCAGGTCATTGCCCTCCTCGACCTGTGCGCGAATGAGCCCATAGAGCTCAGCAATATCACGCTCGGCGATGGCGCGCGCAAACTCGCCCAGAATCTGGTCCGAAACTTCGCCCAAAAGCGAGCGGGCATCGTCCGCGTGCACGGTACCGTTGCCGAAGACGCTCAGCTGCTCCAGCGTGGAGAGCGCGTCGCGCATGCCGCCCTTGGCATGACGCGCCACGATAGCCAGCGCCTCGTCGTCGTAATCGAAGCCCTCCTGCTCGCACACGTAGGACAGGCGATGCTCAATATCCTCGTTGCCGATGCGATGAAAATCGAAGCGCTGGCAGCGCGAGAGGATGGTCTCCAAAATCTTTTGCGGGTCGGTGGTGCACAGCACAAAGATCACGTGCGCCGGCGGCTCCTCGAGCGTCTTGAGCAGCGCGTTGAACGCCGCCGTCGTGAGCATGTGAACCTCGTCGATGATATAGATCTTGTACTTGCCGCGCACCGGGGCAAAGTTGACGGAGTTGATGATCTCCTCGCGCACATTGTCCACGCCCGTGCGGCTTGCGGCATCGAGCTCGTAGACATCGGGGTGGTTGCCCTCGGCGATGAGCTCGCACTCCTCACAGGTGCCGTCGGGCATGCAGCCGCTTGCACCCTCGGCGCGCGCCGCCTCGGCGTTGCGACACAGTAGCGCCTTGGCCAGAATGCGCGCCATGGTGGTCTTGCCCGTGCCGCGCGGTCCGCAGAACAGGTACGCGTGGGACAGACGCCCCTCGGTGATGGCGTGCTCGAGCGTCGAGACGATATGCTGCTGGCCCACCACGGAGTCGAAGGTGAGCGGGCGATACTTTCGGTACAACGATTCCATGGGTGCTCCCCCGGGTATACTGAGTCTTGTTGCCGCGACGGCCATGCGGTCGCACGGCATACTGCATTCATAATAACCCGTACGGCGAGCCCGCCGCGATAGGAGTCCAAAGAGCATGGCAGACGCAGAGAGCAACCTCGTTCCCTCCGAAGCAGCCGACCAGGTCGAGGTCGCGCTCGAGGAGCAGGCCGCAGCCGACGACAGCATCCTGTACCTCAACGAGTACCAGTACGAAAACGACCTGGTCACCGACTTCGCCCGCCTGGTCGCCTCACCCAGGCGTCGCGGCTCGCTGTATGTCGCCGCGGCAATTGCCGCGCTGCTCGGCATTGGCATGCTGGTGGCCGGCGGCAACTGGATCAAGTTTGGCGTCGTCCTGATCGTATTCGGCGCCTTTTTGGCCTGGTGGAGCAAAAACCTGCACCACACCCTCGCCCGCGACTTTATCGATGCCGTCGAGGCCGACGAGTCCATGGGTGGCCGCTATCGCCGCGTCGCCGCCAACGAGGACGGCCTGATGGTTTGGGGCAAGAGCGGCAAGTCGCAGTTCTTCCCGTTTGAAAAGCTCGACCACGTGCTCGACGGCGAGCGCATCTTTGTAGCCATGTTCGCCGACCAGGGCGTGACGATCCCTAAGGACACCTTTGTCCGCGGCAATGCCGAGCAGTTTGGCACCTTCCTTAAGGCGCGCATTAACAAAAAGCTCCGCATCGAGACCAAGAAGAAGAAAATGAAGGCCGAGAAGGCTGCCGCCGAGGCCAAGCGGGGCGACAAGGCCGACAAGCCCCAGGATAACAAGGGCAAGCGGCGCAAGCAGAAGAAGAGCAAGAAGAAGCGCTAGGGCCGAGCGCCACTGCGAAGGGAGCCTCATCCCGCTTCAGCGTAGGATGAGGCTCCCCCAACGGGACCTTCGAGTTACTTCACTTCAAACCTTAAGAGCCTCCGCTCCGGCAGATCGGTCATCTTCATCGTATAGGCTCCGGGAAACGCTTTCTCAAAACGGACGGTTTCATAATCTTCGAAATAGTCGTTGGTGTTTTGCATCATAAATGGGACGAGCAACTCGTTTTCTGCCCCAACCTCCACGGCAAACGCAGCAGAGCCGCCAAGGACCGGCATGGCTTGCGTTATCAGATCGGTATTGACTACAAAATCATAGTTTGGCGCAGACTCCGGAACCAGATGCCAAACATACGCTTTGATTCCACCGTCGATATTATCCCTATTTCTGACACGCATCTTTACGGCGATAACGCACGTGATGTCGGCATCCTTCAGTCTCGTTTTCGTATCCACGGTGCCATATTTTGAATAATCGTCATGCGCTCGTTTGAGATACTCGCGCGGCGTGAGTAGTTCTGCTCCATCTATGCAAAACGAATACCCATCAGTCACCACATCCTTCGATCCCAGAAACGCTCCATCCATCGAGAGCCATTCGCCCTCCGCGTAATATTTCTCAGGAATGACTGTCCGATTCCTGTTAACGACGCTCACCCTCATGCCCGCAAGGCCGGTAGCAGCACAGCAAAAAAGCGCGAGCGCCGATCTTCTCGTCCACAGGGTCTTCTTCATCGCGCTCACGACCTTTCCCGAACTTCCACAACGGCACCGTCGCGCATGCAGTAAACCCGATCGGCCAGCTCCTCGAGCACCTCTCCGTCATGGCTAGACAGAAGAACCTCGCGACCCGTTGATGCCGCCATCGCCACAACACGCTTGAGCATTTCAACGCCCGCTTCGTCGAGGGCATTTGTTGGTTCATCGAGAACAAGCAGCTTCGGCTTTTCCATAATCGCCGCAGCTATCCCCAGACGCTGCTTCATCCCAAGCGAGTATGCTCGGAACTTCTTTTTTTCGTCTGCATCGAGCCCCACGAGCCGCAGGGCGGAGCGAATGTCCTCGGGGGTGGCAACGCCCTTGATTTGAGCTATGAGTTCCAGATTGTCGTAGTCAGACAGATATCCTAAAAAGGAAGGAGCCTCTATCAACATCCCAAGACTCGGCGGAAACGAGATATCCGCCCCAAGTCTTTGACCATCGATAATGATTTCGCCCTCGGTGGGTCTAATCAATCCGCAGACCGCTCGCATAAGCATGGTCTTGCCCGAACCGTTTATCCCCTGAAGCCCGACCACAGTCCCAGGGTCAACCTCGATAGACACGTTGCGCAGGACATCGTTTTTGCCCATGCGCTTCGATACGTCCCTAACGATCACGCTCATATCTTGTCCCTCTTTTCGATAAGGTCGGCCTTTCGAAACCACAGTCCACCCAACGATAGACATAACGACATAATCACAATTGAAAACAAGCCACTCGAGCCCGTCGCAATTCCTTCTTTGACGATTCCACCCCAGCGCAACAGCATCAAGGCATTTCCCAGCAGCGCCCAATGCCGCGCATATGCCGAACAGATCAGGTAGCTCATTACAACCGCAAATGAGGCTGACGGCCCAAGCACAAACCCAACCGCTGCCTGTGCAAACGCAAGCGCCTCAATAGCAAAAAAGAGACCTATGAAAAACGGCAGCGCATCCGCCTCGCCCACTTTGAGAAACCACGGCGCCAAATTAGCCAGCTGAAGCGACTCGCCATGGATGACCGCGCTGAACGAGGCGCTCACCATCAAGCTCCAAATCACAACAGAGCAAACCACCACAAGCAGCGAAAATGCCGTTATTGCCGTTACTGAGATAAAACGCGAGACCCACCAAAGGGTTCTCGCCCGGCATCGGACAAGCGTTTGCAAACCAAACCCGTGCAACGATTCGGCGGGATAATCGAGTGTTGTATAGAGAATAAGCAGAATGAGAAATAGCCATCCTAGCGGAGGCACAAACATGACCCCGGGCCTAGGCTCAAACGGAGCAGATCCGGCAAACACGAGCGCAAGATTGTCCGCAAACCCCAAGGTATCCGTCCTGACCCCATACACAGAAGACAATCCGTAGGCGTACACCAGGTTCGCAACGGTCACTGCTGCAATCGCAATAAAGGTAATGATGTTCTTCTTCAAAACGGTCCTCAGGTCCGCGGCGACCAGCCTAAACAGCATCAGACCATCTCCCGCCTTTTCCACGCCCCAGAAAAAGCCAACGAAGCAAGGGTCAATAATATGATTTCCGCAAAACCGGCTCGAATGTCTGGCCAGTTATTCAGCGATTCCGACCTGATGCTGTTGAGGATATTGCAGTTAAACCCCACGCAAGCCATTACGCCGAAGATCCAGCCATTTGCAAAATGCCACGCAACCATTAGCAGATACGGGACAATTATCGCTTTGATTCTGCTACGAAACAAAATTGAGAAGCCAGTTACAGCCATGGATAAAGTCCCGAGCGTGACAGCATCGAACAGCGTGTATGCGAGCACATACGACAAAGGATGCGAATAAAATAGACCGGAGAAGTAGCTATGCAGGTAAAGTCCTACGTAAGTCGACTCATCGACCCGAGGAAGATACGCAGGAAAAAGCATCGAGACGATCAGGAAATTGACGAGCAGAGGAATGGCAGTCACTGTAAACGCGGAGAGGAAAGCAGACAGCACCTTTACGTTCACGTATGCCTTTCTGGAAACGCGCGTGCATATCTGCATGTCATAACCACTCAAACGCTCAAAGAGGCACGACCAAGATCCGGCCAACATTGCAAGCAGGGGCAGTGCATAGAAAAACACCGACGCAGACAGTGGCGCGTTCGCGCCCACAACAATCCAGTTACCGAAGCTGCTTTCACGTGTTTGACCGAGATAGTTTTTGGCTTGCATGCCAACGCCGTAACCAAAAGAAAGAAGGTTGTGACGTTCTTTTTCCAAATTTGCCCACGGCTCCAGCGCAGCAGCTATTGCAACTGCGACTGCAATCAAGAGAGCAAAGATAAAAGCTGGGCGTCTTATCGTTTTCGACAGCTCATATCTTACGAGCCTTTGGTTCATACGTCCTCCTCCCCCTTCCGACCCAGAAAGCCGGAAGGGAGCCAATTCAAACAACTATGCGGGAAGCTTGCGGAAATGCCCGACGCAGTCGGGGCTCCATACACCAATAACAGTGCCGTAGCCAGACTCCGCCCATGCAGTCAGTCGCGCCGCAGATCGCCCGTTCTCACGGACGAGGTTATACATTTCCCACTGTCCCTTGTGATTCGAACGATACGTTCCCTGAGTACAATTCATGCTGCCGCTACCGCTTGTGTTATACGCACCGTCTGTATATAACCGAAGCGGATTTCCCGTATAACCTTGGATATCCAGATAGAGCGATGAGGAATCATCCTTTTGACGGTAGCCAGTTGCACTCGTCCCGGCACATTGAAAACTAAATGCCCTATCGGCATTGTTCGTACAGGTCGTAATTCCCGTATCGGCGTTTTGAGTAATGCTAGAAACCTGAGAGGTGTCAAACTCCTCTTGCGCGAACGATGCAGCGGGAACCCCTAGGGACAGACCCGCAGCAATCGCCAACCCGACTCCGATTCGAGTAATAGCGCTCCTTGGCTTAATCATGGCCTTCTCCAATCAAAAGCGGCTAACAATGCGTCGACGCACAGCAACCTTTGCATGAATGGAGAAAGATGTCTGTAAACACTCGCTATTGAGTTGATAATCCAGGCGTTTACACGTTATCTACCTGCGATAACAATGAAATAAGCTCTGCTTTGTTCTTGATCTTCAACTGGCGATAGGACGCGGATCGCAGCGCTTGCACCGTAGATGCAGCGTAACCGACATCCTGCGCAATGGTCTTTGTCGTTGTGCCCTCTGCCGTCATCAACAATATTCGGGCCTGAACATCGGACAGGGCGCGCGACGTAAGCAGAGCCAGCCGGCGCACGTGAGCTGCTTCGGTGGACCCGTTCGCACGGTACTTCAAGACGGCCTTCTCGTCCTCAACCGAGCGTACGAGCACGATGTGCGTAACGAGCATGGGCACAGACCAGCAAACAATCACCGTTGCCACGACGACATTGACGGCCGAACTTTGCCCCAGCAACGACGCAAGGAACAGAGGCTCGAAAACCGTCAGATCCTGCACCATGTTGAGCAAGACAACCCAGACAGGAGCCGCCGCCCCAAAGCAAAGCATCCATATCCCAAGCATTTTGCGCTGCGGACAGCTACGCAGCACTATGTATGTGAGCAACATCCCCGTCAGCACCGCGAACCCATGGATTCGCCCCCTAGTGGCCGCATGGATTAAAGTAGCCGCACCTATTGACACCAACGGCACGATAGCCCGGACACGGGCATGCACCTTAAACGGACGCAGCCCAACAGCGAGCGAGACCGTAGATGCCACGCCGCACAGCAGGACCGGCGCAGCCATCAACGGATCGCATATACACCTCCATGCCGCGATATAGACAAAAGACCATTCCACGGCAGACAGCACCGCCCATACGCACGGGCTTCCGAGCCCAATCGCCCCATCCGTTCTAGTCAGCGCAACTTCACGATTCAGTTTTTCACCCGCGTAGTGCAGCGACAGAAGCAGTCCGAGACCCAATGCATAGCTTGCGAGAGAAAAGGCGACTGCCCGCGAAACACCGGATCCCCAATCGCTATCCGCCATTACCAAGGGGCCCGCCGCAAGGAGGATAAAAAATGTTGTGAGCAGGTATCGAAACAGCCGGCGCGTCCGAACTGATGTCAACATATCACCAGCATGCCGCTGCAGCAGACCAGGCCCTGTAGCATCACCCTCACCCGCAAACAATGCCACGAGCTCGCGTGAGCCCGCAACCGATGCCTTCCCGTATGCTCGGTGAAGCGTTGTTCGCACCGTCGATGGCTTCGTACCCGTCTCCCTGGCAATTTCCGCCGGCGTTTTCCCTTTGAGCAGCAGTCGAACAAACTGCTCTTCTCGAGGCGACAGGGCAGGGGAAAACACCCCCGCATCGAATGGGTCGGACGTGCGAGGGGTATCCGAATTGTTGTCCCGTTTCTCCCTTAGCAATGTGCATACGAAGGCGGCAACAGCAATAGCGGACCCCATCGACAGTGATGCAATGACTGCGGCATCGCTTGCAAAGTATGCCACCTCGACAGCCGGAACAAGGCCAATGGGAACTGCTACAAGCACAGAACGGGCAAACACGTCGCCCTGCCCCCGACCAAAGGCGCGGGGACAGCAAAGCAGCGGGACCGCAGCCAATACGAGATAGACCAGCGGAATTAAAAGCACGAGGCCAATTGATGCGGCCGTTACAGAGGGCATCCCCCATGGCTCGGGAACGACTCTCCATGAAATTCGACAGCAAAACAGCAGGCAAGACAGGACAACTATTGTTTCTGCAAAAAGCGTGCTCTGCGATCGGCGGGTCCCCCTTTCGCCGTCCCGCGCCGCCCCCCGTATCAAAGGAGAGCCCGCCGTATCCCAAATTACATATGAGAGGAGCAACGACCCAGTGAAGCACAAGGCACACGAAACACGATGCAACAACCAGATTGGTGCAAACACGATTGGAATAGAATCTCCGCGAGCATAGAAGGCCAAGTCGACCCATTCGGGAACCACCGCAATAGCAGCAAGGAAAACACCGAAGACGCCAAGGCGACCCGGCCGTCTTATTTCTCTCCCCTTGCGGAGCGCAACACCATGACCAAACGCCGCGAGGCATGCGCCAAGGATAACGAGCCAGGTCATTGCACCTGATGCCAAGCCGATTGAAGATGAAAACCGGTGATAAGGGGTAACCGCCATTACGACGAGCGCAATGGCGAAAGCAGATGTGGCAGAACAGCGGGAAAAGAGCATATGACCTCCATAGCGTGTCATTATATCGCTCGGGCTGCTCGTTTATCTCCACGCCCACACCAGCCAGCATCAACGATTCAGGCGAACTCCAATCCGAGCCAGATCACGGTTCAGCTTTTGTCCGCAGTCCCCGCATCAAAGCGGGATGCGGTTTCCTTTTGAGCGTCGATCTGGAAACTGTATCCCGTTCTGAGTCAATATTCTGGGACGCAGTTTCCGCAGCACACCCCATTCGGAAAGCGTGTCCCAGTATTTGGCCGCAAACTGGGGCGCGCTTTCCGGATGGGTCGAGACGAAGGCCAAGCCAGACAGGCAGCCTCGCATCCCGCCATCCTCGCCATCCGCCTGAGCGTGCTACACTAGCAGCATCTATGCCACCGCGAACGGCTCGGCCCCGCGCCCGCCGCTCGCAAACGAACTTTAAACGCACGAGGGTTGGCCATGCCGCTTTTCTCGCAACATACCGCCCGGTTCTCGCCGGACGTTCCCTTGGAGGGCACTAGCTCTCGCGAGCTGCTCAAGCGGTACCAGCCGCTCGAGACGCTTGCGACCGGCGGTTTTGGCTCCATCGAGATTTGCC
Source organism: Collinsella sp. (assembly GCA_019414605.1). Lineage (GTDB taxonomy): Bacteria > Actinomycetota > Coriobacteriia > Coriobacteriales > Coriobacteriaceae > Collinsella. The sequence goes on from DXLS01000058.1 coordinate 21,016, forward strand.
GCGACACGCATCTGCGCCGTCGCGTGGCCATTAAGCGCATCCCCCTTATCAACGGCGCCGGCATGCCCGCCAGCGACATCATGGACGTGCTGCGCGAGGCGCATACCGCCGCCATGCTTCAACATCCCAATATCGTGCAGGTTATCGACTTTACGCACGACACCGCCTATGCCTACCTGGTCATGGAGTATGTCGACGGTATGTCGTTGGCCGAGTTTTTGCATCGCGTGGACGGCCACTCGCTCACCTTTGACGAGGCCGCGGCCATTGCCGACGCGCTGGGTCAGGCACTCACCTTTGCCCATGCAAACGGCGTGCTTCATCTGGACATAAAGCCCGCCAATGTGCTTATCGACCATTCGGGCAATGTAAAGATCACCGACTTTGGCATGGCGCGGCTGTCGTCCGCCGGCGGCTTTGGCGGATCGCGCGGCGGCACCATCGGCTACATGCCGCCCGAGCAGCTCGATATCGAGACCGGCACGGTCGACGAACGTGCCGATGTCTTTGCCCTTGCCTGCGTGATCTACGAGGGCCTGTGCGGCAGTGCCCCCTTTATGGCGGCCACGCCTGCCGACTCGCTCGACCGCATCATCGGCGGCGCCACCTATCCCAGCGAACTGATCCCTCACTTTCCCCCGGGGGCCGAGGCGGCGCTCATGAGCGCTCTCTCCCCCATGCCGCAAGACCGCCCCGATAGCATCGAGGCATTCTGCGACCGACTCCTTGCCGGCTTGGGGAGCGTGCGCGAAGGCCGTCGCAGCTTGGAGCAGATGGTAGGCGAGCTTTCGAATGACGAGTGCGCGGCAGATGATATCGAGCCATCGAGCTACGAGGATGACACCGTCGAGGTCGACCCCGCACTTGGCTGGGCGGGCACGCGCTGGGGCCGCGCACGCAATTACACCATGCGCGGCATCTCGGCGCTCTCATGCGGAGCCTTCAGCTTTTTGCTTATGCAGACAGCCGGCGTCGCGACGCTTCCCGGGCTGGTCGTGGCGGCCGTCGCCATTGGCGCGGCGGCAGGCTTGGCCCCGCAGATTGGCTCGGCCATCTCGGCCGTGGGCTTTTTGGTGCTCATGGCCAACGCCACCATGCAGGCGCAGGGCATCCTGTCGATGCTGCCGGTCGCGGTCATTTTTGCCGCTGCCATGTCCGGTTGGTGGATTGCTTGGGGACGCACCGAGGCGGCTGCGAGCGCGACGCTCACCTGCGCGCTTGCGCTGGGTTGCCTAACCGGCGACGCCCTCCTTGCCGCCGGAGCCGCCACGAGCATCGCGGCGTTTTGGCTCGGCCCGGCAAGCGCAGCGGCGGCCACGGGCATGGGCGCACTCTTTGCCCGCCTTGCCGCAGCGGCTCTCTCTGCGGGAGGCGTACTGGGGCTTAGCAATGTCGTCGCAGCGCTGGGAGACGCGCTCCTTCTCGCTGCAATCGTGCTGGTTGCAGCAATAGCCGCGGCAACATCGCTGCTGCTCAATGCTCATGCCAAGCGCGCCGAGCAGGGATCGAACCTTGCCGCCATCGTCGCAATTGCCGTCGCCGGCATCGGCTCGGCCGTATCGTTTTGTCTTGCACACCATATGGAAATTGCCAGCCTTGCGGGCCCGGTCGTCGCCAAGGCGGCGGTTACGGGAATCCTATCCTCTATAATCGTCGGGATATGCCTTTATTTGCTCGGATACCAAAGAACCTATACGGAGAGTGATCTTTCGTGAACTTCCTGAACATCTTCGAGGACCACGTGGCCGGCATCTTCGGTGCCACCCGTGCCCCGTTCTCCTTTAAGAAGCTTGCCAAGCAGGCCGCTCGCGACATGGAGGATCAGACTCTGGTGATCAACGGCGTCAACACCGCGCCGGCGCTCTATACCATCCTGATTGCCGCCGACGACGATCCCATGCTCGCCCCGTTCTATCCCGAGCTTTCGCGCGAGGTCCGCGAGTTTGTGAAAGCGCAAGCCGAAAAGCGCCGCTACGTCTTTGTCGGCGAGCCCCTCGTTCGCTTTATGATCGACCCGCAGCTGCGCGGCGGCAAGTTCTCGGTCTTTGCCGAGAACGTCGATGCCCCCACGCTCGGTCGCCTGTACGAGGAAGAGCGCGCCTACCAAAACGGCCTGGGCCAGAACAACTCAGCCGCGAGCCGTGCCGCCAGCGCCCCGCGCGCCGGCCAGCAGCAGTTTGCCGCCCCGCAGCAACACCCCGCTGCTATGCCGCAGCAGCAGCCGGCACCTCGTGCTGCCACTCCCGACCCGCTTGCCGTGGCCGACCCCTTTGCGCCCAATATGCCCGATCCCGCCGCCGCACCCATCCCCGTGCCCCAAACCGTCTCGCGCGACGCGCTTGCCGGCATGGGCGGAGCCGCCGCGACCGGCGCCGCCGCTGGCCTTGGCGCCGCAGCCAGCATCGCCTCCAACATGGCAAGCTCTCGCGCCCCGCAGCGTCCGCTCGCCCAGCTCGTCGACGTCGTGAGCGGCGAGAGCCACGCCATCACCTCCGCACAGGTGACCATCGGTCGCGAGCGCTCGGTTTCCGACATCGCCCTGCGCGACCCCAACGTGTCGCGCCGTCATGCCCAGCTCACCTTTACCGGCTCGGACTGGTCGATCGAGGACCTCAACTCCACCAACGGCACGCTCGTCAACAACCGTCGCATCACGCGCTGCCCGCTGCGCAACGGCGACCTGCTGACGTTTGGCCTGAGCACGTTCGAATTTAGGGGATAGTCGCTTATGAACATCGATATCGTCCTGTTTGCAGGCCGCATCGTCCTGGTCGTCCTGCTTTATATCTTCCTGTTTGCCGTCATGAAGACCGGCGTGGGGCTCGTCCGCGGCCAGCGCCGCGACTCGGCCATCTGGACGATCGATGTGGACAAGGGCCCGCGCGGCATCCGCGGCATCCACGTGGATATGCTCGGCCCCGTCATCGTCGGCCGTTCGCCGTCGTCGGACATCTGCATCAACGAACCGTTTGTCTCGGCCTCGCATGCGCGTTTTTCGCTGCAGGGTCCGGCACTTATTATCGAGGACCTCAACTCGCTTAACGGCACGCTCGTCAACGGCCGCCAGCTGGTGGAGCCCGCAACGCTGCGCGAGGGCGACGAAGTCCAGATTGGCGACGTGGTCATGAAGGTGAACCGTCGATGATCGACGAGGAGAACAAGTCCGCAACCATGCCAGAGACGTCGGCCGCCCCCACGACCGCGCCGGCTCATGCCGCCCCGGCGGGCCATGCGCCCGTGGAGCCCGAGGACACTGTGTTCTCCCTGCCTCTTTCGCATGTAACGCAAGAATATCCGACGCTGACCGACGACGAGGATACCGAGGACAACGCTGACGGCGGTAACACCCCCATCGGCGTGCACGCCGCTACCGAGCAGCCCGCGGTCCCGCAAGACATGCCCGCGCCGGCTCACTTTGCCGAACCCGTCGCCACGGCGATTACCGAGAGCTCCGCGGTATTTGCGGCTCCCGAGCCCGCGGCACCGGTGTTTCCCGTAGCGCCGGCACCCGCCGCAGCGCCCGAGTCCGCATCTGCACCGGAACCCGCGGCGGCGCCCTCCCCCGCGGACGCATCGGCGCCCGAAGCCATGCAGTCTGTAACCGAAGACGTACCCGCAGCAACGACGGAGGATGTCTCCCAATCCCACGGCACGCCCGCGCCCGCGCACTTCGCGACGCCCGAGTCTGCAGCCGTCGCCCCGCAAGACGACGAGCCTGTCGACCGTACAACCGAAGAGCCCGCCACGCCCAACGTCAACGACCCGAGCAACGATGCCGACACCGTCTCGCCCGGCGATACGGCCGAGATTGACGTTGCCGCCGTGGAGGCCAAGCTTAAGGACCCCGGCTCGACCATGAGTTTTGAGCCGCTGACCGACGAGCGCGTCGAGACTGACTCGACCTACGACGCCGGCACGACCACGCAGCTCATGTGGGGCGCCCGCTCCGATGTTGGCTGTGTGCGCCCGCATAACGAAGACTCCTATCTGGTGCAATCGCCGCTCTTTTGCGTATGCGACGGCATGGGCGGCCACGCCGCCGGTGAGGTAGCCTCCTCCATCGCCGTCGAGACCATTGCCAAGACAGCGCCGCAGGCAGCCGACGCCGCACGACTGGCGGCCGCCGTCGAAGCTGCAAACGCCGCGGTCATCGAGGCTGCGCTCAACGGGCTTGGCAAGCCCGGCATGGGCTGCACGGCAACCTGCGCCTATATCGAAAACGACATGCTCGCTATCGCCCACGTGGGCGACTCGCGCGCCTATCTGCTCCACGAGGGCACGCTCATCCGCGTGACCCGCGACCACTCCTATGTGGAGGAGCTCGTGGACGCCGGCGAGATTACGGCAGACGAGGCTCGCGTCCACCCCAGCCGCTCGGTCATCACCCGCGCGCTGGGCTCGGATCCCGCAATGTATGCCGACCACTTTACCCTGCATATCGAGGAAGGCGACCGCCTGATCCTGTGCTCGGACGGTCTTTCGAGCATGATTCCCGATAGCGATATCGAAAACATCGCCACGCAGTCCTCGACCGCGCAGATTTGCGTCGACAACCTTGTTGACGCGGCACTGGTCGCCGGCGGGCATGACAACGTCACCGTGCTTGTCGTTGACCTGGTCGACGATGGCGTCATGCGCGAGGCAAAGCGCGTCCGCCGCCGCAACATCACCATTGCCACCGTACTGGGCATCGCTTTTGTGCTGGCGGCAGCCATCTGGGCCTACGCAGGCATCACCGGCTCGTACTACCTGGGCACCTACAAGGACACCGTCGCGGTCTACCGGGGCATTCCCGGCAAGCCGCTCGGCCTTAAGCTGCACTGGCTCGACAGCACGACCACCATCAAACTGTCCGACCTGCCCGAAGACACACAAAATCGCCTTAAGGCAGGTATTCAGCAGACGAGCATCGACGACGCACAGGACACCATCTCCAAGTACCGCCATCAGATCGACGAGGAGCAGACCCGTCAGGTGATCGACGCGCAAACGATCCGCAATAACACCGACCAGGGTTCGACCTCCGAATCGGATTCCGAGAATACCGCCGAACAGTCCGCCGAGGCCGAAGCCTCCGATAAGAATTAGAAAGGGAGTGCCGCTTATGAGTCGCCGTAATACCGAACTGCTCTTACTCATCGCCTCGGCGTTCCCCGTCATCCTGCTGTATGCGATGTACGTGCTCACCGCAGGCGCCGCCATCTCGTTTGAGACACTTGCCGTTCCGATCGGTCTCTTTGCCGCCTTCGCCGCGGCGCATATCGCCGTGCGCATTCTGGCACCCGGCGCCGACCCGGCCATCCTGCCCATCGTCTTTGTTCTTTCGGGCATTGGCATCACGTTTGTGACGCGCTTGGCGCCCACGCTCGCCATCTCGCAGCTCGTCATCCTGTTTATCTCGGTGGCGTTGATGGTGGGGACGCTTGCGCTGGTCAAAAACCTCGACGTGGTCATGCGCTACAAGTACACCTTTGGCATCATCGGCATCATCTTGCTGATGCTGCCCATCTTTATCGGCACCACGATCTCGGGCTCTAAACTGTGGATTCGCATCGCCGGCTTTACCATTCAGCCCGGCGAGTTCGCCAAGGTCTTTATCGTGCTGTTCCTAGCCGGTTACCTGGCCGAGAACCGCGAACTGCTCTCTATCTCCAACCGCAAGATCTTGGGTCTTAAGATTCCGCGTCTGCGCCTGCTGCTGCCGCTGTTCGCAGTCTGGGGCGTATGCCTGCTCGTCGTTGTCTTCGAACGTGACCTGGGCTCGGCCTTGCTGTTCTACACCATCTTCTTGCTGATGCTCTACGTTGCCACGGGTCGCTTCTCGTATGTCATCATCGGCCTTGTGCTCTTGGCCGTGGGGGCCGTGGGCGCTTACAAGTTCCTGTCGCACGTCCAGGTTCGTTTCCAGATCTGGGCCGATCCCTTTAAGGATGCACAGGGCCAGGGCTACCAGATTGTCCAGTCCCTCTTCTCGCTGGCCGACGGCGGCCTTGTTGGCGTCGGCATTGGCAACGGCATGGCCAACAACATCCCCGTCGTCGAGTCCGACTTTATCTTCTCGGCTATCGGCGAGGAGATGGGCCTTTTGGGCGGTGGCGCCGTTCTTATCCTGTTTATGCTCTTTGCCGTACGTGGCCTGACCACGGCAGCCCGTGCCAAGTCCGACCTTGCCGCCTTTAGCGCCACCGGTCTTACGGCCGCTATCAGCTTCCAAGCGTTCTTGATCGTTGGCGGCGTTACCCGCCTGATCCCGCTGACCGGCGTCACCCTGCCCTTTATGAGCCAGGGTGGCTCCTCGCTGCTGGCAAGCTTTATCATCGTCGCGCTGCTGCTGCGCGCCGGTGACGAGGCAACCGGTCGCGAGGCCGAGCTCACCGGCACCGGCACCATGGCCGCCATCACCGACGACCAGGTCGCCTCGGCGTCCTCCCCGGCCGGCACGCGCTTCGCCACTTCGTCTTCGTATGCCCGCGGCAGCCACTCCGCCGGCTCGCGCATGCGTCGTCGCCTGCTCGACACGCCCGAATCCGGTGTGCTCGGCCGCGTGGCGCTCGCCAATCGACTGACCCGCGCCGTGCTCGCCTTTACGGCACTATTCGCCATCCTTATCGGCAACCTCACCTATGTCCAGGTCATCAAGGCCAAGGACTATCAGGACATGCCGACCAACAACCACACCATCGCCCGCTCCAAGTACATCCAGCGCGGCTCCATCATCACGTCCGACGGCGTGACGCTGGCCGAGTCGCTGCAACAGGAAGACGGCACCTACGCCCGCTCCTACCCCAACGGAAACATGGCCGCTCACGTGGTGGGCTATGTAAGCCAGCAGTACGGCACCGCTGGTGTCGAGAGCGTCATGAACGAAACGCTCACCGGCTCCAAGGATTACTCCAGCTGGGACAACGCCCTCGCGTCGCTCGCGGGCCAAAACCAACCGGGCAACACCGCCAAGCTCACCATCGACTCGCGCATCCAGACGGCTGCCGAGCAGGCACTCAAGGGCTTTAAGGGTGCCGTGGTGGTTATGGATCCGCGCACCGGCGCGGTCCTCGCATGCGCAAGCTCGCCCACCTATGACAACACCAACATCGATGCCCTGATGCAGTCGGGCGGTGGCGAGGACGGCTCCATGTACGACCGCGCCATGGACGCTCTCTATACCCCGGGCTCGACCTTTAAGGTCGTCACACTCTCCGCGGCGCTCGAAACCGGCACCGCCAGCCTTACCAGCACGTACCAGGCGCCCGGCTCCATGGATATCGGCAACGCGCCGGTCACCAATTACGCCAACGAGAGCTACGGTACCATCAGCCTGCAACAGGCCTTTGCCGTGTCGTCCAACGTCGTCTTTGGCCAGGTGGCCAACGAGATCGGCGCCAGCTCGCTCGTCCAGTTTGCCAACGCCTTTGGTTACGGCCAAAAGCTCGGTCAGGACCTGACCACCGCGGCCTCCATCATGGCCGACCCCTCGCTCATGACCGAGTGGGAGACCGCCTGGGCAGGCGCCGGCCAGCCTGTCGGCATGGACCACACGCCAGGTCCGCAGACCACCGTCATGCAAAACTGCGTGATAGCAGCGGCCATCGCCAACAGCGGCGTGGTCATGGACCCGTTCTTCGTGGCCCAGGTGCTCGCCCCCGACGGAACCGTGGTCAAGACCACGCAATCCCGCTCGCTCGGCCAGGCCGTCAGCGCCACCACGGCCGATCAGGTCAAGCAGGCCATGCTCGCGGTTGTCCAGTCCGGCACCGGCACCGATGCCCAGATTCCGGGCGTCAAGGTCGCCGGCAAGACTGGATCGGCCGAGACCGGCGGCACCAACGTCAACTCGATGTTCGTCGGCTTCGCACCTTACGATTCACCCACGGTCGCCATCTCGGTGGCCTTGGAGGATTACGACAAACACGACGTCAAGGCAGCCAAGATCGCCGGCATCGTCCTGACCGCGGCACTTGCCGCCCAAGGAGCGTGATGCCTGTGATCGAAGCGGATACTTGGGGCGCGCCACGGCCGATGAGCTAGCGGCAAGGCGCCACGCGGTCCCAGCGACCATAGATTTGGTACTACACACATCGTTGAGCGAATAAGTTAGTTAGGAGCAGGAATGGAACAGAGGGTCCTCGGGGGAAGATACCTCCTCAAGGATAAGGTGGGAACGGGCGGCATGGCGACCGTCTTCCGTGCGCAAGATCAGGTCCTCGACCGCACGGTTGCCGTCAAGATCATGCTGCCGCAGTATGCCGGCGACGCCACCTTCGCCGCCCGCTTTAAGCAGGAGGCCCAGGCAGCAGCAGGTCTCTCCTCCCCCTATATCGTGGGCGTCTACGATTGGGGCAAGGATGGCGATACCTACTACATCGTCATGGAGTACCTGCGCGGTACCGACCTTAAGAGCGGCATCAAGAGCCACGGCGCCCTCGATCCAAAGAAGGTCGCGCAGATCGGCTCGCAGATCAGCTCCGCGCTTTCGGTCGCCCACAAGCACGAGATCATCCACCGCGACATTAAGCCGCAAAACATCATGGTGCTGCCCGACGGCAACATCAAGGTCATGGACTTTGGCATCGCGCGCGCAAAGAACAGCCACCTCACGCAGGACAACAATGTACTGGGCACCGCCCACTACGTAAGCCCCGAGCAAACGCGCGGCCAGGACCTCGGTCCCACTTCGGATATCTACTCCCTGGGCGTCGTGATGTACGAGTGCGCCACCGGTCGCGTCCCCTTTGACGGTGACGACGCCATCTCGGTTGCGCTCAAGCAGGTAAACGAACTGCCGGTTCCGCCGAGCCAGATCAACTCCGGCGTCGACGCCGATCTGGAGCGCATCATCCTCAAGTGCATGGAAAAGGACCCGTCGAACCGCTTCCAGACGGCAGACGAGCTGCGCCAGGTGCTCAACAACTACCTGTCCGGCCGCGCCGTCAACGTCTCCGAGCCCACGCGCATCATCGGTGCCGCGGGCGACCTGGGCGCCACCAAGACCCGTGAGCTGTCTGACTCCACGCGCGCTATGGTTCGCCCCGTATCGGGCGTAAGCGGACAGACCAACCCCCGCAGCGCCGTCTCGGGTTCCACCGGTTCCTACGAGGTCGATCAGCCCAAGTCCAACAAGAACAAGATTATCGCCGCCGTAGTCGCCGCAATCGCCGTGGTTGGCGTTGTGGTGGCCTTCGCCACCGGGCTCTTTGGGGGCGAGCAGGTTACGGTGCCCGATGTGCTTAACAAGGACCAGCAGACCGCTATCGAGCTGATCAAGGAGGCCGGCCTTGAGGTCGGAACTGTCGACCAGAGCTATAACGACGATGTCGACGAGGGCAAGGTTGCCGAGCAGACCCCCAACGGCAACACTAAGAAGCCCAAGGGCTCCAAGGTTAACCTGGTGATCTCCAAGGGCCCCAAGCCCTCCGAGAAAGTTGAGGTTCCGCAGCTCGTCGGCCTAACCAAGGACCAGGCCGAGGCCGCGCTGGCAAGCGTGGGCCTGAAGGGCAACGCAACCGAGGAGGCCAACGAGGCCGACGAAGGCCAGGTCTTTGAGCAGGGCACTGATGCCGGCAAGGAAGTCGAGAAGGGCACGACCATCTCGTATAAGGTCTCCAGCGGTCCTGACACCACCTCCGTCCCCGATCTGACCGACATGACCGAGGCCCAGGCACGCAACGCTCTCGACATGGCCGGTTTTGGCGTCAACGTGAGCTACCAGGAGAACGATTCCGTCACCGAGGGCACCGTCATTAGCTGGAACCCCAGCGGCAAGCAGAAGCCCGGCGCCACGATCACCGTCGTCATCGCCAAGAAGTCCGGCAAGGCCAGCGTTCCGGGCAACCTGTACGGCAAGAGCATCTCCGCCGCCGTCACCGCGCTCAACAACGCCGGATTCTACAACATCGCATTCTGCGATCAGAACGGCAACCCCGTGAGTGGCAACGAAAACGCCACCGTGACGGGCGTCTCCCCCACTGGTAAGCAGTCCACCGACAGCACGATCACGCTGACGGTTTCGGTTTCTGGCTCTGGTACTGATTCAGGCGACGATTCCGGTACAAGCAACTAGCCGGCTGCTTATTATCTGCGCAGCGAACGCCGCAAACATATTCGCTCAGAAGCGCCCGCTTGCTCCCCCGGCAAGCGGGCGCTTTGCTTTTGATGCGACCCGCTAGCATGGAAAGGCGCAGCTCTAACACCAAAAGAGCCCGGCACCGTGGTGGTACCGGGCTCGATATTCCTCTGGTGCCCCCGGGCGGATTCGAAAACTCCCCCCGCGGGGAAATTGGCGACGCGGGTGTCGACGGTCCGAATCCGCCGGCGGTCCCCACAAACCAGAAACGGCGCCGCTATCGCGACGCCGTCATATTCTCTGGTGCCCCCGGGCGGATTCGAACCGTCGACACCCGCTTTAGGAGAGCGGTGCTCTATCCCCTGAGCTACGGAGGCATGTTGTACTAGTGTAGCAGATTTACTGCATCGCCATACGTCGCATGACTAGACTTCGAAGTTGCGGTGGAATAGTTCCTGTCTGAAGCATCTAAAGCCGTATTTAGAAACTATTTCACCGCAACTTATGAGGAGCTAGTTGCCTTTGTGGAAGAGGCCTTTGATGACGGAGGGGATGCTCTTGGCGCCCTTGGCCGTCACATCGATAAAGTCGGGCGAACGCACGAGCTTATTCTCGTCGACGTACTTGCGGACCGCGCGAAGCGTCTCTTTGTCGTCGCGCGTCGAAAACGTAAAGTGACCGTTGTCCTTGGTGAAGATGGCAAAACGCGTAATCTTCTTGGTGCCGCGCAAAACCTCGGCGGCAATATAGTCGACCTCGTCCCACGGGATTTGAATATAATCCTCGGGATTGCGCTCGTTATAGTACTCAAACGCCTTATTGCCCACCATCACGTTACCGTGGCTGGTAAGCCCCATCAGGCAGGTTGCCGGCGTTGCCAGATCGACCGTGCTGTTCTGAGATTGCGCCATACGCGCCTCGCCCTCCAATAAAAACAATCGGACCGCATCCAGTGTACCCACCGGGTGCGGTCCGTTTCAATGGCTCAAAAGCCCTTACCTAGCAACTCTCGGTCTTAAGCCGAAGCGTGCTTACATGAAGCCGCAGAAGCGACCGATGATGCCGACGGCGAAGAGAGCCAGGATGATGACGATCGGGCTGACCTTCTTCTTGAGGAGCTTGCAGACCAGCAGGGTCAGGCACACGGCGGCAAGGCCGGGGATGAGCTGATCGAGGTTACCCTGGAGCGTGGTGACCTTCATCTGATCAAGGGCGGTAGCACCGACGGAGTTGTACATCGTCAGCGCTTCCTTGATACCCTCGGAACCGGAAGGCAGGCTAGCCCAGTCGATAAAGGCGCCAGCAGACTGCTTGACCGTGGAGACGATCGGGGTGAAGGAAATGGACACCCAGCGCTCGACCAGGGCGCCGATGATGAACATACCCAGGATGGAAGCACCCTCGGTGACCTTGCCCATCAGACCGCCGGAGAGGTCCTTGGCGATGGAGGAGCCGACCTTGTAGCCAAACTCCTGCGTGTACCACAGGAAGGCGTAACGGATGATGTTCCACGCGAAGAAGAACAGCAGCGGACCGGCGATGCTGCCGGACAGGGCCAGGGAAGCGCCCAGTGCACCCAGAATCGGGCGAAGGGTGAACCAGAAGGCGGGGTCGCCGACGCCGGCGAGCGGGCCCATCATACCGACCTTGACGCCCTGAATGGCGACGTCGTCAATCGGAGCACCGTTGGCGCGCTCCTCCTCGAGGGCGAGGGTAACGCCAATGACGGGGGCGGAAACATAGGGGTGGGTGTTATAGAACTCCAGGTGGCGCTTAAGAGCGGCAATCTGGTCATCCTTGCTGGTGTAGAGCTTCTTGATCGCAGGGATCATTGCGAAGCACCAGCCGCCGTTCTGCATACGCTCGTAGTTCCACGAGCCCTGAAGGAACTGATGACGGAAGCAAACCTTCTTACGGTCAGCCTTGGTGAGCTGAATCTTGTTCTCTGCCATATGTATCACTCCCCTCCTACTCGTAATCGTTCAGAATGTCGCCGAGCGGGTCACCGGAGCCACCGCCCATGCCGCCACCCTGCTTGGCCAGATCCTTAAGGCCAAGGTAGATGAGGGCAAGGGAGATGCCGATGAGGCCAAGGGCGATCAGCGTGAGCTGAGGGATGGCAGCAAGGACAAAGCCGAGGATGAAGAACGGCCAGGTCTCCTTGGTGGCCATCATGTTGATGACCATGGCGTAACCGACGGAAGCGACCATGCCGCCGCCGACAGCCATGCCGCCGGACAGCCAATCGGGCATAGCGTTAAGCGCGTTGGTAACGGCCTCGGCCGGGATGATGCACAGAAGTACTGCCGGGATGGCGATACGAACACCCTGCATGAGGATGCCGGCGTACTGCCAACGCTCGATGCCGGCGAAGTCGCCCTTCTCGGCGCAGGCGTCCATGGCGTGAACCATAGCGGTAGCCAGGGTACGGCAGATCATGGTCAGGAACAGACCAGCGACCGACAGCGGGACGGCGACGGCGATGGCGGCGGTAACGGCCTTGGCCGAATCGGTGGCGCCACCGTTGAGGGCGAGCACCATGATGATCGAAGAAGCGACCGAGGCCAGAGCGGCGTCAGGCGCGACGGCGGCGCCGACGTTAGCCCAGCCAAGGGCCATCATCTGGAGCGAACCGCCCAGGAGGATGCCCTCCTGAAGGTGACCGGTTACGAGACCGATAAGCGTGCATGCCACGAGCGGCTGATGGAACTGGAACTCATCCAGAATGCCTTCCATACCGGCAAGCAACGCGACAATCGCAACAAGCAGAATAGTGATTGCAGACATGTATCGGACCCTCCTTTACTATGCTTGAGCGGCCAGTTCGGCCTTAGCTTTCTTCAACATGGCGTCGAGATCCTCGGAGGAATCCGAAGGAACCTTGCGGACCTCGAACTTGACGCCCTTGGCCTTGAGAGCCTCGATGGTCTTGACATCGTCATCGCCCATAGCGACAGCGTTAGTGACGACGACCTTGCCCTTGGAGTGGGCCATGGAACCGATGTTGGCTTCCTTGATGTCGACGCCGGCCTCGATGGCCCTGAGCAGATCCTGCGGGTTCTCGAACAGCAGCATCGCCTTGGTGTCGCCAAAGCGCGTGTCCTTGACGACCTCGGCCATCTTCTTGATAGGCACGACGTTGGCGTGGACTCCCGGAGGGGCAGCCTGCTCGATCATGGTCTTGCGGAGCTCGTCGTGAGCAACGCCGTCGGAGACCACGATGATGCGGTTGGGGTTGATCTGCTTGGTCCACGTGGTGGCCACCTGACCATGCAGCAGGCGCGTGTCGATACGGACGTGGGCGATCTTGATGTGCCCGTCGCCGATCACCGTTCCCGGAGGAATGGCACCCGCAGGAGCAGCGGCGGCCGCAGCCGGCTTCTTCTCCTCGGGCTCCAGAGACTCGGGCTTGACGCGCACGCCGGCCTTAGCCTCAGTCACGAGATGTTTTGCGATCGCATGTGCAGTGTTCTTTGCGTCAAAGCGCTGCGAATATGCCTCGATGAGCATAGGCAGGTTGACACCGGTGACGATAGCCCAGGAATCGTGGCCCTCGATGAGCCCGCTGATCTGGTTGAACGGCGTGCCGCCCCACAGATCAACGAGGAAGAGCACCTGCTCCTGGTCCTCGAAGGAAGCGATTGCCTCCTCGACCTTGGCACGGAAGTCGTCGGGGCCCATGCTCGGCTCGAGCGAGACCACGGCAACAGACGGCTGATCGCCAAAGACCATCGAGCCCGTCTGCTTGATTCCAGCCGCCAAGTCACCATGGCTAGCAAGAACAATACTTACCATCACATAACCTCCTTTTTGTCTACGTAATTCCTACACGACAGTTATGGAGTATAGCTGCAAATACAGCAGAATTGTTTGAAAAACTGCAAAAGGTAGCATTATTTGTTTAAACGTCTTAATTTGTTACAAGTTGATTACATTCCAGCATCATTGGCTGATCTGCCGCTGATAACTGATACCCAACCAATACTTACACGACGGATATGCGCATGCTGTCATTATTACCGCTTTTAAACAGATGCAAACGTGCTGAGACTGAGGCTATTTCGTTTAAACAGCTATGCCTTGACTAATGGCGAGCGATATGCTCTAGCAAAGTAGTTATTGGGGACGTTCTTAAATGGCTAGTCATTGGGGACGTTCTTTTTCGACTAGTCGTTTAAGAACGTCCCCAACGACTAAGTTAGGCGATGTGGAGGGGGTTGGCGGCGTCGACGGCATCGGATAGGCCGTCGGGGGCAGCGTCTGTCGGGTCCTCGTCGGGGGTCTCGATCTGCTTGATCATGACCTCCTGGCCCTGCAGCAGATAGGTCTCGCCGCTACCGCAATGGGGGCAGGTCTTGCCGTGCTCGACCGTCGCGTAGTCGCAGCCGCACGCCTCGCAATGCGTCACGGCCTCGACAGGCTCCACAATAAGCTCCGCGCCCTGCGTGATAGGCTTTTTATCTGCCGCCCAGCGCCAAGCATCAAGCAGCAGATCGGGAACGACGCCCGAGACCTCGCCCAGGAGCAGCGTCACGTTCGAAACGCGACTCACGCCATTGGCGCGCGCCACATTCTCGACATCGCGAATGATGTGATAGACGATTCCTAATTCATGCACTTTTTCTTCCGCCGTTCTAACGAACGGCGGTCGACTTGACGCTGCGCGAGCCCCAGACGGACGATCTGCCTTTCAATCGTCGGGCATGGGCAAAAGCCCTATGCCCTCCTCTTTCAAGGCACCTCGCCACGCCTGGGACTCGCTCGCTGTCCAACCGTTCTCTGCGCCGTTCTCTTGTTTGTTGCGTTTTTTATTTCTTCCCAAATTTGATTTTGATCGCACGCTTCAAAGCGTACTTGCCCAGGCTGGGGAGCTTTTGCTCGTATTTGACCATCGTGGAGCACTCGGGGCGATCGCGATCCAGATGGATGGCATCGAACGCGCACTTGGTGGTGCACAGGCCGCAGCCGATACACTTGTTGGGGTCGACGATCGAGGCGCCGCAGCCCAGGCAACGGGCGGTCTCGGCGCGCACCTGCTCTTCGGTAAAGGTCTCGACGTACTCGCTAAACGGCGCGGCCTTCTCGCGCTCGCGGTCCACATGGGCAACCTCGCGGCTCGCGTTGTCGTAGCTCTCAATCACAACATCGTCGCGGTCAAGCGCGGTGTAGCGGCGCTGGTTGCGGCCGATGGTGAGCGTGGACCCCGGCTGCACAAAGCGATGGATGGACACGGCGGCCTCGTGGCCGGCGGCGATGGCATCGATGGCAAAACTCGGACCGGTGTAGACGTCGCCGCCCACAAAGATGTCTGGCTCGGCGGTCTGGTAGGTCTGAGGATCGGCAAGGGCACCCTGACCGCGGCCAAGCTCCACCTTGGAGCCAGCCAGCAGGTCGCCCCACACAATGGACTGGCCAATCGACATGACGACACGGTCGGCATCGACACGACGCAGATCGTTCTCATCGTACTCGGGCGCAAAACGGCCCTCGTCGTCAAAGACACGCGTGCAGCGCTTGAAGGTGATGCCGCGCACATGACCGGCCTCGTCCAGGTGAACCTCCTTGGGGCCCCAACCGCAGCTGATGTGCACGCCGTCCTCGATGGCCTCGCGACGCTCCTCCTCGCTGGCGGGCATCTGGGCCTCACTCTCCAGGCAGAACATCTCAACGTGCTCAGAGCCCAGACGGCAGGCGTTGCGCGCGACATCGATAGCAACGTTGCCGCCGCCCACCACAATGGTGCGGCCGGGCAGCGCGTCGATCTTGCCGCTGTTAACCTCGCGAAGGAAGTCGACGGCCACGGTCACGTCCTCGGCATCCTCGCCCGGAATGCCGGCAAGGCGGCCGCCCTGGCAGCCAATGGCAACGTAGAAGGCCTTAAAGCCCTGCGCGCGCAGCTCGTCGAGCGTCACGTCGCGACCGACTTCCACGCCATAGCGGAACTCGGCACCCATCAGGCGAATAACCTCGACCTCGGCCTCGATAACATCCTTCTGCAGCTTAAAGCTGGGAATGCCATAGGTGAGCATGCCGCCCGGGCGCTCGTTTTTCTCGAACACGACGGGCTTGTAGCCCTTCTCGGCCAGGTAGAAAGCGCAGGACAGACCGGCCGGGCCGGCACCGATGATGGCGATCTTCTGGTCGAAGCCGCCGGCACGCGTCGGCGTCACCACGGGCGGGACATAGCGAGTCGCGGCGTCCAGATCGCGCTGGGCGATAAACTTCTTGACCTCGTCGATGGCCACGGCCTCGTCCACGCGACCGCGGGTGCAGGCATCCTCACAGCGGCGGTTGCACACACGGCCGCAGATAGCGGGCAACGGGTTCTCGCGCTTGATGAGCGCCAACGCCTCGTCATAGCGACCCTGAGCCGCGAGCTTCAAATAGCCCTGAACGGCAACATGCGCGGGGCAGGCCGTCTTGCAGGGAGCGGTGCCGGACTCATGCGTCTCGATGCGGTTGTCGTTGCGGTAGTTGGGCGACCACTTGGTGTGGTCCCACTTGGTGGCATCGGGCAGCTCCTGACGCGGATACTCGGGCACCTGTCCGCCGGCCTTTTTGCTGCAGAGCTTCTGGCCGAGCTTGGCTGCACCAGCCGGGCACACCTCAACGCAGCGACCGCAGGCCACGCACTTGTCCTTCTCGACCTTGGCGACATAGGCCGAGCGCGACAGGTTGGGTGTGTTGAACAGCTGCGAGGTGCGCAGGGCGTAGCACACGTTAACGTTGCAGTTGCAGATGGCGAAAATCTTGTTCTCGCCGTCAATGTTGGTGATCTGGTGCACAAAGCCGTTGTCCTCGGCCTGGCGCAAGATGTCGTAAACCTCATCGCGGGTCACGTAATGGCCACGATCGGTCTCGACCACGTAGTCGGCCATATCGCCCACGGCGATGCACCAATCTGCCGGGTCGTCGGCGCAGCCCTCACCCATCACGCGACGGCTCGCGCGGCAGCTGCAGGTGCTAGCGGCATACTTACCTTCGTATTTGTCGAGCCAATGCTCGATATGCTCGATCGGCACCGAGGTGCTCGCGGCATCGATGGCCTTCTCGACCGGAATGACATGCATGCCAATGCCGGCACCGCCGGGCGGCACCATCGGCGTGGCCTTGGACAGCGGTCCCTTGGACGCCTGCTCAAAGAACTTGGCATAGACCGGATGCTCCTCGAGCTGGCTCACGCGCATGTTGAGGAACTCGGCGGAACCCGGCACCAGCATGGGCAGCACCCACTGCTTGGCGCGCTCGGGGTTTTCCCAGTTGTACTCGAGCAGACCCGTGTAGCTCATGTCGTCGAGCATTTTTTCGATATCGGCCTCGGGCATGCCGGTGAGCTTGACCATCTCGGGCAGCGTATAGGGACGGCGCATCTTCATCTTGCAGAGCACTTCGGCCTGCTCGTCGGTTGCGGCCTCGGCAAACGACCAGTACTCGTAGCCCAGCAGCTCGTCGCGGTGCAGCAGGCGGTTGGTGCAGTGCTCACACAGTTTGACGATGGCCTCGCGCGGATGCTCCGGTATCGGCGGCACGAACTCCGCGCCGATATCGGGCTCGGTATAGCTAATCCCCGGTCCGTTGAGAATCATAGTCGTCCCTTCTCTTGCCACAGCCCGGCGAGACCGCGGCGCCCCTCTTTGTACGGGTTCGACATGCCCCCATGCCGTTCACCCGCTATTGTTGACATTGTGTCAAAAACAGTATTGACGAACCGTCAACAATATTCAAGACTGTTAGGCGAACGGTCGGGCCCAAACGGATGAAAGGCGGCAAAACATGGGCAACAACGCAGCAGATATCTCTGTGGTCGATGCCGTCCCCGCATCCGATAGCGCGGCAAAACGCCTGACGGGCGACGAGCGCCGTCGCGAGATCCTCGCCGCTGTGCGCGCCGTGAGCGCCGAGCTTGGTGTGTCCCATCTTTCGGTATCGGCCGTGACCAAGCGGGCTGGCTGCACGCGTTCGCTGTTCTACCACTACTTTGCCGATATGGATGCCGCCGTCACCGCCGTTATGGACGAGGCAATCGACGGCTTTATCGCCGAGCTCGAGCAGTGGAACGCCAGCCGCACGGTTGGCGACATCGAAGGCGCACTCGACACCGTTGCTCCGCTCTTTAAGCGCCTGGTCGTGAGCGGCCACGAGTTGCCGAGCACGCTCACCTCGAGCAGCGGCGCGCTCTACGGCGGCTTTTTGCACAACGTGGTCCAGCGCGTGGCGCAGTATATCTGCGATACCACCGTGGTGGATTTTGTCGCCCATCACGAGCTACGCATCGACCATGTCTACGAGACGTTCTACACCCTCATCATGGGGCTGCTGATGTATATCCGCACGCACCCCGATGTGCCCGACGAGACAGTCAAGGAAATCATCGCCTCGACACTCCACATCGAGGGCTATACCGCCAAGTATCCGGAGCGCAAGCCCCAGAACTGACGACATTTGGCCAAACTGCCCGCGATCAGAAGAGGGGCCGCGGGCGTGTGAATGGAGAGCAGCATGCTGTTCGACGTTTGGGGTAGCGATACCCTTATCCACTGGGCTGGCTGGGCCATGGTCTTTATTGGCCTGATCGTGCTCAACGAGGTCGGCCGCCGCACCAAGCTGGGCGCGGCAATCATCTTTGGCGTGGCTCCGCTGGCCATGACCATCTACTGCGTCGCCATCGCCGTGGGCGTTTCGCAGGGTGCCGAGTGGGCGCTCACCAACCCCACCCACGTGTACCAGAACAGCTGGTTCCACTACGCCAAGGTGTACGCGGCGCTGGCCGGTTGCTGGGGCTTCATTGCCATTAAGTACCAGTGGGGCAAGATCGGCAAGGCGCATTGGTTCCGCGCGTGGCCGTTTGTGATCGTCGCCATCAACATCTTGATCGCCGTCGTGTCCGACTTCGAGAGCGCCTATCACTTCTTTGTCCTGGGCGAGTCCACCTGGGTCACCTCCAAAGGTGCTACGCAGCTGGCCGGCTGGAACAACGTGTTCAACGGCATCGCCGGCATCATCAACATCTTCTGCATGACCGGTTGGTGGAGCGTCTACGCCTCCGAGGATCAGACCGATATGCTGTGGCCCGACATGACCTGGGTCTACATCATCGCCTACGATATCTGGAACTTCTGCTACACCTACAACTGCCTGCCCACCCACTCCTGGTTCTGCGGCTTTGCGCTGCTGCTGGCGCCCACCGTCGCCGCCTTTATCTGGAACAAGGGCGGCTGGATCCAGAACCGCGCCTTCACGCTGGCCATTTGGTGCATGTTTGCCCAGGTGTTCCCGTACTTCCAGGAGGAGTCCATCTTTGTGACCCACTCCACGCTCGACCCCGGCGCCGCTACCGCGGTCTCGGTCGCCGCGCTGATCGCCAACGTCGCCGCAATCATCTACATCGCCTACCGTGCCAAGAAGCTCGGCCGCAATCCCTACAAGCAGGATGTCTTTGAGGGCACCAGCGATTGGGAGAAGGCTACCGCTCGCCGCGCCAAGGTTGATTACGCGCACGCCGAGTAACATGTTGGTCGCTGTTGGCGCCTGGGCATAGGCCCGCCCGCCAGGTTTTTCATCCAATGTCTCGCAGAGCCCCCGGAAAGCGTTTCGCTCGCTTTTCGGGGGCTTTTGTCATTGCGCCTCTATTCATCTATTCAAAAACATGCGCATATATAAAATCGGATTTCAAATCATGCGGCGGCTCTATAGGGTCCCGTTTTTGGGTACAGTGTTGTCCCGATATTGAGCTTGGGGGATATATGAAAGATGAGACGACGGGCCAAGAGGACGCGGTCCAAGATGCAGAAGCGTGTGCCGAGGCCCTGGAGAGCCTAGACCGGATTGCGCTGGCCGAGATTGCGTTTGACGATTCGAGCGTTGATGTGCAGGATAAGCCGGAAATCGAGGCGCAGCCCGATGATCGGGATGCAAAAGACGATGGCGCCGCGCCCGCCGAAGACGAGGCGGGGCACGAGGAATCCGAATGCGAGGCCGACGGCCAGCCCGAATCCGACACGAGCGAGGAAACCATCTTGCTCGACAACTTGCCGGCCGAAGATTCGCTGACCCGCGAGCTCCCTGGCTTAGGCTCTGCGCCTGCCGTGGACGAGACCATCGCCATGGGCGATATTCCCCTACCGTCCGTTCCTTCGGCACGCGAAGCCGAGGTTCGTCATCGTAAGATGTCGCCCAGGCGCCGCAACCTGATGGTTGCCGGCGTTGTGGCCGTCGCGCTCGTCGCCGGCGGCGCAGGCTATGCTGCCTGGAACGGATATCAGCAAGAGCAGGCTGCCGCTGTCGCCGCCAGTGCGCACACGATGATGTCGGTGCAAATTGGCGTACATGCCGCGGGGCTCGACTGCTCCACCGGCTCAAAGATCCCCGTGCAGGTGAGTGGCCAGGACTCCGACGGCTCCTCTGTGAGCGAAACGCTCTACGTTGACGAGCACGGTCGCGGCATTAAGCTGCTGCCCGGCGATTACACGCTCTCCATTGCTGGATCCCCCATCGCGGAAGACGGCACCATCTACACCGTCCCGACCACCAAGGCGCAGGTCACCATTAAGAGCGATGGGCAGGATCTGCGCGCTCAAGCCACCTTTAAGCTCAAGGTACCTTCGGCCGACACGGTGACTGACGACCAGATCGATGCCGCCGCCAAGTATGCCGAGGAAGGGGGCGCAAGCTCTGCCGCCGCGGCAAAGATACTCCAGCAGGCGGCAATTACGCGCCGCGATGCCGCCGCCAACGCCGTAAGCGCAAGCGAGGCTCAGTCCGCCCGCGATGCCGACGCTCGGCACAAGGCGACGAACCTGTATCAGCTCGATATTCCGGTTGAGTGGTATGGCAAGGTCGCAACCTGGCAAAACGGCAGCACGCTGTGCATTTATCTGGACAGCGACACCAACACACCGCTCGTGACGCTTGTCGCAGTGCGCGACGGCGAGACCTTTACCCCCGATGACGGCGATACGGTTTTGGGCACGGTCAGCCTGGGCAACGGCTACACCGTCTACGCCAGCGGCCCCGTCTATCCGTACGTGATTCCGCAAACCGTTAATGGACGCACGCAGGACCCTGTGTCGACCTACCCCATGGACACGGCCATTGAGCTTGTCGAGCTTACGACCGGCAACCGCTACACCTATAGCCAGATTAAGAACGACCTGGTCGGTAAAGACGGCAAGGCAGACGCCGCGACCAAACTCGAGACCGACTACCTCGCCCAGATTCTCCTGCCGAGCATCAAAGCCCAGGACTAGTCGGCCCGAAGACAGCCGCCCAACAACCACATCCCTAACGCAGTTGCGGTGAAATAGGGATTGTTTTTGCTGGTCAAACCGCAAAACAGTCCCTATTTCACCGCAACTTATTGGTGACCTTTTGGGTGGCACTCAGCGCCACGGATCGGCTTCGAACATTGGCTCGCGCTCGGGGCGGCGATCGCTGTAGGGATCGTAACCGTCATCGTCCTCGTTCTCGGCACGGATATAGGGGTCGCGCGGCTTGGGCGCCGGTTTAGGCGGAGTCTTCGGTGCGGCGGGCGCCGCCTCAGCCACCGGTGCGTTCGTCTTGTTCTCGTCTTTCATCTGCATAGCTCCTTGCCATGTGCTCACGTTCAACACCATCGATTGTCGCACGAAAAAGGGCGGCGGACCCAATCGGATCCGCCGCCCTTGGCGTTCGGCTCAAAAGGCAGATTTTAAGGCATGGCCCAAAATCTACTCGGCGTCGGGGACCTCGTAGGTGGCCGCCGGCGTATTGTCGCACACGACGGTAAAGCCGCCGTCCTTGTCGACATCGACCGTCACCTGATCGCCCTCGCGCACCGTGCCGTCGATGATAGCGGCGGCGATGGCATCCACGACCTCGCGCTGCACCAGACGCTTGAGCGGACGGGCGCCAAAGACCGGGTCCAGGCCGCCCACGGCGAGCATCTGCTTGGCCGCCGGGGTGATGGCAAGCGTCATACGCTCCTTGGCCAGACGTGCGCGGACGTCGGCAAGCTGGATGTCGACGATCCTTTCGATCTGCGCCATGCCGAGCGGATGGAACACCACGATATCGTCGATACGGTTGAGGAACTCGGGGCGGAAGGTCTGAGCCATGGCGGCGTCGACCTGATGGCGCATCTCCTCCTCGTCCTTACCGGACAGATCGGCGATGGCCTTGGAGCCCACGTTGGACGTCATGATGATAATCGTGTTCTTGAAGGACACCTGGCGACCCTGGCCATCGGTCAGGCGGCCGTCGTCGAGCACCTGCAGCAGCACGTTGAAGACATCCGGATGGGCCTTCTCCATCTCGTCGAGCAAGATTACGGAGTACGGACGACGGCGCACGGCCTCGGTGAGCTGGCCGCCCTCGTCGTAGCCCACGTATCCCGGGGGCGCACCGATCAGACGCTGGACGCTGAACTTCTCCATGTACTCGGACATGTCGATACGCACGAGCGCGCGCTCGTCATCGAACAGGCACTCGGCAAGCGCCTTGGCGAGCTCGGTCTTGCCCACGCCGGTGGGGCCCAGGAAGAAGAAGCTGCCGATGGGCTTGTCCGGATCGGAGAGGCCCGCACGGCTGCGGCGCACAGCTGCGGCGACGGCGGAGACGGCCTCGTCCTGGCCGATGACGCGCTTATGCAGCTCGCCCTCCAAGCCCTTCAGCTTGTCGAGCTCGCCCTGCATCATCTTGGACACGGGCACGCCGGTCCAGGCGCTCACGACCTCGGCGATCTCATCGGAGGTCACCTGTTCATTGAGGCCCTCGCCGTCCTGCTGCTTTTGCGCCTCGAGCGCGGCCTCGGAATCCTGAATCTGCTGCTGCAGGCCCGGAATCACGGAGTAGCGCAGCTCGGACGCACGACCCAAATCGCCGTTGCGCGTCGCGCGCTCCTCTTCGCTCCTGGCCTCGTCAAGCTGGCCCTTGAGCTCCTGCACGTGGTCGATGGCGTTCTTCTGGTTGAGCCAGCCAGCCTTTTGCACGTTGAGTTTTTCCTGGACCTCGGCAATCTCCTGGCGCAGAGCCTCCAGACGCTCCTTGGAGGCATCGTCGGTCTCCTTCATGAGCGCCTGTTCCTCGATCTGCAGCTGGGTGAGCTGACGCGTGGTGGCGTCAATCTCGACCGGCATGCTGTCGAGCTCCATGCGCAGACGGCTTGCCGCCTCATCGACCAGGTCGATGGCCTTGTCGGGCAGGAAGCGGTCGGCGATATAGCGATCGGAGAGGTCGGCGGCGGCCACGAGCGCGCTATCGGTGATGTGCACGCCGTGGAAGATCTCGTACTTCTCCTTGAGGCCACGCAGGATCGAGATGGTGTCCTCGACGGTAGGCTCGCTCACCATAACGGTCTGGAAACGACGCGCGAGCGCCGCGTCCTTCTCGATGTACTTGCGGTATTCGTCGAGCGTGGTCGCGCCGATCGCATGCAGGTCGCCACGGGCGAGCGCCGGCTTGAGGATGTTACCGGCGTCCATGGAGCCCTCAGTGGCACCCGCGCCCACGATGGTGTGGAGCTCATCGATGAACAGGATGACCTTGCCCTCGGACTTCTGTACCTCCTTGAGCACGGCCTTCAAGCGGTCCTCGAACTCGCCGCGGTACTTGGCACCGGCGACCAGCGCGCTCATGTCAAGCTCGATGAGGTCGCGGTCACGCAGGGTGCTCGGAACGTCGCCGGCCACGATACGCTGGGCGATGCCCTCGACGATGGCCGTCTTGCCGACGCCCGGCTCGCCGATGAGCACGGGGTTGTTCTTGGTGCGGCGGGACAGGACCTGAATAGTACGACGGATCTCGTCGGTACGGCCGATGACCGGGTCGAGCTTGCCGGCGCGGGCCAGATCGCAGATGTTGCGGCCGTACTGCTCCAGCGCCTCAAACTGAGTCTTGTCCTCGGCAGACGTCACGCGGTCATCGCCACGCAGCTCCTCGTAGACCTGCTCGATGCGCTCCTTGGTGACGCCGGCGTCGCGCAGCACGCGACCCGCCTCGCCCTTGTCCTCGGCAAGAGCCATCAGCAGATGCTCAGTCACCACAAAGCTGTCGCCCATCTTGGTGGCCTTCTTCTCGGCCTTCTCGATGACGCGGACGAGCTCATTGGAAAGGCCCATCTGCTGGCCCTCGCCCGAAACCTTGGGCGCGTGGTCGATGGCATCCTGTGTGGAGCGTGCGAGCTGAGCCGGGTCGGCACCGATGCGCTCGATGATCACGGAGATATTGCGCTCGCCGGCACCGAGCAGGGCAGACAGCAGGTGGATCGGCTCCACCGCGCCGGCCTGTGCATCGGCAGCCGTGCTCATGGCGGTCTGCAGCGCCTCGCGCGACGTCATTGCTAGCTTATCGATTCTCATGGAATCACCTCTCTTGGGGCGGCCGCCCTACGGGGCGGCTTCACGTTGTTCGAGAAGTATTGTTGCCAGCTTTGCGCGATCTTATACACAAATCTAAGTCTCTATATATAAGATTTTCTGAGTGATTGATGGATAGGGTACTGAGATGTCAGCCCGCCGCTGCCCAGGCGCACTACCGTCTCGATCTGTAACATCTAGCAGCCATTTTTGATCCTAGATGTTACGGATCAAGATGAAATGACCAGCGGCAACCGTTTGTCTCAATCTGTAACATCTACTCGGCAAATTAGGGTCTAACTGTTACAAATCGAGACGAACGAAGACACCTGAGTCGAAAATCTAAATCTGTAACACCAGGCCCACTTTTAGCGGCCAAGATGTTACAGATCGAGACAAACCGAGAACTACTACAAAGGGGACGGGTACCTTTGTGGTAGTCGCGGTCTCTACTCCTTCGCCGAACCCGTACTTCCCGATTCGACGGTCCAGGGCATCTCATCCTCGAACAGCCATGTACGGGCAGACCCACTATCGCGTGCAGTCTGCGGGTCAGGCAAGCAGGTCTGTTTATAGGCATCTTGGATACACTGACCCATAAAATCGTTGAGCTCGGTCTGGTCGCCCTCCATGACATAGGCGACATCGCCGTCCATGATGTAGATGCCCGGACCCTCATTGCCCTCGTAGCCCGGATCGTACGAGACATCACATAACTTTGCGCCGTTTGCAGTGTCCAGCTCGATGGAAGAGTGGCATCCGCCAACCATGTCGTTCGCTTTTGCCCGATAGGACGCATATCCGTACCAACGCTTAAATGTTTTGCCCTTGAGTAGCTCGGACGCCCTATCGATCAGGCTTGTATCCGTGGTATAGCGCATGGCCCCAAGCTGAATACGCGGATAATTGCTAATACCCAGCACAGCCGGCTGCTCATCAAAATCAACGGTAATGGTCTCGGGCTTGTCGTCGCCGGTCAGAAGTTCGACAGATTGAGTCACAGGCTTGACCACCGGCTCCGTCACCGCAGCAGGTAGAAACGCCATGCCGACAGTGCCCATGCCAACCACGGTAATCGCAAGCGCCAAAACAATCAATCCAATACGGGCAGGACTTCTCACAGCAAAGCACCTCGCAACGCAAACCTTCGCTACCTGCACTAATGATATCGCCAGCCAGCATTATTACCAAAAGAAGCCGCGCGCTCCTCACCACCACAAAGGGGACAGGCACCTTTGTGGTGGTTTTCGACGCTAACGGTCGACCATCTCGCGCCATGAGATTAAACTTGAATTGTTCTCTGAACATATCCATTTCTGCCTATCCTCAACAGATCTTTGTCTCGAGGAGCGCATATGAAGCCGTCTCATTCCACCGGTCGCAACGTCATCGCCATTCTCGCCATACCCATCGTGATGCTCTTCCTTATCGTCGCCACGCCCTTTTCCCTTGGCATCGCCTCGCCCTTCGATTTATGCGGAATGGTCGACGCCGGCTCGCGTGCCACCTCGCTCTCCTTTATCTGTCGCGGCGTGTTCTACGAAGATGGAATTCCCACCGGAATTTGGCGGTCAATGTTACCGCTGCTCGGAACGATTGATGGATGCTTCCCCCATTTCAGCCTTGAACCTCAGACGATGAATTATTTGATCGACGACCAGCCACTCGACTCCATCACCCTCGCTTACGACTATGCTCCAAACACCGATGAGCGTCACATGAACCAAGTCCTCGACAAACTGCTTGAACAGTGCGGGCTCACCGATGAGGTCGGCCGAACCGTCGACAGCGACCAGAAATTAAAGCGAACAGAACTCCGCCGCATTGGAAAAATCAGAGAGCGAGGCGGAGCTGCCTACTGGCAGGCCTGGGCGATACGCGACAAGAGCGAATTTGGGCACAGCACCTATATAGTCACTGTCTACACCAAAGACGGAATTAAGGACAATGTTGACGATTTCGCGTCATCCAAACTCGGCATCCCCAAAACAACCAAGACTCCCGGCCTGGATGAAATCCTGTAGAGACGCTCATTAGAATGTCGTTCAGCGAGCACGGCAGCATCGAGTTCGCCCCCCACCACCACGAAAGGGACAGGCCCCTTTGTGGTGGTTTTCGACTCTGGCGCTCGACTGTCTCGATCTGTAACATCTAGCGGCCCTTTTCGATCTTAGATGTTACAGATTGAGATGAAATGATCAGCGGCGATCGTTTGTCTCAATCTGTAACAACCGCTCGTCAAATAGGGGCCCAGATGTTACAGGTCGAGACAAACGGGACCACCACAAAGGTGCCTGACCCCAATGTGGTGGTTTTCGACAAAAAGAAGCCGCCCCAATAAAAAGAGGCGGCTTCAAGCTCAGTCTTTTTTAGCGTCCCTCAAGACCCAACGAGAACGCGGAAATGTCGCCCGGGGCTTTTCCTTTCCCGAACGCGACCCTCGCGAAGCGCGTGAGCGGGCGGGAAAGGGTAAGCCCCGGGCGGACAATTAAGTGCGTTACTCGGCAGCGGCCTTGAACTTGTTGTAGTTGATCAGACAGCCGGCCTTGACGATGGCACGCTCCTCTGCCGTCATGTCGGCAATGTAGAGCTCAATCTGCTCAACAGCACCGTCGGCGCGCACCACGTAGGCAGCGATGTTCTGCAGGTCGCCATCGAGCGCGGCGCGGATACCCGGCACGAAGACGTAATCGCCCACCTCAAAGTTGGGCTCGGCCTCCATCTGGAAGGGCACCATGCCCCAGTTCATCACGTTGGAGCGATAACGCTTGGTGGCGTACTCGTGGACGATGTTGGCCAGACCGCCAATCACGCGCTGGCAGCTCGCGGCCTGCTCGCGGGCAGAGCCGTCACCGGGCTTCTTGGCATAGAGCATGGAGCCGTACTCGGTCGCCTTGGCATCGGCCGCAACGCCCGCGCCGGTCAGTGCCTCAAACACACCAGCAAGCCCGGCATCGAGCGCCGCCAGGTCGCCCGCGCCCTCGCCGGCCACGCGGCGCTTCTCCACGGCGTCGACTTCCTTGGAGCGACCCACGTAGGCAGGGTCGCGGCGGCTGAGCGTAAACTCGGCCAGACCCAGCGGGTTGGAGCGGAAGGAGCTCGTCTCGCCCGAGGGAATGAGCTCATCGGTCGTAGTGACCGGGTCCATGATCTTGGAGCACACCTTGAGCAGGATGTCGTCGCCGAGCGGCTCCATCGCGGGCCACGGCTTGATGTTGGGGCCCTCGACCAGCTCATCGGCAGGCTCCGCCTTGCCAAAGCCCCAGTACACGCGTTTCTTGTAGGGAGCGTCGTCGAATGTGTACTCGCAGGCCTCGTCCCAAGTCTCCTCGGGCAGGTCGGTCGCCGGGGTGAGCACGCCGCCGTTTGCCGCGGTCGCCGCAATGGAGCGGGCGTCCATCAGAGCCACGGCGCTCAGCTGGCCATTGCCCGGCTTGGAACCCTCGCGGTTGGGGAAGTTGCGCGTGGTGTGGCGAATGGACAGGCCGTTGTTGGCAGGCGTATCGCCGGCACCAAAGCACGGGCCGCAGAACGCCGTGCGCACGATCGCGCCGGCCTCCATGAGGTCGTAGATATAGCCGCGACGCGTGAGCTCGAGCGCCACAGGCTGGCTCGTGGGATAGACCGACAGCGAGAACTCACCGCAGCCGGTGTTGGCGCCCTTGAGCACACGGGCAGCCTGGACCACGGAGTCGTAGTTGCCGCCCGAGCAGCCGGCGATAACGCCCTGCTGCACGTGCAGCTTGCCGTCGACGATCTTGTCGAGCAGGCTAAAGTGCGTCTTGCCCTCACCGATCTTGGCGGCCTCGAGCTCCACCTCGTGCAGAATATCCTCGAGGTTCTCGTTGAGCTCGTCAATCTCAAAGCCGTTGGAAGGATGGAACGGCAGGGCGATCATGGGCTTGATGCTCGACAGGTCGACCTCGACGCAGCCGTCGTAGTAGGCGACATCGGCGGGCTTGAGCTCGCGGTAATCGTCGCC
Organism: Collinsella sp.; assembly: GCA_019414605.1. GTDB lineage: Bacteria > Actinomycetota > Coriobacteriia > Coriobacteriales > Coriobacteriaceae > Collinsella. The sequence continues at coordinate 49,388 of DXLS01000058.1, forward strand.
GCGGCCGTGCATGGTCAGGAATGCGTGAGTGTCCTCGTCGGTGGCCCAGATGGAGGAAAGGCAGGTGGTCTCGGTGGTCATGACGTCGACGCCGTTGCGGTAATCGGTCGTCATGCTCGCGATGCCGGGGCCCACAAACTCCATGACCTTGTTCTTAACGTAGCCCTTGGCAAAGACGGCGCGGATGATGGCAAGCGCAACGTCGTGCGGGCCGACGCCGGGACGCGGGGCGCCCGTGAGGTAGATGGCCACAACGCCGGGATAGGCGACGTCGTAGGTGTCGCGCAGCAGCTGCTTTGCCAGCTCGCCGCCGCCCTCGCCCACAGCCATGGTGCCCAGGGCGCCGTAGCGGGTGTGCGAGTCGGAGCCCAAGATCATCTTGCCGCAACCGGCGAAGTTCTCGCGCATAAAGGAGTGGATGACCGCGATGTGCGGCGGAACGAAGATGCCGCCGTACTTCTTGGCCGCGGAGAGGCCAAAGACGTGATCGTCCTCGTTGATAGTGCCGCCCACGGCGCACAGCGAGTTATGGCAGTTGGTGAGCACGTAGGGCAGCGGGAACTGCTCCATGCCCGAGGCGCGCGCCGTCTGGATGATGCCGACAAAGGTGATGTCGTGGCTCGCCATGGCGTCGAAGCGAATCTTGAGCGCCTCGGGGTCGCCGGACGTATTGTGTGCCTGAAGGATCGAATACGCGATGGTGCCACGTTTGGCATCCTCGGGCGTCTGCGTAATACCGCGCTCAGCAGCCTCGGCCGCAGGCACAACCTCGCTGCCACGGCGCAGGTAGATGCCGTCCTCGTACAGCTTGACCATACTGTCTCCCACTCTGCCCAAAAGATTTGGGCGCATAGCATACCATTCGTTCAATATCGTGCCATAGAACAGTTGCGAGTGGGCTACGAATCTGCGCGTTCACTTTATCTCAGTAAAGCATAGGGCGAGCCGAGGACGGGAAGACGGATTTGGCGCAAGGAGTGTCCCCAAGTGCCGGCAGAAAAGGAACGTCCCCAAGTGCCAATCAAATGACGAGAGTGGATAATCTCCCACTTTGAGCCTGCACATAGGCCAAAAACGGGAGATTATCCACTCTCATTCTGTGGGCACTCATTTAAGTCTGTCCCCAATGAGTGCCCGGCGGCGGCGGCGGAGCTATAGGTCGCCACCCGTACCTAGCAGTTTGCGCATGACTTGCTCGGGGTTGACCGAGCCATCACGCGGGGCCAAGGCGGTGATCTTCTTCTGCATCTTGTACTCGTGCAGCTCGTCCTCGAGCTGGCGCACGCGGGCGCGGAGCTTCTCGTTCTCGCGCTCGCGCTCCTCGGCACGCTCCTTCATATCGAGAATGCGCACCACGCCGGCAAGGTTGATGCCCTCGTCGGTCAGTTGGTTGATGAGCTCCAGGCGCTCGATATCGGCGCGCGAATACAGGCGCGTGTTGCCGCCCGAGCGCTGGGGGTTCACCAGGCCCTTGGACTCGTAGACGCGCAGAGTCTGCGGGTGCATGCCGGTCAGCTCGGCCGCCACGCTGATCATGTACAGCGGTTTGTTCCTATTGTCCTCGGCCATGCTACCTGACCCCTTTCCGTCTCGTTATCGTCCATCATAAGCCCGCCGACGCGGGCAGGCGTCACAGGCGCCCCTAGTACGTCGCCTTGTAACGGTTGACCTTCTCGCGGTAGTCGCGCGTGTCGGCCTCGCGCAGCTTGGTCATGGCATCGCGCTCGTCGTCAGACAAGTTTGTGGGGACCTGCACCTTGATCTCGACGAGCAGCGCGCCCGTGCGGCCACGGTGCTTAACGTCGGGTGCCCCCATTTCCTTAAAGCGGAACTTCTTGCCCGTCTGGGTGCCCGCGGGCACTTTCAAACGGACCGTCGCACCGCCGGGCGTGGGCACGTCCACCGTGCAGCCGAGCGCCGCCTCGTAGACCGAGACCGGTACCTCCATGGTCACGTCGGCACCTTTGCGCTTAAACAGCGGATGCTCCTCCACGTGCGTGGTCACGACCAGGTCGCCGCGCTCGCCGCCGGCAACGCCGTACTCGCCGCGACGCTTGTAGCGCAGCTTGCCCCCGTCGACCGCACCCGCAGGCACCGAGACCGTGATGGTCTGCTGCTCGCCCGTCGAGGGAATGCGGTAGGTAACCTTGTGCGTCACGCCACGAAACGCGTCCTCAGCCGTCACATCGACGGTCAGCGACAGGTCGCCGCCCTTGCGAGCACGGCTGCGGCCCGCGCCGGCATTACCCGCAGCCCCGGCAAAGCCCGAGCCCCAATCGCTGCCCCAGGCACCGTTGCCGCTAAAGATGCTGTCGAAGATATCGCCCCAGCCGCTGGCGCCCGCGCCGGCACCGTAGCCGCCGCCATACGCGCCGCCCGCGCCCGGCATGCCGCCGAACATGAGCATCTGGTCGTACTCTTTGCGCTTCTTCTCGTCCGAAAGCGTCTCGTAGGCCTCGCTGATCTCCTTAAACTTGGCCTCGTCGCCGCCGGCATCGGGGTGATATTTTTGCGCGAGCTTGCGAAACGCGCTCTTGATCTCTTTGTCGGAGGCGCTCTTGGATACGCCCAGGATGTCATAGAAGGTTTTGCCTGCAGCCATCGTAGCTCCTCTCCTGTTACGTCCGCCGCCCATGCAGACGACGGCTCATGCTTTCATATGGCACTAGGCCAGAAAGGGCCCCGGGTGTTGCCCCGGGGCCCTTCTCAATTACTCCTCGGTGCTCTCGGCCGTATCGGCCGAAGCATCCTCGGGCGCCGCTTCGGGCTCCGGTGCGGGGCGCTTCTCGCCACCGTAGGTCACCGTCACCATCGCGGAACGCAGGATGCGATCCGCCATGCGGTAGCCCTTCTGGTACACGTCGTTGACGGTCTCGTCGTACTGTGATGCGTCCTCAACGCGACCCACAGCCTGGTGCTCGAGCGGATCGAACGCCTCGCCCTTGGGGTCGATGGGCTCAACGCCCTCGTGCGCAAACACATCGAGCAGCTTGGCATGCACCGCGTCGACGCCATCGACGAACTGCTTAAAATCGTCGGAAAGCTCCTGGCTACGGGCATGGTCGATCGCGCGCTCGATATCGTCAATCACCGGCAGCAGCGCAGTGACAAGCTTCTCGGTCGCGCGCTCGCGCTCAGCGATGCGCTCGTTGGCGGTGCGGCGACGAAAGTTCTCCCAGTCGGCCTGTAGACGGGCAGTGCGCTCGGTGGCGTCCTTTGCCTTATCCTCGGCGGCCTTCTGAGCCTCTGCCGCAGCATCGAGCTCGCTGCGCACGTCGGTAAGCTCCTTTTGGGCCTGCTCGAACTTGAGCTTAAAGTCGTTGTCGGCGGCTTCCTCACCGGCGCGGATAGCGGCTTCCACCATCTCGTCCTCGGTCATCGTCGCCTCCTTGTTGGAATCCTCTACCTGGTTCTCGGCAGCCTCGGCGGCCGGGGCCTCGTTGGCCTCGGTATCGTCGACGGCCTCTACGGGAATCTTCACGTCCTTCTCCTCAGAGTCAACGGGGGCGGCGCCAGTGGCGGCCGCCTCCGTGCGAGCTTTACGGGCGGACATGATTACTTGTCCTCGTCGTCCACAACCTCGTAGTCGGCGTCGACCACGTCATCGTCGGCAGGCTGGGCGCCGGCGGCACCGTCGGTCTGCTGCTGAGCGTCGGCGTAGACAACCTGGGCCAGCTCGTAGGCCACGGACTGCAGGGACTCGCCAGCGGCCTTGATGGCCTCGACGTCAGAGCCCTCGAGCGCCTTCTTGGCGTCGGCGATAGCGGTCTCGGCCTTGGACTTCACATCGGCGGAAACCTTGTCGCCCAGCTCGTTGAGGGTCTGCTCGGTGGAGTAGCACAGGCTATCGGTCTGGTTGCGGACCTCGACCTCTTCCTTCTGCTTCTTGTCCTCCTCGGCATGAGCCTCGGCGTCCTTGACCATACGATCGACTTCGTCGTCGGACAGAGCAGTGGAGCCGGAAATGGTGATCTGCTGCTCCTTGCCGGTGCCCTTGTCCTTAGCGGAGACCTTGACGATGCCGTTGGCGTCGATGTCGAAGGTGACCTCGATCTGCGGCACACCGCGGCGGGCAGCCGGGATACCGGTCAGCTGGAACTTACCGAGCGACTTGTTGTCGCGAGCAAGCTCGCGCTCGCCCTGGAGCACGTTGATCTCGACGCTGGTCTGGTTGTCGGCAGCGGTGGAGTAGACCTCGGTCTTGGAGGTCGGGATCGTGGTGTTGCGGTCGATCATCTTGGTCATGATGCCGCCCATGGTCTCGACGCCCAGCGACAGCGGGGTAACGTCGAGCAGTAGGATGCCCTCGACGTCGCCGGTGAGCACGCCGCCCTGGACGGCAGCGCCGTCGGCAACGACCTCGTCGGGGTTCACGGACATGTTGGGCTGCTTGCCGGTCATGGTCTTGACGAGCTCCTGGACGGCGGGCATACGGGTGGAGCCGCCGACGAGGATGACCTCGGTCAAATCGGAGAGCTTAAGCTTGGCGTCACGCAGGGCGTTGGTGACAGGCTGCTTGCAGCGCTCGAGCAGGTCGCGGGTGATCTTCTCGAACTCGGCGCGGGTCAGCGTGTAGTTGAGGTGCAGCGGGCCGGACTGGTTCATGGTAATGAACGGCAGGTTGATGGTGGTCTGCTGGGCGGCGGAGAGCTCCTTCTTGGCGTTCTCGGCGGCCTCCTTCAGACGCTGCAGGGCCATGGGGTCCTGACGCAGGTCGACACCGTTCTCCTGCTGGAACTTATCGGCCATCCAATCGATGACGCGCTGATCCCAGTCGTCGCCGCCCAGGTGGTTGTCGCCCGAGGTGGACAGAACCTCAAACACGCCGTCGGCGAGGTCGAGGATGGAGACGTCGAAGGTGCCGCCGCCCAGGTCGAAGACCAGGATGCGCTGGTCGGTGCCCTGCTTGTCCAGGCCATAGGCAAGAGCAGCGGCAGTCGGCTCGTTGACGATACGCTTGACGTTGAGGCCGGCGATCTTACCGGCGTCCTTGGTGGCCTGACGCTGGGCGTCGTTGAAGTAGGCCGGGACGGTGATGACGGCGTCGGTGACGGTCTCGCCCAGATACTTCTCGGCATCGGCCTTCATCTTTGCGAGCGTCATGGCGCTCACCTGCTCGGCGGTGTAATCCTTGCCCTCGATGTCGACGAC
>DXLS01000059.1:0-11943 GCA_019414605.1 Collinsella sp.
ACCGCGCCTCGCTCGAGGAGGCCGATTCGGCCTCGCTCAAGCGCACCATCGAGGACGCCAAGGGCGAGGTCGCCCGCGCCAAGGTCGAGGTCGATCTGGCCACCGCCGGCGTCAACGACGCCAAGGTCGCGCGCGGCAAGCTCGAGGTGCAGGTCGAGGCCGCCGTGCGCGCCATCACGGTCGATGGGACCACCGTGCTCGAGGAGGCGCTGCAGCTTCCCGCCCCGGACGACCGCGCGGCCGCCGAGCGGGAGCTCAACAGCCTCGTGCGTCAGATCAACAACCTCGGCCCTGTGAACCAGGTGGCCATGGAGGAGTACGAGACCCTCAAGCAGCGCGCCGATTACATCGCGACGCAGCTGGAGGACCTCGAGAGCGCGCGCAAGGCGCTCACCAAGATCACCGCGGCGATCGACCGCAAGATGCGCACGAGCTTCCTCACGACCTTCGAGAAGGTCGACGAGAACTTCCGCGAGGTCTTCTCCATGCTCTTCCCGGGCGGTCAGGCCCACCTGGAGATGACCGACCCCGAGCACCCGGCCGAGACGGGCATCGAGGTCGTCGCCCAGCCGCGCGGCAAGCGCATCACCAAGATGATGCTCATGTCGGGCGGCGAGAAGAGCCTGACGGCGCTCGCCTTGCTCTTTGCCGTGTATCGCACGCGTACGGTGCCGTTCTATGTGCTGGACGAGGTCGAGGCGGCGCTCGATGACGCCAACCTGTCCAAGCTCATCGGCGCGCTCGATGTTTTGCGTTCCGATACGCAGCTCTTGGTTATCTCGCATCAGCGCCGTACTATGGAGGACGCTGACGTCCTCTACGGCGTCTCGATGCAAGCCGACGGCGTCAGCCGCGTCGTCTCGCAAAAACTCGATCGCGAAACCGGAAAGGTCGTGAATGCATAATGGGATTCTTCGATGCTCTCTCGCGCGGACTTGAGCGCAGCCGCGAGGCCCTCAACGAGGTCTTTTATTTTGGCGGCGAGGTCGACGAGGATTTTTGGGAGGACCTAGAGGACACTCTCGTCATGGGTGACATGGGTGCCGAGGTCGCGATTAAGGTGTCCGATGACCTGCGCGATGCCGCGGCCAAGAAGAACCTCAAGACCGCCCCGCAACTCCGTCGCGCCCTGGCCGAGCAGCTCGAGCAACATTTTGTGCCCGCCGAGCGAGATCCGTTCGCCGACACGCCGAGCTGCGTGCTGTTTGTGGGCATTAACGGTGCCGGCAAGACCACCACGGTCGGCAAGATCGCGAGCGCCATGGCTGCCCGCGGCAAGAATGTCGTGATTGGCTCGGCCGATACCTTCCGCGCCGCCGCCATCGAGCAACTCGATGTGTGGGGCCAGCGCGCCGGTGTCCCCGTCATCAAGCGCGACCGCGGCTCCGACCCGGCAAGCGTTTGCTACGACGTGCTCGACGAGGCCGACAAGCGCGGCAGCGACCTGGTGCTTATCGACACCGCCGGTCGTCTGCACACGAGCCCCGAGCTCATGCGCGAGCTTGCCAAGGTGGTCAATGTGACGCGTAAGCGCGCCGCCAATATGGCCGCCGGCCCCATGCCCGTCTCGGTCGTACTCGTAATCGATGCCGCGACAGGCCAAAACGGTCTGAACCAGGCGCTTGAGTTTAACGAGGCGTTGGGTCTGGACGGTATTATCATGACAAAGCTGGACGGCACGGCTAAGGGTGGCATCGCCATGGCCGTGGCCGAGAAGCTCAAGCTCCCAATCCTGCGCATCGGCGTGGGCGAGCAGGTCGATGACCTGCAAGAGTTCAATGCCAAAGATTTCTGCCGCGCCCTGGTGGGCGAGTCCAATTAAGGAGTGACTAGTGTTTGATTCTCTGAGCGATCGCCTCAACGACACATTTGACCGCCTGCGCGGCAAGGGTAAATTGACCGAGGCCGATATTACCTCGGCCATGCGCGACATTCGCATGGCGCTGCTCGAGGCCGACGTCAACTTCAAGGTCGTCAAGGAGTTCGTCGCCAAGACCAAGGAGCGCTGCATGACCGCCGAGGTCATGGAGTCGCTGTCGCCGGCGCAAAACGTCGTCAAGATTGTGCTCGACGAGCTCACCGAGATGCTCGGTTCCACCGAGAGCAAGCTCGTCTTTAGCAACCGCATTCCCAATGTCATCATGCTCGTCGGCTTGCAGGGCTCCGGTAAGACCACGGCTGCCGTAAAGCTGGCCTACCTGCTCAAGAAGCAGGGCCGCTCGCCGCTGCTCGCCGCGTGCGATGTCTACCGTCCCGCCGCTGCCGACCAGCTGGCCACGCTCGGCGGAGAGATCGGCGTGCCGGTCTTCCGCGGTGACGGCGAGCATCCGGTCGACATCGCCAAGGGCGCCATCCAGGAGGCCGTCGACCACCTGCGCGACGTGGTCATCGTCGATACCGCCGGTCGTCTGCAGATCGACGAGCAGATGATGCAGGAGGCCGTGGACATCAAGAAGGCCGTCAAGCCCGATCAGGTGCTGATGGTCGTCGATGCCATGACCGGTCAGGATATCGTCAACGTCGTCTCGACCTTCGCCGAGCGTACCGATTTTGACGGCGTGATCATCTCCAAGCTCGATGGCGACGCCCGTGGCGGCGGCGCGCTTTCCGTGCGCCAGGTGACCGGCAAGCCCATTAAGTTCGTGAGCATGGGCGAGAAGCCCGATTCGCTGGAGCCGTTCTACCCCGACCGCATGGCCAAGCGCATTTTAGGCATGGGCGACGTCGTCGGTATTATCGAGAAGGCCCAGGAGGCGGCCGACGCCGAGCAGCTCGAGGCTGCCGAGCGTATGCTGCGCGAGGGCTTTACCATGAACGACATGCTCGACCAGATGAAGGCCGTTAAGAAGATGGGCGGCATGAAGGGCATTCTGGGCATGCTCCCCGGTGGTCAGCGCGCGCTCAACCAGATGGGCGGCAACCTGGATGAGGGCATCTTCGACAAGAACGAGGCCATCATCATGTCTATGACCAAGGAGGAACGCCTTCGTCCCTCTATCATTAACGGCCAGCGTCGCGCCCGTATCGCCAAGGGCGCCGGCGTGACCCCCACCGAGGTGAATAGCCTTATGAAGCAGTGGGGCGAGATGAACAAGATGATGGGCCGCATGCGCACGATGGCCAATCAGGCGCAGGCCGGTGGCAAGAAGGGCAAAAAGGGTAAGAAGGGCAAAAAGATGCGCATGCCCAATATTCCCGGTCTGGATGCCATGGGTCTGGGCGGCATGGGCGGCCTGGGCGGCCTGGGAACGGGCGGTCCTAAGTCCGATATGGATTTGCTGCGTCAGATGGAAGCGCAGATGCGCAATAAGAAATAGGGCTGTAATTCCAGCTTGATATGGCAAAGGCCACCCGGAAGCTACCGGGTGGCCTTTGTTGTTGGCTTTGATTGTTGGGTTGCGTTCAGCGTCGCGCCCCGAGCTCGCGGTTCCGTGCCGTTAGTGGCAGCCGCAGCCCTCGTGGCCCTCGTGCTCGTGATGGCCGTGGCAGCCGCAGGACTCGCCATGTTCGTGGTCATGGCCGTGGCAGCCGCACGTGGCCTCGCCGGTCTGAGCGAGCTTGCCGGCAATGAGGGCCTCGACGCAGGCATCGCAGCTGCCCTGGGCGCCCGCATAGACCGTGATGCCGGCCTGGGTGAGCGCATTGATGGCCCCGCCGCCGATACCGCCGCAAATGAGCGTGTCAACGCCACCGTTGGCAAGCAGACCCGCCAGGGCGCCGTGACCGGTGCCGCCGGTGCCTACGACCTGCTCGTTGAGCACCTTGCCATCCTGGATGTCGTAGATCTTGAACTGTTCGCTGCGGCCAAAGTGCATAAAGATGTTGCCGTTGTCGTACGTCGTTGCCACCCTCATGGTGCCGACCTCCTTTACTGGCCATGCGGCCGTCGTCGTGGTGATGGGGGAGTATGCGATATTACCGCCCTCGATACTTAGCGCTCGCCCGTTGACTAACGCGTTTGCCACCTTGCGATGTGCGCGGCCGCAGATGGCCGCCACGGTGGCACGAGCGATACCCATGTGCTGGGCGACGGTCTGCTGATTGAGGCCTTCCAGGTCGCACAGCCGCAGGACTTCGAGCTCGTCGACCGTCATCTCGATGGCGTCTCCGCTGGCAAGGCCGTCGGGGGTAAAACCGCGATATTCGGGGATGATCCCAACGCGGCGTAATTTTTCTCGTCTTCCTGCCATTCACTCTCCTAATCTGACATATGTCAACAATAGAATATCGAACGTGCGGATATGAGCAAGGAATTTCTGGCATATGTCAGAAAATGAGGGCTTATGTTTGGGCTGTGGGGTCGCGTGCGCCTGGGCTACAATGAATTTCGCTTATAGGCGACTGACAGGAGGGTCAATGAGCAAGGCTGATCAACAGTTTGTAACCATGTGCCGCGATATCTTGGACCATGGCACCACCACCGAGGGCCAAAAGGTCCGACCGGTGTGGGAGGACGGCACCCCTGCCTATACCATTAAAAACTTTGGCGTTACGGCTCGCTACGACCTGCGTGAGGAGTTTCCCGCGCTCACACTGCGTCGCACGGCGCTTAAGTCTGCCATGGACGAGATCTTGTGGATCTATCAAAAGAAGTCAAATAACGTCCACGACCTCAACAGCCATATTTGGGATGAGTGGGCCGACGAGACTGGCTCCATCGGCAAGGCCTACGGGTACCAGATTGGGCAGAAAAGCCATTATGCCGAGGGTGACTTTGACCAGATGGACCGCGTGCTGTACGACCTTAAGAACACGCCGTACAGCCGCCGCATCATGACCAACACCTACGTGTTTAGCGACCTGTCCGAGATGCACCTGTATCCGTGCGCCTACAGCGTGACCTATAACGTGACGCAGCGCCCGCAGGACGACAAGCCGACACTCAACATGATTCTCAACCAGCGCAGCCAAGACATTTTGGCCGCCAACAACTGGAATGTGTGCCAGTACGCCATTTTGCTGATGATGGTCGCGCAGTCGGTCGATATGATTCCCGGCGAGCTGCTGCATGTGATTGCCGATGCCCACATTTACGACCGTCATGTCGATATCGTCCGCGAGCTTATCGAGCGTCCGCAGTTTGCTGCGCCCAAGGTAACGCTCAACCCCGACGTACACGATTTCTACGCGTTTACGACCGACGACCTGATCGTCGAGGGCTACGAGCACGGCCCGCAGGTCAAGAACATTCCCATTGCAGTGTAGGTGGCGCTCATGACGTGTAAGCTATCTGCTATCGTCGCCGTGTGTGATGACTGGGGCATTGGGTGCGAGGGCGACATGGTGGTGTCCAATCGCGCCGACATGCGCCATTTTGTGGCGTGCACCAAAGGCTGCCCGGTTATTATGGGGCGCAAGACCCTGCTGAGTTTTCCCGGCGGGCGTCCGCTCAAGAACCGTCGCAATATCGTGCTCACCCGCGACGAGAGCTTTGCTCCCGAGGGCGTCGACGTGGTGCATAGTATCGACGAGGCGCTCGCCGCGGTTGCCGATGAGCCCGTTGCCTGGGTGATCGGTGGTGGCGATGTCTATCGGCAGTTTTTGCCGTACTGCGTGGAGGCCGAGGTCACGCACAACCATTGCACCCATGCCGTGGACACGTACTTTCCCGACTTGGACGCCGATCCCGCGTGGGAAGTTGCGCGGCGCGAAGGGGTTGCCACGATTGCCGCGGGCGAGGGCGACGAAGGCCTCGATTATGAGTTCGTGACGTATCGTCGCGTTGATGCTTAAATCTCCTATTTGCCCACGGTATTATCGGGTTGGAATGAGTAAGGGGCGGCGCCTGGCGTCGCCTCGTTTGATATAGATGCTGCTGTAAGAAAGGTACAGGCTGGCTGTTATGACTGATGCCGTTGAGGTGCTGCGAATCGAGTCGCTCGAAGACGAGCGACTCGACGCCTACATGCGACTGACGGAGCGTGAGCTGCGCTGTGTGCTGGAGCCGCAAAAGGGCATCTTTATTGCCGAGAGTGCTAAGGTTATTGAGCGCGCGGTCCGTGCCGGATACCAGCCGGTGAGCTTTCTTTTGGGCGAACGCTGGCTCGATCAGATGATGCCGCTGTTTGAGCGCCTGGTTGCGCGCGAGGGCGCAGGTCCGGTTCCTGTGTTCGTGGCCTCCATGGAGCTCATGGAGCAGTTGACGGGCTTTAACGTGACGCGCGGTGCACTCGCGGCGTTTCGTCGCCCGCGGCAGATTCCGGTTGATGAGTTCTTGGGCGGCGTCGTCAAGGCTGCGGGGGAGCGTCCGGTGCGCGTGTGCGTGCTCGAGGGCATTGTCGACCACACCAACGTCGGCGCGATTTTCCGCTCGGCCGCCGCGCTCAATGTCGACGGCATTCTGGTGAGCCCTACGTGCTGCGACCCGCTGTACCGTCGCTCGGCCCGCGTGAGCATGGGCACGGTTTTTCAGGTGCCGTGGACGCGCATTGGCAGCGAGGCTCGTGTGTGGCCGCACGATGGCCTGGCGGCACTGCATGAAGCCGGTTTTTCCTGTGCTGCCATGGCATTGACGGACGATTCCGTATCGCTGGACGATCTCGTGCTGCAGGAGATTGACCGCCTGGCGATCTTTATGGGTACCGAGGGTGCCGGCCTGGGTGCCAAGACTATCGCGGGCTGCGACCGGGCCGTGCGCATTCCGATGGCGCACGGGGTCGATTCGCTCAACGTGGCCGCGGCGAGTGCCGTCGCCTTTTGGCAGCTGTGCCCGCACATGAGCAATGAGTATCACTACCAGCCGGGGCTGTATCACTAGCGGGGTGCTCTCGAACTTTGCCGACAGAGGTGTTTCGACTGCCTTCGGTCGGTGTTAAGCTGATAGCGGCTTTGCCGTACTATTGATGTGTTGTTTGGCGTACGCTAGCGGGGAGGGCGTGTGGCTAAGAAATCTACGGCTATCGATGTAACGCAGGGTGTCATTTGGCAGCAGCTGCTGTCGCTGTGCGTTCCCATCTTCTTTAGTTCGTTTTTTCAGCAGGCATACACGCTTATCGGTACCTATATCGTCGGTCAGTTTGGCGGCAAGCTCGCTCTGGGTGGCATTCAGGCCACGATGGTGCTTACGGAGCTCTGCATTGGCTTTTGTGTCGGCGTCGGTGCCGGCTGCGCGGTCATTACGGGCCAGTTTTTTGGCCAGCACGATGATGAGCGACTGAGTCGTTCGGTCCATACGGCCATGACCCTCGCGCTGGTGGGCGGTATCGTTTTCTCGATTCTTGGCATAGTGTTCGTTGAGCCCATGCTGGTGCTTATGAACACGCCGCATGAATTATTGGCCGAGGGCGTGGCCTATGCTCGTTGCTATTTTGCCGCTATGGTTGCGGCGCTGCTGCTCAATATGGGAACAGCACTGCTGCGCGCCGTGGGCGACACGCGCGGACCTGCTGTGATCATCGCTTCCGGCTGCCTTGTTAATGCGGTGCTGGATGTCATCTTCGTTGCCGTGCTTCATATGGAGGCTCTGGGCTGCGGCATCGCGGTGGCGCTGACCATTTGCTCCAACGCCACGATGATCGTGATTCGCATGATGCACGCACCGGGTGCGTGGCGGCTTTCGCTGTCCAAACTCGGCATTGATCCTGGCATTTGTAAGAGCATGATCTCGTGTGGTCTGCCGCTTGGTTTTCAGTCTGCTGCGTATTCGATTTCCAACGTTTTGATTCAGGTGTCGGTCAACTCGTTTGGCGCCGATGTCACCACGGCGTGGGGTCTTTCGGGCCGCCTGGATGGCATTGTCTGGATGGTTACCGAGGCGCTTGGCGTTTCGATCACCACGTTCTCGGCACAGAACTTTGGAGCGCGCAACTACGAGCGCATGCGCAAGGGCTACCATACTTCGCTCGTGCTGTCGTTTATGCTCATTGGTGGCCTGTCTGCCGTGCTGCTGGTGTTCTCGGGTCCGTTGTCGCGTCTGTTTGTCGACGATGCTTCGATTTCGGCGTATACCACGACGATCCTTCATTTTATCGCGCCGTTCTACGCGATCTACTCGATTATCGAAAACGCGTCGGGCTCCATTCGCGGTGCCGGTGTGAGCTTGCAGCCCATGCTGCTCACGATTTTTGGCACCGTCGTGCTCAGGGTGATCTGGGTGTTTGCGATCATGCCGTTTGATCCGTCGCTTGAGCACCTGCTATTGGTTTACCCCGTAACCTGGCTCATCACGGCCACGATGTTTACCATCTACCACCACAGCGGCAACTGGCTCGGCCGCGCCACCGCCAAATGATCCCTTGGGGACGGAGGAAAACGGATCATTGCTCTCCGTCGTGATGTCGATGATCCGTTTTCCTCCGTCCCCTTCGGATCAATTAGTATTCGATGCCTTGGCGGGCTAGGAGGCCTTCGTCGAAGTAGTGTTTGACGGGGCGCATTTCGGTGACTAGGTCGGCGAGGTCCGCGAGAGGCAGCAGCCCGCGGCCGGTGAGCACGAGCTCCGTGGTGGCAGGCTTCAGCGCGATCAGCCCCTCCACATCCTCGCGCGTCACGAATCCGCGGCGCATCGCTTCGCCGAGTTCGTCCAAAATCAGAACGTCGACCTGTGATATCTGCTCGCGTGCGAGCTCCATGATCTGCTCGGCGCAGGCCTCGGGTGTGTCGCGATCGGCCTGTACAATGCGCAGTCCCAGGCGCGGCGCGGCGTCGTGCTCGGCGCAGTGCAGCTTCTTGGCAAACTGCAGCATGAGTACGTCGAGCCCATAACCTTTGGCGCGCATCGCCAATCCCAGCGCAGCCGTGGTTTTGCCCTTGCCGTCGCCCGTATAGATCTGAACCTTGCCGACTTCAAGTGATGCCATCTCTGTCCTTTCGTGCCCGGCGTCGGTTTATCGCCGTCCGGGTTGGGTATTCTAGTTAGCATTATCAACCCCAGTAGATGGAGTTCAAGCAGATGGAGATGGATGACAACAAACGTAGACGGAATATGATCCTCTACGTGCTCATCGCCTTCGTCGTCTACCTCGTGCTCTCGACCGTTCTGTTCCCCAACATCGGTCACACGCAGCAGATTACGAAGACCGATTACTCGACGTTTGTCAAAGCGCTCGATAAGAAGAGCGTTGACAAGGTTGAGTACAACACGGACGATTACACGATTTATTACACCAAGAAGGGCGAGGACGAGAACATCGCCTACAAGACGACCGGTGTGCCGAATGATGCGGGCTTTACCGATCGCGTGCTTGAATCTGGCGCCTCGCTTGAGTCGGTCGTTCCCGATAAGAACTCGGGTCTGATGACCTACTACCTGCTCACCCTCATTCTTCCCATGGCGATTTTCTTCCTCATCGGCTGGTGGCTCAACCGCCGTATGAAGAAGGCCATGGGCGATGACGGTCCGTCGATGAACTTTGGCGGTGGTGGCTTTGGCGGCGGCGGACTGGGTAAGTCCGGCGCTCGCGTTATCGCCTCCAAAGATGTGGGCGTGACCTTTAAGGATGTTGCAGGCCAGGAAGAGGCCAAGGAATCCCTTAAGGAGGTCGTCGACTTTCTGGAGAAGCCGCAGCGCTACGAGGAGATCGGCGCCAAGCTGCCGCGCGGTGCCCTCCTTGTCGGCCCTCCGGGTACCGGTAAAACCTTGCTTGCCAAGGCTGTTGCCGGCGAGGCGGGCGTTCCGTTCTTTAGCATTTCGGGCTCTGAGTTCGTCGAGATGTTTGTCGGCCGCGGCGCCGCTAAGGTTCGCGATCTGTTTAAGCAGGCCAAGGAAAAGGCCCCGTGCATCGTGTTTATCGACGAGATCGACACGATCGGCAAGAAGCGCGATGGCGGCGGCTTTAGCGGCAACGACGAGCGCGAGCAAACGCTCAACCAGTTGCTGACCGAGATGGACGGCTTTGATAACCACAAGGGCATCGTCGTCCTCGCCGCTACCAACCGCCCCGACAGCCTTGACCCGGCCTTGCTGCGCCCCGGTCGTTTTGACCGCCGCATCCCCGTCGAGCTGCCCGACCTGACCGGCCGTAAGAACATCCTCGAGCTGCATGCGAAGAGCGTGAAGACGCAGCCACCGATCGACCTGTCCGCGATTGCCCGCGCCACGCCCGGCGCCTCGGGCGCCGACCTGGCCAACATCATCAACGAGGGCGCCCTACGTGCCGTCCGCGAGGGGCGCAAGCGTGCCACGCAGGACGATTTTGAGGAGTCGGTGGAGGTCGTTATCGCCGGACAGCAGCGTAAGTCCACGGTGCTGTCCGACCACGAGAAGCAGGTCGTTTCCTACCACGAGATCGGCCATGCTATCGTCGCCGCCCGCCAGAAGGGGTCTGCGCCGGTCACCAAGATTACCATCGTGCCGCGCACGAGCGGCGCTCTGGGCTATACCATGCAGGTTGAGGAGGATGAGCGCTTCCTGACCACACGCCAGGAGGTCCTGGACAAGCTCGCCGTCTACTGCGGCGGACGTGCCGCCGAGGAGCTCATCTTTGGTGAGATGACGACCGGCGCCGCCAACGATATCGAGCAGGCCACCAAGCTCGCCCGCAACATGGTGACGCGCTTTGGTATGTCCGATGAGTTTGGCATGATGGCGCTCGGTACCGTGCAGAATGCGTATCTCAACCAGGACACGTCGCTCACCTGCGCCCCCGGTACGGCCGAGCGCGTGGACGCAATTGTCGCCAAGCTGATCGAGGACGCGCACGACCGCGCTCTGCAGATCCTGAAGGAGAACAAGTTCAAGCTCCACGAGCTGGCTCGTTATCTGTACAAGAAGGAGACGATCACGGGCGAGGAGTTTATGAATCTCCTCACGCGCGAGAATCCGCTGATGCCGAAGCAGCAGTAATACTGGTTGCGCAGTCTCAATCGCCCCATTTGAGTGTCCATCTCAAATGGGGCGTTTTGCGTAGGGAGAGTTGTATATGAAGATCGTGGTAAGTGCCTGCTTGATGGGCGAGAGCTGCAAGTATAACGGGCTCGACAACTATCATCGAGAGTTGGTCGAGGCCTGCGAGCGCACGGGGACCGAGGTCCTCTTGGTGTGTCCTGAGGTCTTTGGGGGTCTTCCCACGCCGCGCAAGCCGTCCGAGATTGTGAACGGCGAGGTTCGTACCTGCGAGGGCATCTCGGTTGATCGCGAATTTCGCCTGGGTGCCCAACGTGCGCTCGATATGTGCGAGCAGGCGGGCGGACCGGAAGAGATAGTCGCGTGCATCCTTCAGGACCGCAGCCCCTCGTGCGGTGCGGGTCACATCTACGACGGCACCTTTAGCGGTACGCTCACCGCGGGCAACGGTGTTTTCGTCGACCTGCTCCTGCGCCACGGGTACCGTGTGATTCCGGCTAGCGAGTTCGATCCCAGCATGCTGGAACATTGTCCACAGCACTCGAATCCAACACTTCCTCACGGGTGACCGTTTTGGCATCATCCGCGAAGTTGATATTGAGTACGACCCGGTCATCAAAGACGTAGACCGAGTTGACAGGTGCCGTACCCAGGCAGTCCCTCCCCGCGGTCCTCGCGCAGGAACGCGTACAAGGCCCTCCCGTCTCTTGCGCCCCTCCTGCCCCAAACCCTGCTAGGAACGAGTGCAGCAAACTGGAATTTTAAATTAGTCTTTGCAAATAACCTTTGAACCTTCACCATCAATTACAATTCCCTGACGGTTGTTAATTGGGCATAGATTCAAATCCGAAAACTCAGTCATTATTTTCTCGGTAACTTTCTTAAATGGTGCTGTAAGAAAATGCGGAAGAACATAGAAATCAATCAAATTAAGCCCTGCATCATCTTCTTGTGAGTAGTCCTCCGGCTTTTCATCCATTTGCTCGATATATTGGATACTTGGGGCGCATACAATCGCACCTGCCGATTCACCAATCATCAGTTTTCCCTTTGCCAATTCTTTCTTCAACAGCTCATCCGTTCCCGTTTTACGGAGCTGGTCTATAAGGAAAAAAGAATTTCCGCCGGTAAAATATATCACATCCGCATCTTCAAAAACA
>DXLS01000006.1:0-18220 GCA_019414605.1 Collinsella sp.
GTCAGATGTGTATAAGAGACGGGGACGATTCGGGGGCTAAGGGGCGGGGCCCGCCGAACCAGGTTAAGCAGCCGGGCAGATCTTCTTGAAGAGCTCGATAACGTCGTCGAGCGTCGCCTCGCGCGGGTTACCCGGGAAGCAGGCGTCGGCCATGGCGTCCTTGGCCAGGACCTCGATCTCGTCAGCCTTCATGGCCTCGCAGACGTGCGGGATGTTCACGTCGGCGGAGAGCTGCTTAACGGCGGCGATGGCGGCATCGGCGGCCTCGTCGGTGCTCATGCCCGTGGTGTCAACGCCCATGGCGACGGCGACCTTGGCCAGGCGCTCGGCACAAACCGGCTTGTTGAACTCCATGGCGATCGGCAGCAGCATGGCGCAGGCGACACCGTGCGGGGTATCGTAGTGAGCGGACAGGGTGTGAGCCATGGCGTGGTCGATACCCAGGCCGACATTGGAGAAGCCCATGCCGGCGACATACTGGCCAAGAGCCATGCCCTCGCGGCCGGAGCCGGGCTGACCGGACTTGGCCTCGGCAACGGAGTCGCGCAGGTTCTCGCTGATCAGCTTAATAGCCTCAAAGTGGAACATGTCGGAAAGCTCCCAAGCGCCCTTGGTGGTGTAGCCCTCGATGGCGTGGGTCAGAGCGTCCATGCCAGTAGAGGCGGTCAGGCCGGCGGGCATGGAAGCCATCATATCGGGGTCGACGACGGCGACCTCGGGGGCGTCGTTGGTGTCGACGCACACGAACTTGCGGACCTTCTCGGGGTCGGTGATGACGTAGTTGATGGTCACCTCAGCAGCGGTACCGGCGGTCGTCGGCACGGCGATGGTGAACACGGCGTGGTTCTTAGTGGGAGCAACGCCCTCGAGGCTGCGGACATCGGCGAACTCGGGGTTGTTGATGATGATGCCGATAGCCTTGGCGGTATCCATGGAGGAGCCGCCGCCGATGGTCACGATAGCGTCAGCCTCGGCGGCCTTGAAGGCCTCGACGCCGTCCTTGACGTTCTGGATGGTGGGGTTGGGCTTGATCTCGGAGTAGAGGCTCCAAGCGATGCCGGCGGCGTCGAGCTCGTCGGTCACCTTAGCGGTAACGCCAAACTTGACCAGATCGGGGTCGGAGCAGACGAAGATCTTCTTGTAGCCGCGACGCTGGAGCTCGCCGGGGATCTCCTTGATGGCACCGGAACCATGATAAGAGATGGTGTTGAGAACGAAACGATTAGCCATTGATAGCCTCCCATCGTGTGCGGGGCATCCATTACGCCCCGCGCTATAAGTCCCATCCTAACGCTTTTGAAACAAAAAACGCGTGAAAACATCAAAAGTGTTAAAGCGTTTCAACAGAATAACGGAGCCCTAGTTCTTCCCTCCCGACAGCAGCGAAGGCTAGATTATAGGAGCAATCGCCCAAAGAATGCGACCGACTCAGTCTATAAATTGTTTCTGTTTTAGCAATATATGTTTGACAATACGTTTATAAAAAGATACTTTGTAGTGAATAACATGCATGCAGCAAATAACGTCATTCATTTTGTTAGAAATTGCCCATGCGGTTATTGCAGCTGCATCTACTGCAACGTACAGCGTAATTCTCCGCACGAAGCAGAAGACGGTTCCAATTCGATCGAGGCGATGACGCATGGTGGCTAGTGGTCCTAAATCGAGCAAGACGGCTACAAACGAATATCGAATCTCAATTGAAGGTAACCCTTATCCGCATACCCTGGCTCTCATCAACCCAGCGGGAGACAGCCTCAACATCAAAAAACATGGGTTCACGGGTCCACTAGGACAGCTATTGAGTCTTAAATATACCGTTTATGACGATGCAAATGAAAAACTCTTCACTGTCGTCGACGGTGGTTTTAGCAACATGCCCAGGGTTGCGCTCATCATCGAACACGAGGAAGTTGCGGTGTTTGATTATGGCCTAAACAGACTTGAGATGAAGTGCATAACGAACATACCGAATTACACAATAAAAGGTAACTTCCTATTTGGAGATTACGATATATTCAGCCAACGGGAAGTGAAACTATCTTCAGTTATCGTCCTTCAATGTGATAAACAATCGTGCTTTAGCATACAGGTTTTGGATAAAGCCGAATTAGCCGCCGCAATTGGAATACCTACAGCCATTGCCCTTCTTAGGGCTCGGATTGAAGAGCATCTCGAATAAATCGCAAAAAGCAGTTCGTAACAACATTCAGGAGCTAGATAGTTTTTTTCCTGGCTCCTGGAACTGTATTACATAGTCTGCAAATTGTTCAAAACCATGTCCATGATCCGCAATAATGGCGGCATGCTTTTTCATCTCCTGCGTAAACGCTACTTTCAAAAAGGATATCGAAACACTATCTAAATTGTTGCAAGACTCATCCAGACTAATAATAGAATAGCTGCTCAGAAAGGCTCTACAAAGCAATAAAGAGGACAGTTCTCCGCCTTGATTATCAACTTGATTACTGTCGTCTTATTTTGAATAAAAAGCTCTGACATATGTCCATCCCCTTAACTAATAATCATAGCTGGAAAGATGACATTTTTATTCTATAGCCTCAAGCAACACGCTTTGCTGACGTCAAATCTTGTCATTACAAACATGCACCTTAGCGCTTAAGACTCCAAAAAAGGGGCGGCCGAGATGGCCGTCCCCTCCCCAATATTAATCAGTGCGACAAAGGGGCCAGCCCCTTGCCGCATCCTGCCGTTATTTTTGGCAGGCGTCTTTCCAATCTTCGCAGGCACGCTTCCAGCGTAAGCGCAAGTCGCGCTCGCGGTCGATGAACATGATGGCAAACGCGACAAACAGCAGCAAGCTCGCCACGACGATGGCGTGCAGGCCCATGCGCTCAATACACCAGTTGCCCAACACGGCGCCAAACACAAAGGTAAAGATCACGCCAAAGTACAGCAAGCCGTTTTCCAAAAAGCCGCGCCTGTGGGTGATGATGTAATCGTCCACGTTTTGCAGCGCATTGCGCAAGTTGCCGATGCACATGGTCGTAGCGATGCCGTGACCGTGGATCTTGCGGAAGCTCTCGACCTGCATACCGCAGGCAAACGAGGTGAGGCAGTTGGCGAGCAGGTTGTAACCGCCACCGGGGATAAAGCTCACGCCCAGCAAGATGACGGCTTCAAAGAACACTGTCACTTGGCGCCAGTGAATCACGCTGCCAAACCGCTCGTGAACCAGGTCGGCAAGCATAATGCCCACGGCAAACGACACCACAGGGAAGAAGTAGCGCCCCGCAAGTGCCCAATTGCCCTCCGAGATGCTCACGCCCACGAGCAGGATGTTGCCTGTCTGCGCGTTGGCGAAAACATGGTCGCGCCCAATGTACGAATACACGTCCATAAAGCCACCGGCGAGCGCCAAGATGATGCCCAGCTCAATAGACTCCGATATCTGTTTGGCACGCTGCATCGTCGTGTATCCTCCTTGTTGACGACTCTCTCGTGCGTTGGCGGAAACATAACCGCCGTTCATACTGTAACCCATTGACAACATGGCGTGCGCGCGAGACGGGTTCTCCAGCGCGCAGATACACAGTCTGGAAACAAACAGCGGGCGCGGCGCCGACACCCGACGCCTCATGTACTCCACCAGTCTTTTTAGCCCCGTCCCAAAAAGACTGGTTACAATTACGTGCAGCATACAAACACCGGGAGGGATCGTGGCAAAAAAGCCTCAGTACGCTCAGAACAACCAGCGCAGTCAGCAGGGCAAACAGGGCCAGCAGCAAAAGCGCGGCGGCAAGGCCCAGGGCGGCCACGCCACTCATACCCCGGCAGCGCCTGCCCGTCCCTGGCGCCCGGGCCGCGACAAGTTCCTCCCCGTCAGCCGCGCCGATATGGACGCGCGCGGCTGGGACCAGTGCGACTTCGTCTACATCTGCGGCGACGCCTACGTGGACCACCCCAGCTTTGGCATGGCCATCGTCAGCCGCGTACTCGACGCGCACGGCTACAAGGTGGGCATCATCTGCCAGCCCGACTGGACCGACCCCGCCAGCATCACGGTGCTCGGCGAGCCGCGCCTGGGCTTTTTGGTCAGCGCCGGCAACATGGACTCCATGGTCAACCACTATTCGGTGACCAAGCACCGCCGCCACACCGACGCCTATACCCCCGGCGGCGAGGAGGGTCACCGCCCCAACCGTGCCGTCACGGTCTACGGCAACCTTATCCGTCAGACGTTTAAGGATGCCCCCATCATCATCGGCGGCATCGAGGCAAGCCTGCGCCGTCTGGCCCATTATGACTACTGGCAGGACAAGCTCAAGCGCTCGGTACTGCTCGACTCGGGCGCCGACATCCTCATCTACGGCATGGGCGAGCACGCGATTGTCGAGATCGCCGACG
This sequence comes from Collinsella sp., assembly GCA_019414605.1. Lineage (GTDB taxonomy): Bacteria > Actinomycetota > Coriobacteriia > Coriobacteriales > Coriobacteriaceae > Collinsella. Next base: position 4,369 of record DXLS01000006.1, read on the forward strand.
CGCTCGACGCGGGACTGCCCGTCGATCAAATCACCTATATCAACGGCACCGTCTACCGCACCAGCTCGCTCGACGAGGTCTACGACTACGACCTGCTGCCCAGCTGGAACGACCTTGCCGCCGACAAGCTCAACTACGCGCGCAGCTTTAACGTGCAGCAGCAGAATATGGACCCCATCACCGGACACCGCCTGGTAGAACCCTACCCCAATAGCGTCTATGTGGTGCAGAACCCGCCGTCGGCGACGCTCACCACCGACGAGATGGACGAGGTGGCCGAACTCCCCTACGCACGCGATTGGCATCCCGACTACGACGCGGCGGGCGGCGTGCCGGCCTTTGCCGAGATCAAGTTTTCGATCAGCTCCAACCGCGGGTGCTTTGGCGAGTGCTCGTTTTGCGCGCTGACCTTCCACCAGGGTCGCGTGCTGCAGATGCGCAGCCACGATTCAATCATGCGCGAGGCCGAGCTGCTCACGCACGATCCCGAGTTTAAGGGCTACATCAACGACGTGGGCGGACCGACGGCAAACTTTAGCCGCCCGGCCTGCGACAAGCAGCTCAAACACGGCGTGTGCAAGAACAAGCGCTGCCTGTGGCCGAGCGTGTGCAAGAACATGGTGGTCGACGAGAGCGGCTACACGCAGCTGTTGCGCGACCTGCGCCAGCTGCCGGGCGTCAAGAAGGTCTTCGTGCGCAGCGGCATCCGCTTTGACTACACCATGGCCGATGCCTCGGACGAGTTTTTGCGCGAGCTGCTGGAGCACCATGTCTCTGGCCAGCTGCGCGTAGCGCCCGAGCACGTGAGCGATGCGGTGCTGAGTGTAATGGGCAAGCCGAGCCGCGCCGTCTACGATGCGTTCTGCCGTAAATTTGAACGCTTGAACCGCGAATACGGTCTTAAGCAGTACGTGGTGCCGTACCTGATCTCGAGCCACCCCGGCTCGACCATGAAGGAAGCCGTGGACCTTGCCGAGGCCGTACGCGACATGGGCTACATGCCCGAGCAGGTGCAGGACTTCTACCCCACCCCGTCCACCATGTCGACCTGCATGTACTACACCGGCGTGGACCCGCGCACCATGGAGCCGATCTATGTGGCGCGCGACCCGCACGAGAAGGCCATGCAGCGCGCGCTCATCCAGTATCGCAAGCCCGAGAACTACAAGCTTGTGCGCGAGGCATTGGAAAAGGCCGGGCGTCGTGACCTGATCGGCTACACCAAGCATTGCCTGATCCGTCCCGTACCGCCGCGCCCGGGCGAGACGTCTGCTGGCGGCGGACATGGGACCGGCAAGAAGGGCGGCAAGGCCCACGGTAGCGCCGCCGGCAAGGGACCCAAGGGTAGCAAGGGCCACGGCGGCATGTCGCGTGCGCAAAACACCGCAGGCCGCAACCGCGCGGCCCAGGGGCGTCAGGGCGCAAACGGAGGCGGGCGTCGCAACTAGGGCAGCGGTGCGCTCGCTGCATCCATCCCACACGCGTGGCGCAGCGAGCGCATCGCCTCTACCAGCACAAAGCCGGCGATAGCGACCGTAATTGCCACGTCGAACGGCGTGTTCACAAACCACAGCAACGTCATGAGATACGACCCGGCGTTAAAGGCAAAATGCAGCAGGATCGTGTAGCGGAGCTTTCCGGTGGTCACGAGCACCCAGCCAAAGACCAGACCGGCGGCGCCGGCGTAGCAGCCCTGCACCCAGTTCATATGCATAAAGCCAAAGATGGCCGCCTGCAGCACAATCGCCGCGGCGATGCCTCGCTTGTCCGGTGCCGCCCAGGGCACCATGGCGACGCCTTGCGCCCGCGCGCGACGCCGGCGCTTCCAGAGCGGACGGCACTGCGGGTTAAATGCTCGGAGCGAAAACTCAAAAATGATACCGCGCACCAGCAGCTCCTCGCAAAACGGAGCGCCGAGCACCGTGGTCAGGACGGCCAGATAGCTCGTGTCGCCCATGCCCGTCTCCTCGACAAGTTCGCTGTAATCGGCCGCCGCCTCGGGCAACAGCGACAGCACAGCGTCGGTCACGTAGCCAACGACCACCTGCAGGGCAAGGCCGATCACGATAACGCAGGCGATGCGCCTCCACGCTTTGCCTGCTCCCCCGCCAAGCGAGCGCTCGCCCTGCCAGCGCGCCATAAACGAGCGCGGCCACAGATAACGCCACCACAGCAGTGCCATCAAAAACGACGCCATCTGCGCGGCAGCCTGAAGCAATTGAATATCGAGGTCGTCAATCGAAAAACCCATGAACACCGACGCGACACCCAGAGCGGAAAACAAAACCACGCTCAGGGCAATATCTGCCGCGACAACGCCAAAACAGGCAAGCGCCCAAATCATCGCATTGAGCATGCCAACCTCCTCAAAACCCGACACTTAGGGACGTTCCTTAACTGCCGGCAGAAAAGGAACGTCCCCAAGTGCCGGCAGTTTGGGACAGTCATTGTTGATGAGAATCGGGCGCAGTGCCAAAAGCCCCGTTCGGCGAGATGTCGAACGGGAAGGTGCCGCAGCGATTGAACGCGGCGATAAACATGCGGATGGCGTTGGACGGCGTGGTGCCCACGAGTTGGGTTGCCGCCGCGAAGGCTGCCTTTTCCTCGGGCAAGACCTTCGCGACTACGGGGGTCATGAGTTCTGCCATGGCGCTTCCTTTTTGAAACGACGGTAGTGCGGATAGATGCGGGCCACGCGGCTGGGCGACGGGCTGTGAAGGCAACCCGATTGGCCCGCATCCGGAGTTTGTTTCTGCGGCGTTGGTATTACTTGGTATTCCTAAGTATTACCCCGCAGATAGAATACCACACCCGGCCCCATGGAGACGGAGGAAACGGATTATTTTTGGTGCAAAGGGGCCAGGTTACTTTGCACCAAACGGCAATGCCCCGCCCACGCAATCACGTGGACGGGGCATTGCTCCAGGTATGCGGTCAGCGACCCTGTTGCTTTTACTTAAGCTCGGGCCAGTAACCCTTGTTGGCCTCGATCATGTCGTCGAGAACCTCCTTGGCGACCTTCATCGACGGCACGGTCTTGTTGAGCGTAAAGGCCTTGAGCGCCTTCTCGTACGAACCCTCGATCGTAGCCTCGACCACGAGCTTCTCGGAGTTCAGCTGCTGCATCATGAGACCCTGCTGGAACAGCGGAATGTTGTCGCGGCTGATGACCTCGGGGCCGTTCTTGCCAATGTAGGCAGGCAGCTCGACCATAGCGTCGTAGGGCATGTTGGGGATGGCGCCCTTGTTCTCGCAAATGACCAGGAAGCGCTGCTTGGTGTCGTTCTTCAGAGCGATGGCCAGATCGGCGATCCAGTCGCCGTGGCTGCCCGCATAGAACGTGCTCTCGTCGATCTCGCCCGTCTTCTCGTAGTGGTCGATGCCGTCGAAGAGGTTCTTCTCGCGCGTCTCCTCAACCTCGTTCGCACGGGTGCGCTCGGGGTTTGAGTGCTCGACGAATTCCTTCTGCTGCAGGTAGTAGTTCAGATACGTGTTTGGCAGGTACTCCGGGAAGCACTCCATGATCTCGTACTCGCCCTTCCAGACGTAGTACCAGCTGCCCTTGGTGTGGCGGTTCTGCTCGGGGTGCTCGTCGGCGGTCTCCTCGGGCTTCTTTGCCATGAGCGAGCCCATGCCCTTGAGGTAGGAGTCGGGCAGCAGAATCTCATGCTCCTTGATGTACTCGCGCAGCTGCGGGAGCACCTCCTCGCCCTTGTGGCGGATCGAGGTGAACCAACCAAAGTGGTTGAGGCCAAAGTAATCGTACTCGACATCCTTCTTGTCGATATCGAGTGCGGCGCAAACCACGTCGATGATCGCAATCGGCATGTCGCAGATGTTGATGATACGAGCGTTGGGACGCAGCACACGGCAGCCCTCGGAGACGATGGCAGCAGGGTTGGAGTAGTTGAGAATCCAGTAATCCTTCTTGGCGTACTTCTCAACGTCATCGATCAGCTCGACCATGGGGAAGATGGTGCGCATGCCGTAGGCAAGGCCGCCGCAACCGCAAGTCTCCTGGCCCACGCAGCCGTGACGCAGCGGAATCTTCTCGTCCTGCTCGCGCATGGCGTAGCCGCCCACGCGCATCTGGGCAAACACGAAGCTCGCGTCGGTAAAAGCCGTCTTTTTGTCGGTGGTCACCGTGAGCTTGATGTCCAGGCCGAGGTCCTCGTGCAAAATCCAGTCCACGAGCACGCCGACCTTGCGCTGGCGCTCCTCGTTGATGTCGTACAGACGAATCTCGTCAACGTCGAGCTCGTCCTTGCGCAGGGCGATGGACTTGACGATGCCGGGGGTAAAGGTGGATCCGCCACCACACAGAGTAATGATCATTGTTTACTGCTCCTTCTCAATTGCGTTTTCGACCTTGTCGCGCATCTCGGCGACCTTCATGCCAAAGATGATCTGGATATTATTGCCGTTGCGGTTGATGCCGCTGTTGGGCACGTGGTTGATGAGGTCCTCATTGATGAGGTCCGGGTTCTTAACGTTCACGCGGAGACGCGTAAAGCAGTTCTCGAGCTCCTCGATGTTGTCCTTGCCGCCAAGACCTGCGACCAGGTCGGCAATACCTGCATCGACGCCCTCTGCGGGAGCCGCGGCAACGGCGCCCTGCTTCACTGCGACAGACGCGGCGGCCTCGCCCTCGGCAACGGACTCGGCGAGCTCGGACTCCTCCTCGCGGCCAGGCGTGTGGAGGTTGAGCTTCTTGATAAGGAAGGTGAAGAGGAAGAAGTACAGCGCGGCGTTGACGACTCCAAGCACCAGCATAACCGGCCAGTTGGTCTTATCGACGCCCAGGACCAGGTTGGAGACCACGATGTTGATGATGCCGCCTGCAGTCGAAGCGGGCACGGAGAGGACCTTGAGCAGGACCAGGAAGATGCCGGAAAGAACCGAGTGAACGACAAAGAGCACGGGAGCGGCAAAGACAAAGAGGAAGTCCATGGGCTCGGTCACGCAGGAGAGCACGGCGGTGATGATCAGCGGGATGATAACGGCCTTGGTCTTATCCTTGTTCCCCTTGTAGGCGGTGACGATAAAGGCGAGGCCGATGCCGATGTAGGGCCACAGATTGTTGAAGGTGTAGCTGTTGAAGTAGGTGCTATCGGAGAAGGGCTGACCCGTCATTGCCATCTCGGCAACACGGATGGGATAGGCGCCGGCGATAACCTGACCACCCAGCGTAAGGGTGCCACCCACATCGGAGAACTGGAACGGGGTGTAGATGAGGTGGTGCAGACCGGTAGGAACGAGCAGCTTGTTGAGCATGCCGTAGATAAACAGACCGATGTTGCCCGACTCCTTAATGATGCCGGCAACGGAGGAGATGGCACCCTGAACCGGAGGCCAAACGATGCAGAAGCCAGCGCCCATGATCCAGGAGATGATGATCATGATCAGGAACGGAAAGCGAACGCCCGAGAACATCGAAAGGGCAATGGGGAACTGCTTGTTCGAGTACTTGTTGAACACGGCGCCGGTGATGCAACCGAGAATGATGCCGCCGAACACGCCGGTATCGAGCACCTGGATGCCCATAACGGTGGCCTGGCCGGTTCCGGTAAGGCCGAGCATGCCGCTCGCATCGGCAAGAGAGCCGGTGGCGTTGAGCACGATGTTGTTAGCCTGCAGGAACAGGAAGAACGACATCAGGGCGATCAGCGAAGCATGGCCCTTGTTCTTCTTTGCCATGGCGCCGGCAATGCCCACGCAGAACAGAATCGAGAGGTTGTTGATGATAAACATCAGCGACTGGTAGACAACGGCGCCCACAAGCTGGAACGGACCGGAGCCCAGTACGGGGACCAAAGCGCAAATGGTCTTGTTGGTCAGAATGATGCCCACAATGAGCAGGATGCCGGCAACCGAGAGATACATCATCGGCTGGACGATCGACTTCGCGAACACCTCCAACGGCGCTTTGAAATTGAACTTCTTTTTTGCGGTCATAGCGGTACTCCCCTTCCTTTTCCGCAAATTAAGACAGATGTGCCCTGGACAAGACCGTGAGCCTTGTCTTATATCAATCGATGTGTGGGCACGTTATGCCTAGAGACCAGGTTCTCCAAGCAGGTTAACAATGTGATATGCGAGATAGCTCTTCTCGGCATCGGTAACGACAACGTTATAGGTAGACGACAAGTGGGCGGCTATGGCGTCCGCGCACGAGAATGCGCACGGATACGCCGTTTCATCGATTCGGAACAGCGCGTCGCCATTGATTTGCCCGGCCGTGGGGTCAAGCGCCCGCTGTGCGAAAAACTGCAGGTGGCGGACGAAACGCTCATAGGGCAACGAGGTGTCATCGAGGGTCGTAGCATAGCGCTCGGAAACAATCGCGAGCACGTCGCGAACAAGCTGGACCGAAACAATCAAACGGTCGGAGCGTTGCGGCATGGTGGCGTTGACGATATGCAAGGTAATGAAACCCTGCTCTTCTTCGCTCATCTGGATGCCCATATACTCCTTGATAATCTGCAGCGCACGGCCCGCAAGTGCATACTCCTTGCGATAGAACTGCTGGATCTCGAGCAGCAACGGATTCTCACAGGAGACGCCCTTGCGCTCGCGCTCCAAAGCAAGGCTGATATGGTCTGCGAGAGCAATGAGAATCTTGTCGTTGATATCAACATTGAGCTCTCGACGGAGCATCTGAACAATGTCCTCGGCAATCACGAGGTTGACGGTGGGGATGGACTCCAAAAGATGTGCCAAGCGGTCAATCGTACGCGAGTCCTGAGAAGTTCCCTCCTGCAACGCGTAGGTCTTTTCGATCGACGCCTCGTCGATGGCATCGCCGGTATGACGGCCAAAGCAGAGGCCTCGACCGATGACGATGAGCTCGGAGCCATCGTCCGAAGTGACCATTGCGACGTTGTTGTTAAAAACTCGCTTGATAACCACGGTACCCACCACAAAAATTTACTCGGAAAGCCAGATGACAGGCTCTTTAGCAGCAACAGGGCCGGAAGCATGCTCACGAAGAGTCGAGTTCTCCGAGCGCTCGCACACGATAACGAAGACCGTGGGATCGAAGCCGGCGGCGCGGACCGCGTCGAAATCGACCTCGACGAGGGGCTGGCCCGCGTCGACATGGTCACCCTGGGCAACAAGCGCGTGGAAGCCCTTGCCCTCAAGCTTAACAGTATCGATTCCGATATGCAGCATCACCTGAGCAGAGCTGTCGTCGGACATGATGCCCAGCGCGTGCTCAGTCGGAAACAGCGCCGCGACGGTGCCGGAAACAGGAGCGCACACCGTTCCCTCTTGGGGAACCACGGCAACGCCATCGCCCACGGCACGGCTGCTAAAAGCAGGGTCATTGGTATTTTCCAGATGAACAAGCTCGCCGGAAACGGGAGCGAGGATTTCGAACTCGGAAGCCGCAGTCGTCTGCTCATCCGAACCGCCCATCAGGCGAGAAAAGAAACCCATGGTGGCATGTCCCTTCATAAATATAGCCCAACCAAAATCAATCGAATGCGCCCCTTGAGACGCACGCGATCAAAGACTTTGGTTAGGCCCACGTCCAAGGGACTCGGTAACCTTCCGCATTTCTTTTCACTGAGGTTATTGTAGACAAGCCCAAAGCCGGAACAATCATTATGACCGGCGAACGGTATTTTTTCTCCGATAAACGGTATTTATGCGGCACTTAGGGACGTTCCTTTTCTGCCGGCACCCAGGGACACTCCTCGCTCTGGTGCATTGGGGTCAGGTTACTTTGCACCAATCATGAGTTGCGGTGAAATAGGGACTGAAAAGCCGCTCAAAAGGTCAAAACAGTCCGTATTCCACCGCAACTTCAAGACGTTGGTGCAGATTAACCTGTCCCCCTTGCACCAAAAAGGGCTCCGAGCATAGTCTGCTCGGGGCCCAAATTCATCTCGCCTTACCGCGCGACGCGTATGTTACTTGCGCTTGCCGCCGCCGTCGCCGGGACGACGGGAGCTGCCGCCGCGCTTGCCGCCACGATTGTTACCATAGCTGCCACGGTTATCGCGACCGCCGGCACGACCGCCACGGGAGCCAGCCTGGTTGCCGCCACGCCCACCGCGATAGCCGCCACGGCGCTCCTCGCGGGTGTCATCGTAGTTGCGCCAGTCATCGCGACGATCGCGGCTGGCACGCGGGTCGCGACGATCGCGCGACTCACCCGAGCGACCAGCGCTGCCGCGGCCACCGTTGCCGCGGGCGCCTTCACGACGCTCAGCGCCGCGGCCGCCCTCGCGGCCTCCGCGCTCGTCAAAGCGCTTGCCGCCGCGGGTACCACGCTCGTCACGCGAACCACGACCCTCGCCGCCACGGCGCTCATCACGACCGCCGCGCTCGTCATTACGACCGGAGCGACGACGGTCGCCCGAGCCGCGCTTGCCGCCATGCGAGCCACGGCCCTCGTCCTCGCGCTCAACACGGCGACGACCACCGCGGTCCTCGTCCTCGCGGCGACGGCGGTGTGCCTCGCCCTGGAACTGCTTGGCGCGACGCTCGGCACGGTTGCCGCGCGGGGTCTGCTCGACGGCAGCAGCACCGCCGCGCTCCTCGGCAGCCACCTCGCGGGCCACGCTCTCAACGGCCTCGTCCACGCGTGCCTGAACACCCTCGCGCACGCGGGTCTTGCCGCCGCGCTTGGGACGGCTCGGACGCTCGCCGTCGCCGCGACGCTCATCGCGACCGCGGTTGGAACGACCGGCCACATCGCCGTAGTCATCGCCGTTGCGCTTGCCGTCGCGACGTGCCTGCTCAAGCTTCTTCTTTCTCTTGGACTTGCCGCGCTTGGTCTTCTTCTTCACCTTAAAGGCCGCAGGGTCGCGCTCGGGATCAACCGCGGGCGGGTTGGGACCCACATGCAGGTCGCCGGCCTCGTAGATGTCGGCCGTCTTGTCCATGAGCTTCTCGATCTCGTAGAACTCATCGACATCCTGCTCAGTCACAAACGTGATGGCCCAGCCCAGCTCGCCGGCACGGCCCGTGCGGCCAATACGGTGGATGTAGTCGGTCGGCTCGGCCGGCACGTCAAAGTTCACGACGTAGCGCACGTCGCTGATGTCGATGCCGCGGGCGAGCACGTCGGTCGCCACCAGCACGTCGACGGTGCCGTCGCGGAAGGCCGAAAGCGCGCGCTCGCGCTGGGCCTGGCTGCGGTTGCCGTGAATCGCGGCGGCCTTGATGCCCTTACGCTCCAGACGACGGCAGCAGCTGTCGGCGCGGTGCTTGGTGCGCATAAAGACGATAGTGCGCTCCGGGCCCTCCTTCTTGAGGAACTCGGGCAGCAGGTTGTTCTTGGCCTCGATAGACACCGGGAACACAAACTGGTCGACGGTGTCGGCGGTCGACGTGGCGGGCGCGATCTCCACGCGGGCCGGGTCGCTCACCAGGTCGGTGATCTCGCCCACGGCCTCCTCGTCGAGCGTGGCCGAGAACAGCAGCGTCTGACGCTCGGCCGGCGTCTCGCGCACAATACGGCGGACGGCGGGCAAAAAGCCCATGTCGAGCATGCGGTCGGCCTCGTCCAGCACCAGCACCTTGACCTCGTTCAGGTGGCAGGCGCCCTGCTCGATCAGGTCGACCAAACGGCCCGGCGTGGCGACCAGGATGTCGCAGCCGTACTTGAGCGCCGCGGTCTGCGGCTTGTAGCTCACGCCGCCCACGACGGTCACGGCGACATGCCCGGTAACGTCGGCAATCTTGCCGGCGACCTCATCGATCTGTTGGGCAAGCTCGCGCGTGGGGGTGATGACGAGCATCACGGGACCGCGACCGTTGCCCTCGGGCTTTTTGGCGCCGCGACGACGGTTGCGGCCGCCGCGCTCGCGCACGGGCTTGGGCGGAGCGATGTGCTCCAGGTTGTTCATGGTCGGCAGCAAGAAGGCAGCCGTCTTGCCGGTGCCGGTCTGGGCGGCGGCCAGCAGGTCGCGGCCCTCGAGCACCACGGGGATCGAGCCGGCCTGCACGGGCGTCGGCGCCGTGTAGCCCAGGTTCTCGATAGCACGAAGCATCTCGTCGGAAAGGCCCAGCTCGTCAAAGGCGGGCAGGCTCTCGGTGGCGGACTCGACGACCTCGGCAGCGTTGGCCTCGTCGGCCGCATCGAAGGCAGCCTGAGCCATGGCCTCGCGGGTCTCGTCCAGAATCTCGGCGTCCGTGACGTCGGATACAGAATTACGCATATGTTGTTGTTCCTTATCTGCACGCGTTATGGGCACGGCATGCGGCCGCGCGAGCGTGCTTGGTAGTGCGCTAATACATACAAAAACAGGTGCGCACAGAGAGGACGTTGCTCAGCACGCTGGCGATCGCTTTGGCAGCCATATCACGCGCCGTCCAGACGCAGCGGCCCTAAGCGATGGAGCAGATTCGCCGCCGGTTAGTATACCCGTACTCCGTATGCCCCCACGTAAACCACAGATGACAGGGCGGTCGGGACCGAGCAGAGACTCCCCCACCGAGCAACATCTCAATCTGTAACATTTATAGGTCATTTTCCCTGCTAGATGTTACAGATTGAGATGTCTGACAGGGACTGCCAACGATTGAGCGGCCACCCTCATCTGCAATGGAATGTCATACATTTTTTCTCCTCATTAGACACCCCCAGGGGGTATGGGTGTATAGTATCAGCAGGTTAACAATTCAAACACCGAGCTACAGAAAGGAGAAGCCATGGCTCAAGAAAAGTTCGACGTGGGCGGCATGACGTGCGCCGCCTGCCAGGCACATGTGGACCGTGCCGTGAACAAGCTCGACGGCGTCCAAAGCGTCGCGGTCAACCTGCTCGCCGGCTCCATGCTGGTCGACTACGACCCCGCGCAGGTCAGCCCCGATGACATCTGCATCGCCGTCGATCGCGCGGGTTATTCGGCCTCGCCTGTCGGCACGGGCACCGATGCCGCCAACTCAAGTGGCAACGCGCAAGCCAGGTCCGGCGCCGCCCATATGGAGTCGCCGACCAAAAAGCTGGAGGCCACCGCCTCCGCCATGCGCACCCGTCTCATCATCTCAATCATCTTTCTCATCCCGCTGTTCTATATAGGCATGGGACACATGCTCGGCTGGCCGCTGCCCGGCATCTTCACCGACCACATCCACAGCATGACGCTCGCCCTCACCGAGCTTGTCCTGCTCATCCCCATCGTCTATGTCAACGACGCGTACTTTATCAACGGCTTTAAATCACTCGTGCACGGCGCGCCCACCATGGACGCCCTCATCGCCGTCGGTGCCACCGCGTCGATTGCCTGGTCGCTCTATGCCATGTTTATCATGGCCGACCAGCTGGCCACAGGTCAGGTGCACGAGGCCATGATGACGGGCATGGACAATCTGCATTTTGAGAGCGCGGGCACGATCCTGTCGCTCGTCACCGTGGGCAAATACCTCGAGACGCGCAGCAAGTCCAAGACCGGCGGCGCTATCGAGGCGCTCATCGACCTAGCACCCAAGACCGCGACCGTCGTTGCCGATGACGGCACCGAAACCACCGTCGACGTCGACGCCATCCTTCCCGGCCAGGTCCTGCGCGTGCGCCCCGGCGAGTCCATCCCCGTCGACGGCGTGGTGCTCGAGGGCGCCTCCGCCGTAGACGAGAGCGCGCTCACCGGCGAGTCCATCCCCGTGGAGAAAACCGTCAGCGATACCGTCAACGCCGCCACCGTCAACCGCACCGGCTCGTTTACCTTCCGCGCCACACGCGTGGGCGCCGACACGTCGCTTGCCAAGATCATCCAGCTCGTCGAGGACGCCAATGCCACCAAGGCGCCTATCGCCCGCTTGGCCGACAAGGTCGCCGGTGTGTTCGTGCCCGTGGTGTTTGTAATCTCTGCCGTAACTTTTGTGGCGTGGATGGCGCTGACCGGAAGCATCAACGAAGCGCTTACCTCCGCCGTCACCGTGTTGGTGATCAGCTGCCCGTGTGCGCTGGGCCTGGCCACGCCCGTCGCTATTATGGTCGGCACCGGCAAGGGCGCCGAAATGGGCATTCTGTTTAAGAGCGCCGAGGCGCTGGAGAACCTGCGCAGCGTGGGAACCGTGGTGCTCGATAAGACGGGCACGGTCACCCGCGGCAAGCCGGCCGTGACCGACATTGTGGTGGCCGCGCGCGCTGACGGCTCGCCCGCCATGAGCGAAAAGGCGCTGCTCAAGCTGGCTGCCGCGCTGGAGCGCTCGAGCGAGCACCCGCTGGCCGAGGCGATTATGGCCGAGTGCGAGGCGCGCGGAATCGTGGCACGCATGGTCGAGGACTTTGCCGCCGTGCCCGGGCGAGGCGTTACGGCACGCGAGGGGCAGAATGTCATCGCAGCCGGCAACGTGCGTCTGATGAACGAGTTGGGCGCTGCCGTGCCCACGGGCCTTGCCGAGCAATTTGCCGCCGAAGGCAAAACGCCGCTGTTCTTTGCCAAGAACGGCGAGCTTGTCGGCACCATCGCCGTGGCTGACGAGGTCAAAGAGACGAGCGCTGCTGCCATTGCCGCACTGCGAAAGCTCGGCGTCGATGTGCGCATGCTCACCGGCGACAACCGCGTGACGGCCGAGGCCATCGCCCGTCGCGTGGGACTGAGCAGCGAACAGGTTATCGCCGACGTCCTGCCCGCCGACAAGGAACGCCACGTGCGCGAACTGCAGGCTGCGGGCGGCAAGGTCGCAATGGTGGGCGACGGCATCAACGACTCCCCCGCCTTGGCGCGCGCCGACGTAGGCCTTGCTATCGGCACCGGCGCCGACATCGCCAAGGAGGGCGCCGACGTGGTACTCATGCGCAGTGACCTCATGGACGTCGCCCGCGCCATCGAGCTTTCGCGCGCCACGATCCGCAACATCAAGCAGGACCTGTTCTGGGCGCTGTTCTACAACGGCATCGGCATTCCGCTGGCGGCGGGCGTGTTCTTCCCGCTCACCGGATGGCAGCTCTCGCCGATGTTCGGCGCCGCGGCCATGAGCCTGTCGAGCGTGTGCGTCGTAAGCAATGCTCTGCGCCTGCGAACCTTTAAGCCCAAAGTGGCAAAATAGGCTCACCATTAAGTCCATTTAGAACGGGTTTTCCAGGTGCCCGGGATTGACCTGAAAGAGGAGCGACGCGTACTTTGGTACGCGAGCGACGGCTTGAAGGTCAAGGTCGGGTGCCTGGAAAAGTCGACACAACAGAGAGGAATATCCATGCGTTACACAATCAAGACTTCCGGCCTCATGTGCGGCCACTGCGATGCTACTGTCGAGACGGCACTGCTCAACGTTGCCGGCGTGACCGACGCCGATGCCGATCACGAGACTCAGACCGTACAGGTGGAGTGCGCCGATACCGTGACCGCTGAGCAGCTCGCTGCCGCCGTCGAGGGTGCCGGCGAGAAGTTCCACGCCCTGTCCGTGACCGCTGCGTAGCAGCTACCAGAAGCATTCGACCCCATCGACCAGAAACGAGGACCCGCCATGATGGCAGACCATAAATCGGTGACCCGCATGCTCAAGACGGCACGCGGTCAGATCGACGGCATCCTGCGGATGGTCGAGGAGGACCGCTACTGCGTCGATATTTCCACGCAGCTCATGGCCACACAGGCGCTCCTCGCGCGCATTAACGCCGACGTGCTCAAGGCACATATCGAGGGCTGCGTGACTTCGGCAATCGAATCGGGCGACGAAGACCTCAAAGCCGCCAAGCTCGCCGAGATCGAACGCGTCGTCGACAAGCTCTCCAAGTAATTTGGGCATTGGGGACAAACTTCTTTGCACCGTCTTTGTGTTCCGGGGACAGGTATGTTTTGAACTGCATCCCATTTCTTGGACTTTGAAATTAAGGTTCGAGAAAAGGGAGGCATCGGAAATGCCCCGCAGGAAGAAGGCAAGATACGGTCGC
>DXLS01000060.1:0-137055 GCA_019414605.1 Collinsella sp.
CTTCTTGGGGCATCGCCTTTCCTTCCATTCGTCACCTTCATTACTCCAACGACGAATTCTAGGCGGTGTCCCCTCCCTTTCAAGAAAGGGCGGAGGCGGGGCATTCCCCGCCTCTTACACCACATCTCTGCGCGCTACCTGTGGATGCTTCAGGGGTCCAAAAACAGCCGTTCACTTCTCGGGAAAAGTATTAGACCTCGATAGCGGGGGATGGGGTGCCGGTGCAAAACGGCGTCAAAGGCTGGTCGAGCAGATGGTTTTCAGGCGACTGGGACATGACGGGCAACTGATCACCTATACTGGTTGGGCTCAACTGGAGAGGTGATGGCTAGTTATGAAATCAATCAATGTTGCAGCAGCGATTATTCAGAAGGACGGAAAAATCCTGAGCTGCCAGCGCGGCTATGGCGAGTTTAAAGACGGCTGGGAATTCCCGGGCGGCAAGCTCGAGCCGGGCGAAACCGGCGAGCAGGCAATCGTGCGCGAGATTCAAGAAGAGCTCGAGGTCACGATCGGTAACCTCGACTATCTTTGCACGGTCGAACACGATTACGCGACGTTTCACCTGTCGATGCAGTGCTACCTAGCTGCCATCCTTTCGGGGGAGTTCAAAGAGCACGCTCACGAGGATATGAAATGGCTTGATACCAATAACCTGTGGGATGTCGATTGGCTTCCGGCAGACGTTAAAGTCGTTAAGGAGCTCGAAAAAAAGCTCGGACTTAAGTAAAAAAGGAGTGGGGCGCCACATGGCGGCCCACTCCTTTTTGTTACTCTGCCTCACTCAAATCGCTGAGCATAAACTCGTAAATGTCCTGTCTCACGGGCGCATTGAGCTCATATTCGATTTCAACGGCGTTGTCGCCGCTCTTAGTTTTAATAGCTTCGAACTCGCCGGTCGGATGCATTTCGCCTAAGAAATAGAACTCCTTGCCGCCCTTATCGTCCTTGTTCTTTCGCATAAACAAATACGTCTTCAGGCCGTTTCCCGGCCATGCTTGCAGTCGCAGAATCTCGGGAGAGTTGAGCGTACGGTTGCCCTTGGAGATTGCGATAAGCTTGCTCGGCGAAACAAAGCGGTCTTCATACTGAATTGACTCGCTAATGTCGGGCGCCTTGTCATAGTTAATGAACACGGGGAATGTATTGGTCTTCTCGTCGTAAAAATAGCCGCCAAGATTTTGGCCGTTGATGTTCTTTTCCCAGTTCATCAAGCGGCAAACCTCTTCGTACGTGTACTTGGCGTTGAGAACGAAATTTGTGTTTTCGTACGTCTCGGCATAGTCGAGTCGGTTGTGCTCAATACCAAAATCCAGCACCTCGAGAATCTGACGCTTGAACTCTGCGTTGCGCAGGGCGGTCGCAAACGCTTCGGTCAGACGAGGTCCGCATCCATCGTCAATAAGCAGGGAAACGAAATCCTTAGGAGTGGCAAAGTCGCCCTTAAGGACAGCGATTGCCGACCTAACGGCGCTGTCCTTAAGCTGTGCGCGGTAGTTCCTAAGCGCAGCCTCACGCATATGCCGGTAGCCCTCGTGTCCGGCTTCGACGAGCGTTTGAAGCAAATAGAGGTCTTCGAATCGCTTACCCGCGGCAAGTTTCTGAGAAATAAATTTGAGAATCTTGGTCTGATCAGAGGTAAATTGAACTGTGTAGTCCGGCTCGTATTTGGAAAGAAATGCGTGGTAAGACCCCAGGCCGCTATTCTTGAAGATGAGCAGCGGATCGATGGAGCCGTTGCGATCAAATTCGAGCAGCGAGGGGATCTTGCCTAGTCTTTGGCGCAAGTCGAGATACTCGTTTTTCAAAAATCTGACGGAGGTGAAATCGCCGCCGTCGATGGCCTTGTAAATGCGTGCCTCGGAAATACGATCGAAGCTCACGGTCGAGCATCCGGGGATTACCGAATCGCCCTCTTGGACAAGACGGCGCAGGCGGTCTTTGTTATACGTCTTGTCACCCGAAAGCGCGATGGGTACCAAGAAGTTGCTCTGGTAGTTGCCAATAAAGTCGAGCACCAGTGCGTATTCCTTGCCATCATTTAGGCGCAAACCTCGTCCGAGCTGTTGAACAAAGATGATTGCGGAGTCGGTGCGTCGAAGCATGATGATCTGATTGAGCGAGGGGATGTCGACGCCTTCGTTCATGATATCGACCGAGAAAATGTACTCGAGCTTGCCGGCTTCAAGCCGGCTGATCGTGGCATCGCGGACCTCATCGGAATCTTGACCGCTAATCGCAGCTGTTCGATATCCGAGAGCGTTGAATTTGCGCGACAGCTCTTTTGCCTCGGCGTTTCGATTGCAGAAAATTAAGCCCCTGCGGTTGCTTTTGGTGACGCTATATTCCTCGATCTTCTCGGTGATATGACGTACGCGCTCGTCGGATGTTAGGCGTCCGAACAAGGCGGTATCTTCGACCGTTTCGTCGTCAATCTCCAGATCGTGAATGCCAAAATAATGGAAGGGGGCTAGCATTTTCTCGGCCAAAGCGTCCTGTAGCGTGATCTGGAACGCGATGACGTGATTGAAAAGGGCAAAGACGTCATAGCCGTCGGTGCGATTGGGTGTAGCGGTCATGCCCAGATAAAACCGAGGCGTAAAGTGCGACATGATGGATTGATAACCCTGGGATCCCGTGCGGTGGGCCTCGTCGATGACGATGTAGTCGAACTCATCGGGACGGAAATCGCTCAAATGTTTGGCGACCGAAGAGCACATGGCAAACACGCAGGTAGCATTGCTTGTATTCTTGCCAGTTTGATAGGTGTCGAACGTATAGGTACTACCTAAGAGCCGTTCGTAGCTTGCGCGGGAGGCGTCGATAATGCGCCGGCGGTGCGCAAGAAAGAGGACGCGCCGGGGTTTAGTTGCGAGCACGTCGAACGCTGAAAGGAAGGTCTTGCCGGTGCCGGTTGCCGAGACCAGCAGGGCGCGGGTCTCGCCCTTGCGGTGAATTACACCGAGCGCCTCAAGGGCGCGCTGCTGCATTTTATTGGGCTTGATTTCTTCGAGGCCATTCTGCGCCGGCGTTTCAGCAGATCTGAATGTCGGTTTCGATTTGGGCTTTGGCGGACGTGCCGATCGATATGCGGCATAGTTCTCAATCCAGTCTTGAGTAAGCAAAACGGTTGAGGTGTCGTTCCACAACGAACCAAACTCGCCCCTCAGTTCGCCAAGTAGGCGGCTGTTCTCGACAGTCTGGTACAGCACGTTCCATTCTTTATTACAGGTGAGGGCGGTCTGCGTCATGTTCGAGCTGCCGACGATGACCGTGCTGGTTTCTCCCTTATCAAAAATGTATCCCTTGGCATGCAAATTACCCTGGAATACGCGAACTTCTATGTTGTCGTATTCCAGCAGCTTGCGAAAGGCATCGGGTGAGTTGAAGTTGAGATAGGTGGACGTGAGCAGCCTGCCCTTAATGCCACGCTGCTTGAGTTCCTGGAACGCCTCGACCAGGATTTGAAGGCCGCCGTCTGCAACAAACGCTACGCAAAAGTCAAAAGAGCCGCAGGTTGAGAGCTGCTCCTTGATAACGGATAGTAGTGTTCCGCCTGTCGCCTTTGAGTTGGCGATGAGCTTGGGTGAATCGTTCTCGCGTGCAAGCGAGTCGAATTCAATATCAATCTGTCGCTGCGTAGTCATCCTGGGCAAACCTTTCGAAAGACTATGTTGGCGCCAGGATAACAGATCGATCGTTCGTGTTTTGGGCGTATGTGATTTTTAGACTATCGGCCACTCAAGTTTTGTGGCTGCGGCCTTGGCGCCGTGTCTTGCCGGGCTTCTCTCTATCTATGTGTATGTGTTTTTGTCTTATAGGCTGCCGGGAGAAGTCCTGCTCTCAAGATTCCGCGCATGCCATGGCTCCGTGTCGGCCATGTGGCAAGCTGCTTGTCATGGCCTCGCTGGAATCCGACCGCAAATGGCCATGGACGGATATGCAAGTTCTTGTCGCTGCGTGAGAAAAACTTGCAAAATTCGTAAGTTCTTGTCATGCTGTGAGAAAAACTTGCAGATTGGGGCGAGCGATGGATAAACGGATGGTTCCCAGAAATCGATATCTCGAGAAGTTAATCGCCTTCCGTGACACGGATGTCATCAAGGTCGTAACGGGTATGCGCCGTTGTGGCAAATCGACGCTTCTGGACATGATGCGCAAACATCTGGAGGATAACGGCGTTCCATCCGAATGTCTTTTGACCTTTAAGATGGAGTCATTTGAGCTGGAGGGCGTGCGTGATTGGCGAGAGCTTTACCGCCACGTGGACGGTCTAATGCCTGCGGGCAAGAGGTGCTATCTCTTCTTCGACGAGCTTCAGGAGGTTGCCGGATGGGAGAAGACGATTAACGCACTTCGTGTCGACCGGGACTGCGATATATATGTTACGGGTTCGAATGCTTTTCTCCTCTCGTCAGAGATTGCGACCTTAATCTCGGGCAGGTATGTCGAGATTCGGATGCATCCGCTCGCTTTTTCGGAATATGTCGACTTTCTTGGTCCGACTGACGTCACGAATAGGCTTGCTGTTTTTGGCCGGGAGGATATTGTTGCACTCGACGATCTTCTTGACCGCTATCTGACGTTTGGAGGCCTGCCGTTCCTCGCTGCTTCAAAGCTGCCGGAGCAGGAAATGAAGGACTATATCTGGAGCACATACCAGACAATCGTCGGGCGCGATATTTTGGCTCGCGAAGCCCGTCGGGGCAGACGGTCGGTGACGAGCAGGAGTGTGCTCGACCGCGTCACTTCCTACTTGGCTGATAACATTTCAAACCCGACATCAATTAATAAGATCGTTGGAACGCTGGCAGAGAACGGGGCGAAATCCTCACACGGCGTCGTGGACACTTGTGTGTCCGCCCTTGAGGAGACCTATATCTTTTCGCACGCGCGCCGATTTGATATTAAGGGTCGGGACATTTTGAAGACCGGTGGCAAATTCTACATTGAGGATCTGGGACTTCGAGCTTTCTTGGATGGGTATCGCGGCAGCGACAGTGGGCGTGTTCTCGAAAATGCCATTTACAATCGCCTTGTCTATGACGGATACCAGGTCTTCACGGGTCATCTTCGAGATGCTGAAATCGACTTTGTTGCGATCGGCGACGGCTCGGATCGTAAGTTTATTCAGGTCACGGAGTCGATTGACGAGGAGGCGACGCGCAAGCGTGAATTGCGTCCATTTGAGCTCAGGTCGCTCGAGAAGATCACCGGCGGTTACGAGAAGATCATCATTGTTCGCCGGGGAAGCCATCCGACCGACATTGACGGCATCAAAATCGTTTCCGCAGTCGATTTCTTAATGGGTAGGCTTGGGGCTTAGAGCGTTTGGAGCGCGTCTGTTTCCTATGCCTAGCGACATTGCCGCAGCTCGTGACGCCGCCGGCTCCTTCCTTTCCGTCAAGCGGCGCCAACTCAGCTGATCCGTTGGGGACGGAGGAAAGCGGATCATTTTCGGTGCGCCGCAGGTGATACGAATCCTGCGGCGCGCTGTTTTTTGCGCGGGGGCTTTCAGCTGTGTCCGCACGGCATGGGACACTTACCCTGCCGCCCTGCTCTGCCGCGGCGGCATGTACCCAAACAACGATCCTCTAAGGAGTTCGATAC
The DNA here is from genome assembly GCA_019414605.1 of Collinsella sp. GTDB lineage: Bacteria > Actinomycetota > Coriobacteriia > Coriobacteriales > Coriobacteriaceae > Collinsella. The sequence goes on from DXLS01000060.1 coordinate 5,611, forward strand.
CAATGAGCGATAACACCAAGCATCTCGCAAAGAAGTGCGTCAAGGACGCGGGGCCGTGCCTCGCGTTGTGCCTTGCCGGCGCAGCGGTCGCGCTGCTGGCTGTTCTGGGGCCATTCGACGTGCTCCGAAGTGCCAGTTCTCTGCACGTTTGCATGGCCCTTGCCGGCGCCATGATGACCGGCGGCGTACTCGATCTGATTTTTTGGGTGCTCGACCCGTTTGGATGGAAGAACGAGGGGTAAGCCCTAAGGGATGGATACCCCGCAGCAACAGGAGGTCCCCGTGATCTGGTTTACCGGCGATACTCACTTTGGACACGAGAACATGCTACGGCTTAGCGATAGGCCTTGGTCGACTGTTGCGCAGATGAACGATGCCATGGTCGCCAACATTAACAGCAAGGTTGCTGCGGATGACGAGCTCTACATCTTGGGCGACTTCGGCTTTAAGATGACGGTCCAAGACGCCTATGAGCTGCGCAAAAGCATTTCATGTAAGCGCGTCCACCTACTGCCCGGCAACCACGACAAAGACTGGACGCAGCCTGCGGTTGCGGATGCTTTTATCGTCGAGCCGCCCATTTGCGTGCTCAAGATCGACCGCCAAAAAATCGTGCTGAGCCACTATCCTATGGCTGACTGGCAGGGCATGTCGCACGGCAGCTGGCATTTGCACGGGCATATCCACAGTTGCGGCGGCGCGTACAACAAGTTCAACCTCAGGCAGGGGCTGCTGCGCTATGACGTGGGCGTGGATGCTAACAGCTACGCCCCCGTGAGCCTGGAAGAGCTCAGGTCGCGGTTTGCACAGGTAGACGAGCCGGTGTGTTGCGTTAAATGGCCGTGGTGGGTCAACGCCACGGGTGACGAGCAGATTGAGCACGATCTCGAAACATATAAGAGGGAAGTGGTAATCCGATGACGGTCTATGTGACGGGCGATATTCACGGCGGCCTCGACATGCAAAAGCTGCGCGATTGGGAGCTTGGGGATAGCCTGATGAGCGACGACTATCTCATCGTCGCCGGCGACTTTGGCTTTCCGTGGGATTTCTCTGCCGAAGAATGTGCCGACATCGCTTGGCTGGAGTCGCGCCCCTATACCGTGCTGCTCGTCGACGGCAACCACGAGCGTTTCGATCACTGGGCGGAGCGTCCCATGGAGTTGTGGCACGGTGGGCTGACGCAGCGCCTGTCGGATACCTCTCCCATACGGCGCCTGACGCGCGGCGAGGTTTTTGAGCTCGACGGCTCAACGATTTTTACCATGGGCGGCGCCACGAGTGTGGATAAGGAATACCGCATTCCCTATTCCAGCTGGTGGCCGCAGGAGCTGCCGGACGAGCGCAACTTTGAGGAGGCGCGGGCAAAGCTCGACAGCGTGGGCTGGAAGGTTGACTACGTGATCACCCACACCTGCTCTACGCGCATGCTTTCGCCCACGCTCTATCCGGGGCCTGGCTGGAATTATCCCGCCGTTGATCGGCTGACGGCATTTTTCGATGAGCTGGAAGACCGCTTGGATTACAAGCGCTGGTACTACGGGCATTTTCATCGGGATGCCAACCCGGCCGAGCGTCACACCGTACTCTACGACTGCATCGTTCACCTGGGCGACGAGCTCCAGCCCTGGGATGTTGCGTAGTGGCGGGGTGGCTGGCTACTCGGCCGTTACAGTGATGTTCTCCCGGTGTGCGCGGATAGCGTCCCAGCTAAAGTGCTCGACCAGCTGCTCGGCAGAGCGTGGCGTGGTGTCCGGCGCGATGCCCGTTTGCCTGGCGAGCCAGCCCAGCAGTGCCTCGGGCGTGCCAAAGCGGGCGCGGAGCTCGCCCAGGTCCAGGTCGCGGTCGCGCTTGGAAAGGCGGCGGCCGTCCGGCGACATGAGCAGCGGAATGTGCGCGTAGTGCGGCGTGGGAAGTCCCAGCAGATGCTGCAGGTAGATTTGGCGGGGCGTGGAGCCCAGCAGGTCGCATCCGCGCACGACCTCGGTGACGCCCATGGCAGCGTCGTCGACCACCACGGCTAGCTGATAGGCAAAAACGCCGTCGCTGCGGCGCACCAAAAAATCGCCGCACTCGGTGGCGAGCGCCTCGCATTGGGCCCCGTACGTGCGGTCCACGAATTCGATCACATCGTCTGCGAGGTCATCGACGGTGGGCACGCGCAGACGCGTGGCCGGGGCGCGCAGGGCGCTGCGGCGGGTAACCTCTTCGGCAGAAAGGCCTCGGCAGGCGCCGCGGTAGATGGGCGTGCCGTCGCTGGCGTGCGGCGCGCTCGCGGCGTGGAGCTCGGCACGCGTGCAAAAGCAGGGGTAGGTGAGGCTGGCGTCTTGCAGCTGGCGCAAGGCGCCCTCGTACAGGTCGAGGCGATCGTGCTGGTAGTAGGGGCCTTCGTCCCACTCGAGTCCCAGCCAGGTCAGGTCGTCAATCAGTTGAGTGGCAAGTTCCGGGCGCTTGCAGCGATCGTCCAGGTCCTCGATGCGCAACACGATGCTGCCGCCCTGGCTGCGGGCCGAAAGCCACGCGCACAGGCAGCTGAACACGTTGCCCAGGTGCATGCGGCCCGAGGGCGACGGGGCAAAACGGCCCACGACAGGTGCGGGAGAGGGAGTCGTCGTCGGCGCGTCCGCGGCGGGCGTTGGTATGTTGCGTGTTTTGATATCCATGCGGACGAGTATAGCGCGGGGCACGGTAGGGAAGGCGTTTCCGTGGCTCGCAAGTTGGCGGCGCTGCGCATTGCGCACGGTGGGTCTGCGGCCCAACGTCTCGATCGCCGTACGCCGACTCGACCTTATGCACGACAGAAACCCCGGCAGCTCTTCGCAACTGCCGGGGTTTCCGCGGAAAAGGGGGACATGATCCTCGAGCGAACGGGAAAGGGGCAACCGTTTTCGCTCAATTGGTTTATGCCCCTCGACTGACGGCTCAATCAGCGCATGCCGCGCCCACACAAAGCCGCTACACCTGTGACGGAGCTGTGAAGTGGTATCTATTGTTGGCGCGGGACTCGGCCAAAGAACGTCCCAAACGACAAATTTGTTGCAGTCCGTCGGTTCAACCCAATGATCCGTTTTCCTCCGTCCCCAATAGATCATTAGGAACGTCCCTAAGTGCCAGACTCGGGTGGGACTTTTGTCCCATTTGACGTTCCGTTGGCCCAGATATTCGTCATGTGTGTCCGCAAACGTGGGACAATGGCGATGTTGGTTTTACAGACAAAGGATGTGCCTATGAACGCCCCCGTTGCCAATACTTGTCGGCAGCGCTGCCTGTTTGCGCGATTCGCTTCCGTCTGCGTGCTCGTCGCGCTTGCGTTGTTGCTGCTGCCTGTCGCCGCGCACGCCGACGGCTACTCCATGACCCAAACCTATATCGGTGCCACGGTCGAGGCCGACGGCTCGCTGACCGTTGTCGAGGGACGCCAGTTTGATTTCGATGACGACATCAACGGCGTGTTTTGGGAGATCAATACAGGCTCTAACCAGCAGGGCGGTGCGGCGGGCGTCAATGTGCTGAGCGTCGAGGAAGACGACACCGCGTTTAACAAGGTCGACAGCGCAAACAAAGGCGACAACGGCGTCTATACGGTTGAGCAGTCCGACAGCGGCGTAAGAATCAAGGTTTTCAGCCCCCATGAGAGCGGCGATAGCGTGATCTATTACGTGAGCTACACCATGACCGGTGCGGTCATGAACTGGGCCGATACCGCTGAGCTCTACTGGAAATTTGTAGGTGACGGCTGGTCCGCGGATTCCGACGATGTCGAGATGGAAGTGTACTTCGCAAATGCCGCTGCCGGGACGGCGGCCGTCAAGGGCGATAACTTCCGCGCATGGGGCCACGGCCCGCTGACGGGCGACGTATCGCTCGATGCGGATGAACCCATGGTCACCTATACCATTCCCTGCGTGCATCAGGGCGAATTCGCCGAGGCGCGCATCACCTTCCCCAGCGATTGGGTGCCTTGGCTTTCCACTTCGAGCGAGGAGCGCATGCCGACAATCCTGAGCGAGGAGAAGGCATGGGCCGACGAGGCTAACGCCCGCCGCGCTCACGCTCGCATGATTGCCAATGTACTTGCCGTACTAAGTGTTGTCGCGGCGGTGGCCTTTACCGGCACAATCGTTGTGCTCAAGCTGCGCCGCCGCAAGCCCAAGCCGCTTTTCCAGGACGAATATTTCCGCGATGTGCCTTCGGCCGACCATCCCGCTGTGCTTTCGGCCCTCATGAGCTGGAACGAGGTGCCCGATCAGGCATATATCGCCACGCTCATGAAGCTCACCGACGACCGTGTGATTAAGCTGGAGCAGGCGACCGTGACTAAGGCTAAGAAGGGTCTGTTGGGGCGTGAAAAAGAAGAGCAGACGTATCGCGTGACGGTGGGTGATGCGGGCTGGAAGTCGGCCAAGGGCATTGACCACATGGTGCTCAAGGTCTTCTTTGCCGGTGCTAAGCCCGACGAGAACGGCGATCGCTCGCGCACGTTCGACGAGCTGCAGCACTACGTCAAGCAGCACGCTACACCCGTGGGCGACAAGCTCGAGGACTATCAGAACACCGTTAAGGGCAAGCTGGCCGATAGCGAGTACGTTGCCTCGGACGGCATTGTCGCAATGGTGTTTTGCCTGGTTCTTGGTATTCTGATCGCCTGTATTCCCGCGGGATCCATCTTCTTTACCGACGGCGCACAGGCGAACATTATCGCCGCGGTTATCTCGGTGCCGATTGTGCTGGTGGGTATTGGCGTGGGCCTTACGTTCCGCCGCTTTACGCCGGAGGGCGCCGAGGTGGCGGCTCGCTGCAAGGCGCTCAAGCATTGGCTCGAGGATTTCACGCGCCTAAAGGAAGCCGTCCCCGGCGATCTGGTCCTGTGGAATAAACTTCTGGTGATGGGTGCGGCGCTGGGTGTTTCCAAGGAAGTCCTGCGTCAGCTTGCCGAGGCTGTTCCTCCCGAGGTGCGCGAGGCCGACGGTTTCTACGACAATTACCCCTGCTACTGGTGGTACTACCATCATTACGGCAACGAGTCGCCGATGGATTCGTTCGACGGCGTGTATCACGAGAGCATCCGTGAGCTGGCATCGAGCTCCGACAGCTCGAGCGGCGGCGGAGGCGGCGGCTTCTCGGGCGGCGGAGGCGGCGGCGTCGGCGGAGGCGGCGGCGGAACGTTCTAGCGGTCGTAAATTATGGGATGGGCTTTTCTCGACAGCCGTCGGGGGAAGCCCATCCCTTTTTATGCGCTACCTACGAAGACTGTCCCCAACGACTAGTCACTGGGGACGTTCCTAAATGACTAGGTATGGCTGCTGGGCCTAGGCTGTTAGGTCGAGTTCGTAGAGGAAGCTTTCGCGCGGCATGTCGTGACGGCGCTCTTCGCGGTTGGCGCGGTGCGTGGCCGTGCGCTTAAAGCCATGCAGCTCGTAGAACTTCCACGAGCAGTTGGAGTCGGTGTACAGGTGTGCCCTTGTCGCCCCGCGCGAGGACAGGTACGAGACCGCGGCATCGAGCAAAACCGAGCCAACGCCCAGGCCGTGGACATCGGGATCGACGGCGAGCAGCGTGACTTCGTTGTCGTGCGGCAACGGGCTGCTCTCGAGCAGGCGGTTGTTGGTTCGGATGGTTGCACGCACAAACGAGAGATACTCGGCGCAGGCATCAGGCTCCAGTTCACGCATCTGCGATAGCAGCGCGCGTTCGGTATCCATCCAATGTTCCTTAACGGTGGCGCCGGAGCTCTGTCCCGCACGCACGAGCGAAATGCCACGCGCCTGACCGTCGATTACGGCAACCTGCGAAAACGTCGACGACGAAAGGCAGTAGGCGAGGTCGCACGCGGCCTCGAGGCGGTTGTACTCATCGTTATCCGAATTGTTATGCCAAAGCTGCTGCAGAATCAGCGCGATGGCGTCGAAGTCTTCGGTATCAAACGGTCGGTAGAGAACCCGCGAGACCATGGTGCCTCTTTCTTTTGCGGATGCATATCGAGCACAGTTCTACCACGCTATTGGCATCTAATTATGGTGCCCCTGTGTTCCATGAACTCACCGTGCCCAGTGCCGTGCCCATCCCCTCTGCTCGCAAACTTTTTCTGCACATGCGCCCGTTGCGGGGTGCATCGATGCGCTTGATGCGCTACATTGAATCAGTATTTTCAATGCCGCTGCGCGAGCGCTGCAGATCGACGTATCACCGACTCACAGAGCACGGCGGCGTACCAGACAGGAGGACTGCATGGGATCTGATGTGAAGATCGCACGCGCGTTGATCTCGGTTACCGATAAAACGGGTGTCGTCGATTTCGCACGGACGCTGGTCGATGACTTTGGCGTCGAGATCATCTCTACGGGCGGCACGGCTCGTGCCATCGAGGACGCGGGCGTCCCCGTAACCCCCATCGAGGAGTTCACGGGCTATCCCGAGATGATGGACGGCCGCGTTAAGACCCTGCACCCCAAGGTTCACGGCGCGCTGCTGGCCCGCCGCGATTCCGAGCAGCACATGCAGGAGGCTGCTCAGCACGGCATTAAGCTGATCGACCTGGTCGTCGTCAACCTGTACGAGTTCGAGAAGACCGTCGCCAACCCCGAGGTCACCTTCGCGGACGCCATCGAGCACATCGACATCGGTGGCCCCTCCATGCTGCGCTCTGCCGCCAAGAACGCCGCGAGCGTTACCGTCATCTCCGACCCGGCCGACTACGATGCCGTCCTGGCCGAGATGCGCGAGACCGGTGGCTGCACCACGCTTTCCACCCGTCGTCGCCTGCAGGTGAAGGTCTACCAGACCACCGCCGCCTACGACACGGCTATCTCCCGTTGGCTTGCCGCCCAGGCAAGCGACGTGGCGGACACCTCTGCCAAGCTCGAGATCTCGCTGGAGAAGGTCGACGACCTGCGCTATGGCGAGAACCCGCAGCAGAAGGCTACGGTCTATCGCTTTGCCGAGGGCTGCGAGAATACCGCGAGCTCGCAGTTCCCGCTCGTGGGTTCCGAGCAGATCCAGGGCAAGCCGCTCAGCTACAACAACTATCTGGATGCCGACGCCGCTTGGAACCTGGTCCGCGAGTTCGACGAGCCGGCCTGCGTGATCCTCAAGCATCAGAACCCCTGTGGCTCTGCCGTGGCCGAGGACATTACGGCTGCCTACGACCGCGCCTTCGCCTGCGATCCCAAGAGCGCCTTCGGCGGCATCATCGCCTGCAACCGTGAGGTTCCCTATGAGCTGGTTGAGCACTTTGCCGATCAGAACAAGCAGTTCGTCGAGGTTATCATCGCCCCGAGCTACACTGCCGAGGCGCTCGAGCGCATGGCCAAGCGCCCCAACCTGCGTGTGCTGGCTACCGGCGGCGTGGACCACGGCGCCCAGGTGGAGCTGCGCTCCGTCGACGGCGGCATGCTGGTGCAGGAAGTCGACCACGTGACCGAGGATCCCGCGACCTTCACGTTCCCCACCGACCGTAAGCCCACCGACGCTGAGATGGCCGAGCTCGAGTTTGCCTGGAAGGTCTGCAAGGGCGTCAAGTCCAACGCCATCCTGGTTTCCAAGGGTAAGGCCGGCATTGGCATGGGCCCGGGTCAGCCCAACCGCGTTGACTCTGCACTGCTTGCCTGCGAGCGCGCCGAGGACTTCTGCGAGCGCGAGGGCGTGGAGAAGGGCGGCTTTGCCTGTGCAAGCGACGCGTTCTTCCCGTTCCGCGACAACGTCGACGTGCTTGCCGCGCACGGCGTGACCTGCATCATCCAGCCCGGCGGCTCCAAGCGCGACGACGAGAGCGTCCAGGCCTGCAACGAGCATGGCATCGCGATGGTTTTCACGGGTGCCCGCCACTTCCGCCATTAAGTAGGGAGGTGGCGCTGCGGCTTGCCCAACCACCGCACCTTGCCGCTCATTCGTCGCTCGCGTACCCAAGTACGCGTCGCTCCTCTTTCACGGCAATCTGCGGCACCTGGGCAACCCTCGCCGACCTGTTAGGTTGACTGGGGAGGATGGGATGTTATCTCGTCCCTTGGACCGCCTCGCTTCTAAAATAATCTCTGCAAAAGACGGTCGCTCCGTTTGGAGGGCCGTCTTTTTGGTATAAGAGGACGGAATGACTAACACGAAAGGTATGACCATGCCCCAGATTGATGATGCCGAGCTGTTTGGCAATGCCGAGGATCAGCGTGCGTACGAGGACTTTTGCGCCAATCAGGAGGCGGTCGAGAAGTTTACGCTCGACAAGCCCGCGCTTGTCTGCCGTTGGCGCATGTCCAACAAAAAGGTGCCCATGCTCAACCGCCACATTCGCGCACTGTCCGAGCGCCTGGTACAGGGCGAGCCGCTTACCCATAACATGCTCAGCTGGGCCAAACAGCACGTTGAGTGGTCGCTTGCCGAGGGCGATTACACCGCACATGACGGCGTGCTCATGCTGGTGATCGACGTCAACGGCAACGCCGCCATGACGGTGGGGGAGTACGAGCCGCTCGCCGATACGTCGGCCAAGGCGCTGCGCGCCCGCTCCGCAGAGGCCCGCTCCGAGGCCGACGAAACCGGCGTGGCGCCCGAGCTGCTCGCCGCCGTCAACAACGGCGAGCTTGCCTTTGTGGCGCCGGCGGACGAGTGCCTGTGCGGCACGGCGACGCTCATCGAGCAGCTGGCCCAGACCAAGGGCATCCCGGTCACGCGCGTAGACATTCCCGCGCAGCTTAAGGGCGCGCTGTTCCTAGTGAGCGACGAGCACGGCGTGGTCCCCGCGACCGAGACAGATGCCGCCGAGGCCGACGCCGCCACGGTCGCCTTCTTCGCCGAAGGCTACGAAAAGCTCCGTGCCCGCCGCTAAATGATTTTTCTGGGACGGGGATTAAAGAATCATTTTGGTCCCCGCCACCGCTGCGAGCGAAGGGCAAGCTAAACGCTTTCGTTCGCGAACAGTTCTGTCACCTTGGCACCGCGCGCGGTGCACACCTGCAGTTTCGCAGCCATAATGGTGGCAAGACAACCAAGAGGGGAGCGGAATCCATGGCGCTGATCTATATCGTTGAGGACGACGAGCCCATCCGTCGTGAGCTTGTCGACATCCTTGCCCGCGCTGGGTTTGAAATCGAGGCCTGCGAATCGTTTGAGCATGTCTCGCGCGATATTCTCGCCGCCGCACCCGACCTGGTGCTGCTCGACCTCACGCTTCCCGTCAAAGACGGCCAGCACATCTGCCATGAGGTCCGTCGCGAATCCGAGGTCCCCATCATCGTTCTCACGTCGCGCACGACCGAGATCGACGAGGTCATGGCCATGACGCTCGGCGCGGACGACTTTGTTCCCAAGCCCTACAGCGCGCGCGTGCTTGTGACGCGCATCAACGCACTGCTGCGTCGCACCGCGGCGGCAGGCGAGCGCAGTACACTTGTCCACAAGGGGCTGGAGCTCGACCTCGCCCGCTCAATGGTCACCAACACGCAAACCGGCACTAGCACCGAGCTCACCAAAAACGAACTGCGTATCCTCTCACTGCTTCTGAGTCGCGCGGGCAAGATTGTTTCGCGCTCGGCCATCATGCAGGACCTGTGGGACTCCGACGCCTTCGTGGACGACAATACGCTCCCCGTCAACATCAACCGCCTGCGCACCACGCTCGAAAAAATCGGCATCAAGGGGTATTTGACGACGCATCGCGGCCAAGGCTATTCGGTCTAGGGGCCGGCTATGTCGTTTGGCAAATTCTTTAAAGATGCGCTGCTTCCCGTCGCCGTGTGGACGTGCGGCGTGCTGCTGAGCTGCTTTGTGCTGACGGTCGCCGGTGCACCCGTTTCTATTGTGGTCGTGGCGGTCGGCGTGTCCTTTATCTTTGGTATGCTCGGCATCGTGGTCGAGTACGCGCGTCGCCGCCGTTTTCTGCGTCAGCTGGAGCGCGCGGCCGAGGAGCTCGAGAGCCCCGCATGGGTGCAGGAGATGGTGCAATGCCCGACCTATGCCGAGGGCGAGCTCGAGTACGAGGTCTTGCGCCGGGTGGGCAAAGCCGCTTGCGACGAGGTTGCCGAAGGCCGGCGTCAGACCGATGACTATCGCGACTATATCGAGAGCTGGGTCCACGAGGCCAAACTGCCCCTGGCAGCGGCTCATCTAATTTTGGAAAACCTGGATGGCAGCGAAGACGACCTGTCTCGTGTGGATGACCTGGGCCGTGAGTTGGCTCGCGTGGAGCGCTATATCGACCAGGCGCTGTACTACGCGCGTTCGGAAGTCGTGGAGCGCGACTACCTGATTCGCCGTTGGGATCTCAAGACCTTGGTGACGGGCGCGATTAAGGCCAACGCGCGCGAGCTCATCGCGGCGCACGTGGCCCCGGTGTGCGAGAACCTCGACTTTGAGGTCTTTACCGACGAGAAGTGGCTCGAGTTTATTCTGGGCCAGCTCATTCAGAACAGCATTAAATATGCGCGCGAGGACGGCGCAAAGATCGTGTTTTCGGGCGCGTTGCTGGACGAGGGCCTGGCGAGCGAACGCATCGAGCTCACCGTCGCGGACAACGGCTGCGGCGTGAGCGCGGCCGACCTGCCGCGCGTGTTCGAGAAGGGCTTTACCGGCGACAACGGCCGCACCACCAAGCGCGCAACGGGCATTGGCCTCTACCTGGTGGCGCGTCTGTGCTCCAAGATGGGTATCGATGTCACCGCGGCATCCGAGCCCGGCGAAGGCTTCGTCGTCACGTTTGCCTTCTCGACCAACAAATTCCAATACTTTGAGTAGTCGTCGCGGTGTAACGTCCCGGAGCGTCATTCACGTTAAGACAATTATCCCAAACGGGATAATTCCATCATGATGTGCTATGATTATCCCGTTTGGGATAATCATAGGGGATTAGCATGCAAGACTGGAATGAGCGAACGATTTTTGACCCAGCTGAACTCGGTGCATATTTGCGTGAGCGCCGGAAGAAGCTCGGTTATACCCAACGCGATGTGGCTGATTTCAACCAGTGCAGTTTGCGCTTTGTGAGCGAGCTTGAGCGTGGAAAGGCGGGTGCCAATCTTCGCCAAACCCTTCAAATCGCTAACAGCTTGGGGGTCGATTTGATCCTGAGGGAGAGGGGCGACGGCTCATGGCATTAAAGGTTTATCGTGAGTATCGGGGAACGTTTGAGCTGGTCGGAGAATTTGAGAGGGCCGACCCCGTAAACGAGACGTTTGCATATGATGAGGGATATCTTGAACGCGACGATGCTGCCGCACTCTCAGCTTCTCTTCCCTTGCGACATGAGCCATATGCCAGCAATGAGTTTTCGGCCTTCTTTTCGGGCATGCTTCCCGAGGGCCCGGTTCGGCATGAGCTGTCGATGCGTTTTCAAATCCCCCAGTCAGACTATTTATCGATGCTCGAGCGTTTGGGCGATGAGTGCGTTGGTGCCTTGAGGTTTCTCGGCGATGAGAAATCGAGCTACGATCCGGGCTATCGTCCTCTGCAAGACGAGGATTTTGAGGCACTTTCTAAGGCGGAAGTGTTTGAGATTGCAAATGATATGCAGGATTCGAGGCTGTCGTTGGCGGGCGCTCAGTCTAAAACCGGTTGGTTTTTACCGCGCGGTAAAGATGCAAAAAAGGCCGGGTCGGGGGATTGGATGCTGCCGCTCGGCTCTGCCCCCTCGACTCACATAGTCAAGATTGCTTCAACTAAACATCCGGATTTGCCGTTCAACGAATTAATTTGCATGACGGCAGCGTCTGCTGCTGGGCTTGAAATTGCCCGTTCAGAAGCTTCGGATACGATTCCTGGTGCGTTCTTTTCCGAGCGTTATGACAGAATCTGGAGCAATGAGCCGCCGTCGATGAGCGGATTCGATGTGCCTCTGAGGCTGCATCAGGAGGATTTTTGCCAAGCGGTTGGCTGGCCTTCGTATATGAAATACGAGACACGTCCCGATAGCTGCTATATGGCTCTTTGCGGCCGATTGATAAGAGAGCAATCGTCTAACGTAATTGCTGATACTCAAATGTTCGCTCGTCAGGTAATGGTCGATTATGCGTTGGGGAATTGCGACTCGCATCTCAAGAACCATTCGTTTCTTTATAGTCCGAGTTGGCGGGAAAAGAGGTTGGCCCCTGCATACGATATTGTTTGCACGACGATAATGGGATACGACCATAATCTTGGGATTGATATTGGGGATCACCGGGTGATCGATGGGGTGACTCCTGAAGATTTCGAATTCATGTCTCAAGATTTGCATCTGCCACTCAAGATGATCAAGAACATCGCGGCGGAAGTGGCTGAAGAGGTGTCTGCCCAGCTTGCAGAACTTGCCTCTGCAACCGGAGATTTGGGTCGGGTCGCTCTGAAAATTCAGACGGATTCCGTTGAGAGAATGAGGGTTCTGGAGCAATTCTCAGCCTAAAGCAAAGCGGGGCCACCGTAATGGTGGTCCCGCTCTTGGAAGACTTGGGCACGTGGGCTTGCGCTCCGCGATGCGTTAGGCGTACGTTTGCTACTTCACGACCAAGATGTCGCAGTCCGTATTGCGCAGCAGGAACGTCGAAATCGAACCCAGGAGCGCATACTTGATCGAGGACAGGCCGCGTGCGCCGCAGAGCACCAAGTCGGGCTTCACCACGTCGAGCATCTCGTCTTTGAGCGTCTCGCGAATACGGCCGGCGCGAATCATGACCTCGACCTCGGGAATATCGGGATTGGCCTTGGCCTCTTCGAGCTGCTTGGCGATGGAGTTCTTAAATGCCTCCTCCAGTCCGTTGACCAGATCGACCGGATAGGAACCAGCGCTCTCGAGTGCCGTGGAATCGATAACGTGGCCGATAATCAGCTTGGCGCCGTTGTTCGCGGCGACCTTGATGGCGCGTGCGAGCACAAAATCCTGCTGCTCAGTACCGTCGAGCGAAACAAATACCTTGGTATAGCCCTCGTTCATGGTTTCCTCCTTGGTCTATCGCACGGGCGCGGGGCTCGTGCGTCGGGCGGGCGCGGATGCGTGGCCGCCGGACACTTTATCTTGTTGCAGTTATACCCAAGGATTTGGGTTTGACCGCTCGCAATTCTGTGAACGGGCGAGTTTTTTGGTAAGGGTAGGCGCAGGCGCGCCGCCAACGGTTGATAATGGGACATCGCCCGCACCGTCCGCAGAACAATATCGGCGGGTGTCTAACGAGGGGGTCCCTTTGGATATCATTGAGCTTCTAAAATCTGCCTTCATGGGCCTGGTCGAGGGCATCACCGAATGGCTGCCTGTTTCGTCGACCGGTCACATGATCTTGGTGGACGAGTTCGTCAAGATGAACGTGAGCGAGACGTTCTGGAATATGTTCCTGGTCGTGATTCAGCTTGGCGCCATTTTGGCCGTCTGCGTTTTGTTCTTCTACGACCTCAACCCGTTTTCTCCCAGCAAGGGCAAGGAGGGCCGTCGCGACACCTGGGTGCTATGGGGCAAGATTGTGCTCGGCTGCATTCCCGCCGCGGCGATCGGTCTGCCGCTTAACGACTGGATGGAGGAGCATTTCTATAATGCTCCCGTCGTGGCGCTGGCGCTCATTGTGTACGGCGTGCTGTTTATTGTGATCGAGAACTGGCGCGCGAACAAGCGCGACCAGGCTGCTCTTGCCGGTTCGTTTGGTTCGCGTGCCGTGGTGGCGGGCGGACGCCCCGCTGGTGCGCATTTTGCCACTCCCGCTGCGGCTGCCGCTTCAGACGATGACGATAACCTGGACTTTGGCTCCATCACTACGCTCGAGGATCTGAGCTGGAAGACCGCGCTGGGTATCGGTTGCTTCCAAGTGCTTTCGCTGATTCCGGGCACATCGCGCTCCGGCTCCACGATCATCGGCGGCCTGCTGCTGGGCTGCACGCGCTCGGTGGCGTCTAAGTTCACGTTCTTCCTGGCCATTCCCGTCATGTTTGGTGCGAGTGCGCTCAAGCTGGTCAAGTACTTTATTAAGGGCGGCACGTTCGGCACCAACGAAATCGCCATCCTGGGCGTGGGCTGCGTCGTCGCCTTTGTGGTGTCGCTCATTGCCATCAAGTGGCTTATGGGCTTCGTGCGGCGTCACGACTTTAAGTGCTTCGGCGTCTACCGCATCATCCTGGGCATCGTGGTTCTCGCGTACTTCTTTGTCCTGGAGCCGATGCTCGGCCTCTAACTTAGTTGACGCTGCGCGACGGCCAGGGCGACAACTTGTCATTCAAAGGGGGTGGCATGACCAAAAGGTCTATGCCGCCCTCTTTTCATGCCAATTTGTTCGCCCTGGCCGCCGCTCGCTACCGTGGCCATGACATCGGCGGTTCCGTGATTGTCAATAGATTGGTGCAAAGCAACCTGACCCCATTGCGCCAAATCCGCTGGGGCGGGTCTGACGGTGGCGCACGGAGTCGTGGTGTGATTTGCGTCGGTGTCCGCGCGGCTCGGTATACTGGTACGGCTCAAACTATGGCGCTGCCCGCAGGCGCGCCGTCCGTCAGATGAGGAGTCGCCCATGACCCAGCCCCTGCCCTGGGAAAGGAACGCCGCGGTACCCGTGCCGCCCGCGCCGGAACCCGTGCCGCTCGATGCATACACCGCCCCTGCAGCGCCGGAGCCCGAGCTCGTCCCGCTCGACATCTACGACGCTCCCGCGCCGGCGCCCAAGCCCGCCAAGCCGCTCGTCGACATTGACAGCCTTAATCCCGCCCAGCGCGAGGCGGTCCTGTCCACCGAGGGTCCGTTGCTGGTGCTCGCCGGCGCCGGCTCGGGCAAGACCCGCGTCTTGACCTTCCGCATCGCACATATGCTCGGCGACCTGGGTGTTAAGCCTTGGCAGGTTCTTGCCATCACGTTTACCAACAAGGCCGCGGCCGAGATGCGCGAGCGTCTGGCGGCGCTCATTCCCAGCGGTACCCGCGGCATGTGGGTGTGCACCTTCCATGCCATGTGCGTGCGCATGCTGCGCGAGGACGCCGACCTGCTGGGCTACACCGGCCAGTTCACCATCTACGATGACGATGACTCAAAGCGCATGGTGCGCGACATTATGCAGGCACTCGGCATCGAGCAAAAGCAGTTCCCCATCAACATGATCCGCAGCAAGATCAGCTCGGCCAAAAACGCCATGATCGGCCCCGAGGACATGCTCAAGAGCGCCGATAGCCCCAACGATAAAAAGGCCGCACAGGTCTACTTGGAGCTGGAGCGTCGCTTGCGCGCCGCCAATGCGATGGACTTCGACGACCTGCTCGTGCGCGCGCTTGAGCTGCTGCGCACCCGCCCCGAGGTGCTCGATAAGTACCAAGAGCGCTTCCGCTACATTAGCGTCGACGAGTATCAGGACACCAACCACGTCCAGTACGAAATCGCCAACCTGCTGGCCGCCAAGTACCAAAACCTCATGGTCGTGGGCGACGATGACCAGTCCATTTACAGCTGGCGTGGCGCCGACATCACCAATATCCTGGACTTTGAGAAGGATTTTAAAAACTGCAAGACCGTCAAGCTGGAGCAGAACTATCGTTCCACGGGTCATATCCTGAACGCCGCCAACGCCGTGGTACGCCACAACTCGCAGCGCAAGGACAAGCGCCTGTTTACGGCCGAGGGCGATGGCGAGAAGATCCAGGCCTTCCAGGCGAGCGACGAGCGCGACGAGGGCCGCTGGATTGCCGGCGAGATCGAGAAGCTGCATGCCAAAGGCACGAGCTACGACGACATTGCCGTGTTCTATCGCACCAACGCCCAGTCGCGTATTCTCGAAGATATGTTTCTGCGCGCGGGCGTGCCCTACAAGATCGTGGGCGGCACGCGATTCTTCGACCGTGCTGAGATCCGCGACGTCATGGCCTACCTCAAGATGATCGTGAACCCGGCCGACGAGATGAGCGTCAAGCGCGTCATCAACACACCTCGCCGCGGCATCGGTTCCACCTCGATCCAAAAGATCGAGCAGCTGGCACGCGACAACCGCTGCTCGTTCTTCCAGGCTTGCGAGATCGCGTGCGCCGAGACCGGCATGTTTAGCGCCAAGGTGCGCAACGGCCTGTCGAGCTTTGTGTCGCTGGTGCGCGAGGGCCGCCGCATGGACGGCGAGCTCAAGGACGTCGTCGAGATGATTGTCGATAAGACGGGCCTACTGCAGGCGTTTCGCGCCGAGGGCACCATGGAGTCCGAGAGCCGCGCCGAGAACATCCAGGAATTCCTGGGCGTCGCTGCCGAATTTGAGGAGACGCACGAGGATATCGAGGGTACGCTCGAGAGCCTAGAAGAGCTGCGCGCAGCCGGTGTTGCCGACGTGCCTGCCGGCGCCGAGCCCGAGCCCGTCGTGGTGAGCGCGCCTGCGCCCGAACCGGGGCCATCTGCCCCGGCATCCTCGTTTGAGGCACTTGTCGGCGCGCGCGATGCCGCAGGTTCCAATCCGCTCGATAGCCTAGCCGCCCCGGCGCTCTCACCGCAGGATGCCCTGGCCGCCGCCATCGCGGGCAACGCGTATGCCGCGCCGACGGAGCTGCCGGCGGGTGCCGTGCATGCCGACGAGATTGAGCGCACCTACGGTCCGCTCACCTGTAAGGCGCTGCCGGCACTCATGGAGTGGCTGGCCCTGCGCTCCGACTTGGATTCCCTGGCCGGCGAGACGCATGCCATTACCATGATGACCATCCACTCCGCCAAGGGCCTGGAGTTCCCGGCGGTGTTCGTGGCCGGCATGGAGGAGGGTATCTTCCCGCACGTGCACGACTTTGGCGGCAGCGATGACCCGGGCAAGCTCGAGGAGGAGCGTCGCCTGGCCTACGTCGCCATCACGCGTGCCCGTAAGCGCCTGTTCCTGACCTATGCGGCCACGCGTCGCACCTACGGCTCGACCTCTGCCAACCCGCGCTCGCGCTTCCTCAACGAGATTCCGTTTGAGGATATCGAGTTTAGCGGTATCGGTTCTGCCGGTTTTGAAGGCACGGGTTGGGAGAAGCGCGGCGACCGTCACGGCACCTTTGGCTCGGGCATGGGTTCGGATATGTATGGCGGCAAGGTATTTGGTTCGCATACGCGCTCGACCGGCGGTTCCGGTTCGCGTGGCGGATCGAGCTTTGACGATTTCTTTGGTGGCAGCAGTTACGGGACCGAGCGCCATCGTGGGGTCTCGCCCGACGCTGGCCGTGTTGCCTCGACCTTTGGCTCGGGCACACCGCGAGCCAAAAAGCCCTCGTCCAAGGTGTCCCCGACGGTGGAGCGCAAGGTTGATCGCGCCAGCGCGTCGCAGGACTTTGCCGCGGGCGATACCGTGAGCCACAAGACCTTTGGCACGGGTACCGTGATCTCGGTCGCCGGAGACATGATCGAGGTCCAGTTCGAAAAGACCGGCCAGACCAAAAAGCTAATGAAGGGCTTCGCTCCGATCGTCAAGCTGAATGCCTAACTGCGAGGTTGACCGGGCGCGCCGGGGGGTTTGGTCGCCTGCTCGGACAGTCCTGCTCGCACGGAGAGCACATTAAGTGCTCTCCGGCTCGTGCTGAACTCGCGATCGACCAAACCCCCGCGCCCCGTCCCGACGAGCCTCTGGCTAGTTACGACAATCAAAAAGCAACAAGGGGCTCCCCCGCTCATCAAACGGGAGAGCCCCTCGCCATACATAACGAATCAAGGTGCCTATAGGTAGACCTTTTCGAGAAACGATAATGTGTCCTGAAGACGTGCTCTCTCTTTACGATCGGTCTGCCGATTTACATAAGAAGAAAAGTCCGCAAAGAAGTCTCCGGCATCAGCCCTCATTTGCTCTATTAGCTCCAAGCGAGCCGAAGGCGGCAACAAACCCGCAAGTCGAACAATATCCGAGCGATGCTTTCGTCGATCTTTATCGTTGCAATGGCGCCCTTCTTCATAGCTCCTATTGATATCAATGTGTGCACGCATCTTGAGGGGAATGATATGGAGCGCATCGAGCAACGTAATGCCCTCTACGTTCGTTGCGTTGTCGCGAATAAATTCGTAGTAGCCATCGTCGAGAATAATTGCCGAAAGACTTGATACGGCCCCGTCAAAGGAAAGAGGTGCCACTTCGCTCGTTTCATCTTCGAGCACAAAATCAGGATGTCGGGCAAATAGCTCAATTTGGCCGGGATAGTCTAGGACTTGCCTTGATCCTTCGGGCAAACAGAACCGATAGTAAGTGCACCTTCCATCGCCGACCTTTCCAGTCTCATATCCGGCAGCTTTGATAAATGCCCACAATGCAGTGGCGAATTCAACGCCTTCCCCATCAACAATTACGACGATATCCAAGTCTTCAGTAGCTCTAAACGAATCGCCCTCATTGTCAAATAGAACGCTGCAGGCCCCTCCACCAATAAGGACGTAACCGCCTTTACAGCCGCTCATGGCATCGGCAAATCGTTCTATTCCCCTCACTTTTGACATATCGTCCTCCTGAGCTGTTCGACCGCGTCGAGCAGACGATCTTCTTTGTAATCTGCTTTTGCGCAAGCAACGTATAAGGAAAACGGGTCGACACACTGCAAACCCGTCGCGTCAAAACTAATATCGGACGGCGCGTCCACGGGATACGACCAGACCTCAATCACAACTGCCGCCGGTTCGTACCACTGAGCCTCCAGCCATCTGTCGCCCATATGCTCTTTCAAGGCCTCTAGCTGATATTTTTCGAGAGCAATGGTTGGAGCAGAGTCTTCATGGGCAAGGTCGGACATATAGCTAAGGGCAGACACACCGGAAAGCAGCGCATCAACGGCACGTAGCTCTGTTCTCTCGATAACCTTCTTGAGCCGGATTCGCTCTAAAACTGGCGTGCGAAGATAGTCCTCAAACCCATCTAGCAACGTCTCGGTCGACAGCCCGGCGTCGCACAATATACGCTTTTTGCCGTCCCGCATAATCAACCCAGGAGCTATAGCGGCGATTTCCGAAAGATAGCCGCTGACGCTTGCCGCGCTTTTGCCACACAGACGCGCTAGGTCGCCGGCGGAGCAGTCAACCCATCGTCCCGCAATGAGATTTAGGACGATTCGTTGAGATTGGGGCGAAAGCGGAGCAGCGGGAGAAGCACCCAGCACCTCATCGGAAATAACGGCTCCGATAAACGGCAGAAACGCATTTCGCTCATCTCGGATATATGCGATCCCCTCCGAAGAAAGCGCACGCATAAAGCCTAAATCCATAGCATCCCAGCAAATTGCCACCGGGCGAGCACCTATCTTGCACACTGCATTGACGAGATTTCGCGCCGAAATGACACTGGGCGGTTCTTTTGGCTCGGCAACAATAAAACGGCCTTGCTCAGACATGCCGAGCCGTGCCAAGCGAAGCGAATACCGCTCAAGATACATGCGAGGAATCTGCATCTCAACTGGCTCCGGGTCGATGGCGAGCTCTAAAGAGAAGAGTCTTTTTGGGAGACAATTTAGCAGCATGTCCAATCACCCTTTTCATTTCAGTTACATTTTAGAATCTATCTGAAATTATACTGAATCGTATAAAACGCTCAATCATCAAAGCCAAGCGCACCATTCAAAACGCAACAAGGGGCTCCCCCGTTCTTTAACGGGGGAGCCCCTTGCCATGTCTAAGTATTCAGCCCACCCGGCCCTCCAGACCAAAAAGCGAACGGGCAAAGCGACGTTCGCAAGCAACGTTATCTAAGGACCTGGGCGGGCGTATGGGGCAACATCGATCGCGAGTTCCGCACGAGCCGGAGAGCACTTAATGTGCTCTCCGTGCGAGCAGGACTGTAGAGCAGGAAACTTTACCCGCGGCCCCCGCCGGGAATAGCAAAAGGGCGACCCCCTGAGGAGTCGCCCTTGTTGAGCTGCTTATGTGTAGCCGTTACTCGGCGTCGTGGTGACGGCGGGGTTTGCGGCCTCCGTTGTCGCCGGGACGGCGCGGACGGTCACTGCGCTCGGAGCGCTCGCGACGCGAACGCTCACGGCGCTGGAAGTGCTCGCCGTCGCCCTCGGAGGCACCCTCGGCGCGAGCAGGGGCCTCGGGCTTGTCAAGACGATCGAGCGAGATCTTGCCGCGATCGTCGACCTCGATGACGACGACCTTGACCTCGTCGCCCACATTGAGGACGTCCTCGACCTTCTCCACGCGACCCTTGGCGACGCGGGAGATGTGCAGCAGGCCGTCCTTGCCGGGCAGCAGGTTGACGAAGGCGCCGAAGGGCTGGATGGAGACCACGCGACCGGTGTACTCCTCGCCCGGCTCGGGAACCTTGATGATGAGCTTGATGCGCTCGACGGCCTGGTCGACGGACTCGCCGGTGCCGCCGACAAAGACGGTGCCGTCCTCCTGGATGTCGACCGAAGCGCCGGTCTCGTCCTGGATACCGCGGATGACCTTGCCGCCGGAGCCAATGACGTCGCGAATCTTATCGGTAGGAACCTGGATGGAGACGATGCGCGGAGCGGTGCTGCGTGTGGTGTGGCGCGGCTCGGGAATCACATCGAGCATCTTCTGCAGGATGAAGGCGCGACCCTCCTTGGCCTGCTGCAGGGCGCGGGCCAGGATGTCGAAGGTAAGGCCGGTGGCCTTGTTGTCCATCTGCAGGGCGGTGATGCCCTCGGTGGTGCCGGTGACCTTAAAGTCCATGTCGCCCAGGAAGTCCTCGAGACCCTGGATGTCGGACAGGACCACGGTCTTGCCCTCCTCCTGGATCAGACCCATGGCGATACCGGAGACCGGGCGCTTAATGGGCACGCCGCCGTCCATAAGGGCGAGCGTGGAGCCGCAGGTCGAAGCCATCGAAGAGGAGCCGTTGGACTCCATGACCTCGGAGACCACGCGGATGGCGTAGGGGAACTCGTTCTCGTCGGGGAGCACCGGGAGCAGGGCGCGCTCGGCAAGGTTGCCGTGGCCGATCTCGCGGCGCTTGGGGCTGCCCATGCGGCCGGTCTCGCCGGTGCAGAACGGCGGGAAGTTATAGTGGTGCATGTAGCGCTTGCCCTCGGTGGGCTCGATGGTATCAAGACGCTGGCCCTCGTTGAGCATGCCGAGCGACAGGACGGAGAGCACCTGGGTCTGGCCGCGCTGGAACAGGCCGGAGCCGTGAACGAGCGGCAGGTAGTTGTCCTTCACCATGATGGGACGGATCTCATCGGCGGCACGGCCGTCGACGCGCTCACCGGTCTCGACGACCATGGTGCGCATGGCCTTCTTCTCGAGCTTCTTGAGCGCCACGGGGATTTCGCGCTCCCAAGCGGCCTGCTCCTCCTCGGTAAACTCGGCGCGGATGGACTCCTTCAGAGCCTCGACCTTACCGATACGAGAGAGCTTGTCGGCGTCGCGAAGGGCAGCTGCCATCTCGTCGTAGTGGGCGAAGATGCGCTCCTGGACCTCCTCGACGGGCTGGTCAAGCGGATACTCCTTCTTGACGATGGGGCCGTTGACCTGCTCCCACTCGGCGACAAACTCGTCCTGGGCCTGGCAGAAGGCAGCAAGGGCCTCCTGGCCAAACTTCATGGCGGCGAGCATGTCGTCCTCGGAGATCTCCTCGGCACCGGCCTCGACCATCGAGATAAAGTCGGCGGATCCGCCCAGCTCCAGGTCCAGATCCGAGTTCTCGCGCTCCTCGTAGGTGGGGTTGACGATAAACTCGCCGGTCTCCACGTTACGGCCGATGCGCACGCAGGCAAGCGGGCCCTCGAAGGGAACGCCGCCGAGCGTCATGGCCAGGGAAGCACCCATGACGTTGATGACGTCGAAGGGGTTGACCTGGTCGGCGACGAGCGAGGTAGCGACGATGTGTACCTCGTTGCGGAAGCCGTCCGGGAAGCTCGGGCGAATCGGGCGGTCGATCATGCGCGCGGTGAGCGTGGCCTTCTCGCTGGGACGGCCCTCACGCTTGAGGTAGCCACCCGGGATGCGGCCGGCGGCGTACATCTTCTCGTTGAAGTCGACGGTCAGCGGGAAGAAGTCGTAGTTCTTGCGCTCCTTAGAGACGACCACGGTGTCGAGCATCGTGGTGTCGCCCTGCTTGACCAGGCACGCGCCGGTGGCCTGCTTGGCAAGCTCGCCCGACTCAAAGGTGTAGGTCTTGCCGTACAGCTCAAAGGTCTTGGATACGAGTGTCATTGTTCTCCTTTACCCCACAGGCCCCTTGCCTGCGGGCTTCTCATGTGACACGGGCCCCCTGCCCCCGCCACGCTTCAGAGCGTGATTGTTCACGCCCTTACACAAAAAGAGCGCCCCGCTGCGCAGGACGCTCTTAGCATGTACAAATCCTTACTGGATGTTGTCGCGGATGCCCAGAGCCTTGATGAGCTCACGGTACTCGACGATGTCGTTCTTCTTGATGTAGGAGAGAAGACGACGACGACGGCCGACGAGCATGAGCAGGCCACGACGAGTGTGGAAGTCCTTCTGGTGGGACTTCATGTGCTCGGTCAGCTCCTTGATGCGCTCGGACAGGATGGCGACCTGAACCTTGGGGTTGCCGGTGTCGACCGGGGTGTTACCGAACTGGGCAGTCAGCTCAGCCTTGCGCTCTTTGGAAACAGTCATTGTTTCACCTTTCGTTTCTTGTCGCCCTCGGGCGACGCTATTCGCCTCGGACTGGGAAGCCGCCGGTGGAGCGAGCATCCAAGATCGAGGTACCAACAGGTCGGTATGTTACCACAAGCAGCCCGCGCCTGCGCGTCATCACCGACCCAACATGAATTCCATCGCACGGAGGCGCTGATCGGTGTGCGTCGCAGCCCAAACATGCGAAAGCCCCAGCAAAAAGGCAGCGGTATGGTGATCGATCCTCTCGGCCATGAGTGCATCGAAGGTCATGGACATGAGGGCGCGCAGCCACGCGACCTCACCGGTCGACACCAGCTCGGCACCCGGAACGCTCGACGCGCACGACCCGCACATGAGCCCGCCCGCCCGGGGCGAAAAATACGACAGCATGGGGTCTCCGCACAGCACGCAGGCCGAAAAATCGGGTCGATAGCCAACGTGCGACAGCAGCTTAAAGACATATGCCGCCACAAGTAGATCCATATGCGCCGTGTCGAGCCCGCTGCCCACCAGGGCAAGCGCTCGCTGCGTTATGGCAAAGGTAAACGGGTCCTCGGCGTCCTCGAACGAGCACACACGCGCGACCTCGGCGATCGCGCTCGCGGCGCAGGTCGCCTCGTAATCGGGCGCAGCGCCGAGCGGCGCCTCCATAAGCTCGGCCTGGGAAACCACGTCAAGCGACCGTCCATGCGCGAGCAGCATATCGACGGTACAGAATAGCTCGCAGCGCGCCGCCAGGCGCCCACCGGGTTTGCGGGCGCCCTTTGCCACGGCGCGAACCTGCCGACCCCGCTCGTCAAGCATCGTCAGGATCAGGTCCGTCTCTTTGAGCTTCGTCTTGTCGAGGACGAGCGCCTTCGTGCGATATGTCCGGGAGCCAGCCATGCGCGCCGCGCGCCCTTAGTCCTCGGCGTTGTAGCCAAAGCGGCGAATCTGGGCCTCGTCGTCACGCCAACCGGCCTTGACCTTCACGTCCAGCTCCAAAAAGACCTGCGTGCCAAAGATGCGCTCAAGATCGCGACGGGCGTCGATGCCGATATGTTTGATCATCTCGCCGCCCTTGCCGATGATGATACCCTTTTGGCCCTCACGCTCAACGTAAATGGAGGCGTGCACGCGCAGCACCTTCTTGGTCTGCTCGAGCGCATCGCAGATCACGCCAACGGAATGCGGGATCTCATCACGGGTGCGACGCAAGACCTTCTCGCGCACAAACTCGGCTACGAGCGTCTCGTCGGAAGCGTCGGTACCCATGTCCTCGGGGAACCAACGCGGACCCTCGGGCAAAAAGTGCGCAACGGTCTCGATAAAGGCATCGACGTTGAAGTTCTTGACCGACGACGTCACGATCTCGTCGTCATATTCCATGAGCTCGTGGGCGGCCTTAAGCTGCTCCATGACCTGTGCGGGGTCGGCCTCATCGGCCTTGGTGAGCACCAGGACCTTCTTGGAACGGGCATTCTTGACGCGCTCGGCAACCCAGGCGTCTCCCCTGCCGATCGGCTTGGTGGCATCAATCAAAAACGCGACGACATCGACATCGTTCAGTTCGAACAACGCGCTCTTGTTGAGCTCGGACCCCAGGCCGTCCTTGGGCTTGTGGATACCCGGGGTATCGACAAAGACCAGCTGGTAACCGGGGCGGTTGACGACGGCGCGCATGCGGCGGCGGGTCGTCTGGGCCACCGGCGAGGTGATGGCGACCTTTTTGCCATAGCAGGCGTTGAGCAGCGTGGACTTGCCGGCGTTGGGGCGGCCGACCAGCGCCACGAAGCCGCTGCGGAAACCAGGCTCAACGTCGCCAAAGCCCGCGAGGCTGTCGCCCTCGTCGCACAGGGCGTCGAGTTCCTCGTCGCTCATGCCCTCAAACGGATCGAACTCCTCGACATCCTCATAGGCATCGTTCGCAACGGCATCCACCGCATCCAGGGACTCGTCGTCCAGAGTTTCATCGATAGGCTGCATATTGTCGGACATGAAAATCCCTTTCTAAATAAAGCCGAGCGCGTGGGCAAATACCAGCAATCCCACAATCGCGGCGGTGATGGAAAGTACGTATACGGAGGCGGCGGCGATATCCTTCGCACGCTTTGCCAGCGGATGGAGCTCCTGGGTCGCCAGGTCGACGATCGCCTCCATGGCGGTGTTGCACAGCTCGCCGTGAATCACCAAGCCACAGCAGATGATAACCGTGGCCCACTCGGCAATGTCGAGCCCCACGATGCAGCCGGCAATGACGGTGCACACGCCCGCCACGAGCATGACCTTAATGTTGCGCTCGGTCTTGACGGCGGTGACGAAGCCCTCCATGGCGTAGGAGAACGACTTTAAGAAGGACGGATGGTCCTTGTTCGATCCGGGAATCATAGACGGCTCCTAGTCGTGGGCGTGGTTGGTGATGGGGCCGACGTGGACCAGCTTGGGGTCCTCGCCGCGCTCGAGCGCCAGATCGCGCAAGATGGCGTCCTCGCGGGCCTCCATGACCTCGGCCTCGTCGTCCTCGATATGGTCATACCCCAGCAGGTGCAGCATGCCATGCACGAGCATCAGGCGGCACTCGTCGGCAGGGCTATTACCAAAGCCGGGGGCCTGACGGGCAATGACCTCCGGGGCCAGGATGATATCGCCGAGCTCGAGCGTCTCGTCGGCGGGAATATCCTCGTCAAAGGCCGAGTCGCACTCAAACGAGAGGACATCGGTGGTACGGTCGATACCGCGCCACTCGTGGTTGAGCTCGTGCATCTCGTCCTCATCGACATACGAAAGGGAAATCTCAACTTCACGCTCAACGCCCTCGGCGGCAAGCACGACCTCGCAGATGTGCTCTACCTCCTGCGCGTCGAGCAGCGTATCGAGCTCGGCATCGTTGCTGATCAATACACTCAACGGGACTCCTTTCGGTCGTGCACGCGTTTCTCGCGTACATCATCATAAGCGTCGTATGCCTCGACGATACGCCCCACCAAGGCATGACGCACCACGTCGGCACGCTCGAGGTGCGAAAATGCGACATCGTCGACACGGCCCAAAATCTGCTCAACGTCGGCAAGACCGCCACGACGACCCACCAGGTCGCGCTGACTCAAGTCGCCGGTAATCACAAACTTGGAGTTAAAGCCCAGGCGTGTCAGGAACATCTTCATCTGCTCGGGCGTGGTATTTTGAGCCTCGTCGAGCACCACAAAGGCATCACTCAGCGTGCGGCCGCG
The DNA here is from genome assembly GCA_019414605.1 of Collinsella sp. GTDB lineage: Bacteria > Actinomycetota > Coriobacteriia > Coriobacteriales > Coriobacteriaceae > Collinsella. The sequence continues at coordinate 31,270 of DXLS01000060.1, forward strand.
CATGTAGGCAAGCGGGGCGATCTCGATCACGCCGCGCTCCATGAGCTCATCGGTGCGTTCGCGATCCATCATGTCAAAAAGGGCGTCGTAGAGCGGACGCATGTAGGGGTCGATCTTTTCCTCGAGGGTTCCGGGCAAAAAGCCCAGGTTCTCCCCCGCCTCGACAACCGGACGCGTCAAGATCAGACGGCCCACCTCGTGACGCTTGAGCGCGGCAACGGCGAGTGCCATGGCCAGATAGGTCTTACCGGTACCGGCGGGGCCCAGGCCAAACGTGATGGTATGCGAGCGGATAGCATCCACGTAGCGCTTTTGGCCGAGCGTCTTGGGGCGAATGGCACGGCCGCGATACGAAAGCAGCACGTCGTCGCGAAGCGACGTAGCCTCGTGCTCACCGTCGCGCAAGACGGCAAGGCAGCGAGAGACATCGTCGGCAGACAGCGTGCGTCCGGCAGCCGCCTCGCGAAAAGCATGCTCGAAAAAGCGCGCCACGAGCTCGACCTCGTCAGGGTCACCGCTCACGGCGATGCTGTCGCCACGGGCGACCACATGGGCGCGAACCAAGCTCTCCAGCGCACGAAGGACGCCGTCGCCGGCGCCCAAAACGCGCGAGGGGTCAATACCCTCGGGAACGGTAAGTCTAATCTTCGAGACTTCCATGAACCTCCCTGCGTGCATGGACCAAGCCGGAATCATCGACTCCGATGATAGCAACATCGAGCAGACACGGGGCTGTGAGTCCACGGGTATCGTCAAGACGGGCATGATGGAACGAACCGAGCGTCAGGTTGTCGCCATACTCGAGGACGGCACGCTCGACGGTGCCCACGCGACGGCGAGCGTCGGCGATCGCGAGTTCTTGCGCCGTGGCTCGCATACGACGACTGCGCTCGGCCATAACCTCGGGCGGCACCTGGTCGGGCATATCGGCAGCAAGGGTACCGGGACGTTTGCTGTAGCGGAACACGTGCATACGCGAAAAGCCCACGCGGCGGCACAGCGCCAGAGATTCCTCAAACTCCTCGTCCGTCTCACCGGGAAAACCGACGATGACGTCGCACGAAAGAGACGCCTGAGGCAATTTGGTGCGAATCATGCGCACCGTCTCCTCGAAGGTCTCGGCGCTATAGGGACGGCCCATGCGATGCAGCGTCCTGGTGCAGCCGGACTGCACGGGCAGGTGCAAAAACGGGGCGATGCGCTGCGGATAGCGCGCCATGACCTTAAGCAGGCGCTCCGAGATATCCATGGGCTCGACCGAGGAAATGCGCACATGCGGAATGGACGTGCGCTCCATAATCGCCTCGAGCAGCTCATCGATCTCGACGTGTTCGTCAGTCGCGCTCTTGCCATCGTAGGCGCCCAGGTTCACGCCCGTCAGCACCACCTCGGGCACGCCGGCCTCCTGGGCCTCGCGAACCTGCTCGAGCACGGACTCGACCGGCACGGAGCGCTCGGGGCCGCGGGCCTTCCACACGATGCAATAGGTGCAACGATGGTTGCAGCCGTCTTGGATCTTCACGCCCAGACGCGAGCGACCGAGCACGTCGACCACCTCGCCGTCGCTGCAGGCAGGAACGTTATCGGACTCAACGCCCAACACCTCGCAGACGCGTTCGGCGATATCGATCTTGGACGGCTCGGCGATCACGCGGTCCGAAAGCTCCAATAGCTCCTCGGGGTGCAAATTGACCACGCATCCGGTCACGACCACATAGGGCTCGTTTGGATAGGCCAGCGCATGGCGAACGGCCTTACGGGTCTTGGCCTCGGCCTCGCCCGTAACGGCACAGGTGTTAATGACGATCAGCTCTGCATCCTGAGGCTCCACCATTGCAAAGCCCAGGCGCATAAGATCGGCAGTGATACGGTCGGACTCAACCCGGTTGACGCGGCAGCCGAGGTTGACGACGGAAATATGAGGTGCGAGCACGCGGGCTCCTTAATCGAGGATATCGTCGAGGGCACTCTTGATACGGTCGGTCACCGACTTCTTACCGGAAGCGACGTCATCGCCCATCTCATCGGCAAAAGCGCGGAGCAGCTCGCGTTGCTTATTGGAAAGATTGGTGGGAACGACCACGCGCAGTTGCACGATCAGGCGGCCACGCGAACCGCCACCGCCAATGCGCGGCATGCCGTAATTATTGACGCTCACGGTGTCACCGTACTGGGCGCCGGCGGGAACCGCCACCTTGACGACCTCGTCGGGCATAATGCCCTCGACCTCGATCTCGCAGCCAAGCGCAGCCTGCGCAATCGAGATATCGCTCACGAGGTACAGGTCGTCACCGTTGCGCTTAAAACGCTCGTGGTCGGCAACACGAACGTTGACGATCAGGTCGCCCGAGGGCTCACCGCGAAGGCCTGCCTCGCCAAAGCCGCTCACGCGCAGCTGGCGACCGGTCGAAACGCCGGCGGGGATATCGATGTCGATCTTTTCGTGCGAAGGTGTGCGGCCCTGACCGTCGCAGGTCTCGCAGGGATGGTCGATGACCGTGCCCTCACCGTGGCAGTCGGGGCAAGGCGAAGAGGACTGAACCTGGCCCAGGAACGAGCGCTGGACCGTCGTGACATAGCCTGTGCCGTGGCAGCGGCTGCACTGCTTTTCCTGTGCGCCCTCGGCCCTACCAGTGCCGTTACAATCCTCGCAGGGGGCAAGGCGGTCATAGCTGATCGTCTTTTTGCAACCGAGCGCCGCCTCCTCAAGGGTCACCGAAAGGGAGATCGCCATATCGCGGCCACGACGACGCTCACGGCGATTTCGGGCGCCACCGCCGGCACCGCCGCCAAAGAACGACGAGAAGAGGTCGTCCATGCCCATGCCGCCAAAGATATCGTTGATATCGACGTAGCCCGAACCACCAGGGCCGTCCGCGGTGCCGTAACGGTCGTAGTTAGCACGCTTCTGCTCGTCGGAAAGAACGGAATAAGCCTCGTTGAGCTCTTTGAACTTGGCCTCGGCCTCGGGGTCGTCCGAAACGTCCGGGTGTACGGTACGGGCCTTCTTTAGAAACGCGCGCTTAATCGTCCGCGCATCGGCATCCTTGTCGACGCCAAGTACCTCGTAGTAATCCCTATTTTCCGACACGACCGAATCCTTCCGACTTTCATTATTGTCACAGTGCGTCCTATACCCAAGCTGGGCCGGCCGCAAACAGAGGGCTAGATGTTATTGCACTGCGTAGGGCGAAAGCATGGCACGTTGCGAGCAGCTCGCAAACCAAACCGACACGAGCGCGAACATAAATCCGTTGGCAAAACCGTTGGCAAACTGCATCGCGCCGCGCTTCCACCACAGCAGGCTGCGGTGCAGCACGCCGTCCGAGACCACCATGAAAAGGCCCATGGCAAACGGAATAAAGCACATCACGGCAAAGGCCGAGAACACGCCCGATATGGCCGACAGCACCAAAAACGGCGCCACGATGCCCATCAGGTAAAAACCGGTACGGGCCTTGCCTTCCAGACGCTCGGCCTCAACATGGGCACGGCCGACAAGATCGCCGCCCGAGGCACCGTTGGTGCCGGCGTGACCCATGCCGCTAACGCGGACCTCGTCGCCATCGTGCGTGCCGGCAGGAAACTCAATTGTCTGCTCGGAGGTCACACGGGTTCGACCGCTGCCGCCGCAATCGGGACAGGGGTCGGCGACGACCTTACCGGAACCTCCGCACTCGGGGCAGACCGACTGGAACGTGCCGGCACCGAACAGGAAGGACAGGTCGACGTCGATGTGGCCGCGACCGCCGCAGCTCGGACAGGTATGTGCATGCTCGGACGAAACAGAACCCGAGCCTCCGCAGTGACCACAGGTATCGAAGCGCGTATAGCGAACGGTCTTGCGGGCACCGCCCTTGGCCTCCTTGGCGTCGAGCTTAATATCGACGACCACGTTGGCGCCGTTCTCGGGATTATAGGCAGCCTGCCCGCGACGCGGCTGGCCCCAGGCGCCACCAAAGGGAAAGCCGCCCTCAAAGGGATTGCCATAGCCTGCGCTACCGGCGTAGCCGCCGCCATAGGGCGAAGCCGTAGGAGCGCCGGCAAAGGGATTGCCCGAGCGCATGGCGTCGTAGCGCGCACGCTTCTGCTCGTCCGAAAGCACGGCGTAGGCCTCGGAAACCTCTTTAAACTTTTTCTCGGCATCCGGTTCTTTGTTGACGTCCGGATGGAGCTTACGGGCCTTTTGCTGGAAGGCCTTCTGAATATCACGCGAGGTGGCGTCCTTGGAGACACCCAAAATCTCGTAGTAATCTTTTTCGTTCATCGTCGCCATGCGCGGCAACCTCCTGCTCACAGCAGCGTATATATTGCGGTAATTCTACCCGAGCGGCCTAGGCTAGACCCCAAAACAGCTCGAACAGCACATTTCCATCGAGCCAGCCCAAGTGGGTGGGCGCCAAGCGGGCGCGGGCGCGACCCGCGATAACGTCTTTCGAGGCGACGCGCCCCGAAAGCCCTTCAACATGATCGGGCACCCAGGTGGCAAGGCCCAACTCGAGCGCACGGTCACAGGCCGCCGCCAGCTCGTCTGCAGCGATCACGCTTGCCGAGCGCACCAACAGATCGGGCCCAATGCCACGCGTCATGCGGCAGGCGAGCATCAAATCCTCGGCCGCCGCCTCGCGCTGCGACAGATACTCGGCATCAAACGTCGTCGCGGTGTCGTCGCGTTGCACCAGACGCACGCGATACGCTTCGCCGCGAGCGGGTACGTCAGGAAACAGCCCGGCCAAGCGATCGAAGTCCCCGGCATCGAGCATACCGGCGGCAGAGCGACCCAAGCCCAGATAGCCCTGACCGGTCCAATAGGCAATGTTGTGGGCGCACTCATGACCGTCGAGCGCGTAGCTTGCAACCTCATACGGGTGATAGCCGGCAGCACCCAGACGCTCACGCGCCGCGTCCATGCACGAAGCCTGAAAATCTTCGTCGGGCTCGAGCGACTCGTCGCGACACGCCATGCGATAGAGCGGCGTGCCCTCCTCGAGCGTGAGAGGATACACCGATACATGATGCGGCGACGCCGCCAGCACGTCATCGAGTGTGCGCCGCCAGCTTACGGTGGTCTGCCCGGGAAGACCGCACATAAGGTCGCACGACACATCGAGCCCAGCGTCCTTAACCGTCGTGATGGCAGCGAGCGCCCGATCGGCATCGTGAATGCGGCCGATGGCGGTAAGTTCGGCGTTATCGAGCGTTTGCACACCCAGAGAGACGCGTGTGACACCAACCTTGGCAAGCGCAGTGGCAAGCTCGGCGGTCAGCGACTCAGGATTGGCCTCGCAGGTAAACTCAACGGGCTTGCACCACGCAGAGATACGCCGGGCAAGTTCTACCAGACGCTCCCCTGCCAGCGACGGCGTGCCACCGCCTACATAGACGGTGCGGATGCCCTCGAGCGCCCCGACGTCTCCAAAGGCATCGAGGCGCGCATAAAGCAGCTCAAAATAGGCATCGAGCGCAGCGCTCAGGTCGCACGGAGCAAAACTGCGTGAGTCAAAGTCACAGTACCGGCATTTTTGGGCGCAAAACGGCACGTGCACGTACAGCGCGGTAACGGCCACCGTTAGGCCTCCAGCGGATGAGCGGGCACCGACTCGCCGGCGGCAAGCGCAGCCTCGCAGGCCACCACATCGCGCTCGATATCATCGACCAGCGCCATGAGCTCCTCGTATGTGGAGCAACGCACCACTTGGGCGCGCCAGGCGGCAGCATGGGGCATACCCTTTAGATACCAGCTCGCGTACGTACGGGCACGCGACATGAGCGGTAGAAGCTCGTGCGTCAACGTCAGGTGCTCACGCAGAGCCTCCAGGCGCTCAACCGAGGAGCGAGAAGGAACCGGCGTGCCATCGAGTGCAAGGGCTCGGGCATCGCCGAACACCCACGGATTGCCGTAGATGCCGCGCGCGATAAACACCGCACTGGCACCCGAGCTTTGCAGACGCCCCGCCGCACCCTCGGCCGAGAACACGTCGCCCGAACCGATAACGGGAATCTCGACGGCGTCGGCCACCTCATCGACGACCGACCAATCGGCCTGGCCCGTGTAGAGCTGCGTGGCGCAGCGACCATGTACCGCCACCGCAGCCGCCCCTGCCCCCTCGAGCATCTGGGCAAACGTCGCGGCATTGCGGTCTTCGGCGTAAAAGCCCTTGCGGATCTTTACGGTCACGGGCACGTGCGCCGCGCCCACCGCCGCCTCGACGATCTGCTCGGCCAGCTCGGGCGTGCGCATGAGCGCCGAGCCCTCGCCCTTGGTAACGACTTTGCGAGCGGGGCATGCCATATTGATATCGATCAGCGTCAGGCGATCGCCAACGCGCTCCTCGACGGCGGCGACGGCGCTCGCAAACTGATCGGGTTTGGAGCCAAAGAGCTGCACGCAAATCTGCTGCTCTTCGTCGGCCGGCAGCACCAGGCGCCACGTCTTATTGCTGGCATAGGCAAGGCCCGCCACGCTCACCATCTCGCTATAGGCAAGATGGGCACCGCGGCGGCGGCACATGATGCGATAGGCGGGATCGGTCACGCCGGCCATGGGGGCCATAAGGAACGGCTGCTCGGTATAAGCACCCAGCAGCCGCGTACTGTATTCAGAAAGCGCCATGGGACCTACTCGTCCACCTTGAGGATCGCCATAAAGGCCTCCTGCGGGACCTCGACCGAACCGATGGCCTTCATGCGCTTCTTGCCCTCTTTCTGCTTCTCAAGCAGCTTGCGCTTACGCGAGATATCGCCGCCGTAACACTTAGCCAGCACGTCCTTGCGGCGCGCCTTGACGGTAGAGCGGGCGATGATCTTGTTGCCGATGGCGCCCTGAATAGGCACCTCGAACAGCTGACGCGGGATGATTTCCTTGAGCTTGTCACACAGGCCGCGGGCCAGGCCATAGGCTTTGTCCTTGTGCACGATAAACGAAAGCGCGTCCACCTCATCGCCCGAAAGCAGGATATCGAGCTTGACGAGCTCGGAGGGACGGTACTCGTTGAACTCGTAGTCGAGCGAGGCATAGCCCTTGGTACGGCTCTTGAGCTGGTCAAAGAAGTCCAGGATGAGCTCGGCGAGCGGCATATCAAAGCGCATCTCGACCGATTTGCTTGTGAGATGGATCATGTCGGTCGTAATGCCGCGGTGCTCGATAGCGAGCTGCATGACGGCGCCCGTATACTCGGGCGGGCAGATAATCTTGGCCTTGAGGTAGGGCTCCTCGATGCGCTCGATGCGCGTAGCCTCGGGCAGATCCTGCGGGCTGCGAACATCAATCATCTCGCCGTCGGTCTTATAGACGTGATAGTCCACCGAAGGGCTCGTAGCAATGAGGTCAAGGTTGAACTCGCGCTCCAGGCGCTCCTTGACGACTTCCATATGCAGCAGGCCTAAGAAGCCCACGCGGAAGCCAAAGCCGAGCGCCACCGAGGTCTCGGGCTCCCACACCAACGACGGGTCGTTGACATGCAGCTTATCGAGAGCGTCGCGCAGATTCTCGTAATCCTTGTTGTCGATCGGGAACAGACCCGTATAGACCATGGGCTTGGCCTCGCGGTAGCCCGGAAGCGGCTCGGGGCAGGGATTCGACGCCCACGTAAGGGTATCGCCCACGCGAACGGCCTCGGGGTCCTTCAGGCCCGTGACCACGTAGCCCACCTCGCCGACCGTCAGCGCATCGACTGGGGTCTCGGCGGGACGCTTGACGCCCACGCCATCGACCAAAAAGTCGCCCTCGGCCTGCATCATGCGCAGGGTATCGCCCTTTTTAATGGAACCGTCAAAGACGCGGACCGTGGCGACGACGCCGCGGTACTCATCGAAGTACGAATCCAGAATAAGTGCCTTGAGCGGCGCGTTCGCATCGCCCTTGGGCGGTGAGATCAAAAAGACAATGGACTCCAGCAAATCGTGAATGCCCTCGCCGGTCTTGCCCGATACGCATACGGCATCGTCGGCAGGAATCGCCAGGTCATCCTCGATCTCGGTCTTAACCTCGTCGGGGTGTGCAGAGGGAAGGTCAATCTTGTTGATGGCGGGCACGATATCCAGGTTGGCGTTCATGGCGAGCGTCGCGTTGGAGACGGTCTGTGCCTCGACACCCTGCGTGGCGTCGACGACGAGCACCGCGCCCTCGCAGGCGGCCAGCGAACGCGAGACCTCATAGGTAAAGTCCACGTGGCCCGGTGTATCGATCAGGTTGAACTGATACGTCTCGCCATCGTCAGCGTCATAGGAAACGCGAACGGCATTGGACTTGATCGTGATGCCGCGCTCGCGCTCGATATCCATGGTGTCGAGCAGCTGCGACTCCATGTCGCGCTCGTCGACGGTATGGGTGAGCTCGAGGATACGGTCACTGATCGTAGACTTGCCATGGTCGATGTGCGCAACAATCGAGAAGTTGCGGATGTGGGAAATGTCAATTGAAGTATTCATGCGGACTATCTTACCCGAGCGGTACAAAAAATGGAGCCTGTTCCATAAAACAGGCTCCATTTATGCGCGTAATCTGTGTGGTGTGAAATTTACAACTTAGGCGTTGATGCTGTTCACGAGCTTGGCAAGACCGGACTTGCGATTGGAAGCCTGGTTCTTGTGGATAACATGCTTGGCGGCAGCCATGTCGAGACGCTTGGTGACGGTCTTGAGGGCAGCCTGGGCCTTCTCGGCGTCGCCCTCGGCGACGGCGGACTGGACGTGCTTGGTCAGCGTCTTGAGCTCGGACTTGACAGCCTTGTTACGCATGCGAGCTGCCTCATTGGTGCGGATACGCTTCTTCTGAGACTTGATGTTTGCCACTTCTGGAGTTCCTTTCGAGTTCCTTGCAAAAAATGTATGACACCTCTGAGACACGGTGAGGTCATGCAAGCGCCTACTATAGCACGCTCCCCCTCAAAGGGATAGAACGAATTTGTCAAATAGGCAGGTATCATCACGATTTTCTCAAGATGTTCGTAATCCAGAGCAAAAGCGCGGTCTCCGAATCAGCCGAACCCTTGAGCGCGAGCTCCACATCGACGGCACCCTCGAGCGCGGCAACGAGCTCGGTCATCGAAAAACGACGCGCCCAGGTAAGGTGATTTTTGACCTGCCAGGCCTGAAGCTTGAGCGTCGCGGCCAGCTCACGACCCTGTCCACGCGCATCGAGTGCCTTGGCGACGATAAGCTCGCGAATGCGCCCGCACAGCAGCGTGTAGGTCCACACATAGCTCTTGGCGGGCAGTAGATTGAAGAGCTCAAGCGAGCGGCGCATGTCACGGGCCGAGACCGCATTGAGAAAGTCCCAGGGCTGAACTTCGGCCGTGCGCACGATCCAGCGCTCCACATCGGCAAGCTCAATTTGCGGCGCCTCGACCATCTGGGCAAGCTTGGCCAAGTCGTTATCGAGCATACGAGTGTTCTCGCCCGAGCGCGAAACGAGCTCCTCGGCGGCGGCCGTAGAGATGGACTTTCCGTGCTGCGTCGCCATCTGCTGCACGCGGCGCGGGAGCTCCCAGCGCTTGGTGCCCGAGCAATCGACGATAGCCTTCTTGTCGATCTTGGCGATTGCCTTGTACAGACGCGTGTTCTTGGCAAGCGAATCGGCGATTATGAGGCAAACCGTCGTGGGGCTGGGACTCGCCAGATACTCGACAAGCGGCTCCGAGACCGCCTTGGCAAGTTTGGAGCAGCCGTCGAGGATCACCAGGCGAAACTCGCTGCCCATGGGAAAGGTATTGAGCGAGCCGATGATCGACTCGATATCGGGATCTTTCGTCATGTCGCGTTCATCGAGGTTGAACTCAACCATACCCGACTTTTCCAAGCGAGCTTTCATACGCGAGACGGCGTGGTCGCGCTTGACCCCATCGGTACCGACGATCAGATATGCCGGCAGCAGACCGGTTTCGGACATTACGCTCCCCTCTCGCACACACTCGAATTCGTACCGTGCCATTTTAGCCCAGGGGCACACCGCGCGCCAACGATGTCATCACGGTCGCTGGCATCGCATGGCAAAACCGGTTGCGGTCGGCGAGACGGTAATGTCGCCGTGTTCGATGGTGCAGGCAAATGCGCCGCCCGCATCGCGAACCGCATCAATGCAGGCATCGGATGGATGGCCGTAGCGGTTGCCCTCGCCCGCGCTCGCGATAGAGAGCTCGGGCTTAAGCGTGCCCAGCAGGTCTGTGTCGACGGAAACTTTTGAACCGTGATGCCCCAGCTTGATTACATCGATATCTCCCACCTCCTGTACAAACTCGCGCTCCTGATCGAGCTCGGCATCACCGGTGAGGAGCACGCGAAGGCTCTTACCTTCCTGAACATAGGAGAGCAGCAAAACAAGAGAGTCCTCATTGCCCTCGCCATCCACCGTGTCAAACGGCCACATCACACGAGCCCGAAATGCGCCGATATCGACCGTGTCTCCGCGAGCCACCTGCCGATACGTTACACCCGGGCGATTCAGGACCTCAGTAGGCGCGCCGTCAAGTGCATCGGCCGCGACCGCAATGGTTCCAACCGAAAAACGATCGAGTACGTCGGGAAGACCGCCCCAATGGTCTTCGTCCCAATGCGTCACGAAGACGGCGTCGATATGGTGGACGTTATTGCGAACCAACGCCGACACCACGCGGTCATCGAGCCCGCAGTCGACGAGTGCCACGGCGCCACCCTGACGAACCAGAATCGCATCGGCCTGGCCAACATCGAGGACCGTTACCGAAGGCGGCGCACATCGATCCCAATAGACATACGGAACACCCGCTGCGAGCATTAAACACAGCAGCCCCGCTGCCATGCTCCGCGCGCGGGGGCGTGGCCACCAGACCAAGATGGCCACCAGCGCGAACGGCACCACATATACCAAGGGCGTATCGGGCGGCACGCTTACGGATGCGCCCGGAACGGCAGCAAAGAGCTGTTCAAAGAACAGCGCACAGCGGGCGACAATCATGGGCACCACGAGCGCCCCGTGACGCAGCAGCGGCACAAGCGAGCAGGGCACCAGCACAACCGATACAGCGAGCAGCACGCTTATCACCGGACCGATCACGGCATTTGCAAGTGGGGCAATGAGCGAAAACGTCTCAAATGCGGGAATCGTAACGGGAAGTGTCGCCAGCTGCGAGCACAGCGTGACAGACAAAACGCTGGCGACACTCGATGGCATGCCCAGCTCGCCCAAGGCGTAGGTGGCGTAGGGGCAAAAACAAAGGATGGCAAAAACACTGACGCACGAAAGCTGAAAACCCATTTCGAACAATACCGTCGGACGCAGCAACACAAAGATTGCCATGGTGACGAACAGAGCCGAGAGGCCATGCCGACGACGTCCGGCGCTGTTGGCGACAAGCGTCGCCGCCACCATGCAGCACGCGCGCACGGCCGAGGGAGAAGCGCCCGTAAAAACGGCATAGGCAGCGAGGGCCAGCACCAACAGCCCCCGCTGCAGCCCACGAGAGAGGCGCGTCTTTTGCAGGGCGCTCTCAATCACAAACCCCACGATGGCAAGATGACCACCCGAGACAGCGATAAGATGTGCGGTGCCCGTTACCGAAAACCAATCGCCCGCCGGCTGGGCACGCAGCTCGGCCGAGCGTCCGCAGACAACGCCGGCAATGAGCGAGCGCGCTGGATCGGTCGCGGGCGCGATAACGGCAAGGAGCTCGTTTCGAAGCCAAGACAACGGGCCTGGAGGGCCCTCGTCGATCGATACCAACCGGACGACTTTAACCTTTCGAAGCTCGCCCCGAAGCACGCGTGAGCGCCCATACGCATCATTCTCAAAGCGCGAAATTCGACCGATAGCACGTACATGCGAACCGGCGCCAAGCTCACGATCACACGACAGCCGTACCTGACCCAAACGCTTTTCGCCCGCATGCGCATCACAGGTATAGGAGTACGCACCGTCATTGATGGACGGGTCGCCGTACACAACAAACTCGAGACTGCTCGCAGCCCGATTATCCAACGCCCTCGAAGCGCGCAGCGCCCCTATCGCCCAACCCGCGGACACGACCGCTCCCGCCACGAGGCCGAGGGCCGCGGCATACAGCCATCGCCTCCACCGCACAAGGCGCATGCAGGACCGAGCCAATACGATGCACCCTGCTGCCGCAACGGGAATGGCCATAAGCAATGTGACGGGCGCCGCCCGCTCTCCCAGCAGCGCATCGGCCGCCATGTTAAGCACTAACCCACAGCTCGCACACAAGCCGGCACAAAGGGCTATCGTCCACGGCATCAATGGGCGCGGTGGCATCACATGCTCGCGCTCGGTCGCACTCATACGCAGATGCAATCTTTAATTCTGGCGAGTTTCTTCTCACCGATCCCCGATACGCGCATAAGGTCATCGACCGAGACAAAGGCCCCGTTTTGCGTCCGTTCGTCGATAATTGACTGGGCCATAGAAGGCCCGATGCCCGAAAGCGTCTGCAGCTCCGCCGCACTTGCCGTATTGATATTCACAAGTCCCGACGAAGACCCTGTACCAGGGGTCGTGGAAGCGCCGCTTTCGGCGCCGCCGACGGTCACAGCCGTTTGTTGCTCCCCTACCGTCGGCACATAGATCTTTTGACCATCGGTGATCTTGGACGCACGGTTAAGACCCGTCACATCCGCCTCGGCCGTAAGCCCTCCGGCGGCATCAATCGCCTGGGACACCCGTGCCCCATCTTTAAGCCGGTACACGCCAGGCTTCACAACGGCGCCATCAACATCGACGTACACCTCGGCAGCAGAGGAGCTCTTGGCAGACGGCTCATCGGCATCATCAGGAGAGGCATCCCCGGCCCCGCGCGCATCCGAGGCGCTCGCCTCATCACTACGCTCAAACGATACGTCGCTGGAGTGACCAACAAAACCTGCCATCGCCAAGCCGCTCGCGGCGGCAATGACAACCAGGATCGCCACGACCATCGCCTTATGGCCGAGCAGCTTTTCTGCCCAGCGGTCCATCCGTTTAACCCGTTCGTGTTGCTCGCGCTGCGCCATAGCAAACACCTCCCAACACCATCGTGTCAGGAAACGAACGCCGCAGCCTCCGCACGCCCACACCAGTTTTCGCGGTCAAACCAAAAGCTGACCAAAACCTTGCGAAAAAATGTCCATGTATTCAGACACACGTCGACAGATGAACCGTTTATCGCCAAAAGCCCAGATACAAAAAGACCGACGATGCAAATGCACCGCCGGTCTATACACAACATTATTCGTGATCTTGGTAAATCTCACGCGGAGCAAGCTCCGAATGTTTGCGTTTTAAGGTCTTAGGGGCCTTATACGTGTTGCTCTCGAAGTCGATATACTCGGTCTGTTTGAGCAAACGCTCAATCATCTCCTCGTGATCGAACAGCTCCCATGCCTCATGCACGGCATCGAGCTTGGCATGCGTCTCGGGACGACGCGGCATAAACAGCGTGCAGCAATCGGGAGCCGCCTCGGTCGAGATATCGAAGGTACCGATTTCCTCAGCGCGTGCGATGATCTCCTGCTTGTCCGAACCGATCAACGGACGGAACACGGGGATCTTCACGGCCTCGTTGACGGCCATGATGTTCTCGAGCGTCTGGGAGGCAACCTGACCGAGCGATTCGCCGGTCACGATAGCCTTGGCGCCCTCGATATGCGCGATGCGCTCGGCAACCGAATACATGATGCGACGGTACATGATCACGCGCAGGTTGCTGGGGCAGGTAACCGAAATCTCGCGCTGGCAGTCGCCAAACGGGACTACGTACAGGCGACCGATCTGGACACCCGGCTCAAGCGCACGGATGATGTCCTGCACCAAATACTCGCTCGTATCGGGCGTCTGCGGACGGCCGGAAAAATGTACCGGCACGCACACCGCGCCGCGGCGCGCGAGCATCCAGGTCGCCACCGGAGAATCGATGCCCGAGGAAAGCAGCGTCACGACCTTGCCGGCAGAACCCACCGGCAGACCGCCCACGCCGCGCTCGGAGCGCGCATAAACGTAGACGCTACCCTGTACCACCAGCACGTGCACCATCGCGTCGGGATCGTGCATCTGGACCTTTTTATCGGGAAACGCCTCGCACAGTACCTCGCCAACCTGTCGATTGATATCAATCGAGGTGAGCTCATAGTCGGTGTTAGAGCGCTTGGCATGCACCTTAAACGACTCGAAGGGACCAAATTCGCGCAGCGCCTTCACGGCGGCGGCGCAGTACTCCTGCGGGTCGCGGTTGGTGTGGTACGCCAGGGACACGCGGGCAACGCCGGGGACGGTGCGAACGACGCGCGCCGCCTCGTCGGCCTGATGCTCGTTAAAGGTCACGAGGATATAACCGGAAATTCGAGACACGGCATTCACGGAAAAGGCGGCCAAGGCCGCCTTGATGTTATCCATGAGGATATGCTCAAAATGTGCGCGGTTCTTGCCCTTCAGTCCAACCTCGTGATAGTGGACCAGGCAGACGCGGGCTGCCATTTAGGCTTCAGCAACCTTGTGGCCGAGCGCCTTCTCATAACGGGCCTCGTCGTAGGAGATATCGCCGTCGACGATCTCGTCCATAGCCATCGAGATGGTATCGGCACCGGAGAGTGCAATGGTGATGTCGTCGACATCCTGAACGGCGAGCACGCGGTTGTGCTGGCCACGCAGCATGCTGTTAATGTCGCAGGCGCGCTTGGAGGCAAGCGAGGCGAGCAGGAAGCGGTTGTGATCGGTCTTCTCCAGAAGATCGTCAATGCAAGGCTTTACAACGGACACGGACCTCAGATCCTTTCATGCATATCGAGAACGCGAACGAGCTCATCGGTCGCGCGGTCGAGATCGTCATTCACCACGACGTCGTCGTAGCGGTCGGCAAGGGCAAGCTCATGGGCGGCGTTTGCCATACGCAGCTCAATCGTCTCGGGCGTCTCGGTACCGCGACCGACCAGACGCTCGCGGAGCACCTCGAGCGAAGGCGGCTTGATAAAAATCAGCACGGCCTCGGGGAAACGCTCCTTGACCTGCAAGGCACCCTGGACATCGATCTCCAAGATTAGAGACGAACCAGAGGCAAGCTTGGATGTGACCTCGCTCACCAACGTGCCGTAACAGTTGCCGTGGACCTCGGCCCACTCAACAAACTCGCCGTTTGCCACGCGGCGGTCGAACTCCTCGCGCGTCAGAAAAAAGTAGTTGACGCCGTCGACCTCACCTTTGCGTGGTGCTCGCGTGGTAGCCGAAACCGTCAGGCCCAGGTTCGAGCGACGCTCGCGCACACGAGTGACGAGCGTGCCCTTGCCTGCACCTGACGGTCCAGAAATCACAAAGAGCTTTGAATTCTGAGCGCTCACTTATTTGGTCAGCTGCTCGAGGAGCTGCTCGCGCTGACGGACACCGAGGCCCTGGACGCGACGGGTAGCGGAGATGCCGAGCTCCTCCATGATCTTGGCGGCCTTGGCCTTGCCATAACCGGGCAGGGACTCGATGAGGGTGGAAACCTTCATGCGGGAAGCGATGGGGTCATCGGAGTTGAGCACGGACTCGAGGGACTTCTCGCCCTTCTTGATCTGCTCGCGAAGCTCAGCGCGGGCGTGACGTGCGGCAGCAGCCTTCTCAAGAGCCTGCTTGCGCTGCTCGTCGGTAAGCTGAGGGAGTGCCATTCGAACCTCCAAATAGTTGGGTTATATCTGATTCAATAATTGGCATTTTAGCACGTCAAACGCACTAAATGCCCAATCGACGGCATCATAGGTTAGACGATACCTGCGAAAAGTGCAATATACGGAGGTCAAAGTTGAGCCCCTGACCTGCGATTCCACACAAAGGATGGGAAAGTTTTCGCAGGCACAGGGGCTAATTTGTGCTATTGAGACCCAAAAGTGGTGACTTGAGGGAATCTTTTAGGCGACGTTTTCGACCAGCTCGGCAACGATAGCGTCAAATGCGGCAACCGGGTCGTCGGCACCGGTGATGGGTCGGCCCACCACGATGTGGCTCGCACCGCGCTCGATAGCCTGGGAAGGCGTCGCCACGCGGGATTGATCGCCCAGGGCGGCACCCACCGGGCGCACGCCCGGAGTCACAATGAGGGCATCGGGGCCCAGCAGCTCACGCATATCGTTGGCCTCCATCGGCGAGCACACGATGCCGTCGATGCCGTTAGCCTGGGCAAGCTTTGCCAGGCGGGCGGCCTCCTCGGCCACGGGCGACTCGACACCGATCTCGGTCAGCGCATCCTGGTTCATGCTCGTGAGCACGGTAATGGCAACGAGCTTGGCGCGATCCTCGCGAGCCTCCTCGGCACCCTCGCGGCAGGCAGCGAGCATAGCGCCCGAGCCCAGACCGTGGACCGAAAGCAGGTCGGCACCGGCAAGCGAGGCGGAACGGGCGGCACCGCGCACCTGATGCGGAATGTCATGGAACTTGAGGTCGAGAAAGACCTTAAAGCCCAGGTCCTTGAACGTCTTGACGATCTCGGGGCCCTCAGCGTAATAGAGCGTCATGCCCACCTTGAGCCAAGCGGCATGACCAGAAAGTTCATGGGCGAGCTCAAGCGCACGCTCACGGTCGCAGTCGAGGGCGACGATAACACGGTCGCGGGCATCGGTCTCTAGCATTCGAAAGCACCTACCAGCTCGTTGATGTCCTTCACGCCCTGGGACTCCGCCCAAGCCTCGAGCTCGTGCGCAATCTTAATCGATGCGCACGGATCGACGAAGTTGGCCATGCCGACCGACACGCAGGTGGCACCGGCCAGGATAAACTCGGCCGCATCTTCGCCAGTCATGACGCCGCCGACGCCATTGATGGGGATATCGACGGCCTGGGCAACCTCCCAGACCATACGCACGGCGATGTGGTGGCACAGCGGGCCCGAGAGGCCGCCCTTGGGCTTGGCCACGCGGGACTTGCGGGTATGAACATCGATGGCCATGCCCTGGATGGAATTGATGACCGAAAGGCCGTCGGCTCCCGCGGCCTCAAGAGCCTTGGCAATCTCGGCGACGTTAACCGGAGCCATCTTTACGAACAGCGGCTTATCGGTCACCTTACGGCAGGCAGCCATGACGGCAGAAGCGCCCTCGGGCGAGGAGCCCATGGCGGCACCGCCGGCGGCAATATTGGGGCAGCTGACGTTGATCTCGTAGCCGGCAGCCCAGGGGCACAGCTCGACATACATCTCGAGCGCGCGGACAAACTCGTCAACGGAGTGACCGGCGACCTGGCAGATGACCTGGCAACCGTCCTTGGAGAGCTGCTCGAGCCACGGACCGGACTCACGGGCAAAGGCAGCCACGCCGGGGTTCTGAAGGCCCACGGAGTTGATCATGCCGCCCGGGATCTCGGCCATGCGGGGCGCGGGGTTGCCGGGCCAGGGCTCGGCAGCACAACCCTTGGTGGTGATGGCGCCCAGCTGGGAGACATCAAAGAAGTTCTGGAACTGCCATCCGTAGCCAAAGGTACCGGCTGCGGTGTTGATGGGGTTCTGCATCTTGACGCCGCCGAAATCGACGGCCATGTTCACGGTACCCACTAGAAGACCACCACCTTGGAAGCATCGAACACGGGGCCGCACATGCAGGCGCCCTTCATACCGTCGACCGTCTCGACATTGCAGGTGTTGCAGGCGCCAAAGCCACAGCTCATCATGCGCTCGAGCGACACCTCACAGTACGCACCGGCCTCAGCGGCAGCGGCGGCGACCTTCTTCATCATGACGGCGGGGCCGCAGCTGGCGACGTAGTCGTAGCCGCCCTCACCAAGCAGCTCGGCGGCAGGATCGGTGCAGAAACCGTGCTTACCAAGCGAACCGTCGTCAGTGCACACATTGACCGTGGCTCCCAGAGCGCAGAACTCATCGATGCCCACGGCCTTAGACGCAGTGCAAAAGCCCAGGCACACGTCGACGGCCACGCCCTGCTCGGCAAGCTTGCCGGCAAGACACAGCACGGGCGGAACACCGATGCCGCCCGCAACGAGCAGCGCCTTCCTGGTGCCCTCGGGCACAAGCCAGCCGCGACCACCAGGGCCCAGCAGATTAGAGGTGGAACCGGGGGCCATCTGCGACAGACGACGGGTGTCGTCGCCCACGACGGCGTACCACAGCTCGACGGTGCCGGCCTGGGCGTCGGCGCGATAGAAGCTCAGGGGCACGCGAAGCAGCGAGGACGCATCGCCGGGCACGGCAATGTTCACAAACTGACCGGGCTTGAGCGCACTTGCAAGCTTGGGGGCCGAGATGACGAGCGAGAAGATGCCGTCGGCAATCTCCTGGTTCGAGACGACCTCGAAGTCGTGCATGCGTGCAGTGGAAGGTGTGGGCATAGACGCTCCAATCCCCCATGCGGTTGCATGGTCAAAACGAACAGAAAGCGCGGCACCGCAAGGGCACCGCGCACAAAAGCGATAAGGCTATGCTAGCAGATGCAGCCGTCGGCGAGCGTCTGCTTACCGCCGACAAACACATCGGTGGCACGACCGGTGAGCGTGCGGCCGGCGAAACCGGAGTTCTCGGCTCGCGACTCGTAACCGTCCTCGCCGACCGTCCAGGTGGCGGACGCGTCGAACACAGTCAGGTCGGCAACGGAGCCCGCCTTGACCTGAACCTGGTCGAGGCCCAGGATCTCACGCGGCTTGATAGCCATGAGCTCGACCATGCGGCCCATGCTCATCTTGCCCGTGTTGACCAGCTCGGTGAGCACGAGCGACAGCGAGGTCTCGAGACCGATCATGCCAAAGGGCGCAAGCTCGAACTCGCGGGCCTTCTCCCACGGGGTGTGGGGAGCGTGGTCGGTGACGATAACGTCGACGGTGCCGTCGATGACACCCTGACGGATGGCCTCGGCGTCCTCGTCGGTGCGCAGCGGCGGATTGACCTTGAGCGAGGTGTTGTAGGTCTCGTCCAGGTCGTTCTCGGTCAGGAACATGTGGTGCGGGGTTGCCTCGCAGGTAACCTGAACGCCAGCGGCCTTACCGGCACGCACGATTTCCAGGCCATGGGCGGTGGAGATGTGCTGGATGTGCAGCTTGGCACCGGTCAGCTTAGCGATCTCGATGTCGCGAGCGATCTGGAGCTCCTCGCCGGCAGCCGGCCAGCCCTCGAGAGCCAGACGGGTCGAGACCTTGCCCTCGTTGATCTGGCCGTGGCCGACCAGGTCCTCGTCCTGGCAGTGGCTCATAAATACCTTGCCGAACATCTTGCCGTAGTCCATGCAGCGACGGAGCATGCCCGCGCCCTGCACGCCGCGACCGTCGTCGGTGAAGGCGACGGCGCCGTGGGCGACCATATCGCCCATCTCGGACATAGCCTCGCCCTTAAGACCACGGGTCATGGCGCCCGACGGATAAACGCGGCAGTGACCGACCTCGGCAGCGCGGGACTTGACGAACTCCACGACGGTGCCGTTATCGGTGACGGGATCGGTGTTGGGCATGGAGCACACGCCGGTAAAGCCGCCCTTGGCAGCTGCGCGGGTGCCGCTCTCGATGTCCTCTTTGACCTCGTAGCCGGGCTCGCGAAGGTGAACGTGCATATCCACCAGGCCGGGGACGAGGTACTTGCCGGAAAGGTCGCGGACCTCGGCTCCCTCGACGGCGAGATTCTCGCCGACCTCGGCGATCTTGTCGCCGTCAATCAGGACGTCAACGACACCGTCAAGCTCGACGGACGGGTCGACGACGTGGGCATTCTTAAGAAGCAAGGCCATTATCGGCACCTCCAAGCAGCAGATACAGGATAGCCATACGCACGCAGATACCGGCGTAGACCTGCTCCAGGATGACGGAGCGTTGCGGGTGGTCGGCCATATAGGAGTCGAACTCGACGCCGCGGTTGATGGGGCCCGGGTGGCAGATGATCGCATCGGGCTTCATGAGCTTCTCGCGGTCCTTGGTCAGGCCGAAGAGCTTGTGGTACTCACGAATGGTCGGGAACGGGGCGCCCTCGAGGCGCTCCTGCTGCACGCGCAGCATGTAGACGACGTCCAGCTCGGGCAGGACGGAATCGAGGTCGCTCGTCACGTGGTCGCAGCCCAGGACCTCGGGCGCCGGCGGCAGCAGCGTGCCGGGGGCGACGGCGTAGGTCTCGCAGCCCATGATCTTAAGGGCGGGGATCAGCGAACCGCACACGCGGGAGTGGGCGATATCGCCGACGACGGCGACCTTCAGACCGTGGAAGTCACCCTTGTGCTCCCAGATGGTGTACAGGTCGAGCAGGGCCTGCGTGGGATGGTTGTGCTTGCCGTCACCGGCGCAGATGACGCTTGCGGGCGAGTTCTGCGTGACGATGTAGGGAGCACCGGCGTGCTTATCGCGAACGACGATGCAGTCGATCTTATAGGCGTTGAGGGTCTCGACGGTGTCGACGAGGCTCTCACCCTTGACCGTGGAGGTCGAGGAGCCGCCAAAGTTAAGACTGTCGGCCGAAAGACGCTTCTCGGCGAGCTCGAAGGAGCTGCGGGTGCGCGTCGAGGGCTCGTTGAACATGTTGACGATGGTCTTGCCCTTGAGCGTGGGGACCTTCTTGATCGCACGCTCGTTGACCTCGGAGAACGCCTTGGCGGTCTCGAGGATGAGCTTGATGTCCTCTTCGGAGTACTCGGTAATGTCGATCAGGTGCTTATGGTTGAACGCCACGGTACTACTCACCTCCCAGCGGCGCGGAGCCCACGTGGGAACCCGGCGCGACGTCGTTAATCTCGACGGCGGTGTGGCCGTCGACTTCCTTCATATATAGGTGCACGTTCTCCTCATGCGACGAGGGAACGTTCTTGCCGACAAAGTCCGGCGAGATGGGGAGCTCGCGGTGGCCGCGGTCAACGAGGACTGCCAGCTCAATACGGCTCGGACGGCCCAGATCCATGACGGCGTCGAGAGCGGCGCGAATGGTACGGCCCGTATACAGGATGTCGTCCACCAGCACGACGCGCTTACCGTCGACGCTAAAGGGAATGTTGGTGGCGTGGATCGCGGGAGCGAAATTGGTAGCGTAGTCATCGCGGTAGAAGCTGATGTCGAGGCTGCCGAGCGGAACGTCGACGCCCTCGATCTCCTTGATCTCCTCGGCGAGTTTCTTTGCCAGAAGGTCGCCGCGCGTGACGATGCCGACCAGAGCGAGGTCTTCACAGCCCTCGTTGCGCTCGAGAATCTCGTGCGCGATGCGGGTCATCGCTCGATTGACGGCGGTCTCGTCCATGATGACCGCCTTGGGGGAAGTCGTGCCCATCGATCTCCTTCCTCACATGTCTTGACTGCTGACACAGTCAAAAAAATAGATGCCCGACCGCTCAAAGCGGAACCAGACACCCACAGGAAGGGCTGCTCTTTGGCAGCTATGTAATTCCATGTGGGTATCTCGTACCCCTTTAATGGTCAAGGGATAGTGTAGCCAACCTCAAGCTGAATTGCGAGCATAAATACAGAGCATTCCGTAAACGGAGCCCAATGCTCAATAAACCTATATATCTATTTGTGGGACGAGCTTGAAAACGCACACACGAGCTGGCATAATCCCCTCTGCTGCACGCAAATCGGATCTACGTCCAGGGCCGTGGCGTGAGCACTATCGCCAAAAGAAAAATATCTCTGTGTAGATTACGCACAGGGAGCTGCTTCTGTGCTATAGTTCAGGCTTGTTTGTTAACGCGACATGTTCGTTTGTCGCCCAAGGAGGGTCAGTTATGTCCAAAGTTTGCGAAGTTTGCGGTAAGCACCCCGTTGCCGGTCGCTCCATCAGCCACTCTCACCGCGTCACCAACCGTAAGTTCCGCCCCAACATCCAGCGCGTCTACGTCGTCGTCGATGGTCACCGTCGCAAGATGAACGTTTGCTCCACCTGCCTCAAGTCCGGCAAGGTTGCGCGCTCCTAAATAAGGTCTTACCAACAAGTACCTCGGACTCTCCGGGTCAAAGACCTCGCGTTCACATAGAACTTACCAAAGGCGCTCTCCCCTACGGAGGGCGCTTTTTTGCACTCATTGGGGACAGGCTTACATGAGCGAAAACACCCGTGTAAGCCTGTCCCCAATGAGCGGGGCGATGCACTGGTAGATAGTTTAGTTAAAACGCTTCAGTTTATTGAAGCGTTTTAGTGTGCCTTTTACAGGAATCTGACCGTTCGCCGAATAATTTCTTGCTATCATGCAAGGCGTAGGGTAAATCTCCGATCGCAAGGAGACACAAATGGTGAAAAAGTCACCGGAAAACACTACTCCCGCAATTGTGGACAACGTAGAGGCGCTTGAGGCAAAGCTCGCTCAGATGCGAGAGGCCCAGGCGCTTTTTGCTACGTACACGCAGGAGCAGGTCGACAAGATCTTCTATGAGGCCGCCATGGCCGCCAACAAGGCTCGTATCCCGTTGGCGAAGATGGCCATCGAGGAGACCGGCCGCGGCGTTCTTGAGGACAAGGTCATCAAGAACCACTACGCCGCAGAGTACATCTACAACGCTTACAAGAACACCAAGACCTGTGGTGTCCTGGAGCGCGACGAGGCTTACGGCATCACCAAGATCGCCGAGCCCATCGGCATCGTGGGCGCCGTCATCCCGACGACCAACCCCACCTCTACCGCGATCTTCAAGACGCTGATCAGCCTGAAGACCCGCAACGCCATCATCATCTCCCCGCACCCGGCTGCCGCCAAGTGCACCATCGCCGCTGCCAAGCTCGTGCTTGATGCCGCCGTCAAGGCCGGTGCCCCCGAGGGCATCATCGGCTGGGTTGATGTCCCCTCCATCGAGCTGACCAACATGGTCATGCGCGACGTCGACATCATCCTCGCCACCGGTGGCCCGGGCATGGTCAAGGCCGCTTACTCCTCGGGCAAGCCCGCCCTGGGCGTTGGCGCCGGTAACACCCCGGTCGTCATCGACGACACCGCCGACGTGCTGCTCGCTGTCAACTCCATCATCCACTCCAAGACCTTCGACAACGGCATGATCTGCGCTTCCGAGCAGTCCGTTACCGTCATCGACACCATCTATGACCAGGTCAAGGCCGAGTTCCAGAAGCGCGGCTGCTACTTCGTCAAGCAGGGTGCCGAGATGGAAGCCCTGCGTGCCGCCATGTTCAAGAACGGCGCTCTCGATCACCGCATCCCCGGCATGGCTGCCGCCAAGATCGCCGAGCTCGCCGGCATCGAGGTTCCCGCCAAGACCAAGATCCTGATCGCCGAGGTCACCTCCACCGACCCCGCCAAGGAGGAGTTCTCCCACGAGAAGCTCTCCCCGGTCCTGGCCATGTACCACGCCAAGGACTTCCAGGAGGCCGTCGACAAGGCCGAGCACCTGGTGCTCGCCGGTGGCCCGGGCCACACCGCCTCTCTGTACGTGCACCCCGCCCAGGCCGAGAAGATCAGCCTGTTCGAGCACGTCATGAAGGCCTGCCGCATCGTCATCAACACCCCGTCTTCGCACGGCGGCATCGGTGACCTGTACAACTTTGGCATGAAGCCGTCTCTGACCCTGGGCTGCGGCTCCTGGGGCGGCAACTCCGTCTCCGAGAACGTTGGGGTGAAGCACTTGATCAACGTTAAGACTGTGGCCGAGCGCCGTGAGAACATGCTGTGGTTCCGCGCTCCCGAGAAGGTCTACTTCAAGAAGGGTTCCACGCCCGTCGCCCTCGACGAGCTCGGTACCGTCATGGGCAAGAAGCGCGCCTTCATCGTCACCGACCAGTTCCTCTTCAAGAATGGCAACACCCGCGCCATCGAGGCCAAGCTCGACGAGATGGGCATCGCCCACGACTGCTTCTACGACGTCGAGCCCGATCCGTCGCTGCAGTGCGCACGTCGCGGCGCCAAGCAGATGGCTCTCTTTGAGCCGGACGTCATCATCGCCGTCGGCGGTGGCTCCGCTATGGACGCCGGCAAGATCATGTGGATGATGTACGAGCACCCCGAGTGCAAATTCGAGGACATGGCCATGGACTTCATGGACATCCGCAAGCGTATCTTCACCTTCCCCGAGATGGGCAAGAAGGCCTACTTCGTTGCCGTCCCGACCTCTTCGGGTACCGGCTCCGAGTGCACGCCGTTCGCCATCATCACCGACAAGGAGACCGGCATCAAGTGGCCGCTCGCCGACTACGCGCTGCTCCCCAACATGGCTATCGTCGACGCCGACAACTGCATGACCGCCCCGCGCGGCCTAACCGCTGCCTCCGGCATCGACGTCATGACCCACGCCATCGAGTCCTACGTCTCCATCATGGCTTCCGACTACACCAAGGGCCTCTCCGAGCGCGCTGCCAAGCTCGTCTTCGAGAACCTGCCCTCCAGCTTCACGAACGGCGCCAAGGACCCGCATGCCCGCGAGGAGATGCACAACGCCTCCTGCATGGCCGGTATGGCCTTCGCCAACGCCTTCCTGGGCCTCAACCACTCCATGGCCCACAAGCTCGGCGCTTTCCATCACCTGCCCCACGGCCTCGCAAACGCCGTCATCCTGACCCGCGTTATGCGCTACAACGCCGCCGAGGCTCCCGTCAAGATGGGTACCTTCTCCCAGTATCCTTACCCCAACGCGCTGCACAACTACGCCGAGATGGCCAAGTACTGCGGCATCGAGGGCAAGGACGACAAGGAGGTCTTCGAGAACTTCATCACGAAGCTCGAGGAGCTCAAGGACTTCATCGGTGTCAAGAAGACCATCGCCGACTACGGTGTTGACGAGCAGTACTTCCTCGACACCCTCGACGAGATGACCGAGCAGGCATTCAACGACCAGTGCACCGGCGCTAACCCGCGCTACCCGCTCATGAGCGAGATCAAGGAGCTCTACCTGGACGCCTACTACGGCCGCGAGCCCCAGGACTACGCCGTCTGCTAGTTTTTAGCACGGTTATTTGCGGGGGGGGTGCACGGGTGTACGCACGCCCCCGCCGTTGCTTCTATCGCATCGTTGAAAGGATGCAATCATGCTGCTCCCCGATTCCAAGACCGAGCTCGTCCGTCGCGGCAACAAGGTCGTTTACGACCTGGGCGACAAGATCGTCAAGGTCTTTAACGAGACCAAGCCCGTCTCCGACGTGTTCAATGAGGCTTTGAATCTTGCCCGCATCAATGAGTGCGGCATCCGCAGCCCCAAGGCTCTCGAGGTTTCCCAGCTCGAGAACGCCAACGGCTGGGCGCTCGTGACCGAGAAGGTTCCGGGCACTACCCTTGCCGAGAAGATGACTGCCGAGCCCCAGCGCTTTGGTGAGTACCTCGAGATGTTCGTCGACCTCCAGATCGAGATCCACGGCTACACCTCCCCGCTGCTCAACCGTCAGCGCGATAAGTTCGCCCGCATGATCGACAGCCTCGATCAGCTCAATGCCACCACGCGCTACAACCTTCAGGAGCGTCTGGACGGCATGACCAAGGAGTTCAAGGTCTGCCACGGCGACTTCAATCCCTCCAACGTCATCGTCGGCGACGACGGCCAGCTGTACGTCTGCGACTGGGCACATGCCACCCAGGGCTCCCCTGCTGCCGACGTTGCCACCACCTACCTGCTCTTTGCCCTCAACAGCAAGGACCAGGCTGAGGCCTACCTGGAGCTCTACTGCGACCGCGCCGACATGCCCATGCAGGTCGTGCGTCAGTGGACGAGCATCGTCGCCGCTTCCGAGCTCGCTCGTAAGCGCAACGTGAACGATGAGTTCCTTAAGAACTGGATCGACGTCGTCGATTATCAGTAGTATCTGAGCGATTTATTTCGCATCGGAGGCACAAAGGAAAACCCCGCAGCTCATTTGGGCTGTGGGGTTTTCCTTTACCCGTCGAGCTTATTCACGCAACAAAAAAGACTGCTCCGCATCTCATCCTAAGAGAGATGCGGAGCAGGCCTGCAATTACATCTACTAGCAGAAATGTCGATTAACGACGTGCTGCCTTCACAAGCTCGGCGACCTTGGCGACGACCTCATCAATCGCCACATCCTCGCGCTCGCCCGTGGCACGGTCCTTGAGCTCGACGGTGCCGTTCTTAAGACCACGCTTGCCGAGCACTACCTGATACGGGAAGCCCATAAGGTCGTTGTCGGCAAACTTAAAGCCAGGACGCTCATCGCGATCGTCGACGACAACCTCGATACCCTCGGCGCACAGACCCTCGACGATTTGGTCGCAGACGGTAGCGCACTCCTCCTTCTTGGGATCGAGCGGAATCACCGCGACCTCGTACGGGGCAACGGAGACAGGCCAGACAATACCGTGCTCGTCGTTATGCTGCTCCACGACGGCAGCGAGCGAGCGAGACACGCCCACGCCGTAGCAACCCATGATGAGCGGCTTCTCCTTGCCATCCTCGTCCATAAAGGTGGCACCCATGGCCTCGGAGTACTTGGTGCCCAGCTGGAACACCTGGGAGACCTCGATGCCGCGAGCAGCAGAGAGCGGCTTGCCGCAGTGCGGGCAGGGGTCGCCGGCGACGACGGTGACCAGATCGGCCCACTCGTCGACGGTAAAGTCGCGCTCGGGGCAGGCACCGGTAAAGTGATAATCGACCTCGTTGGCACCGCAGGCCCATTGCTTGGACTCGCGCAGACTCTCGTCGCACACTAGACGGATGCCCTCGGGCAGGTTAACCGGTCCGATAAAGCCCTTGTGCAGACCGTAGGTCAGGAGCTCCTCGTCGGTCATCATGCGATAGCCCTTGCCAAAGACGTGCTCGGCCTTGCAGTCGTTGAGCTCATGATCGCCCGGAACGATGGCCACAACCGGCTTACCCTCGGAGTCGATGAGAGCCAGGGACTTGCGCGTACCGTTCTCGGGGAAGCCGAAGAACTTGGCAACAGCCTCGATGGTGCCCATGCCCGGAGTCTCGACCTTGGTGAGTGTGCCGTCGCCGGGGCCCTCGGTCACAACGACCTTGGTGCTTGCAGCCTCGTCATCGGCAGCAAAGCCACAATCGTCGCAGTAGACCAGCGAAGCCTCGCCGGCGTCGGCCAGCGCCATGTACTCGACGGAGGTGTCGCCGCCGATCTCGCCGGAGTCGGCGACAACGGGCAGGGCCTTGATGTAGCAGCGCTCGCAAATGTTGGCATAGGCCTGCTTCATCTTGTCGTACTCCTCCTGCAGGCTCTCCTGCGTGGCGGAGAAGCTGTAGGCGTCCTTCATGATGAACTCGCGTCCGCGCATCAGGCCAAAGCGGGGACGGAACTCGTCGCGGAATTTATCCTGGATGTGATAGAGATTCACCGGCAGCTGCTTGTAGGAACGCAGCTCGTTTCGCACCAGAGCAGTCACGGTCTCCTCGTGCGTGGGACCAAGCACGAACTCGCGTCCGTGGCGGTCATCAAAGCGCACGAGCTCCTTGCCATAGGCATCGATACGGCCGGACTCGCGCCACAGCTCGGCATCGACCATGATGGGCATCATGAGCTCCTGGGCGCCGGCAGCGTCCATCTCGTCGCGCACGATGTTCTCGATCTTGCGAATCGAGCGCCAAGCAAGCGGCAGATAGGAATAGAGACCGGCGGCCTCCTTGCGAATCATGCCGGCACGAAGCAGCAGGCGATGGCTCGCAAGCTCGGCGTCGGCCGGATCCTCTTTGAGCGTCGGAGCATAAAGCTTAGACATATACATTGCTCGAGTCATTTATTTCTCCTCAATAAGCTTGTCGACCTCGGCCATTAGCGCGTCGACAATTTGGTCTTCAGCTACTTTACCAATGATCTGGCCGTGCGAAAAGAGCAGGCCCTGACCTCGTCCGCAGGCAACACCCAAGTCGGCGTCAGAGGCCTCGCCGGGGCCATTGACTGCACAGCCCATCACGGCAATCGAAAGCGGCGCGGAGTAGTTCTTAAGCCGCTCGGTGACCTCCTCGGCGATAGGAATGAGGTTAACCTGGCAGCGAGCGCACGTGGGGCACGAGACGATCTCGGGACCACGGCGGCGAAGGCCGAGCGACTGCAGAATACCCCAGGCGACCGGCGGTTCCTCGACCGGATCGGCCGTGAGCGAGACGCGCATGGTGTCGCCAATGCCCTCGGAAAGCAAAATTCCCAGGCCCACAGAGCTCTTAATGGTGCCCTGGAGCTTGGTTCCGGCCTCAGTCACGCCCAAATGAAGCGGAACATGGGGGATTTCGTGCGACAGGGCACGATAGGTGTCAAGCGTCGTGGACACGCTATGAGCCTTGGCGGAAAGCACGATATTGGTAAAGCCGCGATCCTCAAAATGTTTGACGAAACGCTCGCTCGACATCACGAGCTTTTCGGGCTGCGTGAGGTCGTCGCGCTCGGCGATATCCTGC
The DNA here is from genome assembly GCA_019414605.1 of Collinsella sp. Classification (GTDB taxonomy): domain Bacteria; phylum Actinomycetota; class Coriobacteriia; order Coriobacteriales; family Coriobacteriaceae; genus Collinsella. The sequence continues at coordinate 59,453 of DXLS01000060.1, forward strand.
TCAAGCGAACCGGCGTTCACGCCAATGCGAATCGCGCACCCAGCGGCGCCCGCGGCATCGATCACGGCATCGACCTTAGCCCAATCGCCAATGTTGCCGGGATTGATGCGGAGCTTAGCGGCACCGGCCTCCACGGCACCAATGGCAAGTTTATGGTTAAAGTGGATATCGGCAACGATCGGCACCGGAGACTCCGCACAAATCGTGCGAAAGCCCTCGAGCGCAGCCTCAGTGGGCACGCTCACGCGCACAACATCACAACCCGCCTGGGCGAGTGCACGAACTTGTGCAAGCGTTGCCTGCGCGTCGGCGGTATCGGTGCAGGTCATGGATTGGACCACCACCGGTGCGCCGCCACCGATCTGAACGCCGCCCACATGCACGGGGCGCGTCAGCTCGCGCGGCAAAGGATGGGATAAAGACAATCCAAACACTCCCCTACAAAATAAATCGAAGGACGTCGGAACGAAGCATATAGACAAACAGCAGCGCAAAGAGCACGATGCCGACATAGCTGACGATCGTCTGCACCTTCAGCGGCAGTTCGCGACCGGCGACCTTTTGGATGATCTCGATAACCAGCTTTCCCCCGTCGAGCGGCGGAATGGGAAGCAGGTTCATAAAGCCCAGCGAGAACGAGATGAGCGCGGCAAATGTCAAGAAGGTCGCGGGGCCGGCTGCCGCCGCCTGAGAAGACATGACGCTGATGCCAACAATCGAGCTGGACTGATCGAGTATCTCCATCGTATGCTGCGGCTGCAGCAGACGCATAACGCCCTCAGCAGTCTGCTGAACATAGGAGAACGACAGGCGCGCCGAGGTGATAGGGTCCAAATGGACCACCTGCGTAGAAGCATAAACGCCCAAACGCTCGTCCTCCTTGAGCGCGACCGAGGTCGAAAGTTTCTTGCCGTCGCGCTGATACTCAATGGCGATATCGTCCTTTCCGGCGGCCGCTCCGATCGCATCGTACACGTCCATCCAGGAAGAGCACGACACGCCATCGACACTAAGAATCGTGTCGCCGGCCTCGATACCCGCCTTGGCGGCAATCGAGCCCTCATCGACCTGACCGATCACATTGCTATCGACCGAAACCGATACGCCGGCGATAGAGTAGATGCTCATAAGCAGCAAAAAGCCCGTCAGGATATTGACGAGAATGCCCGCGAGCAGCATAAAGGCGCGTTTAAGAAAACCCTGGCCCAGATAGGTATGCGAACGCTCCTGCTCAAGAAACTCGGAAGCGGCGACCGGCAGCTCCCACACATCGCCCTCGGCAGTCGCATGCTCTCGATCGAACTTGCGGCCGTCAAAGGTGGTATATCCTGCAGCGTCACGCGGCAGCGTCTGGTACCTAACCGGATAGTAGCTGGGTGAAGGCTTCTCCCCTTCCTCGTACCAAGGCGCAATGGAACCCCAGCCCAAAAGCAAGGCACAAGCCTCGAGAACATCCTCCTCGGGCAGCTCCAACTCGACGGAAAGGTCTGAAACCGAAACGCGTCCATGACGATAGATCGCCGCAAGCACGCGGTCGGCGCACGAGACGTCGGTCGGGTCCATACCGCAGATAGCGGCATAACCACCCAGCAGCAGTGGCGTCACGCCAAACTTGGTGCCAATGCGACGCGACGTATGATGAATGTCAAAGCGGCACGGCAGACCCAAGAAAAACTCGGTGACGCGCACGCCGCACGCACGAGCCGCTAAAAAGTGGCCGCCCTCATGCAGAAACACGAGGACGGATAGCATCAAAAGGCCCCAAAAGACTGAGGAGAGAACGCTCAGAACAGTATCCATAAAACGAAAAGCAATCCTTACGATTAAGAGCGGGTTGCAGCGAGCACCTCGGCGGCCTTGGCACGAGCCCACGTATCGATATCGCGAAGCTGCTCAAAGGATGCGACCGCCTGCGTATCGTGTGCATCCATGCACGACTCGACGATACGGTCGATATCGGTAAAGGTACAGGCATCGTGCAGGAAGGCATCGACGGCAACTTCGTTGGCGGCATTCAGCACGCACGGCATGGTGCCGCCCGTTCTGCCGGCACGCTCGGCCAGCGCCAAGCAGCGGAATGTGTCCATATCGGCAGCATCAAACGTGAGCTGCCCGAGCTCGCGGAAATCGATTCGAGGCGCTGGGGTATCCCACCGCTCGGGATACGAGAACGCGAACTGGATGGGAATGCGCATGTCGGACGCACCAAGATGTGCCATCACAGAGCCGTCCGCATACTCGACCATCGAGTGGATCTTTGACTGGCGCTGAACGACCACGTTGATAAAGTCGAGATCGCACCCGAACAGGTGCATCGCCTCGATACGCTCCAAGCCCTTATTCATGAGGGTCGCAGAGTCGATGGTGATCTTAGCACCCATGGCCCACGTGGGGTGTGCCAGCGCATCGGAGCGTGTCACGCAATTGAGCTCGTCGCGCGTACGGCCAAAGAACGGACCACCCGAGCAAGTGAGCCAAATGCAGTGAGCCTCGCGCGGATTCTCCCCCAGATAGCACTGGTAGATGGCGGAGTGCTCGGAGTCGACCGGAATAAGCTGACCGGGCTGCGCCAACGGCATCAGCAGGTCACCGCCGACAACGAGGGACTCCTTGTTAGCAAGTGCAAGACGCTTGTTCGAGGTCAGGGCTGCATGGCTCGCTTCGAGCCCGGCAGCGCCCACAATGGCAACAAGCACACAGTCGACGTCATCGCGACGCGCGAGCTCACAAACCGCCTGCGCACCAACACCGAGCTCGGTGCCCTCGGGCAGCTCCTGCAGCACAGCGTCCGTACCGTGGGTGGTGTCGGCCACAGCAACGGCCGGAACCGAAAACTCACGGGCAAACGCAACGAGCTCCGAGGTGCTGGAGTTAACGGACAGTGCCGTCACCTGCAGTCGATCGGCATGCTGACGGCATACATCAAGTGCCTGCGTACCGATAGAGCCCGTACAACCCAGGATGGCAACGCGAAGACGCCCATCGGGGCCGTACGTCGTCTGAAAGGCCATTACAGCACGCCTCCGATCATCAAAAGCAGCTGCGCGGTAATGCAGCCAAAGATAAGCGAGTCGCTACGGTCGAGCATGCCGCCATGGCCCGGGATAAGGTTGCCGGAATCCTTGACGCCCACGCCACGCTTGATGCGTGACTCGATGAGGTCGCCGATAACACCCAGGATGGACACAACCACGCCGCACAGCAGTGCGTAGGGCAAGCTCAGCTTATAGAAATGCGTCGCCCACAAAATGAGCCAGATGAGAACCGAGCCCAAGATGCCGCCGACAAAGCCCTCCCAGCTCTTTTTGGGAGAGATCTTGGGGACCATCTTGTGCTTGCCGATACGGCTGCCCACGATGTAGGCAAACGAATCGGAGACCCAGAGAGACGCGCAAACACCCACCGAAAGCAGGGCGCCGGCAAAACCGGGCACGGCATCACGCAGCAGCACGATGGCCGACAGCATAAAACCGGTGTAGATGGGACCCATGAGTGTCACAGCCACATCGGATATGCGGGTACGCGACGAACAGACATACCAAATGCCCACCGCAAGCATCAATGCAAAAAGCAGCGCATTCAACAGCAGCGAGTCGCCCAGCGCCGAGAGCGGAAAGAGCACGGCGGCAGCGATACCCAGGCGCTCGTTGGCCACCTTGCCATCGAGCTTCGTCATGCGGAAAAACTCAAAGCAGCACAGGCCGCTCATGACGGAGACGAAGATGGCAGTGGGAACGATACCCAAAACCAAGCAGAGAATAAATACGACGGCGTAGACGATACCTGCGGCGGCGCGGGTAATAAAGCCGGCCAACCACGAAGTCGCAGCAGCGCCGCTCTTGGCGGAAGGTGCCTTGGGAGTTGGCGCCTTGGGAGCAGACGCCTTGGGACGATCGGACACGATTAAGCCTCCTCGGTCTTGCTCAGTCCACCAAACCTGCGGTCGCGGCCCTGGTAGGCCAAAATGGCGTCGACGAGGCCCCAGCGATCAAAGTCGGGCCAATAGGTATCGGTGACATAAAACTCGGAATAGGCAACCTGCCACAGCAGATAGTTCGAAAGGCGAAGCTCGCCGGAAGTGCGAATCACAAGCTCCGGATCGGGCAGCCCAGCGGTGTAGAGATGCGAGGCAACCATATCATCGTCGATGGCGGCAGGGTCGACCTTGCCGGCAGCGGCGTCGAGCGCAATCTGACGGACGGCACGGGTGATCTCGGCACGAGCGCCGTAGTTGACGGCAAGCGCCAACGTCATGCCAGTGTGGTCGGCACACTCGGCAAGACCTCGCTCAAAGACATCGCGGGTCTTCTTGGGCAGTGCGGAAATATCGCCCAAAAAGACAACGCGAACGTTTTCACGCTTAAGCAGCGGCAGCTCATCGATAAACGTCTTGGCAAACAAATGCATCAAAACGTTAACCTCGTGCTGCGGACGATTCCAGTTTTCGGTGGAAAACGCATAGGCCGAAAGCACGTCGACGCCCAAGCGCACGCATGCTGTAATAATCTCGCGCAGGGAGACGATACCGGCCTTGTGGCCCTCGGTGCGGGCAAGACCGCGAGCCGTGGCCCAGCGACCGTTACCGTCCATGATGCACGAAATATGATGTGGGATCTTATTGAGGTCAAGGTCGGAAAAACCGACGCCCGCAGGGGCGTCGGCAAAGTACTCGACCAGTTTGTTCTCGTCGTATTGCACCTTAGATCTCCATGACCTCGGCTTCTTTTTCCTTCAGAAGCTCCTCGACCTTGGCAACATACTCATCGGTATGCTTCTGGACCTTGGCCTGCTCGCGACGGACATCGTCCTCGGTGAGCTCTTCGTCGCGCTCGAGCTTGTTGTTAAAGTCGCGACGGATGTTGCGAATGGAAACCTTGGCCTGCTCGGCATACTCGCGGCACTCCTTGACGAGCTCGCGACGACGCTCCTCGGTGGGAGCCGGGAACGGCAGGCGCACGACGGTACCGTCAGAGTTGGGAGTAATACCCAGATCGGAAGCGCTGATGGCCTTCACGATTGCGTTGACGAGAGCCTTGTCCCAGGGCTCGATGAGCAGCATGTGAGCCTCGGGGGTCTTAACGGCGGCAACCTGGGTAACCGGCGTGGGAACACCGTAGTAATCGACCGAAATGTCGGACAGAATGTTAGCGTTGGCGCGGCCCGTGCGAACCTTGGAGAAGTTGTGCTTGAGGGACTCGAGCGACTTGTCCATGTGGGCGGTGATGTTCTCTGCCATGCTTAATCCTCCTGATAGACGAGCGTGCCGACGGGCTCACCCGAAAGCGCGCGTTTGACGGTGTCCTCGCCATCGATGTTGAGGACCAAAATCGGCATACGGTTATCCTGGCACAGCGCCGTGGCCGTGGAATCCATAACCTGCAGACCGCGGACGAGAACCTCGTGATAGGTAATCTTGTCAAAACGGACGGCATCGGAGCACTTGACAGGATCCTTGTCGTAGATACCGTCAACCTTGGTGGCCTTAATCAGAATCTCGGCACCGATCTCGCAGGCACGAAGAGCCGCGGCGGTGTCGGTCGTAAAGTACGGATTGCCCGAACCGGCGGCAAAAATAACGACATTACCCTTGGAAAGGTGGTTGATGGCGCGACGGCGAATATAGGGCTCGCAGATCTCGTTCATCTGGATAGCGCTCATCACGCGGCAGGGAACATCGTTGTGCTCAAAGGCATCCTGCAGGGCAAGCGCGTTCATAACGGTTGCCAGCATGCCCATGTAGTCGGCCTGGGCGCGCTCCATGCCACCGGCAGCGCCGGCCATGCCGCGGAAAATGTTGCCGCCGCCGACAACAACGCCGACCTCATGGCCAACGGCGAGCAGCTCCTTGACCTGCTTGGCAAGATGGTCGGTAATCTTGGGGTCGATGCCATATTGGCCGTCGCCCATCAGTGCTTCGCCGGAAAGCTTCAGAAGCACGCGTTTATATCGGATGTCGGACAAAGCGATCCTCCTTTAATTAGACTCTCAATATGATAGCAAAGGCTCTGATAAGAGCCATGAAAAAGCAGGCTGTGAGTAAAACCCACAGCCTGCTCATTACCAGCTACAAGAGCTTATTTACTCGCCACGGACCAGACGGTCGAAGGCAACGACGGTAATGCTATCGCCGAGCTCCTTGGAGACCTGCTCAGCGTACTTCTTGATGGTGAGGGAGCTGTCCTTGATGAACTCCTGCTCGGTGAGCACGGACTGCTTGTAGAACTTCTCCAGACGGCCAACAGCCATCTTCTCCTGGATAGCCTCGGGCTTGCCGGACTCGGCAGCCTGAGCCATGTAGATCTCCTTCTCGTGCTCGACGGTCTCGGCCGGAACCTGATCGCGGGTAGCGCAAATCGGGGCGACGGCGGCAACCTGAAGGGCAACGTCGTGAGCGAAGGTCTTGAAGGACTCGGCCTGAGCGGTCTCGGCCTTCTCGAAGGCGAACTCGACGAGGACGCCGATCTTACCACCCATGTGGATGTAAGAAGCGAGAGCGCCGTTCTCGGCCTTGCGAGCGGAGAAACGAGCGATCTTCATGTTCTCGCCCATGATGTGAATCATCTCGGTGAGCTCAGAGGAAACGGTCTCCTCGCCCATCGGCTTCTCGAGCAGAGCATCGACATCGGCCGGCTCGGTGGTAGCGACAACCTCGGCGACCTTGGAAGCAAAGCCGGTGAACTTTGCGTTGGAGCCGACGAAGTCGGTCTCGCAGGAAAGCTCGAGCAGAGCGCCGGACTTGCCGTCCTCGGAGACGAACGCGGCGACAGCGCCCTCGTTGGTCTCACGACCAGCCTTCTTGGCAGCCTTGGCGAGGCCGTTCTTGCGCAGAACGTCAACAGCGACGTCCATGTCGCCGTCAGCCTCGACGAGAGCCTTCTTGCACTCCATCATCGGGGAGTCGGTCATCTCGCGGAGCTGCTTGACCATAGCGGCAGTAATCTGGGCCATTGTGGTTCCTTTCAAAGAGATGAAAAAGACTTAAATAGGACTGATTTACTCGGCCTTGGGCTCGGCGGCCATCTCGGCCTCGGAGACCTGCTCCTTACCGGAGCCAGCGAGGCAGGCGTCGGCCATGAGCTCGCACATAAGGGTGACAGCGGAGATGGCGTCATCGTTGCAGGGGATGCCGTACTCGACCTCGTCGGGATCGGAGTTGGTGTCGATCAGAGCGACGACGGGGATGTTCAGGCGCTGGGCCTCCTTGATGGCGTTCTCCTCGCGCTTGGTGTCGATGACGAAGAGAGCCTGGGGCAGACCCTTCATGTCGCGGGCGCCACCGAGGTTGGTCTGGAGCTTAGCGAGCTCCTTGCCGAGCACTGCCTGCTCCTTCTTGGGCAGCACTGCCATGCGGCCGTCCTCGACCATGGCCTCGAGCTCCTCCATGCGGTTGATGCGGGAGCGGATGGTGACGAAGTTGGTCAGCATGCCGCCGAGCCAACGCTGGTTGATGTAAGGCATGTTGGCGCGCTCAGCGGCGTTCTTAACGGCCTCCTGAGCCTGCTTCTTGGTGCCGACGAACAGCACGTTGCCGCCCTTGGCGACGTTCTTGACGAAGGTGTAGGCCTGATCGGCGTCAAGGATGGTCTGCTTGAGGTCGAGGATGTAGATGCCGTTGCGCTCACCGAAGATGAACGGCTTCATCTTGGGGTTCCAGCGACGGGTCTGGTGACCGAAGTGGCAGCCGGCCTCGAGCAGGGTGCGGATATTAATCTTGGTAGCCATATTAAACCTCCTGTGGTTTGCCTCCGCGCGGGGTCATCCTCCAAAACCAACCCGGACATGTGCTACCAAAGCCCGGGCACCACGGTATGAAGTAGCCGCGCGTGCGTGATAAAAACCTGTTGCCGTGAAGCAACCCGATGAATGATAGCAGGATTGCCTCTTCCTGCCAACCCGCAATCAAAACCACACACCTCGGTGCGGCGCGGGAGGCCCTTCTCCTACTCGCCGCGGGGGTGTGCCTGACTCACGGCACGCTTGAGTCGGTCGGGCGTGAGGTGCGTATAGATCTGCGTCGTGGACAAGCTCGCATGCCCCAGCAGCTCCTGAACCGAGCGCAGATCCGCGCCGCCCTCGAGCAGGTCGGTCGCAAAGGTGTGGCGCATCGCATGCGGGGCGATGTCGGCAGGAATGCCGGCAAGTGCCGCAAGCATGTGGAAACGCCTCCTCAGCATGGCGGCACTCATGCGGTTTCCGCGCGCCGAGATAAACAGCGGATGCACGCCGTTCGCACTATCGACACGCTTTGCCTGCACAAGGAGATGTGGCCTCCCCTCCTCAATATAGCGGCGAGTCGCCTCGAGAGCGCGCCGATAGAGGGGCACGATACGCTCCTTGCTCCCCTTGCCCCAAAGTCGCAGCGTTCGCTCTGACCAAGCAATGGACTCCACGTTGAGCGCCGCGAGCTCCGAGATTCGCGCGCCGGAGGCATAGAGCAGCTCGAGCATCGCCGCATCACGCAGCCCCGCAGGCGTCGAGGTGTCGGGGGCCTTGAGCAACGCCTCGACTTGCCGGGTCGTCAGCACACCGGGAAGATCGCGCGGCAGTTTGGGTGAGGATATCGCCGAGACCGCATCGCCCTCAACGATTCCCTCGGCAGCCATCCACCGATAGAGCGAGCGAATGGCAGACAGATGCGCCGCAAGGGTCCGAGCCGCCACCTGGCCACGCGACAGCTCGGCCAAATAGGAGCGAACGGTCCGTACGTCGGCGACGCGAGCGTCGATGCCCTCGCGGTCGCACCACGCGGCGAAGCGCTCGAGGCGCGAGGCGTAGGCGGTTACCGTATTGGGAGCGAGCCCTTCGACGCGTGCAATGTAGGCGATGAACGAGTCGACGGCATCGTACAGGTCAAAAGCTATGACCTCTCGCCTCCAAACAGATCGGAGCGCGATTCCAGATAAGCATCCAGGGCCTTAAGGGCGCGATCCGCGTAGGCCTGGTAACGATCGCGCTTGCTGCGACGCTTACCGCCCTCGAGCGGCGGAACGAGCCCAAAGTTGACGTGCATGGGCTGGTAGCCCACCGTAGCCGGATCGGTCGCATACCCCACGAGCGCGCCCAGGGCGCCCACGCGCGGCAGCTCGACGCCCGCGGCACCGATAGCCTCGGCATAGGTGTTGAGCGCGGCGAGCAGACCCGTCGCCACGGCCTCCATATACCCCTCGGTACCGGTAATCTGGCCGGCAAGACGCACGCTCGTGCCGGGCACGGCAAAGGTGCCATCGAGCACGTGCGGCGCATCGACAAAGGTGTTGCGGTGCATGACGCCGTAGCGGAAGAACTCGGCGTTCTCCAGGCCGGGAACCATATGGAAGACGCGCTTCTGTTCGCCGAAGGTCAGGTTGGTCTGGAAGCCAACCAGGTTATAGGCGGTCTTCTCCTTGTTCTCGGCGCGCAGCTGAATTGCCGCCCAGGGACGGCGACCGGTGCGCGGGTCGGTGAGCCCGACGGGCTTCATGGCGCCAAAGCGGATGGCATCCTTGCCCGTGCGCGCAACCTCCTCGGCAGGCTGGCAGGCCTGGAACAGGTCACCGCCCTCAAAATCCTTGAGCACCACGCGATCGGCCGTGGTGAGTGCCTCGATAAAGGCCTCGTACTCTTCCTTGTTGAGCGGGGCATTGAGATAGTCGCCACTCCCCTGCTCCTCGTAGCGCGACTGCGAGAACAGCACGTCCATATCGAGCGTCGAGGCATCGACGATCGGGGCGGCCGCGTCAAAGAACGCCAGGGCGTCACCACCGACAAGCTTCATGACCTCCCCGCTCAATGCCGGCGAGCACAAGGGGCCCGCGGCGATAACCACATGACCCTCGGGGATCTGGGTGACCTCACCGTGGACGACCTCGATATTGGGGCGGGCGGCAACCTCGGCCTCGACGAGCTCGGAAAACTTGACGCGGTCGACCGCCAGGGCGCCGCCAGCGGGAACGGCCGCACGATGAGCGCAGTCGAGCAGCACCGAGCCCATGCGCTCGAGCTCGGCCTTCAGCAGACCGGCGGCGGAATCGGGACGGGTCGACTTAAACGAATTGGAGCAGACGAGCTCCGCCAAGTGATCGGTATGGTGGGCAGGAGAGCTTACCTGCGGGCGCATCTCGCACAGCTTTACGGCGAACCCGCGATCTGCCAGCTGAATCGCGCATTCCGATCCCGCCAGACCGCCACCGATAACCGTCACCTGATCAAACAGCATCTGCAAACACCTTTCTAATTGACACGTTTTCCATTGTGACCGAAGGGCGTCTGGGCGTGAAGGGCAAACTTGGAGGGCGCATACCTTCCATCCATCATGCGCTCGATGAGGCCCTCGAGTTCGAGCGAACCCAGAAGTTTGAGCACGCCGACGGCATCGAGCGAGACGAGTGCCGCGATGTCGTCGACCTTGAGCGGCGAGGCGATGAGCGCATGCATCACGGCCTGCTGCGTGGGGTCCAGATCTGCGATACCGGGTGCATCAGGACGCGAATAGCGCAGGGTGCCGTAGATTCGCGAGATGGCCATCTCGATGGACTCCTCGTCAATAATGCAGCAGGCCCCGTTGGCAATGAGGTAGTTGGTACCGCGCGACTCGGGTGACAAAATCGAACCCGGCACGGCAAGAAGCTCGCGCCCCAGGTCCATGGCGGCCTCCGCCGTCGAGAACGTGCCCGAAGGCATGCCAGCCTCCGACACGAAGAGCGCCTGCGAAAGCGCGGCAATCACCCGGTTACGCCGCGGGAAGGCAAACTTACGTGGCCCCATACCCCAAGGCGAGATGGACACGACCGCGCCGCCCGTATCGATCGTGCGCGCGATGAGCCCCGCACTCGAGCGCGGGTAGACCACGTCGGCGCCGGTCCCCAGTACCACGACGTGCCTGCCCCCGGCGTTGACCGCGGCCCAACCCGAGGCCTGGTCGCAGCCGACCGCACCGCCCGAGACCACCGTCACCCCCGCTTCCACGGCAACCTTGGCCGCAAGCTCAGCTACGGCAAGACCGTACGGCGAGGCCTTGCGCGCACCGATAATCGAGAGCGCCGGCGTCGAGAGCACCTCCGGGTCGCCACGGACGAACAACGTCTGCGGCACATCGGAAAGTTCCAGAACAGTAGCGGGAAACAGCCCATCACCGGGATGCAGTTCGTAGCGGACCTCACCCATCACTGATCCCTCCTTCCCTGGTACATCGCCGCCTCGAGCACGTGGTCTTGCGTCACCCGCTCGCTTTCTGCGACATCGGCAATCGTGCGCGCGATGCGAACCAGACGCACGATGCCGCGTCCCGTGAGATGCGTGCGCTTCGACAGGCCGAGCACGCACGTTTCCGCCGCCTGATCAAGCGCAAAGGTCGATACAACACCATCGATAGAGCGGGGCTCGGCACCCTCAACCTCGGCATCCGCATCATCCATACGGGACTCGCGCCAGGCACGAAAAGCCCGACCGCGGACAACGTAGTCGCGCAGCTCGGCCGACGACATGCCCTCGGCGCCCTCGATAATCACCTGCGGATCGGGGCGGGTCACATCGAGCATCAGGTCGATACGGTCGGCCAAGGGACCGCGCAGCTTGGACCGGTAGCGCTCGACCATCGATGCCGAACAGCGACACGGAACCTCGCGATCGCCCAAAAAGCCGCAGGGACAGGGATTGCTCGCCGCAAGCAGCTGAAAGCGCGAGGGAAACGTGAAGGCACCGTCGACGCGTACGATCCTGACATAGCCGCGCTCGATAGGCTGACGAAGCGTCTGCAGCACACCGGTGGGAAACTCTGCAAGCTCGTCCAAAAAGAGCACGCCGCCATGGGCAAGGCTGATCTCGCCCGGATGCACCGGGCGCCCTCCGCCAATAAGGCCCGCTGTCGAAATGCTGTGATGGGGGCTTCGAAACGGCCGATGCCCCGCAAGCAGGCCATCGATGTTCTCACCCAAGACCGAATGAATGCACAGCGCCTCCTGCTGATCCTCGACGGAAAGCTCGGGCAAGATACCCGTCATGCGGCGCGCAAGCATGGTCTTGCCCGATCCCGGAGACCCAATCATGAGCAGGCCCAGCTCCCCCGCCGCCGCAAGCGCCATGCCGCGCTTGGCGACCTCCTGCCCCAACACGTCGGCATAATCGAGCTCGGGCTCAAAGGTGGCCTCGAGCACTTCAGAATCCAGATAGTGCCGAGCTGCCTCGCCCATACCGTGAGCAAGCTGCGACAGATGGTCGATAAAACCGCAGTCGACCCCCGAAAGCGGAACATGCTGGTCGGACCTACCGGCGATAAAAGACAACCCCATGTCGCGAGCCAGCAGCTGAAACGCTACTTCGCCCTTGACGGGAAGCACCGTGCCATCCAAGCCGAGCTCGCCGGCAATGAGGCAGCGGTCGAGATTGTCGCGGGGAATCTGCCCATCGGCCGCAAGCACCGCAATGGCTATCGGCAGGTCAAAGCCGCTACCGGTCTTTCGGATATCGCCCGGTGCCAGATTGACCGTAATGCCCGAGCGCGGGATCTCGAATCCGGCAGAGCGCATCGCGCAGCGAATGCGCCCGCGCGACTCCATGACCTCCATACTCGGGATGCCGAGCATCTGGATGCCCGGGATGCCGCCCGCGAGCGAAACCTCGACCGTGACGGGAATCGCCTCGACGCCGCGGATACAGGCTGCGTGAACAGCAAAAGTTTCGAACGCCATCACGACACCTGCCAATCGAATGCATTGTACTGGTGCTCGATCTCGGCGATATGCCCGCCGCGAATGGTGACGCCCACGGCATCGAAGCGGATCGCCTTGAGCGGATAATGCTCCATGAGATAACAACTCGCGATGCGACGATAGCGCCGCTGCTTTTGGGCGTTCACCGCTTCCTCGGGAAACACCCGCGTATCGCAATCCAGCGCAACACGCCTGGTCTTGACCTCGGCCATCACCACCACATCGTCGAGCTCGTCAAGCAGCACCAGGTCGGCCTCGCCCTCCGAGCATCGATAGCCTTGTTCCAGCAATGCATAGCCGCGCTCGTTAAAGTAATCGATTGCGATAAGCTCGCCCAGCATACCGAGCTCGCGAGGACTGAGCCCCTTGATAAACTCAGGGGTGATCGACCCGCAATCGAGGTCCCCCTCTTCCCAACGTTCCTTGAGCTGCTGCGTCTTGCTCATTTTGGCTGCGGCACACATGGGGTCTCCTTTCCCACTCCCTGCATTGCCTCGATAATGAGGGCAGGTTTCATGCGGGTAAGTACCGGAAGCAAACCGAAAACCAACCAAATGCCGACAAATGAGGGGCCGCGCGCAACAATAGCGTTGCACACGGCCCCTACCAGCAGGTTTATAGAACCCTTAAGGTCCCAGTCTCCACAATTGGCCTAAAAAAGACGCTCAGTCTGCAGAAAGTTTCCGCAAAAGCTCACACGGTGCAGCGGAGAAAGACCATGTTTGCGAATGGCCTCAATGTGTTCGGGGCTCGCATAGCCTTTCGATTCGGCCAAATGGTACTCGGGATACTCGGCGTCGTACTCAACCATCATCTCGTCACGCGTGACCTTTGCCATGATGGATGCCGCGGCGATACAGGCGATCTTGGCATCGCCCTTGACCACGTCGCGCTCATGGGGCACGGCGCCCAGGGGGTTGCCGTCCATAAGCACGCAATCGGGCTCAAGCCCCGTATCGGCCACCGCACCCGCGACAGCGGCTCGAATGGCGCGGGCCATGCCCATCTCATCGATATCCGCAGGAGCGATATGGCAAAAGCCGATAGCAGTCGCCACCTCGGCAATCTTCACCGAGAGCAGCTCGCGGCGCGCCGGCGTGAGCTTTTTGGAATCATTGATGCCCCAGATGCGCGGCTCCATCGGAAGACACACGGCGCACACGGTCAAGGGACCCGCTACCGAGCCACGGCCCACCTCGTCGACGCCCACGACCACGCCATCACCGCCGAGCTCATGCATAAGCTCGTACATGCCGTTGACGCGCTCGCGTTCGGAAAGTTCCTTGGCATGGCGCTTAAGGGCACGTTCGCAAGCCTTGATCACCTGCTGGCGCGGATCCTCGCGATAATGCTCCACGAGGGCGGGAATCTCCTCGAACGTGGCGCTCGCCAGCTCGCCGGCAACCTGCGATGCCGAAACCGAGCTCGTCATGTTGGCCATATCGGGGCCTCCTTGTATGCAAATCAGATAAAAAGAAGGGCCACCCGAAGGTGACCCTTTTGTCCAAACGAGTGGACAGACGCTGCGATCTTCTTAGCGCTTCTCGGGGATGCGAGCAGCCTTGCCCACCTTGTCGCGGAGGTAGTACAGCTTGGCGCGACGGACGCGACCATGACGAACGACCTCGAGCTTGGCGATCTTGGGGCTGTGAAGCGGGAAGGTGCGCTCAACACCGACACCGAAGGAAATCTTGCGGACGGTGAAGGTCTCGCGGGCACCGGCGCCGGCCATGCGGATGACGTCGCCCTGGAAGACCTGGATGCGCTCGCGGTCGCCTTCCTTAATGCGGTAGTGAACCTTGACGTTGTCGGCGACGCGAACCTGAGGAATGTCCTCGCGGATCTGCTGACGCTCGATTGCGCGGATGTAATCCATGTGCAATTCCTTACTCTTCTAGAGGTGCCGTACCACCTTGGCCGGCACGTAGTTGAACAAACGTATTCGAGTATACACGCGCGGGTTTCTGCTGCAAGAACAATTTTTTACGCAGACAAAAAGACAAAACCCGCACATGATAACCGCCCGCCTCACGAATGAGACGGGCGGCGGGAAGGGGGCTACGCTAGGCGCCCAAACCCAAAACGTTAGGCGGAACGCTTCGCCTCGAGCTTGGCCTGAGCGGCAGCCAGACGCGCCAGGGGCACGCGGTAAGGCGAGCAGGACACATAGTCCACATCGGCCACGTTGAACAGGCCCTTGATGGACTTAGGGTCGCCGCCGTGCTCACCGCACACGCCAAAGTGCATGCCGGGGTTGGTTGCGCGACCCTTCACCACGGCCATGCGCACCAGCTCGAGTACCGCCGAGTCGATGGTCTCGAAGGGGTTGTCCTTCAAGATCTTCTTGTGCATGTACAGCGGGATGAACTTAGCCTCGGCGTCGTCACGTGAGAAACCAAACGTCGTCTGCGTGAGGTCGTTGGTGCCAAAGCAGAAGAAGTCGGCATGCTGCGCGATCTCGTCGGTGACCATGCAAGCGCGCGGCAGCTCGAGCATGGTGCCCACGGGAATGTTGAGCTCGACGCCTTCCTCGACGGAAACCTCGGCGATGACGCGCTCGATGACCTCGCGGGTCTGGACGTGCTCGGCCGTGATGGAAACGAGCGGAACCATGATCTCGGGACGCGGGTCGACGCCCTCCTTGATAAGGCGGGCGGCAGCCGTGGCGACGGCGCGAACCTGCATGAGCGGCAGATCGCTAAAAACGACGGATAGGCGCACGCCGCGCAGGCCGAGCATCGGGTTGGACTCGACCATGCCGTCGATACGACGCAGACGAGCGCGAAGGGGGGCGAGCTCTTCCTCGCTGGCGCCGGCGGCCTCCTTCTTGGTGATGGCGACCTCAAGCTCACGCGGATCATCCAGGAACTCATGCAGCGGCGGATCGAGCAGGCGAACGACCACATCGCGACCGGACATGGTCTTGAACATCGCCAAGAAATCCTCGGTCTGGACCTTGAGCAGATCGGCCAGGGCCCGCTGCTTCACAGCCTCGTCATCGGACAGGATGAAGCTCTGGATAATGTTCTTGCGATCGCCTAGGAACATATGCTCAGTGCGGCACAGGCCGATGGCCTCGGCGCCAAACTCGAGGGCGAGCTCGGCATCCTCGGGATTGTCGGCATTGACGCGCACATGGTTGGCGTGGCATTCAGTCTCGTCCAGGCGGATCTCGTCGGCCCAGGACAGGATGGTGTCCAGGTCGCCGGTGAGCTCGGCGGAGACCAAATCGACGGCGCCATCGACGACGATGCCCTGAGTGCCGTCGATGGAGATGATGTCGCCCTCGTGCAGCACGCGGTCGCTGCCCTCGATACGCACGACCTTCTCGGCCGCGTCGATATGGAAACGCTCGACACCGCAGACGCAGGGGGTACCCATACCGCGGGCGATAACGGCGGCGTGGCTCGTCTTGCCACCATGGCTCGTCAAGATACCCTCGGCGGCGACCATACCCTTCAGGTCATCGGGGTTGGTCTCCCAGCGGACCAGAATGACCTTATGGCCCTCGGCAGAACGCGCGACGGCGTCCTCGCTCGAGAACACGACCTCACCCACGGCGGCACCGGGGCTGGCGTTAAGGCCGCGTGCGAGCGCCTCGTACTTCTTGGAGGAGTCGAACTGCGGGTGCAGGAGCTGGTCGAGCTGCGCAGGGTCGATGCGGCTCACGGCCTCCTCACGGGTAATGAGGCCTTCCTCGACCATCTCAATAGCAATGCGTAGGGCGGCGGTGGCGGTACGCTTGCCCACGCGGGTCTGGAGCATCCAGAGCTTACCCTGCTCGATAGTAAACTCGATGTCGCACATATCGCGGTAGTGATCCTCAAGCGTCAGGAAGACACGCTCAAGCTCCTCACCTGCGGACTCGAGACCCGGGGTGGTCTTGAGGTCGGCGATGGGCTCGGTGTTGCGGATGCCGGCGACGACGTCCTCGCCCTGGGCGTTGACCAGAAAATCACCGTAGAACTCTTTGGTGCCGTCGGCCGGGTTGCGCGTAAAGGCGACGCCGGTCGCCGAGGTCTCGCCCTTATTGCCAAACGCCATAGCCTGGACGTTGACGGCGGTTCCAAGGTCATCGGAAATGCCATGCTGTTTGCGGTAGATGCAGGCGCGCTCGTTCATCCAGCTGCCAAAGACGGCCTGGATGGCAAGGCGCAGCTGGAGCTCCGGATCGTGCGGGAAGACGGGCTTGCCGTCCGCAACCTCGAGCTCGGGGTACAGGGCGGCCTCGACGTTGTCGGAGAAAATGCCCTTGAACGTCTCGACGAGCTCCTGCAGATCCTCGGCCGAAAGCTCGGAGTCGACGCGAACGCCGGCGACCAGGCGGGCCTGGGTCAGGGCGTTTTCGAACAAGTCGGCATCGACACCCATGACGACGTTGGAGAACATCTGGATAAAGCGACGATAGCTGTCCCAGGCAAAGCGCGGGTTCTGCGTCTGGGCGATAAGGCCCTGGACGGAATCGTCGTTGAGGCCCAGGTTGAGTACCGTATCCATCATGCCGGGCATGGAGAACGGAGCGCCCGAGCGCACCGAGACGAGCAGCGGATCGGAGGCATCGCCGAGCTTCTTGCCGCAGCGGGCCTCGAGATCGGCCTCGGCGGCAACGATCTCGTCGAGCGCGCCTTCGGGCCAGACGTTGCCGGCACCAGAGTACTCGACGCAGGTCTGGCAGGTAATGGTAAAGCCACCGGGAACCGGCAGGCCGATACGACTCATCTCGGCAAGGTTAGCGCCTTTGCCGCCAAGCACGAAGTTCATGGACTTGTCGCCCTCGGTGACACAAGTGCCCTGGGCATCGGTTCCAAAACGGTAAACCCTCTTGCAATCGCTCACGATACTTCCCCTTCCATGCGCTCTCGCGCACGACCGTGGTAACGAATCGACCCGCCGGATGCGGGCCGTGAGGGAACTATACGGCGGGATTTGAACGGGCTTGAGCAGAGGATACGCGGTTTGGTAAACGTGCTAAAACAGGCGGTAAACGGTAGGTAAAGGTGGTTACCTTATGAAGATACCACTACAGTGTAATTGCAGGTCAAAAGCGGTAGAAGCTGCTAAATCGCTTTACCATAAGTAGCTAATTTGGGACGGGGCTTTTTAGCTGCCCCGTCGGCAAGCGGCCAAAAAGCTCGTGGCCTCAACCGGGGTAGCTAAAAAGCCCCGTCCCAAATTAGCTACTTTTGTTGAGCGCGGCGGGCGGCACGGCGGGCTCTTGCCTCTTGAATCTCTTCGAGGTGAGCGATGATCTCGGAGGCGCTCTCCTCGATTGCCTTGCCATCGGTGCGCACCACAAAGCAACCCAGACGTTTCATGAGGGCACGAGCCTCCTCGAGCTCGCTGCGAACACTCTCGGGCTCGGCATAGGAGCCGGCAACGGCACGGGCATAGTCGTCGCCCAGACGGCTATCACGAATCTCGGAAATCACATCGACGGTCGAAATCAAGCCAAACAACCGCATCGGGTCGACCTCGTAAATCGACTTTGGCGGCTCCATACCATGGGCCAACGGAACGTTGGCAACCTTGTAACCCTGATAGGCCAGATACATCGACAGCGGCGTCTTGGACGTGCGCGACACACCCAAAAGCACGATATCAGCACCCGACAGATCGTCGCAACCGCGCCCGTCATCGTGCTCAACAAAATACTCCATGGCCTCAATGCGACGGAAATAGCGGTCGTCGGTCTTGTGAATCACGCCCGCAACGCCCTTGGGCGCAACGCCAATAAGCGACGAAAGCACGGCGAGTGTCGGGCCGATCAGGTCGACCGAACGGATATGCAGCATGCCCAGGTAATCGAGGACGCGGGCGCGAAGCGCCGGGTCGACAATGGTGTGGAACACGGCAATATCGCGATGGTCCGCATCGACACGCGGACCCACAAACGACTTGACCTGCTCCACCGAGGTCACCTTGGGCAGGCGCAAAAGACGAAAAGCCCCTTCATCAAATTGCCCGGACGCCGCAAGCACCACCTCACAAGCGGTATCACCGAGCGAGTCGGAGATAACGATAACGGTGGGACGAGCGGCGACCGGGCAATCCATGCGGGGCTCCTTTTGCGCTTACGCGCAGGCTAGCTTACTTTTTGCGGGCAAGCTCACCGATGTTAGCGATGCCGGAGAAAACGGCCTCGAAGCGGTTGAGCAGCTTAAGGCGATTATCGCGGAGCTGCTCGTCCTTGTCCATGACCATAACCTCGTCGAAGAAGCGGTCAATGGGGGCACGCAGGGCGGCGAGGGCGGCAAATGCGGCCGGGTAGTCCTCGGCAGCAAGAGCGGCATCGACGGCGGTCTGAGCGGCCTCGGAGGCGTCGGCAAGCGCAAGCTCGACCTCGCCCATCAGGGCACGATCGTACTCCGCGCCCAGCTCGGGCTTGGAGATATGCGCGGCTCGGGCGTAGGCGGTCGCCAGGTTGTCGAAGGTCTCGGCGTCGTTCTTGCGGGCCTCGTCGAGGGCGGCGCAGCGGGCGAAGAAGACCGACGGCGCAATGATGCGCACCGCGGAAACGGCGGCAACGGTGTCGGCCGGGATCTTCTCGTCGCGGGCCATGCTCACCAGACGGCCGTGGAAGAAGTCGCGAACCTGCTGGGCGACCTCGGCGGCGTCGAACTCAATGCCCTGCTCGCTATAGAGCTCGAGCGCAAAGTCGATGAGCGACGTGGGGTCGATCGGCAGACGGTCGCGCAGGATGTTGATGATGCCGATGGCGGCACGACGCAGCGCGTACGGGTCGGAAGAGCCGGTCGGGGGCTCGCCGATGGCAAAGATGCCGGCAATGGTATCGAGCTTGTCGGCGCAGGCCACGATGCAGCCAGCGGTGCCCTCGGGCAGCTCGTCGCCGGCAAAGCGGGGACGATAGTGATCGCGAATAGCGTGAGCGACCTCTTCGTTCTCCCCCATCGCGCTGGCGTAGTAACCGCCCATCACGCCCTGCTGGCTCGTGAACTCGACGACGGCGTTGGACACAAGGTCGGCCTTGCACAGGTGAGCGGCGCGGCCGGCATCGGCGGCCAGGTGGGCACCCAGGTGAGCCTCACGGGCAATAGCGAGCGCGAGCTGCTCAATACGCTCGGACTTGGCGAGCACGCTGCCGAGCTTCTCCTGGAAGGCAACCTTGGCCAGGCGCTCACGGAACTCGTCGAGGGAGATCTTCAGATCCTCCTCGTAGAAGAACTTGGCGTCGTCCAGGCGGGCGCGCACGACGCGCTCGTTGCCGTCAATCACGCGCTCGGCGTTCTCGGGCTTGCTGTTGGAGACGACCACGAACTCACGCGTCAGCTTGCCCTCGCCGTCATAGATCGGGAAGTAGCGCTGGTTGGTGAGCATAGACTCGCAGATGATCTCGTGCGGGACCTTGAGGAACTCCTCATCGAAGGTACCGACGAGCACCGTCGGCCACTCGCAGAGGTTGATGACCTCCTCAAAGACCTTCTTGGGCGTATCGACGTGGCAGCCAGGACGGGCGGCCTCGACCTCGGCGATACCGGCAAGGATGGCCTCGCGACGGCGCTCGGCAGAAAGCACGCCGGCGTCCTCGAGCACCTGCTCGTAAACAGCGGGGCTGGCGACCACATGGTCACCGGGGCCCAGGACGCGATGGCCGCGCGTGGTGTTGCCGCTCGTCACATCGGCAAAGGACACGGGCACGACATCCCCGCCCAAAAGGCAGCAGATCCAGCGGACCGGACGCACGAACGTGGCGTGCTCGTGGCCCCAGCGCTGAGAGCGGTAGTTGGGCCACTGCAGGCCGGCGATGGTCTTCTCGCACAGGGCCGTCAGAATCGGGGTGGCCGGGGCGGAAGGAATGTTCTTCTCGGCAAATACGTACTCACGGCCGTCGGTGTCCTCGCGACGGACCAGATCCTCGGCAGCCACACCGCACTTGCGGGCGAAGCCCTGGGCGGCCTTGGTGGCGTTACCGTCGGCATCGAAGGCGATGTTGGCCGCGGGACCGCGCTTGACCTCGTGAACCTCATCGGTCGCGGTGGCAACGTTAGCCACGAGCGCAGCCAGGCGACGCGGGCTCGAGATCACGCGGACCTCACCGTGGGCCAGACCGGCCTCATCGAGACCCTTGGCGATCATAGTGCCAAGCTGCTTGACGGCATTGTTCAGCGGTGCAGAGGGCATTTCCTCCGTACCGATCTCAAACAGGAAATCCTTAGCGTCTGCCATGGCTTACGCCACCTCGCCTTCCTGATCGGCATTCTCGTTGATTCCGGCGACCTCGGCCATATAGGCCTCGCAGCACGCCTTGGCGACGGCGCGGACGCGCAGGATGTAGTTGGCGCGCTCGACTGCGGACAGCGCACCGCGGGCATCGAGCAGGTTGAAGGCATGGCTGCACTTCATGACGCAGTCATATGCCGGCAGCGGCAGCTTGCGCTCCAGGCAGGAGTGGCACTCGGCCTCGTAGTCGTCAAACTTCTGACGCATCATCTCGACGTTGGCGACCTCAAAGTTATAAGCGCTGAACTCGCGCTCGTTCTCCAGGAACACGTCGCCGTAGGTCATGGGCGTGCCGTCGGGCAGGTAGCTCCACACCAGGTCGTAGACCGAGTTGACGCCCTGGGCGTACATGGCGATGCGCTCCAGGCCATAGGTGATCTCGACAGGCACGGGGTCGACCTCGATGCCGCCCACCTGCTGGAAGTACGTAAACTGCGTGACCTCCATGCCATTGAGCCAGACCTCCCAGCCAAGGCCCCAGGCGCCGAGCGTCGGGCTCTCCCAGTCGTCCTCAACAAAGCGGACGTCATGGTCATTGGGGTCCAGGCCAATGGCGGCCAGCGAACCCAGGTAGAGCTCCTGAGCGTTGACCGGCGAGGGCTTGATGAGCACCTGGAACTGATAGTAGTGCTGCATGCGGTTGGGGTTCTCGCCGTAGCGGCCGTCGGCGGGACGGCGGCAGGGCTGCGCATAGCAGGTGCGCCACTCGGCGGGACCGAGCGAGCGCAGCGTGGTCGCGGTATGGAAGGTACCGGCACCGACCTCGGAGTCATAGGGCTGCATAATTACGCAGCCCTGCTCGCCCCAGTACTGCTGGAGGCGCAGGATGATGTCTTGGAAGGAAAGCGATGAAGCGTTCATGCCTCTTATATCCCCTCGTCGAAACGATTACACGGTTAGGTACTGTACTATAGCGGTTTTTAATCGATAGCGCCGATACGGTTGAGCGGCCAGTAGCGCACAAGCGCCACGGCAATCAAGTCGGAGCGGTCGACCGGGCCAAAGTAGCGGGAGTCAGCAGAGTTCTCGCGGTTGTCGCCCATCACCCACACACAGTCGTCAGGGACGGTGTAGGGATAGCTCACCTGAGCGCCGGGGGCTTGGACCGAAAGCGGCCAGCTCATGCCAGTCGTATAGTCCTCGTCGAGCGCCTGGCCATCGACGACGACCTTGCCGTCCCGCAGGTCGACCGTCTGGCCGGCCGTGGCAATAACGCGCTTTACCAGCACGTCATGCTCGGACGTGGCATCGGGGTTGTGGAACACCACGATATCGCCTTGCTTGACGGGCTGTCCGAGTTCGAGCGTCACCTTCTGCGCCAGAATCTGGTCTCCGATCTCGATCGTGGACTCCATGGAACCGGTAGGCACCACAAAGGGTTCGACCACAAACGAGCGAATCAAGAAGGTGGCGACCAGCGCGATTGCGACAACCACGACCCACTCAAACGCACCCTTTAGCACGGAATGCTGCGATGGAACCATTCTCACTCCTCGCTCTGCGAAAACGAAGCGTCCAGGATCTCCTGCGCGTACGCGCGCTCATTGGGCGTAAGACGTGCCGTCTCGATAAGATCGGGACGCCAGCGACAGGTACGCTCGATGGCGTTTTTGCGACGCCAGGCATCGACCTTGGCGTGGTCGCCGCTTACGAGCACCGGCGGCACGCCCTCGCCATTGAACTCGGCGGGGCGGGTGTACTGCGCGTACTCGAGCAGGCCACCGTCCTCAGCGGTCGAGAAGGACTCGTCCACGTTGCTCATCTCGTCGCCCAAGGCTCCGGGAATGAGCCGTACGACGGCATCGGCTACGACCATAGCGGGCAGCTCGCCGCCCGTGAGCACGTAGTCGCCGATCGATAGACGCTCATCGGCATACGCATATGCGCGCTCATCGACGCCCTCGTAACGGCTGCACACAAACAGCAAGCGCTCGCTTTTGAGCAGGCACTCGGCCACATGCTGCGTAAAGGGCTCGCCGCAGGGGGTGAAGAACACCACGGTGGGCTTGGGACCCTCGGAGCTGATGGCCTCGATGGCCTCGGCGATGGGCTCGACCTTCATGAGCATGCCCTGCCCGCCGCCATACGGCTCGTCATCGACGGTGCGATGGCGGTCGTGCGTCCAATCGCGCAGGTTATACGCCTTAAAATCAAAAAGGCCGGCCTTGCGGGCGCGGCCCAAAATCGACGTGGACATGACGGGCTCAAACATCTCGGGAAAGACCGAAAGGGTCTCGATCAGCATGCTGTCCTCCCTACTTGTCCATATCGATCAAGCCGTCCATAACGTGGACGGAAATTGTTCCTGTGTCGGGAAGATCGAGCACAACCTGCTCGACCACGGGAATCAGCACCTCGCCGTACCGATCGCCCTCGACAACCCAAACATCGTTGGCGGGCGTCGACATGATCTCGACAATCGTGCCGAGCGAGCCAAAGCGCTCGTCGACCACCTCGCGACCCATGAGGTCGGTATAGGCGGCGTCGAGCGAATCGAGCTCGAAGTCGTCACGATTGGCCAGCACATAGCATCCGGTGATGCCCTCGGCGGCCGTCAAGTCGTCTATGCCCTCAAACGAGACCAGATCGCCATCGCCCGTATCGGTGACGGACACGACCGTGCAAAAACGGTCGCGCTTGAGCGCCGGCGGCGTCAAGGCAACACGCATACCCGGCTCCAATACAGAAGGAAGCCCCCGCAGCGGCTGCGCGAGGACCTCCCCCTTCCTTCCGTGCGGCTTGACCACACGGGCGATGTTTTTGTACTGGGACCTCAAGGTCCTAGCCCAGAACCTCTACCTCGACAGCGGTGTCGAGGCGAGCGGCCAGTGCACGGGCGAGCGTGCGAATGGCCTTAATGGTACGGCCACGACGGCCGATGACCTTAGCGACGTCATCCTCGGCAACCGAAACCTCAATCGTGGAGGCGTCGTCGCCATCGATGACCTCGAGGCTCACGGAATCCGGGTCGTCGACGATCTGAACAACGAGATATTCGACGAGATCGGCGATGCGATCTGAGAGCATTGCCTCACCCTCGAGCTGTGCAGCGTCAACCTCAGGCACGATTTACTCCTCGGCGCCCTCAGCGGCCTCAGCGGCAGCCTTAGCGGCCTCGGCCTCTTTGGCGAGCTGCTTCTTGGACTTCTTGACGACGGTCTCGGTCTTCTCGCCCTCGTTGGCGGCCTTGACCAGAGCGGCGACGGCGTCGGTGAGCTGAGCGCCCTTGGACTGCCAGTCGGCGATCTTCTCGAGGTCGAGGTTGATGGTCTTGGGGGCGGTCATCGGGTTGTAGCGGCCAACCTCCTCGATGATACGACCGTCACGCGGGGCGCGGGAATCGGCGACGACGACACGGTAGTACGGACGCTTCTTAGCGCCGTGACGAGCAAGGCGAATCTTGACTGCCAAAGGAAACTCCTCCAACCAAGCAGCTTTAGGCTGCAACTACAAACAAACAGTTGAACATAATACGCCATCGACGCGGGCAGGTGAAGTCCGTGAGACCAACTTCTTCGGTGTAGTCGAAGGCAAATCCATATCTTAGACAAGAATTCGCGATTTGCAAGCACATCCACGCACCCCACATGAGCTGCGCGGTATACTCATGCCATGAAAAGACGCGAACATACATACGGTTATGAAGATGCTGCGGGCGTCACGCCGCCGCCCTGGACGGGACCGGCGGTGGGCCTTATGGATCTCGATGCGTTTTTTGCGAGCGTGGAGATGCTCGATCATCCCGAGTGGCGCGGCAAGCCGCTCATCGTGGGCGGCGATGCCGATTCCCGCGGCGTCGTGTCCACCTGCTCATACGAGGCACGTCGCTTTGGCGTGCACTCTGCCATGCCCTCGGCCGAGGCACGGCGCCTCTGTCCGCAGGCCATTTGGACGCATGGGCATTTCGATCGCTACCACGAGGTCAGCGCTCAGGTCATGGCGATTCTCGCCGACGAGACCCCGCGCGTTGAGCGCGTATCCATCGACGAGGCCTTTATCGACATCACGCCAGGTCGCTTTGCACCCGAGGACCCGCTGCTGGTTGCACGGCGCATCAGTGATCGTGTGGCGGCGCTGGGGGTGACCTGCTCCATTGGCGTGGGCTGTAACAAGACGGTCGCAAAGATCGCAAGCGAGCGGGACAAGCCATTTGGGCTGACCATCGTGCGCCCTGGAACCGAGCAGCGCTTTTTGGCAGCGCTGCCGGTATCTGCCATGAGCGGCATCGGGCGCTCGGCAGAAGAGCGACTGCGCCGCATGCGCATCTACACGCTCGGCGAGCTATCCCGCGCACCGAAATCCACCTTGGCCTCTATTTTTGGCATCAACGGCGAACGCATGCGCCAGCGTGCGCTGGGACTCGAACTCTCCGAAGTCACGAGCCTCGATGAAGAGCGCGAGGTCAAGTCGGTCAGCAATGAACGCACCTTTGCGAAGGATTTGACTGAGCGTGGGGATATCGAGGCGGCGATTGCGCTGCTCGGCGAGTCGGTTGGGCGCCGCCTGCGCCGTCAAGGGCTGACGGGCGGAACCGTAACGCTCAAGCTCAAGTACTCGTATGGCAGCGGACGCACGGCACAGCGCCGCTTGCCCCACCCCACCGACGACGAGAATATCTTTGTGGCCGTAGCGCTCGAGCTGCTCGACAATATCTGGCAAGAAGGCATGCACGTGCGTCTGGCGGGCATCGGCATGAGCGACTTTGACCATCAGGGCGGCATCCAGACCGACCTGTTCTGCGAAATCGACGACCGCGGAGCCCAATCGAGCGACCGTCGCGACCTCTCGCTCGCCATCGACGCCGTCCGAGACAAGTTCGGCGACACCGCCCTCTCCTTCGGCCGCCAATCCCGCTTCAACGATTAGTCCCTATGGCAAAAAGAAAACCGGGCAGCTGCAAGTAGTGCAACTGCCCGGCATACGGCAGAGGGTAGCTAAAAAAGCCCCGTCCCAAATGAGCTACTAGAGGAGGTCGAGGGGAAGCTGGGGGGCGTCGCCCCAGAGCTTTTCGAGGCGGTAGAACTCGCGCGCCTCGGGAGTGAAGACGTGGACGACAACCGAACCGTAGTCCATGAGCATCCAGGTCTTCTGCTCGCGGCCCTCGATGGAAAACGGGTGCTCGCCGCAAGCCTCGGCGACCTTCTCCTCAATCTCGTCGACAATCGAATCGACCTGGCGGTTGTTGGTGCCGGTAGCGAGAACAAAGTAGTCGCACACATCAGAAAGCTCAGTCAGGTCGAGCACCTGAACGTCCTCGCCTTTCTTGTCGTAGGCGGCCTGCGCGGCGGCGCGGGCGACATCCTCAGCGGCGACACCGCTCGCGGACAGCGAGGCGGCAGTGCGGTCGGACGTGGCAGCGAAGCTCTTGTGCTCCACACGTTCAAGAATCTGCTCGTCGGTCATGGTCTCGTCGGCCATGGAATACCTCTTTCTAGACAGCCCGAGCTAGCGCAGCTGGGCGTAATGGTTGTAAATCGAAATAGCCGTGGGATAAAGATAACGCCCGGTCTGGATCACATAGACCAGACCCTGCGCAAAACAGGAGAAGAACAACTCGTCGAGCGAGGACTTCCCCACCATCTTGCGCAGCGCATGGGCATAATCACCGTGGCGGTTGGGTTCGATGGCATCGGCCACAAAGACCACCATATCGAGCGGCGTCATGTCGCAAGCGCCCACGGTGTGACGGTCGACAGCCTGAAAGACCGCCGGCGACAGCTCGGGAAAAAGCTGCGGAAGCTCATAGGCGGCAACCGGGCCATGCAAAAGCGGCGTCGCGGCAGACGGAGAGCCGGCAATCTTAATGCCGTAATGCAGAGCGCGCGTGACCAGCTCGTCGTCGGAGAGCACCTTGTCCCAGTCATGGATCAGGCCAGCGGCAGCGGCATCAAAGCGGTTGACACCGTACACCTCGGCTAGGTGCAACGCAGTCTCGGCAACCCCGAGCGAATGCACGTAGCGCTTACGCTTATCCTTCATGCGCACATCGAGCAACTCGTGGATGCGCGTCAAGAGCGCGCGCTCGTCGCCCTCAAACTGATCTTCTACCGACAACGTTCTCCCCCATCAATCAAAATCGTCTTGCCCAAGATCGGCATACAGGCCGCGTTTCCGGATATAGCCGAGCACGGACTCGCTCGTAAGATAGCGCACGCTCATACCGCGGGCAACCCGCTTGCGAATGTTGGTCGAGCTAATCGCCAGCGCCGGAATCTGGATATAGCGCACGTCGAATGGCAATCCCGATTCCTTAATCCGCGCCCGGGCCGTATCGATGTCAAAGCCGGGACGCGTCGCAGCAATAAAGGTTGCCAGTTCGGCAATCTCATCTGCATTGTGCCAGGTCACAATATCGATAATCGCATCGGCACCCGTAATAAAGTAAAGCTTCACCCGTGGCGGGTAAAACTCGCGAAGGGCGCGCAGCGTATCGGCTGTGTAGGTGACACCGGCACGATCGATCTCGAAGCGGCTTGCCAAAAAGGCCGGGTTCGCGGCGGTCGCGAGGACCGTCATGGCATAACGGTCCTCAGCAGGCGTCACCGGTTTGTCGAGCTTAAAGGCGGGAGAGCCGGCCGGCATAAAGAGCACGGCGTCCAAGTCGAGCGACTCGCGCGCCTGCTCGGCGGTAACCAAGTGCCCATAATGAATCGGGTCAAAGGTACCACCCATAATGCCGAGCCTAAACTCCTGCCCGTCTTCTAGAGGAAGCTCGGGCAGACCGATTCCACCGCGCAGTGACATGGCTTACTCGCCCTCCGGGGTCTCGACGTCTTCCGCAGCAACAGCGTCATCGGTACCGTCAATGGCATCCACCGCGTCGACAGCCTCCAAGCTATCGTCCGCGACATCCTCGACATCAACGACCTCGACGGCGACGTCCTCGCTACCGTCCTCAAGCTCGTCCTCGAACTCCGAGAAGTCCTCGGCGCCCTCAAAGTCAAAGGCGCGCTGGCAAATGCGAACCTCGTCGCCGGCACGGCAGCCGGCCTTTTGGAGCGCATCGTCGACACCCATGCGGGAAAACTTATGCTGCAGGTAGATGACCGCCTCCTCATTTTCCCAGTCGGTCTGAATAACCAAGCGCTCAATCGCGCGACCGACCACGCGGAAGGCACCGGGCTCCTCTTGGACAATGCGGAACCGCTTCTCGCGCTGCAGACGGCGACGCTCCCACTCATCATCGCGAAGATCGACCGGCTCGTCAGAGACCGCCAGCTCGGCGCGAAGCTTAGCCACCTGCTCGCCCACGGCAAGCATCAGCGTGTTGAGACCGGCACCCGTCACAGCGGACACGGCAAAGAACATATGGCCATCGTCGAGCGCCGCACGCTTAAGGTCGGCAATCTTGTCGGCCGTGCCCGGCGCATCGCACTTGTTGGCGACGACGATCTGCGGGCGCTCCGAAAGCTCGGCACCATACTGCTCGAGCTCACGGTTAATAATGCGATAGTCCTCGACTGGATCGCGATCCTCAAATCCGCCCGTCATGTCAACGACATGCATGATCAAGGCCGTACGCTCAATGTGGCGCAGGAACTGATGGCCCAGGCCACGCCCCTCGCTCGCGCCCTCGATAAGACCCGGGACATCGGCGACGACATAGGAGTACTCGCCGGCTCGCACCATACCCAGATTAGGCACAAGCGTGGTGAAGGGGTAGTCGGCGATCTTGGGACGGGCAGCGCTCATGCGCGCGATGAGCGAGGACTTGCCCACCGAGGGAAAGCCCACAAGTGCGGCATCGGCCATAAGCTTCATCTCGAGCTCAATCCAGTGTTCCTCAGCAGGCTCGCCGAGCTGGGCAAAGGCCGGAGCGCGACGCACTGACGTCACAAAGTGGGTGTTGCCCAGACCGCCGGCACCACCGGGCGCCACGACAACGCGCTCACCGTCGTGCACCAGGTCGGCAATCTCGAACATCGGGGTCTGCGTCTCGGGGTCGAGCTCGCGAACTACGGTGCCCATGGGGACCTTGAGAATCAGGTCCTCGCCGCTCTTACCATTGCGACGAGCGCCCTGGCCATGCGTTCCGCGCTCAGCACGAAAGTGATGCTTAAAGCGGTAATCGATCAGCGAGGAAAGCTGAGCGTCGGCCTGAATGACGACGTTGCCGCCACGACCGCCGTCGCCGCCATCGGGGCCGCCCTTGGGAACAAATGCCTCGCGCCTAAACGACATGCATCCGGCTCCGCCGTCGCCGCCGCAAACGTTAATGCGGCTGATATCGGTGAACTGTGACAACAGAATCGCCTCCTACAAAAAAGAGGGAGACCCTTGAATCCTAAAACTCAAGTGCCTCCCACATATGTGCTCTATGAAGGGTGAATTACGCGTTCGCGAGCGGGCGTACGCTGACCCTGTGCTTGATACCCTTGTGGAACTCAACGGTACCGTCGACCAGCGCGAACAGCGTGTCGTCCTTGCCACGGCCAACGTTCTCACCCGGGTGGATGTGCGTGCCGTGCTGACGGACGAGAATCGTGCCCGTGGTTACCGTCTGGCCGGCATAGCGCTTCGTGCCAAGGCGCTGACCGCGGGAGTCACGGCCATTACGGGAGGAACCGAGTCCTTTTTTGTGTGCCATTGTGTATACCTACTCTTTCGTTACGAGTGTAATCTACTCGGCGACGGGAGCCTCGGCAACAGCCTCAGCCTCTGCCTTGACAGCCTTCTTGGCGCGGGAGGTAGCCTGAACCTTCACGATCTTCAGCTTGGTGAGCTGCTGACGGTGACCCTTCAGACGACGATAGCGCTTACGCTTGTGGAACTTGAAGACCAGCTGCTTCTCGCCCTTGAACTGCTCAACGATCTGAGCGGTAACCTTGGCCTTGGCCAGCTTGTCGGGATCGGTGACGATCTTCTTACCATCGTTGAGGAAGATAACCGGCAGGGTGACCTTGTCGCCCTCATTGCCCTCGATCTTCTCGACGGTGATGACATCGTCGGTGGCGACCTTGTACTGCTTGCCGCCCGTGTTAACGATTGCGTACATGTTTACTTGCCCTTCATGCATCAGTTAGTGCAACAGCCGAATATAGTAGCAGGCGATAATACCCCCGTCAACGAGTATGTGGAGCAAATCCACAAGTTCGCACAGGTATGGGGCTGACGAGTCGGCCCTCGTCGTCCTCGCATGCTTGATTCTGACGCTCGACATCGTAGGAGCAGATGGTCACGAGGTCTTGCATACCGGTGGAAACAATAGGTGCATCGACGCCCGGGGTCAAGCCCTGCAACAAAACATCAGCAGCAGAAAGCAAAATCTCCGGACGCATGGAGCCCTCGTTGTCGGCATGGGTGTCGAGCATGAGCACCAGATGGTCCTCACGCTCCCCCGCCGCGAGCTCATAGCCAACGAGCGTATGGTCCAGATCAAGACGCTTGCTCTTTTTGCCGCGCGCATAGTCAATGCCATGACCCGCGCGCAGCGTGTCGATCGCAGCGCGCACCTCGTCGGCGCTCACGGGGGCCTCGGGGTCCAGGTGCAAGTCGATGCGGTACGACAGGCGCGTAAGTTGAGCCGTCAGCGCCGGCGTGCGCACGTCGATGTAGGCAGCCTCGATAGGCGCCAGATCGGCAGGCGATGCAGCGGCCAGGCGCTCAAAGGCCTCGTCGAGAGCGACGAACTCCGTCATAAACAGGTCATACCACTCGCAGGTCGACGACGTGCCCACGGGCAGCGCCGACGAAAAGCCCACGCGCATATGCGGCGAAAAACCCTGCGTCACGGCATAGGGCAAGCCCGCACGGCGCACGATGCGCTCAATGGTATGGATTAGTTCCAGATGGCCCAGGTACTTAAGGCGATCACGCTTGCCGTAGCGAACGCGCAGCCTAAAGAGCGTGGGATTGTCGGTCAAGCGCTCACTCATGCGCGATCACCCATCAATACGTTCTTGGCGTGGAGTGTGGGGCAGATTCCGCAGCCGGTGCACGACGTGCGGGTGCAGTCGGGGGTCGTGACGCCCTCGAGCGAACGGCGGTACTCGCGCTCGAGGAAGCCGCGCGCGCAGCCGGGGCTCACATGCTCCCAGGGCAGGCGCCAGTCCAGCTCGTAGGGCAGGTGCACCAGCTCGTTGAGGTCGATGCCGTTTTTGGCAGCGGCCTCCTTCCAGTTGTCGAGCGAGAAGTGCTCCACCCAGGCGTCGAAGCGCGAGCCCGCACGCCAGGCATCGATGATAACCGGCGTCATATCGCGACCGGCACGGGAGAGCGCAGCCTCGACAAGCGAGGTCTCGGCATCGTGGTAATGCACGCGAACGGCGCGGTTGCGCACGCTCGTGATGAGCAGCTTCTGGCGGCGCTTGACGTCGTCGTAATCGAGCTGCGGGCACCACTGGAAGGGCGTTGCCGCCTTGGGGATAAAGACCGAAACAGAGATAGACACCGAGATAGACCCGCGGCGCGCCTTGGGCACCACGGAGCGGCCGAGCTCCAGCACATGATCGGCCAGGTTGGCGATAGCCACGATGTCCTCATCGCGCTCGCCGGGAAGGCCCATCATGAAATAAAGCTTCATACGGTTCCAGCCGGCCTCGAAGGCTGCCTTGGCCGCGCGATCCAAGTCCTCCTCGGTCACGTTCTTGTTGATGATGTCGCGCATACGCTGACTGCCCGCCTCGGGCGCGAACGTCAGGCCGCCCTTCTTTTCGCCGGCGACCGACTCGGCCATATCAACGCCAAACGAGTCCAAGCGCTGCGACGGAATGGACACGCGAATGCCCGTGTCCTCCAGGCGACGGTTGAGCCTACCGAGCACATCGCGGATGCAGGAGTGGTCGGTCGTCGAAAGCGAGGTAAGCGACACCTCGTCATAGCCAGTCTTTTCCAAGCCCTGGATCACCGATGACACGATTTGGTCGGCCGAGCGCTCGCGTACCGGACGATATGTCATGCCGGCCTGGCAAAAACGGCAGCCGCGGGCGCAGCCACGCAGGATCTCGATAGACAGGCGATCGTGGACGAGCTGCGCATACGGCACGCACGACTGAGAAAGCGGATTGGTTGCGCCAAAGTCCTCGACGACGCGCTTGTAGACTACCGGCGGGACGTCCTTGCCCTCGCGCGGCACGGTGTAGCCATGCGGCGAGCATGGCTCGTCATAGCGCACCTCATACAGGGACGGCACATAGGTACCGGCGACCGTCGCGAGCTGCTCGACAATCTGGGCGCGCGAGACACCCTCGTCGCGCAAGCGGCGATGCAGCTGGCAGATCTCGAGCAGCGACTCCTCGCCCTCGCCAATGAGAATGGCATCGAAAAATGCCGCGTACGGCTCGGGGTTATACACCGAGGGACCACCGGCGACGATGATGGGATCGTCCTCGGTACGGTCGGCAGCCAGCAGCGGAATGCCGGCGAGATCGAGCGCTTCGAGGAAGTTCGTCACGGCCATCTCGTGCGGCACGTGCATGCCGACGATGTCGAACGAGGCCACGGGCGCTGCACCCTCGAGCGACAGAAGCGGAATCCCCGCCTCGCGCATGGCATCGCCCATATCGGGCCACGGCACGTAGCCGCGCTCGCAGGAAATGCCCTCGGCCTGATTAAGAATGTTGTAGAGAATGGCGATGCCTTGGTTGGGCAGACCGACCTCATACACGTCCGGATAGATCATGCAGCAGCGATAGTCGGCATCGGCCTTTGAGAGCGTCCCCCACTCGTGGTCGATATAGCGACTCGGCTTTTCGACCTTGGCGAGCAGCGGCTCGATCAGATGAAAACAGTCTTGGTATGGAACGCGCAAAAGAAACCCCTAAGCAGCGAGATCGGATGCATCCTCGAAAGGACTCATGGGACGGGTGGCACCGGCGACCGTGGTCACCAAGTCGCGAACGCGCGAGAACGTGGCAGCAGCGACCTCGTTGGCGCGGCTGTAGTCCACATCGCGCTCGTAGAGCGACACGAGCGCGCGGCCCATGCCATAGGTACCCGCGGCGGCGGTAAGCGCCTTAACGACAAAGCCGATGTGCGGCGTCTGCTTCACCAATGCGCGGGTGACGGCGCGAATCACCAGACCGCCGGCGAGCACGCCCGCCACCTCGTAGCCGCGCTCGGGCTTAATGCCGCGCCCAAAGATGGCCGCGAGCTCAAAGAGCATACCCACCTGCGCCAGAGCCATCACGGGATAGTCGGCACCCGGCAAAAACACCAGGGCGCCCGTCGCCATGTTGGTGAGCGCGCACGAGGTAATGATGCGATTTGCCGCCGCGATGCGCATAAAGGCAAAGTTGGCGGCAAAAGCCGTCTCCTTGTCCGTACGATCGAGGATCCAGCGGGCAAGCGTCTCGAGCAGATAGGTCTTATCGGTCGCCGCCACCACGCCAAGCATGGGCGTAGATTCCTCAACGAACGGCACCTCGACGGCGGACTCGGCAAGCAAGCACACGGGCGCGCCGGCAATCACGAGCTCCTGCACAGCACTCTCCAGGCGGTCGGATCCGCACGAGAGGACCAGCACCACGTCGGTATCGGCCTTGGGAACGATACGGTCCTCCCCCAGGCGATCAACACGCACAATGCCCGAAGTCGTCTGCGGCACAAAGGCATCGCGCACCGTCTCGACCAAAAAGCGAGACGCAGTCGAATCAAGGTAAACCGAGACACGCACCGGTGTATCGGAATCCTTCTTAACAGACGCGCCCATCTTAAAAGCGCTGGTCAACTTATCTACGGGAATCTTCATGGCAAACCCCTCCAGCGGTTACGCGGCGCCCGAACGATGCCGCCATATGGATTGTACGATACCCACCGTCAGCAACTGAATCATCATCGACGACGAACCAAAACTAATAAACGGCAGCGGAATACCGGTAATCGGCATCATGCCAATGCACATGCCGATGTTCTCGAAGGTCTGGAACGCCCACATGCCGACGATACCCACGCACGACAGGCGCAAGAACAGTGACTCGCACTTAAAGGCGACGCGAATCGTCGAGAAGATCAGCAGCACGTAGAGGCACAGGAGCAAAAAGGAGCCGCAGAAGCCGAACGTCTCGGACAGGAAGGCGAAGACGAAGTCGGTGTGGAACTCGGGTAGAAAGCCACCGGCCGACTGAGTCGCGTGGCCCAGGCCCTTACCAAAGAAGCCACCCGAGCCGACGGCAATGAGCGACTGCTGCAGGTTGTAGGCATCATCCGAATCGGCTTTGTCGGGGTTGATGAAGACTGTCAGACGATTCATCTGATACTGCTTGATAAGCACGTCGTGTCCAAGGAGCGAATCAAAGACCGAGTCGAGCGCCAAGATGAGCGCAATCAAACCAACCAGCAGGGCCAAGGTCGACAGCACCCATTCGCGGCGTGCACCGCTCATGCAGATGACGATTGCGCCCGACACCAGCACGACCAGACCCGAGCCCAGGTCGCCCATGGCGACGACGGCCAAAAACGGAATGGACAGCATGCCGCAGAGCTTAATGTAGTCGCGAACGGTATCGATACGCCCGTTGTACTGCGAGCCAAGCGTGGCCATAAAGAAGATGGTGATGAGCTTGGCGAGCTCAACGGGCTGGAATGTCAAACCGATACCGGGAATCTTGATCCAGCCCGTCATGCCCAGACCGCCCGTATAGGACAGGCCCGGAATCTTAGGCGAGAAGATCACGATGAGATCGATGACGAGCAGGGCCGTCGAAAAGTTGGAAATGCCGCGCAGGTCGGTGCGCCAGACGAGTACCGCCAGAACCGCGCCAATACCGATACCCAGCAGGTGGCGCGAGAACGAGGCATCGGCCTTAAACTGCGACGCCGACCAAATGATGATGGCGCCATAGGCAACGAGCGCGACGGTAGCCAGCAGCACGCCGATGTGTACCTTCTGGCGGAACGTGCCGCGCGAGGCCGAGAGCTGCTTGTTAACGCGGTCCAGGCTGCTACGAGAGCCGGTTTTGGTTGAGCGGAACAGGTCCGCCGGCGAAAAGTCCATCGCAACCTCCTATCGAACCGAGGAATCGCCCGTGGCCGTCGACGTGTCGGGCTCGTCATAAATCGCACCGAGAACATCGCGCACGACGTGCAACGCGGTATCGGAGCCGCCACCGCCCTGCTCCAAGATGGTGGCAATCACGTACTTGGGGTCATCGGCCGGCGCGTAGGCGCAAAACCACGCGTAATCGTCCTCGCCGCTCTTCTCGCCCGTGCCGGACTTGCCGTAGACCGTAGGGGTCAGGGAGTTAAAGTGCGCGGCGGTCGAAGTCGATGCGGAGTAAATCACATCGTGCATGCCGTTGCGAACAAGAGCCAAATCCGAATCGCTGTTGATCTTGGCCTCCAGGCGCTTCTTCTTGCCCTTGCCGTTGTACTTGTAGGCGTCACCGTCGCCATCGCGCGACACCGCCGACAAAAACACATGCGGCACATACTGCTTGCCGCCGTTGGCAATGCCCATATAGGCACAGGCCATCTGCAGCGGTGTCACCAGGATGTCGCCCTGGCCGATGGCAATGTTGGTCATATCGCCGGCATTCCACTTGCGGTCCTCGGCAGATGCGTCGGTAAAGTAAGACTCTTTCCACTCGGCGTCGGGAATACGGCCCATGCCCTCACTCGGCAGGTCGATGCCGCAGGTCTTGCCCAGGCCCCAGCGACGAAAGACCTCCTGCAGGCCCTCGGGGTGCTGGTCGTTGTAGAAAAACGCCTTGCCCATATCGTAGAACACGGGGTCGCAGGAATTGGCGATACCGGACTGCAGCGTCATCGTGCCGTGACCGGAGTGCAGCCAGCAGTATTTTCCCCAAGATTTGCCCAAGCCGGTCCAATATCCCGTGCAGTTGGTCGTTTGACTCGAAGTGTACGTGCCAAACTCAAGGCCCGCCAAGGCCGAGAGCGGCTTAATGGTCGAAGCGGACATGTACTGGCCGCTAATGGCGCGGTTGAGCAGCGGGTGCGAACCCTCGTCGTCGTTGAGCTCGGTCCACACGTCGTTGGAGACGCCGCCGATAAACACCGAAGGATCGAACTTGGGCTCGCTGGCCATGCCCAGAATCTCGCCGTTATTGGGGTCGAGGCACACCACGGCACCGTTGCCGGCGTCGCTGTGGCCTGTGGTCTTAGCGAGCTCAATGGCACTTGCAAGCGCCGTCTCGCAGGCTTGCTGAATCTTGAGGTCGAGCGTGAGCTTAATGTCGGAACCGGCCTTCGCGGGCACGGCGCCGGCCTGACCGGTCACATTGCCCGAGGCATCGACCTTCACCGTCTGCTCGCCGCGAATACCCTGCAGCAAGTTTTCGTAGTAGCTCTCGACGCCCGCCTGGCCCACGATATCGCCCGACTGGTACGTAATCTGACCGGCGGCGCTATCGTTATCGCCCGAAGCCTTCTTGTTCTGTGCCTCGAGCTGCTCGGAGGTAATGGTGCCGGTATAGCCCAAAATGTGACAGGCCGTCTCGCCGTACGGGTACTGGCGCTCGGTGCGCTCGGCAATCTTCACACCCGGGAACTCGCCGGCATGCTCCTTGATATAGGCAACCGTGGAGCGGCGCACGTCCGTTGCGATGGTATGCAGGCTCTGGGCGCCCTCGGAATTGTCCTGAATGTTGCGCAAAACCGCGACGTAGGGCATGCCGAGCACATTCGCGAGGTGATGCACCAGCACGGTGTCATCGGCCAGGTCGCGATAGGCGACAACGGCAAGTGAGGGACGGTTTTGCACAAGTGCCACGCCATTGCGATCAAGGATTCGCCCGCGCACAGCCGGTGTGGTGACGGTACGGGTCTGGTTGCTCTTGGCCTGCTTGTCGTAGTAGTCCGACGAGACCATCTGCATGCCCCACAGCTTGACGGCGAGTGCGGCAAACATTGCGCCCACGCCGGCGGTGAGGATGGAGAAGCGACCCTTGAAGGCGGTCGCGGCGGTATTGCCCTCGCCCTCAGTGGCGCGCGGGGCCGTTCCATGCTGCGTGTCGTAGGTAAAACGGGAATCGCCGCGGCGCATGATGACCAGCGCGACCACAATGGCCACGACAAGCACGATACCGGCGATGATAACCGTCATCTGGGAAGACATCTATGAGCCTCCCCTATTTGAGTTTGCGGGTCTTGGGCTTGAAGCGCATACCCGTCTGATGACCACCGCGTGCGGAGAATCCGTAACCGGACTGCGGCACGACACCGGACATCAAAAACGGAATGGCGACCAGACCCGTCAGGATCGAAGACGGCAGCGCATGGCCAAAAACAGCCACCACAAAGCTCGTCTCCAGACCCATAAACAGCAAGATGATGCTGTAGACCACGTTGATGGCAAGCGCGAAGGCGCCCACGGTAATACCGCGCGCGCTCGGGGAGCCGCCCGTCTGACCGGCCGCGCTGTGCACCAGGGCAAAACTGCCCACTGTCAGCAGTAGCGACATAACGCCCACCGGCACAGCAGCGGAAAGATCATAGAACAGGCCGCTGCAAAAGCCGCAGACGACAGCCCGCGTGGGATCGCCCGAGAACACGCTCAGGCACACCAGGATAATCATAAAGTTGACGCGACCGCCCGCAATGGAGATCTGCGGCGCCAGACCCGCCTGCAACAGCACGCACACAATGGCGGCGATTACAAACGTGCGGGAGCTCATCCCCTGCTCGTGTAGATCCATGGACATGCCCCCTATTCGCTCGAGCCGGAATCGGTCGTCTCGGACGTGTCGGAACTGTCATCCGAGCTCTCGTCCTTCGTCTTGGTCGCAGCATCGCGCGACGTTCCCTGCGGCGTGCTATTAGCGGTGCTCACATCCTCATCCGAGGCCGACTGTTCGTCGGTCAGCGAGGTAATGACGAGCACCTCCTCGTTATTCTCTGCCGTGGTCTGGGCGCGCACCACAATGGTGTAGTACACATCGTTGGCCGACTTCTCCACCGAGGAAACGGTGCCGAGCGGCAGGCCCTTGGGGAACACGCCGCCGATGCCAGAGGTCACGATGATGTCGCCCACTTTGACGTCGGAGTCGACGCTCACGTACTCAAGGCGCAGGGTGCCATCGGGCTGGCCCTGCAACATACCCTGGGCGCGCGTGTCCTGCACCATAGCCGACACGCCCGAGTTCTCGTCGCCAATCAGGCGCACGGTAGAGGTCTTGGCCGATACTTCGATAATCTGGCCGATAACACCGGCAGAACTCGTCACGGGCATGTTGATGGTAAGGCCGTCGGCAGAGCCCTTGTCGATGGTAACGGTCGAGGTCCAGGCATCGCCTGAGGCGCCCACGATGCGAGCAGCGGTCGACTTAAGGTTGTAGGTCGATTGGAGCCCAACCAGGCCCTCCAGGCGCTCGGCAGTCTTTTGAGCCTCGGAAAGCTCGGCGACCTTAGAGGTCAGCACCTCGTTTTGCTTCTTGAGGTCGTCGAGCGACTCCTGCGAAGCCGTGAGGTTGGAGAACACGTTGCCGATCGCGTTGAAGGGAGCCGCCACGACCGAGCCCACAAAGCGCACCGGCGAGGTAATCGTCGTCACACCCGAGCGCACGGCATGAATCGGCCCGGCCTCGCCCTCACGGATATAAAAGGTGAGCAGCAACACTGAAACCAGGCTGAAAACAATCAACGGGCGCATACCCGTTGATTGTCGCTTGGTATTCAGATTTGGAGAGAAACCCGAAGATCGTGCCAAATGGAATCCACCTTTTGGAAATTAAGCATTGGTCTGGACGAAACCACCGTCAAAGGCGTTGGCCTCGAGCACGCGGGCGCAGCCGTTTAC
This sequence comes from Collinsella sp., assembly GCA_019414605.1. GTDB lineage: Bacteria > Actinomycetota > Coriobacteriia > Coriobacteriales > Coriobacteriaceae > Collinsella. The sequence goes on from DXLS01000060.1 coordinate 98,069, forward strand.
GACGTTATCGAGCGCCGTGGGGCTGACGTTGACCGAAACGCCGGTCTCGTCGCGCAGGCGCACGTCGAGGCCGCGAAGCAGCGCACCGCCGCCGGTCAGCAGAATGCCATAGTACATAAGGTCCGAGGCAAGATCGGGCGGCGTGGCGTCCAGAGCGTCCTTAACGGCCTTGGCCATCTCGTCGAGCGGCTTGTTAAGCGCGCGACGAATCTCCTCGCTCTCGATACGCACGGTCTTGGGCAGGCCCGTGATAACATCGCGGCCGTTGACCTCGACGTCGAGCTCATCCTTGAGCGGCACGGCGGAGCCGACCTTGATCTTGATGTCCTCGGCCGTGCGCTCGCCGATAGCTAGGTTGTAGGCATCGCGAACATGGGTGAGGATCGCTTGGTCGAACTCGTCGCCGGCAATGCGGATGGACTGCGACACGACAATACCGCCCATAGCGATAACGGCAACCTCGGTGGTGCCGCCGCCGATATCGATGACCATGGAGCCCGTGGGCTCCTCGACGGGCAGGTCGGCGCCGATGGCAGCCGCCATAGGCTCCTCGATCAGATAGGCCTGGCGAGCGCCTGCCTGGATCGTGGCCTCAAAGACGGCGCGCTTCTCGACCGACGTGACACCGGAGGGGACGCAGACGACAACGCGCGGACGCGGGGTCCACGGATAGCGCTTCTCGGACGCCTTGTCGATAAAATAGCGAAGCATGGCCTCGGTGACATCGAAGTCGGCGATGACGCCGTCCTTAAGGGGACGAACGGCCACGATGTTGCCGGGCGTACGGCCGAGCATGCGCTTTGCCTCGATGCCGACTGCCAGGATGCGCTCGTCGTTCTTGTCGATAGCGACAACGGAGGGCTCGCGGATGACGATGCCCTTGCCGCGCACGGAGACGAGCGTATTGGCGGTGCCGAGGTCGATGGCAAGATCGCCCGCATAGCTACCGAAGAACATATCCATCAAAGAAAACAACGCAACTCCTGATGTGTTGGATGATTGCTGGAAAACTACTAGCCCATCATACTAGCGCAAGCCCGGCACCTCACTTGCGGTGAAGCGCCGGGCAAAGCCAAATCTCATAAGGTCACTACTGGTTGTCAGCAGCCGAGAAATCGATGTCGAAGGAGGAAACGGCCCAACCGATATGGTTGTCGGAGCGCACGAATTTAACGGTGTACTCCTGCTCGCCGCCCTTGGACAGCGAAGCCTTCACCTTGGCGGTGGTCTCGGTCATGGACTGATCCATACCCTCGATGGAGACGGTGGCGCCCTGCGGGATCGAGGAGATGATCATCGCCTTGGCGTCCTCGGACAAGCTCGAGGCCAGGCAGGACTCGGCCTTGGCGGTATCGCCGTCACCGGCAGCCTGGAACAGGTCGGTGATGACGGACTCCTGCGAGGGGCAGCCCATGCCGCGCGTATAAGCATAGCCAAGACCGCCGGCAGCGATCACGATGAGCAGAAGCATTACCAGGAAGATCTTGAGACCCGTGTGGCGGTGGCGACGACGAACCTTGGCCTGCTTGCGGTCCTGCTGGACCATCTCGGACTCAGACAGCGTAAAGAAGCCAGTGTCAGAGGGGTCGGGCATAAACTGACCGGTCGCGCCCGTGGGATCGAGCGGGTCGACAGCGGGAGCGTCCATCGCGGGAGCCGGGGCCGTGGACATGGCCGTCTGGGCCGAAAGCGCGGCGAGCGAGTCGTGCACGCGGGCAAGCTCGTCAGCCTGCTCGGGCGTGAGCTGGTAGATGCCGTCGGCGGTGGCGGCGTTAAAGGCATCGAGCGCATCGGAGGGACGGCCGGCGGCGGAAAGCGCTTGGCCCATGCCGGCGTTAAGGGCGCGCGTATCGTCGCGCGGACCGGCAAAGTCGATAGCCGTGCGGTAGGTCTCAACGGCGTCCGCGGGGCGGCCGAGCTTGATGAAGCAGCGGCCCAGATCGCCGAGGGCGGCGGCAGGAGCCGGGTTGGCGCCGTCGATGGCAGCCTGACGGAAGGCGGTGCCGGCGTTGGCATAGTCGCCCGACTGGAACAGCGCGTTGCCCAGACCCAGGTAGGCCTTAAACGGTGTGGCGTAGGAAGCGTCCTGGGTGGCTGCAGAGAACGCCTGGGCAGCCGTGGTGTAGTCGCCCACCGCGGCGAGTGCCTTGCCGCGGTTGGTGAGCAGGGCACCGCGCTTGCCATAGGCGCCGTCGTTGAGGGCGGCGGCGTAGGCCTCGGCGGCCTCGGCGTACATGCCCAGATGCATCAGGGCGTTGCCGCGCAGGTGGTCGGCCTCACCCATGATCTCGTTGGGAGTCTTTGCCGCGCCAAGCATCTGGGCGGCAGCGGAAAAATCACCCGCGCGATAAGCGGCGCGGCCCTGTTGGATCAGCTGGCTATTCAAGGAAGTCCCCTTTACTCGTGAACGATCTCGACATGAACGATCTCGTCGCCGGCGCGCAGCTGCGAGATGACGTCGAGGCCCTCGACCGTGGTGCCAAAGACGGTATAGCCGGAGTCGAGGTTGTGCTGGGCACCCAGGCAGAAGTAGAACTGCGAGCCCGCGGAATCGGGATCCATGGAGCGGGCCATGGCAAGCGCGCCGTCAACATGGCTGTTACGCGGATTGGTGGCGAACTCGCCCTTGATGCAGTAGCCGGGGCCGCCGGTGCCGGGCATGCCGTCGGGGCCCTCAAGGCCGGCAGCGACGTCGGCGCCGGACATATCGCGGGTATTGGGGTCGCCGCCCTGGATCACAAAGCCGGGCACATAGCGATGGAACTTAAGGCCGTCATAGAAGCCCATCGTGGAAAGCTCGCAGAAGTTCGCCACATGGATGGGGGCGCCCTCACCGTCAAACTTGACCTTGATGGTGCCCTTCGACGTCTCGATCACCGCGCACTCGTCACCGACGAGCTGGTACTCGGGCGTATAGAGCTCTTTCTTAAAACCAAACATGTGGTTCCTTCCTCGTGCGTTTAAAGCATATTTGTACGAATTGTAGCAATAAGCACGGGCTTACATCAATTGCGCACGCAGGTTATGCAGCCGGAGGGCAACTAATTACGAACGCTGCTGCGGCCTCCATGCGCTCACGTTGGCGTCGTACTGGTTAAGCGCGCTGTTGCCGCCTTGTGCGATGGGCGCCAGGATCTCGCTCTGACGGGCGCTCAGCGACTCGCCGTCGGGAATGGACAGCGAGATATCCCAGCTCTGGCAGATCACGTCGACACGCTCGTACATCCACTGGGCAAGCTGCTTTAGATGATCGATGTCCTCCGCATAGACCGTGTCGTCCTGAACCTTGAGGTTGTTGAGCTCATCCTGGGTCTTTTTAATCTGATCGCGCAGGGCATAGGCGCTCTGCGACAGCTCCTGACGGGTGGAGAGCGGCGTACGCAGATAGCCGTTATTAAACGAATCGATGACCTCGCCGATCTGATCATCGTCGCTGTACGACACGATGGTCTGATACAGGCCGTCGAGCCTGGTGTAGAGCTGGTCGTCGGTTAAGACGGTCTCCTCCTGAACGACCTCGGACGCATCCTCTTGCTTGGGCTCTTTCTCGGTGGCCTCGCCCTTTTGGCGCGACGGGAAGGTGGTCTTGGCGGCCTGGCCAAACTGGTCGTAGAAGCCGGGCATGACGCCCATGGGATCGGCAGTCACAAACCAATACGCACCACCGCACAAGGCGGCGAGCACCGCGATGACGATGAGCGGTTTGGGGATATGGCGCTTGTGCTTGTGATAGGCGTCCTCGTCGGGGTGGACCTTGCGCTTGGGCTTTTGCTTTTTGGGCTGGGCATCATCGCGCAGGGACACCGGCGTGGGGATATCGACCTTGGGGATGCCAAAGTCCTTATCGAAGGCAGGCAGCACGCAGGTCTCGTTGGGGTCGGCTGCGTCGGAGAGCACCGCGGCGGCAGATGCCGGCGCATGGGGCACCTCGGTATCGATCTGCTCCTGCGTCAAGCGCGGAAAGCCGGCCGTGCGGCCTGCTGCCAGATCGGATGCAGCCGCGTCTTTGGAAAGGATACCCGGGGCGGGGCGCCCGCACTTGGGACAGGTGCGATCATGCGGGGACAGGCGTGCGCCACAACCATCGCAGAATACGAACTCGGTATGCTCGGGACCGTCGCCCGGACCAACGTATGCGTTGCAATAGGGGCAGAACGAGGCGCCGTCCTCTATGGTCTTAAGGCAATGCGGGCAGATCACGGCTTCCTCTTTTCGGAGCAATTCATACAGTCGAGGTTAGAGCATAACATCGCCACGCCCCCACAGGAGCAAGGCACCAATTCAACATCCCCGCTCACCCCTAAGTTGCGGTGAAATAGAGACTGAATAGGATGTTGAAACGCCTAAACGGTCCCTATTTCACCGCAACTTAGGGAGGCGTTGTGGCTAGGCTTTCTTTGCGGGCTTTTTCTTCTTGCTCGGCATCGAGACCTTAATGCCCTGGGCGGACTTGGTCACCCGCGAGCGCTTGGCACCCGTACTCTTCTTTTTCTTGGGCTGGGCCTTTTCCACGCCCTCGAGCGCGCGAACCTCGGCCTCGCGAGCGGTGCGCTCCTCACGGCGCTGCGCCATATCGGCTGCGACGCGCTTGGCAAAACGCTGGGCAGTTGAGCCCGTCGAGCTCACCTTGCCGCCACCGCGACCCAAACGGACGCGAACGCCACGGCCAAAGCCGGTGGCAGCATGGCGACGACGCGGCTTAAGCGAATCCATCATCGTGGCGAGCTTAAAGAACACCGTGCAGGTAAAGACGACGATCGCCAGCAAGATAACGGCCTCGCCCATCGACAGGTTGGCGATGGACAGCAGCTGCGGGAATCCGATAACACCCGCCAGGATGCCGACGACGACAAACACAAAAAGCACCACACGCAAGGGCGTAAGCGGCTGCGAGATACGCCAGATCAGACTCACGCTCGCCGCACACGACGTAAGCAGGCACATGGTCGAAAGCGTGAGCTGGTTAAAGCCAAACACACGCGCTACAAAGATATCGAGCGCCGCAGCCATAATAACCGCCAGTGACGCCGGCAACGCACGCTTGAGCACGTTGGTCAAGAATGACCCCTTCACGCGGGCGTTGTTGGGCTCCAAACCCAGCACAAAACCCGGCGCGCCGATGCAGAAGAAGTTGATGAGTGTCATCTGAATCGGCTCGAAGGGATACGGCGGAAACGCGATGCACAGCGCCGCCAGGCCCATCGAGAACAGCGTCTTAGTCAAGAACAGCGCCGCAGAGCGCTGCAGGTTGTTGATGGAGCGACGGCCCTCAGCCACCACGGCGGGCATCGAGGCAAAATCGTTGTCGACCAGCACGATCTCGGCCACGTTGCGCGCGGCATCGGAACCGGCGGCCATGGCCACGGAGCAGTCGGCCTCCTTGAGCGCCAGCACGTCGTTGACGCCGTCGCCCGTCATGGCAACCGTATGGTCGCGACGCTTGAGCGCCTGCACGAGCTCACGCTTCTGCTGCGGCGTCACGCGACCAAAGACGTGATAGCGGTCCACCGCGGCATCAATCTTGGACGGCGTATCGAGTGTCGTGGCGTCGACGTAGGCATCGGTCCCCGGAACGCCCACCACGCGCGCGATCGACGACACCGTGCGCGGGTCGTCGCCGCTGATCACGTTGAGGGTCACGCCCTGCTCGTTAAAGTAACCGATGGTCTCGGCGGCCGAGGAGCGAATCTCGTCGCGAATGGTCACAAAGCCCACGGGCTCGGCCTCGCCCACCATATCGCCGTCGGGCGTAAAGCCGTCCACACGGGCCACAACAAGCACGCGGCAGGTGTCGGCAAGCTCGGCCACACGGTTCTCGACCTGCGCAAAGACGCGCTCCGAAAGCACAAATTGCGCTGCGCCCATCACATAGGAGCCCTGCGCAAACGAGGCGCCGCTCCACTTTTTGGACGAAGAGAACGGAATGACCGCCAGCGGCTCGGAAACCTCGACCGGGCGGTCAGCGTAATAGTTGAGCAGCGCCTGACAGGTCTCGTTGGCGTCTGCCGAGGTGGCACGCGCCACGTTGGCGAGCGCAAAATCGAGGACCGTGGTCTCGACGGGGACAGCTGCCTCGTCCGAGTCCGCGCCAAAGCCAACGCCCTCAACAGGCAGCGGGTAGGTACCCTCGACCTCCATACGGCCCGAGGTAATGGTGCCCGTCTTGTCCAGGCACAGCACGTCGACGCGCGCGAGCGTCTCGATACAGTAGAGCTGCTGCGCGAGTACCTTGCGGCGCGCCAGACGCACCGTGGCGATGGCAAGCACCGACGAAGTCAGCAGCACCAGGCCCTGCGGAATCATGCCCAAAAGAGCGCCCACCGTAGACAGCAGCGCCGACGAAGGCACGCGACCGGCAAGCAGCTCGGAAAAACACCACGAAAGCGCGCTATCGCCCGGCGTACCGGCGGCATCCCACAGCTCACTCACGCTCGAGGCAAAGAGCGCCAGGCCGAGCGGAATCATAATGAGGCTCGCAAAGCGCACGATGGCGTTGAGCGCATTCATGATCTCGGAATTGACCTTTTTGACGTACTTGGCCTCGTTGTTGATCTTGGCCACGTAGTTGTCGGCGCCAACATGGATCACGCGGGCGCGCAGCAGGCCCGAGTCGATAAAGCTACCGCTCATGAGCTCGGAGCCGGGCTGCTTTTTGATGAGATCGCTCTCGCCCGTCAGCAGGCTCTCGTTCACGAGTGCCTCACCCGAAACCACCACGGCGTCGGCGGGAATCTGGTCGCCGCGCCCCAGGCGAATGATATCGTCGAGCACGATCTGGTCCAGGTCGAGCTCTACCTCGGCGCCGTCGCGCACCGCGATGGCCTTCTTAGAGGTGAGCAGCGTAAGCTTATCGACCATCTTCTTGGAGCGCATGGACTGAATGACGCCGATGGCGGTATTCAAAAACACCACGAACAGGAACGTGAGGTTCTTGAACGATCCGGTCAGTAACACCAAAATCGCCAAGACAGCGTTGATCAAGTTAAACAGCGTGCAGAGGTTCTCGATGATGAGCTCGCGGACCGACTTGGTCTTGAGTTCCATGTTGCGGTTGATCTTACCGGCGGCGATGCGCTCCTCGACCTCGGCGGTCGAGAGTCCGTGCTCGATATCCGTTGCTGCCATACCTTGTCCCATCACGTCGCGTCGGTATAAGAAAACCGCCCGGACCATGCGAGGTTCGGACGGTCTTACGTTCGAGGGTGCCCCATGTTGGATTCGAACCAACGGCCTTCTGCTCCGGAGGCAGACGCTCTAATCCCCTGAGCTAATAGGGCGAACGGTTGGCATTATACCCAAGTGCGCCACGGGCTAACAAAAGAATAGAAAAAGCTTTGCAATTACGTGGGAGACACGGCGCAGAGGCTCACCTTAGAACGCAAAAGTGAAACAATTAGTATAAACTCTCATGCACATATATAACGGCTCGCGATGCGGGCCGTTTTTGCAAGAGCTATCCATCGAGGTGAGAGGCACACCATGATTGCGATTTTAAAGCAGAGCGCCAGCGACGAGGCCGTCGGCCATATCGTCAGCTGGATTGAGAAGAAGGGTCTCAAGACCGACGTCTCGCGCGGCGAGAACGAGACCATCATCGGCCTGGTGGGCGATACGACCAAGATCGACCCGTTCTTGCTCGAGTCCATGGATGTCGTCGAGCGCGTGCAGCGCGTCTCCGAGCCCTTTAAGCGTGCCAACCGCAAGTTCCACCCTGAGGACTCCGTCATCGACTGCGGCCACGGCGTCAAGATCGGCGGCGACCAGTTCCAGGTCATCGCCGGACCCTGCTCCGTCGAGGGCGAAAACCTCATTCGCATCGCACGCCGCGTAAAGGCCGCCGGCGCCACGATGCTGCGCGGTGGCGCCTACAAGCCCCGCACCTCCCCTTACGCCTACCAGGGCATGGGTCCCGCCGGCCTGGACCTGCTATGCGAGGCATCCGCCGAGCTCGACATGCCGATCGTCACCGAGATCATGGACCCGCGCGACGTGCAGGTCTTCTTGGATAAGAAGATCGACGTCATGCAGATCGGCGCCCGCAACGCGCAGAACTTCCCCCTGCTCAAGGAGGTCGGCAAGACCAAGACCCCGGTCCTGCTCAAGCGCGGCATGTCCGGCACCGTCGACGAGTTGCTCATGGCTGCCGAGTACATCATGAGCGAGGGCAACGACAACGTCATCCTGTGCGAGCGCGGCATTCGCACCTTCGAGACCCGCACCCGCAACACCTTCGACCTCAACGCCGTGCCGGTGCTGCACCACCTATCGCACCTGCCCGTCGTCGCCGACCCCAGCCACGCCACCGGCTACACCCGCTATGTCGAGCCCATGGCGCTCGCCGCGACTGCCTGCGGCGCCAACGGTCTGGAGATCGAGGTCCACGACGACCCGAGCCACGCTTGGTCCGACGGTGCTCAGGCCCTCACCCCCGACCAGTTCGACGACACCATGCGCCGCATCCGCGCCATCCGCGAGGTCGTCTGCCAAGAGACCGTTCAGGAGTAACCCATGGGTACGGTGAGAAACGCACGCGTCAACCAGGGTGGACCCAAGTGCGCCGGCATCGTGGGCCTGGGCCTCATCGGCGGCAGCTTTGCCCGCGGCTATGCGCAGGCGGGCGTTCGCGTGCTTGCCTGGGACCCCGACGATGACGTGATGACGGCCGCCAGCATGGGTACCGTCGCCGGCGAGCTCAACGACGAGACGCTCGGCGAGTGCGACATCATCGTCCTTGCCTGCTATCCTAAAGGATGCATCGAGTGGCTCGAGGCCCACGCTCAGGCGCTCGACGACGCCACCGACACCGATGCCATCATGGGCCCCGTGGTGATCGACACCGTGGGTGTGAAGGGCATCGTGTGTGAGCGGGCCTTTGAGCTCGCACGAGAGCACGGCTTTTACTTTGTGGGCGCACACCCCATGGCGGGCACCCAGTTCTCGGGCTACGCCCATTCCAGCGCCGACCTGTTCCAGGGCGCACCGCTCGTGCTCGTTCCGCCTGCGGTAGACGATGCTCTTAAGCTGGAGCTCTTGGGCCAGGTTCGCGAGATGGTGCGTCCCTTGGGGTTTGGCAAGTTCAGCGTGACCACCGCCACCGAGCACGACCGCGTGATCGCCTTTACGAGCCAGCTCGCGCACGTGGTGTCCAACGCCTACGTAAAGAGCCCCACCGCCCAGGTCCACCACGGCTTCTCTGCCGGTAGCTACCGCGACCTCACGCGCGTGGCCCACCTCAACCCGCAGATGTGGTCCGAGCTCATGATTGACGACGCCGACGCTCTCGCCTTCGAGATCGACCATCTGATCGATTCGCTCGGCGCCTACAGCCGTGCGCTCAAGAACCGCGACCAGCGTTATCTTGAGAATCTCCTTGCCGAGGGCGATCGCATCAAGCGCGCACTCGACGACGAGAGCGCCCACTAGACCACCTATCACGCCAGGTCGAAAGGACCATAGCTTATGGCGATTACCATCGATATCGACACCGCACGCCCCTACCAGGTACACGTGGGCACGTTTTTGCTGGAGCAGGCAGGGCCACTCGTTCGCGCCACCGCCGGAGGCACCCGCGCCGTCATCGTGACGGACACCAACGTGGGCCCGCTCTACCAGATGCCCGTTAAGCAGAGCCTGGAGGCGTCAGGCTATGAGGTAAGCATTTGCACCTTCGAGGCCGGCGAGGTACACAAGCGCGCCGAGACCTACGTTGCCATTCTTGAGTTTGTAGCCGAGCACGAGCTTTCGCGCTCCGACGTGATCGTGGCACTCGGCGGCGGCGTCGTGGGCGACGTGGCCGGCTTTGTGGCCGCCACCTACATGCGCGGCTGCAAGTTTGTGCAGATCCCCACGAGTCTGCTCGCTATGGTGGACTCGTCGGTGGGCGGCAAGACGGCCATCGACCTGGCTGCCGGCAAGAACCTAGCTGGCGCCTTTTGGCAGCCAAGTGTTGTCATCGCTGACGTGGGATGCCTTGCCACCCTCACGCCCGAGCAGTTCGCCGACGGCTGCGGCGAAGTCGTCAAGCACGCCGTGATCGCCGACCCCGAGCTCTTCGCCGAGCTGGAGAAGACCCCGCTCACGCTTGAGCTGCTGAACCGCGACGTGGCCCGCGTGGCGCTCATCATCGCCCGCAATATCGACATTAAGCGCGCCGTGGTCGTTGCCGACGAACGCGAGACCAACCAGCGCAAGCTCCTCAACTTTGGACACAGCGCCGGACATGCCGTCGAGGCCTGCGAGCACTTTGAGCTGGGACACGGCAACTGCGTGTCGATCGGCATGGGCATCATCACGCGTGCCGCAGCCCTGCACGGCATTTGCGATGCCGAGCTGCCCGGTCGCATCGAGGAGCTCTGCGCCCGTCATGGCCTCAAGACCCGCTGTGAGCTTTCGGCCGACGCCATCTTTGCCGAGGCGCTGCACGACAAAAAACGCGCCGGTGACACCATCGATCTGGTGATTCCGCACGGTATTGGCCGCTGCAGCATCGACCGCACGCCGCTTTCCACCTTCCATGATTTAATTGCCGAGGGCCTCGGCCAGAAGGGAGACGCATCCGTATGCTAGCCCGCATCACCCCCTCCCCGCTCAAGGGCACCGTTCCCGCCATCGCGTCCAAGTCGATGGCGCACCGCCTCATCATCTGTGCCGCACTCGCCAACGGCGAGACGCACGTCACTTGCAACACCACCTGCGCCGATATCGAGGCCACGGTGCGCTGCCTCACGGCCCTGGGTGCCCGCATCGAGACCGTCGAGGACGGGTTCCAAGTCCATCCCACCATGAAGAGTATTGAGTTTGGCCTGCTCAAGGCACTTGCGGGCGGCACGCTCGACTGCGGCGAGAGCGGCTCCACGCTCCGCTTTATGCTGCCCGTCGCCTGCGCGCTGGGGGCAGAGGCCACCTTTGTGGGCCAGGGCCGCCTGGGCGCACGCCCCCTCTCCCCGCTCTCCGACGAGATCATTGCCGCCGGCTGCGACCTGCAGGGTCTGGGCGGCTTCCCGCTCAAGACAAGCGGCCGCATGCGCCCGGGCACCTTTATCCTGCCGGGCAATGTGAGCTCGCAGTACATCTCCGGCTTGCTGCTGGCAGCCCCGCTTTTGGCCCAGCCCTCCTGCGTGCAGGTAACCGGCCTTATCGAGAGCCGCCCCTATATCAACCTGACCATCCAGGCCATGAAGGCCTTCGGCGTCGAGGTCAACGTCGAGCGTATCCCCGCCAAGGACGGCCAGCCCGAGACCACGAACTTCCGCGTGAACAGCGGCTCATACCGCACGCCCGGCAGCGTGGCCGTCGAAGGCGATTGGTCCAATGCGGCCTTTTGGCTGTGTGCCGGCGCCATCGGCTCCGACCCCATCACCGTGGAAGGCGTGTCGCTGAGCTCTGCACAGGGCGACCGCAACGTGCTTGCCGCGCTCTCGCGCTTTGGCGCCCGCATCGTGCGCTCTACGAACGCCGCCACCGTGCAGTCCGACAAGCTCGCCGGCTTTGAGATGAGCGCACACGACATCCCCGACCTGGTGCCCGTAATCTCGGCCGTGGCATCGTTGGCGCAAGGCCGCACGTTCATCCGCGATTGCGCTCGCCTACGCATCAAGGAATCTGACCGCCTGGCCACCACCACCCGTGAGCTCACCGCGCTGGGCGCACAGGTGCGCATTGCCGGGGACGACCTCATCATCAAGGGTGTCGATGCCTTTACCGGCGGCGAAGTCGATTCGCACAACGACCACCGCATCGCCATGATGGCCGCCATCGCTGCAAGCCGTGCCACCGGCGAGGTCGTGATTCACGGCGCCGAGGCCGTCAATAAGTCCTATCCCGATTTCTTCGACCACTACCGCCTGCTGGGCGGCAAGGTCACGCTCGAGGAGGAATAGCATGTCCTCGACCTTTGGCAACGTTTTGCACTTAAGCATCTTTGGCCAGTCGCACTCCCCTGCTATCGGCTGCTCGCTCGACGGCATCCCCGCCGGTATCGCCGTTGACCAGGAGCAGCTGCAGGCCTTTTTGGACCGTCGCGCCCCCGGTCGCGACGAGACCGCAACCAAGCGCCGCGAGGCCGACGCCGCGCATATCATCGCTGGTGTGATCGATGGACACACCACTGGCGCACCCATCGCAGCAATTATCGAAAACACCAACACGCGCTCCAAGGACTATTCCGAGCTGCGCCGCAAGCCCCGCCCAGGGCACGCAGACTTTCCTGCGCGCGTGAAGTACCACAACATGCACGACGTCACCGGCGGCGGACACTTCTCCGGCCGCCTGACGGCCCCCTTGTGCATCGCTGGCGGCATCGCGCTGCAGGCACTCGAGGCCCGCGGCATCAAGGTCATGGCGCACGTCGCGCAGATCGGCGGCATCTCCGACCTGCCCATGGACGACATGGTCTATCGCGAGGCCGACCGCAAGGCGATCCTCACGAACGATCTGCCCTGCATTGACGCCGCCGCAGCCGACCGCATGCGCGAGGAGATCCTAGCCGCGCGCGACGAGCTCGACAGTATCGGCGGCATCGTGGAGTGCGGCATCTACGGGCTTCCCGCGGGCATCGGCGACCCCATGTTCGACGGTATCGAGAACCGCATAGCACAGATCGCGTTTGGCATTCCCGCCGTAAAGGGTGTGGAGTTTGGCATGGGCTTTGCCGTGGCCGCCATGCGCGGCAGCGAGAACAACGATCCGTATCGCGTTGATGCCGAGACCGGCGAGATTGCGGTCGAGTCCAATAACGCCGGCGGCATCCTGGGCGGCATTTCCACGGGCGCACCCGTCATGTGGCGGATGGCCGTAAAGCCGACGCCCTCCATCGGTCGCGAGCAACAGACCGTGGACATGGACGCCATGGAAAATGCCGAGCTCTCGGTCCACGGCCGCCACGATCCCTGCATCGTCCCGCGTGCCGTCCCCGTAGCCGAAGCAGCCGCCGCCCTCGCCATCTGGGACGCCCTCCTCGAGGACGCCGCTCAGCTCTAAAAATCTCCGGGGGGCCAACTCCGGCCCCCACGTCCGTCCCAGAAAAATCACCAACACGTGAAAGGGGCCTCCATGGACCTTGCCGATATTCGCCAGGCCATCGATGGCATCGACACCACCCTGCTCAACAGCTTTGTCGAGCGTATGGACATTGCCACCGAAGTCGCCAAATCCAAGATCGAGATGGGCAAGGCCGTCTTTGACCCCGCCCGCGAACGCTCCAAGCTCAACAATCTCGCCAGCCGCGCACCCGAGCGCTATGAGGCCCAGACCATCACTCTGTTCCGCCTCCTCATGAGCATGAGCAAGGCCGAGCAGCAGCGCTACATCAACGAGCTCAAGGGCATCACGGTGTCGCAAAAGGCCCGCGCCACGGCCGCAGTCTTTGACACGCCCTTCCCCCAGACGGCCACCGTCGCCTGCCAGGGCGTCGAAGGCGCCTACAGTCAGATCGCCGCGTGCAAGCTCTTCGACGTGCCCGATATCGCCTTCTTTGAGACCTTCGAGGGCGTTATGCGCGCCATACGCGACGGCTTCTGCGAGTTTGGCGTGTTGCCCATCGAAAACTCAACTGCCGGATCGGTCAACGCCGTCTACGACCTGCTTGCACAGTTCGACTTCCATATCGTGCGCTCGCTGCGCCTCAAGATCGATCACAACTTACTCGTCAAACCTGGCACCAAGCTCGCCGACGTGCGCGAGGTCTACAGCCACGGCCAAGCCATTGCCCAGTGCGCCGGCTTTATCGAGGGCCACGGACTGCATGCCACCAAGTACCCCAACACCGCTATGTCGGCCGAGATGGTCGCCAACTCCGAGCGCACCGATGTCGCCGCCATCGCCTCGCGCAGCTGTGCCGAGCTGTATGGCCTCGAGGTGCTGGAGCCCAACATCCAGGACTCGGACAACAACTACACGCGCTTCGTCGTCATCAGTCGCAAACCGCGCGTCTATCCCGGTGCCAACCGTACCTCGCTCATGATCACCACGGCCAATGAGCCGGGCGCGCTTTATCGCGTACTCGAGCGCTTCTACGCCCTCAACATCAACCTCATCAAGCTCGAGAGCCGCCCCATCCCCGGGCACGACTTTGAGTTTATGTTCTACTTTGACCTGGACTGCCCCTTTGGCAGCAAGGCCCTCGACGACTTGCTCGATTCCATCGACGACGTGTGCGAGAGCTTCACCTACTTTGGCAGCTATACGGAGGTGCTCTAGATGACCGATACCGCCGCAACCCGCCCCTACGGCGTGCTGGGCCGCGTGCTGGGCCACAGCTACACCCCGACCATCTACAAAGAGCTCGCTGGGCTCGAGTATGTGCGTTTTGAGCGCGAGCCCGAGGATCTTGAGACTTTTATGACGGGCGATGAGTGGGAAGGTACCAACGTGACCATCCCCTACAAGCGTGCCGTCATGGACTACCTGGACGAGTTGAGCCCGCTGGCCGAGCGCATGGGCAACGTCAACACCATCACACGCCTGCCCGACGGCCGCCTGCGCGGCGACAACACCGACTACTTTGGGTTTCAGTGCCTAGTCGAGGAGCTGGGCGTAGAGGTTGCCGGCAAGAAGGTCCTCGTGCTCGGTGCCACCGGCGGCGCCGGCACCACGGCGAGCATGGTGCTCACCGACCTGGGCGCCACCGTCGTACCAGTGGGTCGCACGAGCGAGGTCAACTACGGCAACATCGCGCAGCAGTCCGACGCAGCGCTGCTCGTCAATTGCACGCCTGTCGGCATGTTCCCCCACTGCCCCGACGCTCCCTGCGCGCTTGAAGGACTCAATGCGCTCGAAGGCGTCATCGACATCGTCTATAACCCTGCCCGCACGGGTCTGATGCTCGAGGCCGAGCGCCGCGGCATCCCCTGCATCGGCGGTCTGCTCATGCTTGTTGCCCAGGCAGCACAGGCTGTCGAGCGCTACACCGGCCAGATTACCCCGCGCGAGCGCATTCTGAGCGTTACGGAGAGCCTGTCCCACCGTGAGCAGAACATTGCCCTGATCGGCATGCCGGGTTCGGGCAAGACCCGCGTGGGCGAGCAGATCGCCCAGCTCACGGGCCGCGAGCACATCGACTTGGACGCCGCGCTTGAGGAGCGCCTGGGGATGCCCTGCGCCGACTTTATCGTCGAGCGCGGCGAGGCAGCCTTCCGCGAGCAGGAGACGGCGGAGCTGGCCGACATCTCCAAGCGCAGCGGCCTGGTGCTTTCCACGGGCGGCGGCGTGGCCACACGCGACGAGAACTACCCGCTGCTGCACCAGAACAGCCAGATCGTGATGCTCAACCGCAAGCTCGACGAACTCGCCCATAAGGGTCGCCCCATCACCGCCCGCGACGGCATCGACAAGCTCGCCGAGCAGCGCATGCCGCGCTACCGCGCCTGGGCCGACTGCGTCATCGACTCACGCGACTGCGCCGCCAACACCGCCCGCGCCGTCCTCGACACCCTCCCACCCGCTCTCTAACAAAAACCACCACAAAGGGGACAGGCACCTTTGTGGTGGTTTTTCATTCCGCCTCGCCAAATCGACCAACTGCAAAGGAAGCAACCATGAAAGCACTCGTCATCAACGGCCCCAACCTCAACATGCTCGGCATTCGCGAGCCGGGCATCTACGGCAGCGACAACTACGACCGCCTGGTCCAGATCTGCCAGGAGGCAGGCGCCGCGCAGGGCTTTGACGAGGTCGAGGTCTTCCAGTCCAACCACGAGGGCAGCATCGTCGACAAGATCCAGGAGGCCTACGGCAAGGTCGACGGCATCGTCATCAACCCGGCGGCCTACACGCACACGAGCGTGGCCATCCTCGACGCCCTCAAGGCCGTCGCCATCCCCGCCGTCGAGATCCACATCAGCGCCGTAGAGACGCGCGAGGATTTCCGCCAGGTAAGCTACGCACGCCTAGCATGCTTTGCCACCATCACCGGCGAAGGCCTGCAGGGGTATGCGCACGCTCTGGAGCTGCTGAGGGAGCGTCTCAAATAGTAAGGCTGCAACACTGCAGATAATTAGAAACAGTGGGGAGGACCAAGTTGGTCCTCCCCACTGTCGTTACGCCTTCTTAATCACGTACGCCAATCCAATATCGCAGGCGCAGCGCACGATCGATGCGAAGAGCCACGATGCCGGCAGTGTCGTGAGCAACGGCATCGTCTGCCAAGGGATAAACCAATCAACCGCATGGATTGCGAAGATGGCAAGGCTGGCCTGCCCGCAAAACACGAGTCCTCGCTCAAAAGCCTCCAAGATCGGCATGTCCTTCATCTTTTCAATCGCCATAGAAACCCAACACACGCAGTAACTGCCAGCGAGAGCGGCAATCGTGGCAATGACAAAGCCATCCACGCGGCGGCTCGAGAGCTCAAGTCCGCTCAAAGCCGCGAAAGTAAGCCAAACAACATCGAAGCCAATAAACAGCAGTGGCTTGTCCACGCTCGGCTCCAGCCCCCTATGACGAACCGTATAGCCAGCCCACATCAACAGGACGATATAGCAGCTCAGATCCAGATCGAGCGGCAGGTAAACACCCAAAAGGCGAGACACGCTCAGCCCGCAGAAGGCAATTACGGCACAGGCGGCGCCCTGGTAAACAACTCCAACCTCGCGTCCATCAAACAACAGCATCAGAGCATTAAACAGCAACCGTGACGTAAACAGCGCCGCCAGAAACCATGCCATGCCGACGGCGGCAACGCCAAGCCCAGGCACATCAACGCCAGAGGCAAACACAATCGTCTCAAGTCCCGCAACCAGCGTACCGCCCGTCAAAGGAGCGCCGCTCATCAAAAACGTCGGTACCTGCCACGCCAACGCAAGAACCAGATATGGCACTAGAAGACGCGGCACCGATCCGCTCAGCAGCTCACGCCACGGCTTAGGCCTGAATGTGTACCCGGCAAGAAAAAAGAACACCGGCATATGAAAAGAGAAAATTGCATGTCGCAAAGGAGAAGGATTTGGAACAGTGTGCCCCACAATGACCAGAATAATTGCAATGCCCTTAGCAATATCAATCCAATCGAGCCTTTTACTGCTCATAGCACGCCCTTCAAAACTGCAGCAACAAGAAAAAAGCCCAGACCACCAAGCGGTCTGGGCTTAATAAACGATGGTGCTCCATGGCGGATTCGAACCGTCGACCTTGGGATTAGAAGTCCCCTGCTCTATCCAACTGAGCTAATGGAGCAAATGACCGCACGCCCAGCCAAGCAACTCAGCCAAGCGCAAGTAATTATAACCTAGTTGAACTGCTCGCGGTACGCCTTGCAGACCTCATCAACCGGGCCGTCCATGCGAAGGTCACCCTTCTCAATCCAAACGGCACGCTGGCAAATGCGCTCAACCTGGTCCATGGAATGCGAAACAAAAAGAACCGTCACGTCACCGCTCTGGATAAAGTGCTGGATACGGTCCTCGCACTTCTGCTGGAAGAACACGTCACCGACGGACAGCGTCTCGTCAACGATCAGAATATCGGGCTCGGTAATCGTCGCGATGGCAAAGGCGATACGCGCCACCATGCCCGAGGAGAAATTCTTGAGCGGCATGTCAACAAAGTTCTGAAGCTCAGCGAACTCAATAATGCCGTCAAAGTTGGCGTCGATGAACTCCTTGGTATATCCGAGCAGAGCGCCGTTCAGATATATGTTCTCACGGGCAGTCAGCTCGGGGTCAAAGCCGGCGCCAAGCTCAATCAACGGTGCGATATTGCCATGAACCTTAACGCTGCCCTCACTGGGCTCAAGCACACCGGCGATGATCTTGAGCATCGTAGACTTACCGGAGCCATTGGTGCCGACCAAACCTACAACCTCGCCACGATGAATATCAAACGAGATATGCTTAAGTGCCCTAAACTCCTCAAAGAACAGTTCGTGCTTGGCAAGCTTGATGAAGTACTCCTTGAGGTTGGTCAGCGACTCGGACGCCATATTAAAAATCATGGTGACGTCGTCGACCTCGACAGCCAGAGGCTGCTCGCTGTAATCAACAACAGATTCAGTCATCACAGCACTCCTTAGATGTAGAGGATAAATTTGCGCTCAGATTTATGGAACACAGTGTAGCCAATAACAAGCGCAAGGACCGCCCAAGCGACGCACATGCCAAACGTCACAAGCGAGGGCGTCGTCTGGAACAGGAAGATATCGCGCATAAACTGCAGGTAGTTGTACATGGGGTTCGCATACATCAAGATACGCACGAGATGCGGCATTTGCGCAATATAGTCAGTCGTCCAGAAGATGGGCGTAATGTAGGTCCATGCCGTAATGACAACGCTCCACAGATGCATGACATCGCGGAAGAAAACCGTAAGGGCAGAGAGCATCATGCCCAGGCCCATGCAGAAGCACATAAGCAGCAGCAGGCAAACAGGAAGCAGAATGAGGTGCCAAGAAGGCATAACGCGGAACCACAGCATGACGATGGCGACGGCGACCAGGGAGAAGGCAAAGTTCACCAGCGAGAAGAGCACCTTCTGCACCGGGAAGACCCAGCGGTGCACCTTAACCTTCTTGAGCAGAGGGGCAGCGCCAACGATCGACGTCAGGGCCTGGTTCGTAGACTCTGACATGACGGCAAAGGTAACGTTACCCACGATCAAGTACAGCGGGTACATCTCGGGCGTCATTGAGCCATTGCGGCCCTGGCCAAAAATCGTCGAGAACACGATGGCCATGACAATCATCATCAGCAACGGATTGAGCACCGACCATGCGACGCCCAGAACGCTACGGCGATACTTGATCTTAAAATCCTTGGTAACCAGCTGGCGAAGGATAAACGCATCCTTCTCAAATTCATTCTTAGCAAACGTCGCAGGCAGACTGCGAGTTTCTTGTTGCTTTGTCTGATCCGACACGGATGCAACTCCTTTACTCGTAATCGTTGACAAACGAACAGTATAGACCCGCCCTCAACGCCATAAGGCGGCGTTGCGAAACTGGAAAACTATCCCACAACATCGTTTTCGGAACGTCTTCCATCAGACAGCATGCCGCGAGCGACCACCACAATCACAACAGGGAGACCAAATTGAGCAGCCACGATATAACGAGGCCAATACCAAATAGGACTGGCAATAAAGAGCGTTCCGTACAACAACAAAAAGGGCAAAAGCGGCAAAACAAGTCTTGCGCGACCACATGACACCAACAGTGCTGCCGAAAACATGAGCAACCAAAAGACAACGGCGCCAGAAATAGACCAAGCGCTCAGTCCAATCGCCACATCAACATCATCGCCGAGGGGCACAAGCAAGTTGCGAAATGTAACTCCCGTAGAAGCCTTTGCGTCGGCCACAAGGTTATACGGAACACCCATGTGAAAGTTTTCGGGAAGGCCGTCGGCACCCATTACGTTTGGGGCCCAAAAACCAAACGTCTGCAGCTCCCACGCCTCAAAGTATATCGATGGGTTACGCGAAAGCATCGAGGCCCAATGAGCCCAGAATCCATCCTTTAAATGGTCCGAATTAAAGTCATCGTTCCATTTAAGCGGATCGATAATACTGGGGTGGTAAACCTCTTTGTAACGATCAAGCGGAAGCAGCTCGTTCATATAAGAACGGTCGGACTCGGACATATCGCCATCGAGCGCGGCAACGCGAGCCATCTGAGCAAGCGGAATACCCACTGACTCAACATCCTCCGATGGAACAACGCCCATAGCCGAGTACACGGGCCCCGTAATAACCAAGCATGTGACAAGCGCAAATCCAAGAGATACGGCCAAACGAGAGGCAGACTTCATCGGGGCAATGCAGCCGAGTCGGTCCAAAGCTACAGCTATCGCAAGCACCACGAATAGCGCAGCGCAAATATACAAACCGTTATTCCGTAGAAGCATAACGCCCAACGCTAGGGCACCAAAAACGAGCAAACGCAACGCGCTCGACCGGGAATCCTTTCCCGTGACGGCATCGGTAAGCATGGTCACCATCAAGACAAGACAGCAGGAAAACAACGGGTCTTTCCAAAGCGCCACAGAATAAAGAGCGCGATACCGTGACAAGCCAAAATAGACTACGAGCAGCCAAGACCAGCGAGAGGAGACCCCCAAGCGGGAAGTCACCCAAATTGAAAGATAGCCAAACGTGCTGGCAACACAGGCCATCTGAAGCACCGTTAGCAAGGCAACGCCCACCGAAGGGCTCATCCCCATGAGGCCTGCAATTTTGATACAAGCAGCCATCATCATGGTGAATGCAACCGGATGATGGTTGCTCAATGGGTTCCACCCCATAATCTGAGCGAACGACGAGAAGGTATCCCCAAAAAACAGGCCGGGACAATACCTCAGGAAGAACGGGAGATACAAAAGAAATATCACTAGAGCACGGACCGCAACAGATAGGAGTCGAATGAACGAGTCACCATCATTAGTCCGCAGCGAGTCATTGCAGAAAACACAGCAGCGGCAACGACAAGACAGCTGAACAAGCACCGACAAGACCCAAAAGACCAGCGCCGACATCAC
The DNA here is from genome assembly GCA_019414605.1 of Collinsella sp. GTDB lineage: Bacteria > Actinomycetota > Coriobacteriia > Coriobacteriales > Coriobacteriaceae > Collinsella. The sequence continues at coordinate 118,531 of DXLS01000060.1, forward strand.
CCAAAAAGCAACAGAATCAATCGCGGAATATGGCTCAATATAGTTCTCGTAAATCCCGCCGGCAATCACCGGTTCAGTCACACGAATATGCGCTCCCAGCACAAGAACAAACGAAAATACAAGGGAAATCACTAAGCAGCAAGCTCTACCAAAAACCGACGGAAATGCAAAATCCCTGCACGCAAACTTATTGAAATTAACCAATGATGCGATTATCGCAACACATGCCAAGACAGATGGAAACAGGTCGAAGGAACCACTACAATACGTCACCGTAGCGATGCTTGCTGCAAACAGCAAAACAGCACGTGTCACATCTAATAACCTGAACTCTCGAATCAATGCGCCCATCCTAACCACGAAACAAACGATTCGATTGTACGCGACCAAAGGAACCTTCATGGCCAAGCAAACGATTGCCGTTATTATCCCCTGTTACAACGAGGCAGTCACCATCGGAAAGGTCATCGACGACTTTCATCGCGAGCTACCGCAAGCGACGGTCTATGTCTATGACAACAACTCATCGGACGATACCTCACGCATCGCCGCCGAGCACGGCGCCACGGTCCGCTTTGAGCCCCGCCAGGGAAAGGGCAACGTGTGCCGCCAGATGTTTCGCGACATCGACGCCGATTGTTACCTGATGGTCGACGGCGATGACACCTACCCCGCCGAGGCGGCGAAGGCCCTCTGTGAGCCCATCCTTAACGGCACGGCCGACATGACCGTAGGCGACCGCCTTTCCAACGGCACCTATGCCGAGGAAAACAAGCGCGCCTTCCACGGCTTTGGCAACAATCTAGTTCGCGCCATGATCAAGTGGATCTATGGCTACAGCTTCGATGACGTTATGACGGGCTATCGCGCAATGAGCCGCCCCTTTGTCAAAACGTTCCCCGTGCTTTCCGAGGGTTTTCAGATCGAAACCGAACTCTCCATCCATGCCGTCGATCACCGCTGGCGCATCAAAGACGTGCCCATTGAGTACCGCGATCGCCCCGAAGGATCCGAGTCTAAGCTCAATACCGTCAGTGACGGCATCAAGGTCGTCGCCATGATCGGTACGCTGTTCAAGGACTACCGTCCGCTCAAATTCTTCAGCCTGGCCGCGCTTCTGTTTGCGATTATCGGCCTCGCCCTGGGCATCCCCATCGTCGTCGAATATTTCCAGACCGGTCTCGTCCCCCGCTTCCCCACCGCAATGCTCGCCGCATCTTTCATGTTCCTTTGTGGCCTGAGTCTCGCGACGGGGCTTATCCTTGATTCCGTTGCAAAGGTTGAGCGTAAACAGTGGGAGGTCAACGTGTATAACACATATGGCCGCAGCATTCCCTCCAGCGCAAATAAAAACGAGAGGTAAATCGCATGCCACTCATTTCCATCGTCGTGCCATGTTACAACGAGCAGGAATCGCTTCCGATCTTTCTCAAAGAGCTCGATGGCGTCGTTCAAATCATGACCCAGCAAGACCCCTGCATCTCCTTTGAAGCCGTCCTCATCGACGATGGCTCAGCGGACAAAACGCTCACCGTCATGAAGGCGGAAGCCGCGGCGGCGCATCCATACGCCATCCGCTGGCACTCTTTCTCGCGCAACTTTGGCAAGGAGGCGGCACTGTTTGCCGGACTCCAACATGCAAAGGGCGACTATGTCGCTACCATGGACGCCGACATGCAGGACCCGCCCTCGCTCCTGCCGCAGATGTACGAGATCTTGCAAACCGAAGACTGCGACAACGTCGCTACGCGCAGGACCACCCGCAAAGGCGAGCCTCCAATCAGGTCGTTCTTCGCCCGCATGTTCTACAAGATCATCAACCGCATTTCCAAGGCGGACATCGTCGACGGCGCACGCGACTTTAGGTTCATGAAGCGCCCCATGGTTAACGCCATCGTCTCCATGGGTGAATATAACCGATTCTCCAAGGGCATTTACGGCTGGGTGGGCTTCAAGACTAAATGGCTCCCCTACGTAAACGTCAACCGCGTCGCAGGCGAGACCAAGTGGAGCTTTTGGTCGCTACTCCTCTATTCCATCGACGGCATCGTCGCGTTTTCCACGGCGCCGCTCTCCCTCGCCGCTCTCACGGGTATCGTTTTCTGCCTCATCGCCATTCTGGGATTCGTCGTCATCCTGGTCAAAACACTCGTTTGGGGTGACCCCGTCGGCGGATGGCCGTCGCTCGCCTGTCTCATAACGCTGTTTGGCGGCATGCAGCTTCTGTGCTTAGGAATCATCGGTGAATACTTGGCGAAAGCCTACTTGGAAACCAAGCGACGTCCCATCTATATCATTCGAGAATCCAACGAGGAATCTGATGACACGGTCCAATAAATGCACGTTCAAGAATGTAGCATTCTATGCTGCCTGCTTTACGTTTACCGCCACGCTCTTTGTCGCACTTGCAGCGGCGGGGCACGTCTACCCCTTTGGCGACAACTCGTTTCTCGCTAGCGACCTCAAGTACCAGTACATCGACTTCTTTGCTTGGTTCCGGCGCGTCCTTTTGGGCGAGGAGAATCTTCGCTACTCCTTTTCTCAGGGACTGGGCATGAACACGTGGGGGCTCTATAGCTACTATCTCGCCAGCCCCTTTAACCTGCTCTGCGTACTGTTTCCTCAAGACAAGCTGACGCTCTTTGTGTTTGTTATCACCGCGCTCAAGCTCGGCTGCATCCACATCAGCAGCGCCTGGTTCCTGCAAAAGCGCTTTGGCCTACCCAAGCCCGCAGCATTCCTGCTTTCTCTCTCGTTCACATTTTGCAGCTGGACCATCAGCAACCTGCGCAACCCGCTCTGGATCGATTGCCTCATCCTGCTGCCCATCTGCGCCTACGGATGCTACGAGCTCATCCGCAAGCAGCGCATGATCCGCCTCGTCATCGCAACGGCGCTCAATGTCATGTTCTGCTGGTATACGGCCTACATCAGCATCCTGTTCCTCTGCATCTTCGTATTGGTCGAATTCATCGACTATGTTACAGAAGAAGGATTTAGCTGGAAGCTCATGCTCGATCGGGCCCTGCGATTCGCCGGGGGTATCGCGCTTGGACTGCTCCTGTCCGCATGGACCTTTTTGCCGACCATTCTCGCCATGGCAAAAGGTGGTCCCGTGCTGGCACTTGGCCCTTTGCTTAAAACAAACCTCAAATCGCTCATCAGGGGCTTCATCCCCGGCATGTGGTTGAATAACGAAAACACGCCACAGTTCTATTGCGGCGTCATCATGATGTTGCTTGCCGTGAGCCTACTGTTTAACCGAAAGATTTCGATCAAGACACGTATCGCGACGCTCGTCACGGCAGCCGTCCTAATCGCCAGCTCTGTTTTGAGCCCACTTGAATACATCTGGTGCGGCATGCGCGTTCCCAATGGGTTCTATTCGCGCACGGCCTTTTTGCTGAGCTTCTTTACGATGTGGGCCGCAGGCTATTCGCTACAGGCGCTCAAAAACCAGCCCAAATTGCGCCTAGCCTATCGCCCCGTCGTCATAATACCCCTCCTGGCACTCACCACCATTGAGTTGTTTGCCAACGCCCATGTCATGTGGGATCAGCTGTACGTAGGCTATTCCGAGGACGCCAACTGCACCTATGTGGCCACCGCAACCAACACGATCAAGGCCATTAAAGACCAGGATTCGGCATCTTTCTATCGCATTGACCGTACGACCACGCGTGTCGATGGCGCCGCCCTCAACGAAGGCCTGGCGCTTGGGTACAACCAACTGTCTTCGTATTCGTCCGCCAACAACCCGCAGGCCATCGCACTGCTCAACTCCCTTGGATACAGCAGTGTCGGCGAGTTTTCGACCCGTTATGCCGAGCCCATTCTTGCCGTCGATGCCTTGTTGGGAGTCAAGTACGCCATCGCCGAGCACGCGCCCGTGGGATACACGGCAATGCCAAAGCTGGCCGGCGCAGCAAACTCGGTATACAAGAACCCCTTCGCGCTCAGTCTTGGTATTGTGGCATCAAAAGACATCCAAAACTGCACGTTAGACGGCGAGAACCCCTTTGAGAAGCAAAACGATCTATATGGCAAAATCCTAGGCCGCAAGATTGAACTCTATACCAAGATCGAAGCCACACGGGCAGTGGACAGCCAGAACTTAAGGCAGTGGAACGTCACCGTGCCGTCGGGTTCCATCGGGTATCTCTACATCAATAAAGATACGACCGCCGGCAGCTACTGGCCCGTCGCCCTTACCATCGACCACCAAACGATCGAAAACGAAGCATGGAGATTCGACAATAACATCCGTCAGATCGCAGGCGCATCGGATTCAACAAGTCAGCATACGGTGTCAATAGGAGTCGCAGAGGGCTATACCAACATGCCCCAAGACAATGAGCCGGTCTTTTACGCACTCAATCTGAAAGTCTTTGAGCAGATTATCGACGAGCTTAAGGCAAACGAGTTTGTTCCGACAGTTTTTGAAGACGGCAAAATCGAAGGCGAGTATACCGCCGAGGATGACGGTAACTTGCTGTTGAGTGTTCCGTACGATGAGGGCTGGACAGCAACGATTAACGGAGCCGCCGCAGAACTGGCGCCCGCCGCCGATAAAGGCTTGTCATGCTTGAGCGTGCAGAAAGGCACGAATAAGATCGTAATGAGCTATAGGACCCCGGGCGCATTTACGGGGCTTGCGGTGAGTTTGGCGACCGCCGTTGCCCTTGTTACAGCGGGGCTATTCGCCAGACACAAGAAAAGCCGCCGTTAAGAAGCGGCGGCTTTTGCCCTCGCAAATTAAATAGAGACTAGAGCGTCTTGAGGTACTCCACCAGCTCTTCCTCCCAGTCGGGCATGTGGAAGCCGGCAGCCTCGAGCTTGGACAGGTCGAGCGCGGAGTGGACCGGGCGCGGGGCGATGGGGCCCGAGGCGCTCGCGTAGTAGTCGGCGGTGCTCACTGGCACGACCCTGTCCCCATTGCCGTTGGCGGCCTCGAAGACGGCGCGGGCGATGTCGGCCCAGGACTTCACGGCGCCGGAGCCGGTGCAGTCGTAGGTGCCATAGGGGGCGTGCGTCCCCAGCACGTGGAAGATGGCGGCAGCCATGTCGCGCGTGAAGGTCAGGCGGCCCAGCTGGTCGTCGACCACGGTGACCTGCTCGAGCCCGTCCTCGGGGTCGGCGACGCGGTCGGACAGCGCCTTCATGGTCTTGACGAAGTTGTGCCCCTCGCCGATGACCCAGGAGCTGCGCATGATGTAGTGGCGCGGGCAGCCGGCCACGGCGATGTCGCCGGCGGCCTTGGTCTGGCCGTAGACGGACAGCGGGGAGAAGGGCTCGTCCTCGTCGTGCACCTCGGCGGTGCCGTCGAAGACGTAGTCGCTGGACACGTGGACGAGCGTGATCCCGTGCTCGGCGCAGGTGCGGGCCAGAAGCGCCAGGCCCGTCGCGTTGGCCTTCCAGGCGGTCGCGCGGCCCTCGGGGGTCTCCGCCCTGTCCACCGCCGTGTAGGCGCCGCAGTTGATCACGGTGCCGTAGAGCGACCAGTCGTATTCGGAATAGGCGTCCGGGTCGGACATGTCGAAGGTGTCGATGTCGCAGAAGTCGAAGTCCTTGGCGACCCCGCGCTCCTCGGCCAGCCTGCGCACCGCATGTCCCAGCTGGCCGTTGCAGCCGGTGACGAGGGTGCGCTTCGGCGCCATCGGGACGACGTCCTTGAGCATCGGGTGGTTGAGGTCGGCCTCGGAGACGGTCGCCTCCGAAAGCGGGATCGGCCACTCGATGGCGAGCTCGGGGTCGGCGAGGTTCACGAAGGTATAGGTCTTCTTCAGCTCGAGCGACCAGTGGGCGTCCACCAAGTAGGTGTAGGCGGTGCCGTCCTCGAGCGCCTGGAAGGAGTTGCCGACGCCGCGCGGGACGTAGATGGCCTTGCTCGGGTCCAGTACGGTCGTGTAGACCTTCCCGTAGGTGGCGCTGCCCTCGCGCAGGTCCACCCAGGCGCCGAATACGCTGCCGCGGGCGACGGAGATGAACTTGTCCCAGGGCTCGGCGTGGATGCCGCGGGTGACGCCGCGGCTGTCGTTGTAGGAGATGTTGTTCTGGACGACGCGGAGGTCGGGGACGCCCAGGGCGGTCATCTTGGCGCGCTGCCAGTTCTCCTTGAACCAGCCGCGCGAGTCGCCGTGGACGGCGAGGTCGACGACCATCAGGCCCCCGATGCCGGTCTCGGCGACCTTCAGGTCCTTCTCGAATGCGATGTCTGCCATGTTGGAAAAGCTCCTATCGGAGAGGTTGGTTAACCGGGGGCGCCCGCGCGGGGCCGCAGGATCATCCCCATGCCCTGCGGCCCCGCGCGGGCGCCCCGCGGTGCGGTCCGTCGGGGTTCGGCCTACTGGCCCTGTGCCCGGTAGCGGGCCTCGGTGGCCTCCTTGGCCGGGCGCCACCAGGACTCGTTCTCCACGTACCAGTCGATCGTCTGCTTAAGCCCCTCTGCGAAGTCGGTGTGCGCCGGCCTCCAGCCGAGCTCGCGCTGGAGCTTGGTGGAGTCGATGGCGTAGCGGCGGTCGTGGCCGGGGCGGTCGGCGACCCAGTCGAAGTCCTCGGGGTCGCGGCCCATGGCCTCCAGGATCATGCGCAGCACGGTGATGTTGTTCCTCTCGCCATTAGCGCCGATGAGGTAGGTCTCCCCCGTGCGGCCCTTGGTCAGGATGTCCCAGACGGCCGAGGAGTGGTCCTCGGTGTGGATCCAGTCGCGGACGTTCTCGCCGCGGCCGTAGAGCTTGGGGCGGACGCCGTCGACGATGTTGGTGATCTGCCTGGGGATGAACTTCTCCACGTGCTGGTAGGGGCCGTAGTTGTTGGAGCAGTTCGAGATCGTGGTGCGCAGGCCGTAGGTGCGGGTCCAGGCGCGCACGAGCATGTCGGAGCTGGCCTTGGTGCTCGAGTACGGCGAGGACGGGTGGTACGGAGTCTCCTCGGTGAACTTGGCGGGGTCGTCGAGCGCAAGGTCGCCGTAGACCTCGTCGGTGGAGACGTGGTGGTAGCGGATGCCGTGCTTCCTCACGGCCTCCAGCAGTCGGAAGGTGCCCTCGACGTTGGTGCGCAGGAACGGCTCCGGGTCGGCGATGGAGTTGTCGTTGTGGCTCTCGGCGGCGTAGTGCACGATGGCGTCGTGGCCCGGGACGATGCGGTCCAGCAGATCTGCGTCGCAGATGTCGCCCACGACGAGCTCCACGCGGTCGGAGGGTAGCCCGGCGATGTTCTCGGGGTTGCCGGCGTAGGTCAGCTTGTCCAGGACGGTGACGTGGACGCCCGGGTGGTTGTTCACGACGTAGTGCACGAAGTTGCTGCCGATGAAGCCGCAGCCGCCCGTGACGATGATGTTCTTGGGTTCGAAAATCTCAGACATGAAAATCCAATCTGAAGCATGTACAGCTTCTTTAGTATGCCGCAGGAAGTGACGACGCGACACTATTCAACAAAACTATCGGACATTTCGGCATGCGATAAGAGCCATAACCTTCGCAGAATTACCTCCCGTACAAAACGCCTCCGGAATGCAGTCTTTGTCGTAGTGAAAAACCGAATCCCCAGTTATTTCACGTAAGTACTTATAGAAGAAATCCTCCCAGCTTTTAAACTTCTCACTGTTTACAAAGGCTTCTGGGGTTTCCAAAACCGTCTTAACATCTAGCCCTGAAATTACGCCGGAGCTCAGCAGAAGCCATTCGAACGACTCGGGAAGACAAACCGTAACATTATCGCGGTGAATGTCTTGCAGCTTAAGGACGCGGTCCGCATAGCACCCAAATGCCGCTCCGTCCGCAACAACAAACACGCGATCGTCGAAATGCTGATCCAACCAGCCCAAAATCGCGCTGTTCGTCATGGCCGAAGCACAGGTAAGCTCACTGTCAGCGAAATGCCGTTCAAAGAACTGGAAACCAGACTTACTGTCCTCGCATAGAAGGATAGAAAAGTCCTGTTTTGGCGCCGACCGGGAAATAGCATAACGATGATTCCCGCGATCTTGATAAACAGGGACGAAAGAATGGAATTTTCCACTCGTCTTAATCTTGTAAATCTCATCCACGCTATACGGAAGATTGGGGAAATCAGCCCTTGAGATCAGCACGAAATAATTCGAGGAATACAGCACATGATGGGCAAACTCATCAGAATGGATCTCTTTTAAGCCCTCATCGACAAATACAATCGAGTCATGAACGGACGAAAGCTGGTTTCGCCAATCATAATCGGTCAGGGCAACACAGGGACAATCGCATTGCAAGGAAACACCCGACTGCTCGCCCGTTCGCATGTAGTCTGCGACCATGTCAAACAGTGTCGTCTTACCCGTGCCGCTATCGCCGCGCACAATAGTGATGTTCCGCTTGATGGTAAATGTGTACTTGGTTCCCCTGCGGCGGGAAATCTTAACGAGATGCGAACCGTTCATAAGCAGCACCTACAGATACGGAATCGACTCGTGAATCAATTCAGCCATGTTGTGAACGATTCGGCCGCTATTCACGACTTTAATTTTAAAATCCTCGCGACCAAAGTCCATCACATGATAGAGATTCACAACGAGCTTGCGGTCTTTTGCCATGTCGAGAATCCACTTGGCACAGTTGTCACCACAGGTAGAGGCGTTAAAAATATGCTTATGATCAAATCTCATAAGCAGCAGCGTTTTCACGCCACCAGAAAGCTGGAGTGGGGAGATGGATCCAAGCACAGGGCTTTCGATGACGTTTTCGGAGACAACATCCGATCGATCGACATCTTTAATTATCGAAACTGCATAGGGATCCGTAATCCAAGAAGACCGGTAAGAGTTTTTGAAATATGTCGCTGTGTTGTAAATCGCTTCTGGCATATCGCCAAAGTAGACGCTTAACACATCCACTCCCAATCATATTGTCTTTATGGTCCACGTAATCATAACGAAAGGGGCCACCAGATAAACGGTGACCCCTAAAAGAAAACAAGCTGGCGCTAGTACTCGCGCGGGCTGTTGACGATCTCGCCGGCGGCGACCTTCTTCAGATGCTGCCCGTAGACCGACTTGCCGTAGGCCTTAGCAGCCTCCTCCAGCTCGGCGGTCGTGATCCAGCCGTTCTCCCAGGCGATCTCCTCGGGGACCGAGACCGGCAGGTCCTGGGAGTGCTCCACGGCGCGGACGAACTCCGCGGCCTCGTGCAGGCTCTCCATGGTGCCGGTGTCCAGCCACGCGTAGCCGCGGCCCAGGGTGACGACGGACAGCGTCCCCTCCTCCAGGTACATCCGGTTGAGGTCGGTGATCTCCAGCTCGCCGCGGGCCGAGGGCCTCACCTCGTGCGCCTTGGCGGCGACGTCGCCCGGGTAGAAGTACAGGCCGGTGACGGCGTAGGAGCTCTTGGGCTCGGCGGGCTTCTCCTCGATGGACACGGCCCTCCCCAGCGCGTCGAACTCCACGACGCCGAAGCGCTCGGGGTCGTCCACGTGGTAGCCGAAGACCGTGGCGCGGCCCGACTCGGCGTTCTGGACGGCGCGCGTCAGGTGGCGGGAAAGGCCGTTGCCGTAGAAGATGTTGTCGCCCAGCACCAGGGCGCACGGCTCGCCGGCGATGAACTCCTCGCCGATGGTGAAGGCCTGCGCCAGGCCGTCGGGGCTCGGCTGCTCGGCGTAGGACAGGTTCACGCCGTAGCGCGAGCCGTCCCCGAGCAGGCGCTCGAAGTTGGGCAGGTCGGTCGGGGTGGAGATGACCAGGATGTCCCGGATGCCCGCCAGCATGAGGGTGGACAGCGGGTAGTAGATCATGGGCTTGTCGTAGACCGGCAGCAGCTGCTTGGAGGTCACGAGCGTGAGCGGGTACAGGCGGGTGCCGGACCCGCCGGCGAGGATAATGCCTTTCATGTAGTCCTCCGTGTCATTTAACTCATTTAGTTACGACTTATATAATAAGCTCTATCGGTCATATTAATTAAAAATATATGAGCGGTACCCATTGAACAGGGCATCTAATTGCCTCGGTACGGAAAGAGCGACCATAACGTGAAGATTTATATCGCAGCGCATAAGCACTTTAACATTGATGCAGAGGTGCCTTACCAGCCGCTCTTCGTCGGGGCAAGCTTCATTCCAGAAGAAAACCGTCGAGCTGGATGGCAGTACGACGATCAAGGCGACAATATTTCCCAGAAAAACAAACACTACTGCGAGCTTACCGGCCTCTATTGGATATGGAAGAATTCTCCTGAGTCAATAGTTGGGCTCACGCATTATCGAAGGGCGTTTGAGTCGCCCAGCAACTCGAAGCAGATGCTCAGAGACTATGAAATTGAGAATATTCTTGCTAATTATGACTGTATTGTTGCAGCCAAAGAACCCTGCACAAGCTCAATCGGGTGCAACTTAATCACTGTTGCCGAGCAGTATAGAACGATCCATTCTTCGACAGATCTGCTACATGCAAGGGAAATTATCAGGACGAAACGCCCTGACTACTTGGACGCTTTTGATGAAGCAATTTGCGAGGGGCACTCTTTTTCACCCTGCAATATGATTATTTGCAAAAAGGAACTGATGGACAGATATTGTAAGTGGCTTTTCAAAATTGAAAAACAACTTGATAAGCGGATTGACTATATAAGTGGTCGCGATAGCTATCAACAAAGGATGCCTGGCTTTATCTCAGAACGACTGCTCAACGTTTTCCTTAGAAAGCATGACTTAAAATGCTATGAATGCCGCATCTTTAACCCAGCAAATAAAGATGCTCTCACAATCGATCGATGCACGTGGCCTCGGACAAGACCCCAGCTTACATGTGATTCCTCCGCTAATGCCATATTTAACGGGGTGGACTATTCATCAGTATTTAATTATTCCTTTTATGTAAATCATTACGAAGATCTCTTCGATAGATATAAGAACGACCCTCTAGGAGCTTTGGAACATTTCATTGCAATTGGCATTAATGAGCATCGAGTTGCGCATCCTCATTTTTCTATTGGCTCTCTTTTAAACGGAAACCCCGATTTACGAAAAAGGTGCAGCAAAAATCTCGAAGCGGTGCAAATGTATATAGCGGACCCTAAAGCGTATGAGCATCCAATTGGATATGAAAACATTCATCTGCTAGACGAGCAAAGCAATTCAACTATGGCTACATGGCATGAACGTCGAATTGCAGCAGCGCGCATTCGATACCAGGAAAGAATCGAAAGGCTACCTGTACTGGGTTAATTCAACGAAAGAAACTACTTGAAATCTGAGTGAAGTAGTAAATGTATCTTTAGTGCTACGGAAAGGTAAATTGAAATGAAAATTAACGTGGATTGCATTTGCCGTGGAAGCGGAAAGATGTATATTCTCCTAAAAAATGTAGAGGTAGATGCATCAAGTATTCAGGTGACTGCATCAAAGAGCGACGGGACAACGATACCGAGCTCAATCTATCCATACGAATCAAATGATAATCAATACGTCGTAGTTCTTCCCGACCTGGGAACTGGTGATTGCGATATTCAGATTAAAGATTTGAGTGCGCAATATGCCTACGCTGCCATTAAAATCTGCTTTAGCAAGGCAAAATGGGCGTCAAGATTAAACTACAAAATTAAGAATGAATTGTCCCACTCCATTAGGAACTATGATGATAAGCATGACTTGGATGTAGCAAGCATGCGTTTTCACGAGTTTATCGAAAATGGAGACGAGGCCATTCTTCGCTGCTCAGTTAAACTCCCTCAGCGCAACGACAACAAGATAGCCATCAAGTGCTTCGATATTTCAATGACTCGCATTCAGATTGAGCCGATTATCACCGATGACATTACGATTCCACTGTGGTTTGCCCCAGATAAAAAACGCCGTGAAATTCAATACTCGATTCGGATTCCTAATAGCACAAACAGGTTAATCTTCACAATCGAAGACGACAACCATCCGAGCTTCAACAGCTTTGCTGTTGCGGATAACGAAGAGCTTGAAAAGCTGCGCATTTTAACCACATCGAAAATGAAGCCTATTTCAATTGACCCATCTGCATATTCAAAATGGCTCGATCAACACAAGGCAAGCTCGGCAATGCTCGAAAAACAATCGATGGTCACCTTCAAGAAAATGCCATTGTTTAGCATCGTCGTCCCCTTATTCAACACACCCGAAAAACTGTTCAATGAAATGGTGGAATCGGTTCTTAAGCAGAGCTATTCAAACTGGGAGCTCGTGCTAGTCAATGCAAGCCCAGATAACAGCGCGCTTGTAGATATGGTCGAAACTGCTAAGAATCAAGACGTGCGCATTAAGGTGATAGAGCTGGCAAACAATTCCGGCATTTCCAAAAACACTCTTGCCGGGACAAAAGAAGCGAAAGGAGATTTTATTTGCTTCTTGGACCACGACGATACTCTAGAGCCCTCGGCGCTTTATGAATACGCGCGTGCAATTAATGCTGAAAACAATACTGATCTTATTTACTGCGACGAAGACAAACTGTTTGCCAATGGCAGCTATGGAGATCCGTTTTTTAAACCAGATTTAAGCATCGACTTGCTGCGAAGCGTTAATTATATTTGCCATTTTCTTGCAATCAGAAAAACACTATTCGATTCTCTGGAGTACGGCGACGAGCAGTACGATGGAGCTCAAGACCACGACTTGACGCTTAAAGCGATAGAAAACGCACGGAATGTGGTACACGTGGCCAAAATTCTGTACCACTGGAGAATTACCGAAAACTCAACTGCAGGTGACCCGAACTCAAAGCTATATGCATGGGATGCTGGCGTCAAAGCCGTACAGGCCCATTTGGACAGACTTGACGTTTCAGCAATGGTTTATCGCGGAAACGACCCCTTCACATATAAAGTTACCTACGCAGTTCCAGATAGTCATCCACTTGTATCAATCATTATTCCGACAAAGGACCATCCCTCTGTTCTCGATACGTGCATTAAGTCGATCATTGAACGGTCAACCTACGATAACTACGAAATCGTCATTATCGAAAACAACAGCGAGAACCCAGAAACATTCGAGTACTACTCTGAATTGGAGAAATGCTATCCCGATACGATCCGCATCGAATATTGGGGTGCAGAATTCAATTTTTCAAAACTGATGAACTTTGGCGCTAGCAAAGCAAAGGGCGATTACCTTCTCTTGTTAAACAACGATACAGAAGTTATAACTCCAAACTGGATTGAAAACATGCTGGGCATTTGTTCGCGAAAAGAAGTTGGCATCGTAGGCGCAAGACTTTTTTACAGCGATGATACCCTGCAACATGCTGGCGTCGGCATCGGCGGAATTGGAGCCGGCCACCTCGGAAAAGACTACCCCAGAGGAAAATGGGGTTACTTCAATCTATGCGACCGCACACAAGATTTAAGCGCAGTAACCGCAGCATGCCTGATGACTAAGAGAGCTGTTTTCGACGAAGTCGGAGGCTTTAGAGAAGAACTGGCTGTTGCTTTTAATGATGTTGACTATTGCCTCAAAGTGAGAAGTCACAACTATCTAGTTGTATATACACCCGATACCGAGCTGTATCATTACGAGTCGTTATCACGAGGCTATGAAATCAGCGATGAAAAGAAAATGAGATTCCATAGGGAATACTCACTGCTCAACTACCTATGGCCAGAGTATTACGTGAAGGGTGATCCGTATATAAACAGCAACATCGTCAGCGGGAATTTGTATTATCAAATTTAAAAACGCTTATGACACTTTAATTCTGAGCAGGTAAAGGAGGAATAAGGGGCTGTCGGTTAAACCGACAGCCCCTTATTCCTAATAGGTTAATTTATAAAGAAAGAACCCGTTTGCTGAACCTAATTGCGTAATTTGCAATTCAACAGATGAATACTCTGTCAAATCCCTACTAGACATAACATACTTCACATTAAGCTGCCTTAAATCATCTTCAGTCAAATTCACTGTGAAGAGATCATCCTGCGTGGAATTAAATGACGTAGATGGAGCGAATACATTAGCAACGATATGAGCATACCTGTTGTATGCGTACTCGTTCTCGTTATTATCATCGATAGAATTCCAACGCGATAGATCGGGATAAGCATTGGTGGAGTTAATTACAGGCGCTCCATACGCAGCGCAAAGATTGGCAACTGTCCAAGAACCCTCGACAACCCATTTATCTGAATAATCACTCTCTTCCACAAACTGATTAACGAGAGACTCTAAATTCGTATCTGTTAGTGGAGCCGCACCGATTTGAATTGGATTAATACAGAGCCCTGGAATTACTCCGAAGCAAATCGCAAAAGCAGCGAATAAACCAGTGCATTTTTTTCCAAGAATAAAGGAGCAAAACGAAAGGCACGAAAAAAGACAGAACAATATAAGCATCAACAGATACAGCATCCTTGCAACAAGATATTTAGCAGAAAGAAGGATGAAAACCTGGAATGCTGAACTCAGAATAAGACCAATTATTAAGATAATCGGCAAATAACCAATGGTGCTGTTATTCCCTTGGGACTCTTTAGCCTTTTCAACAGAAATCAAAAATAGGAGAAGTTCGAGGTAACCAATAGGAAACAATAGTCGCAGAACAGGGACGTTATACATTAGGGTCATTCGAGATAGAAATGACGGAAAACCAATAAATGCAAAGACTAGAAAAAACAATTGAAGTGCCGTAAGCACAAATAACTGCCAATCTCGCCTTTTAATAAAACAGAGCAGAGATGCAAGCGTTCCAAGAGGGAAGAAACAAAGAATGGTTGCAATTTCGCATTCATTTGAAACCAGCGGTGAATCAAAGGCATAAAAGAGTGGAATTGCATAAGAAAAAAGTTCGGGAAGTCCGCTTCCGCCTGTTTCAAAGCGCGCACCAGGATAAACGGTATTCATAACAGATGTCATTGCTTCAGAGGACTGGAAGAATGAAAGGAATATTAGTCCCGCTGAGATCAACAGGCAGAATACTAAAACAAAAGTATCACTTAGCGACCATGCAAGAACTGAATGTTGGGCGTTATATTTTAATGTTTGATAATACTCTATTGTTCTAAAAACACCCATCAAGGCAAAAATGAAGAAAAATGGGACCATCCAGGCAGGGTACAAGAGCATTATGTAACAACCACATAGCCATGCTATGGCAGCTATCGCAATAACCCTGATATTCTTTTTTCGAGTAAAGAGCGCCTTATCCAACAACAAGACAAGGGCTTGTCCATAAAGAATCACCTCGCCCGTGCCCCACCATTGAATTAGTGGCGAAAAACAAAGCAAGCATGAAAAGAGCAAGCTGAGCGGCTTTGACTTAATAATGAGAAAGGCACAGTCAAAAGAGACAAGGACCATTAGACATAGTTTCGCGGACCAAGCAAACGCTAGGCCGAATTCAAAACCAAATAACAAATAACCCCAAAGCACTGGTCTAAATAACGTAATTACGCTCCAGCAGGCAGCGCCATAAACCATCCGGACATCCGTTAAATCTCCTCTCAGGATTTCCGAAATTGGAGCATAGCCATTATGGGATTGAGAAAGTTGAAACAGAGTTCCAACTGAGAACTCATCGCTTCGAAGGGACCTCGGTATACCCCAAAACGGAGTACCAGCGTTTTCAGGGAGCATAATGCTCCACATTCCAAGCGATGAACCGCTGATTTTAAAAGCAACGGCAAGTATCGCAACAGTCATACCGATTAGCCATCGATATTTATACAAAAAATCGCTTTTATACTCTACCAATTTGATTACAGAAATGACAAATATAATAGTCAATCCAGCAACAAATAGAACAGCCATATCGTCATTAAGCATCGGGTTGGCAATTGTAAAGCCAACCGTGCCATAGAAAGCATCAATGTAATTAACGAACAAAGACAGATATATCAGTGCAAAAGATAACGGCAGGGCAAAAATACCGACATGGTAAAGGCGATACAAGCCGCTGCACACACGATGGTTTCGAGCTTCCGCTGCTAAATAGTTATTCATACAGTTAATCTAAACTCCGTCTTTAATTAATCCTGCTGATTTCGCAAAACATCATTCTCATTTTCAAGAATCGCAATACGTTGGGTTAAGTTCTTGCAAGCCGTAACGAGTCTGCTAATCGCAATACTGAGAGATAAAGAAATCATCAATAAAAGTACTACTGCAACAAGAAAAGCGAAATTCGATGGGCTAATAAACCCAATACAATCTGAAATTCGATAAATCAACTCCGGAAAGCAAACGCTAAATAGTGCCACAACACACAGGCAAAGCCATAGTAGCGAGTACTTTAAAAGTAGCTTTCCTTTACCGACTAAGGAAACGACATAAAAGAAAAGGCCACTAAAAATTACGACAGCGCCCACGCGAATTATCATACTCATCAGTGAGCCGCCTTTCTATAAACAAAACAGGCCATGGAAATTGCAAGCGAAACCTTAATCATGTAATAAATTGAAGAAAAGCCAGAAATTGATGACACTCCGCCCTGCCTCTCGCGCATAAGTACAGGAACCTCAACCACCGAAAGACCAGTTTTTAATGCTGCGGCAATAGATTCGGGCTCTGGATAATCATCTGGATAGTCCCTACAGAACAAATCTATAGCTTTTTTGCCGCACGCGCGAAATCCAGAAGTAGGATCTTTAATCGTCTTTCCGGTAAATAATCTCAACCAACCAGAAAGCCATCGGATACCTACTCTCCTTAAAAATGTAGACTGAAAACCTTCCGTGGGAACGGCAAATCTGGAACCGATAGACAAATCGGCACCATCAATAATCGGCTCGATTAAGTTCCCAATATAAGAAGGATCATGCTGGCCGTCACCATCAACCTGAACATCAATGTCATAACCATGCCTGAACGCATATTTATGACCGGCTTGAACAGCACCACCAATGCCCAAATTTTGCGGAAGGTCAAGGACATTAAATCCATGTTGACGGCAGATGGATAGAGTTTTATCGGTTGAGCCATCATTCACCACTACATAATCATAGCCAGCTTCAACAACCGATGAAACAGTCTGTACGATATTGGCTTGCTCATTATAGGCAGGAATGATTACCAGCACTCTCAACATTTCATCCATTAAAACCCCAACGATCCATATCGGACCTATATTGAAAATAAAACCTGCTTAATTTTATCCAAACAAACCAATCTCGAGAAATGCTCACGATAATAATTGAAGCCATTAGATCCTAAAGCTTCAATAGCATCTTTATTCATTGAAGCAATTTTTACCATATTATCAGCAAGCGCATTAACATCTGAGGGATTGGATACAAACCCGCATTCAGCAGAACGAACCGCATTGGCCCCTTCACCGCGCATTACAGCAAGTATTGGTTTCGAAGACGCCATACAACTTGAAATCTTCGCCGGAATAGTAAGCTCTAGTTCGGGATTGTCGGCGAATGGTGCAATCATTGCCGTTGCAATATCTGAATACATGGGCACAACTTCAGGATCAACGCGCCCAATAAACAAAATGAACTCGCTCAGCCCTTTATTTGCAACGGTCTTCTGCAATTCCGCTCTGGACATGCCATCGCCAAGAATTAGCAGCCTCATCTCAACAGAACTATTTTTGATTGCATACGAGAATGCCTCAATAACTGTGTCAAGACCCTGTGCGGGAGTTATTGATCCGGCAAAAAGGAAAACACACTGACTTCCAAATTGCGATCTCAGCTCCTGTGAAAAACTCTTTTGTTCGTAAACCTCCTCACAGTGCTGAGGTATTACACTTATCGAAATATCCGGATTCATAGGTTTAATCCTATGAAATAAGTTGTCGGCCAAAGAGTCACTCAAGGCAATCAGCTTATTACAGGCAGCATACTGCTTGTCGCAAAAAGATTTGGCAAAAGCTCTCAGAAAGCTATTTTGGACGTTTAAAACGGTGTACAAATTTTCGGGCCAAATATCCAAGACATAGGTGACAAGAGGGCATTTATTTCGCCATGCAGCAAACCTAGCCGGAATTATCATCAAAATAGGACTTGTATTATAGCAAAATACAACGTCGTAATTGTTTTTGAGCCTTAACGCCTTGAAAGATGCAGTAATCGGCCAGCTAATATAGTTCAGGAAAATGCGGACCGAAGTGTTTCCCTTTCGGCGTATTTCACCAGACCGAAAGACAGACGCACCGTGGTAATCATCGTGACGATGGCCGCAGTAACCATATCCTTCGGCCCATTCGCCTGAAGGATAATTTGGAATACCGCAAAGGACGTCAACGCTTGCACCGTCTTCAATAAAGCCATCGACAATATCACTGATTCGAAAAGTCTCCGGGTAAAAATGCTGCGTCACGACAAGTATTTTCTTACCAGCGCATGAGCTAGTCATTAAATGCTCTTCCTCCACACCATCTTGTCCACGACGCCTGTGTAGCTCTGGATGATCTTGACCACCTTGGTGGAGACGGTCTCGTCGGCGTAGTCGGGCACGGGCGCCTCGGGCAGCGACCCCTCCGCGTCGAGCTCGACGGCGGTGTGGACGGCCTGCAGCAGGCCGCGCTCGCTGATGCCTGCCAGCGTGAAGCAGGCCTTGTCAAGCGCCTCGGGGCGCTCGGTGGAGGTGCGGATG